>NZ_QAJJ01000002.1:1223-185770 GCF_003852455.1 Rhodococcus sp. KBW08
ATCGCGTGGGCAATCGTGATGACACCCTTCGTGGTCGTCGCAACAGCTGCTGTACGGATCTTCGGGGACCTCGGGACCGACCGACTGGCCGTGCCGATCGCCGTCGGCATTTCGATGATGGGAGTCGGTGCAGGATTGGTAGTGGCGATATCCGCCAAAGCGCCCTACCCGGTTCCGGAGATGAAGAAGACGTTCTCCTTCAACACCCGCGGGTCCTTCAACGGCTCGTCCTTCGGACTGATCATCCTCGGCATCGTCATCTTCGCCGCGACAACGGCGCCCGGCGTTCTACTCGGGGCGCTGCTACCGAACCCGGTGAACTATTTCGCCATCCCTGTCGCTGTTGCGATTGGTGCACTGGGTGCTTGGATCGGGGGCCGCGTCGCGATCACCCGTATGCAACGCGAGCCGGATCGGATTCTGTTCGCAGTTACCACCACATGATCGTTGCCCAGATAGTCCGAGAATTTCTGGGCGTCAGCGCAGTAGCCGCAGCTTGCACCAAAAAACTCAGTCTGGGCAATCGGCTTATCAGGGAGCCAGGTAGCCAGGTAGCGCAGCCTCAACGCGTTCGGTCCTCGCATATCGCCGCCGGCGCTTTCGTGACATAGCTTCCGCTCGAGCCGAACCGTTGCCCTGGAATCATCGCACCACCAAGATGTTTGGCATGCCCCCGGAGCACCACGGTTCCGTACGTGTCGCCGAACGTCCCGGCCGATGCGGGAACTGCGCGCACCCGGCCCCTTCGCTCGAGCGCGGCTGGATCGAGCGCTGCCTCAGGTTCGCACCCCAACCCGCTCGGTGCGCAGAAATCCTGGTGATGGACCACTACACCGGAGCGATGGAATTCTGCCGGTGCCGACATCCGTTCCACGGGTCCTGATCGCGCCGGATCCTCGAGATCCGCTGCCGAGCCGAGTCCCTCGGCGCCCCGGCTCGACAGCGGAATAACACTTGAATCAGCTCAGCGAGCTCAGCAGCGGCTCGAGAAGCTTGTAGAGCTCGAAGATTCCGATGATCGTTGAAATAGAACCCATGATGATCCTCCGTGATTCGTGAACTTTCCGTGACGTCGCGTCACAGGCAGAAAGCTAACAAACCCGGCATTCAAACGGGGACCTTGAATGTGTCCGGCAGATGAACTCCCTGCTCGCAGAATCCTTTTGGTGATCAGCGTCATGTTCGACGAGAAATAGGCCCAACCGTCACATCACCTGACATTGACCGACGGCTGCAGCGAAAGTCTGCCCGTTGCTGTCTGGCGATACTTGGCACTATTTCCGCCCCTCCAACTCTTGCTTTGTCTGACGAATCCGATTACATTCCTCCACAATAACGGTACGCGTAACGAAATATCAAGACTCGTTACTGCGCCAACCGATATACGCAGTGCCACAACCCTTCCAGACTCCTGGTGGGGTGACGCATCGTCGCGTCGAGAAGCTCCTCACTCCCCGATCGAAAGAGAGCACGATGACCACTGAGAGCATCTCCGGACATCAGCAGCGACCGGTTGCAACAATTGCCAGCCTGACACTTCTGATCGCAGCAGTCGCCGCTCTCGAAAGCATCATCGTCCCCGCACTCCCCCTGATACAGCGAGACTTCGGAGTGACGGCCGACGTCGGAGCGCTCGCCTCCGTCGCTCTGACGTTGAGCACTGTTCTCGTCACGCCGATGGCCGGGCGAATAGCCGACGTGTACGGCGCCCGTCCCACATTGCTCGCGATCACGACCATCGTCGTGCTCGGCGGCAGCGTGTCCGCTCTCGCAACGATCTTCCCGCTGTTCGTCCTCGGTCAGTTTCTCCAGGGATTCGGGCTTGGGTTGTTGCCCGTGAGCTTCGTGGTCCTACGACGCACTTTGTCCTCGGAACAACTGAAGACGGCCACCGGATTGCTCGGTGCCGTCGTCGTGGCGGGCGGCGCTCTGGGAGTCGTGCTGGCCGGGCCCGTCGCCGAAAACGTCTCCCGCACCGCGATGTATGCAGTTCCGACCGCTTTCGTCATACTCGGCGCAATTGCTTTTGCTGTGAGCACACCACGAGATCGCATGTCGAAGGTCGGCGGCCGGCTCGATTGGCCGGGAGCGGGTGGATTGGCCCTGGGATTGTTGACGCTGACCGCGTGGCTTGCGAGCGCGTCGAGCAACGGTTGGGGCGCACCGACGTCGATGCTGCTGGTTCTCGCTGCCGCTACGGTGTTCACGATCTGGGCCAGGTATCAGGGCCGGACCAACGAACCGATGGTGGACCTGACGATGATGCGGCATCGTTCGATGTGGAGCGCAGTGGTCGTCGGCGTGGTTTTCGGGTTCACCTACGGCGCAGTTGTCTATCTACTTCCGCAGCAACTCGCCGCGCCCGAGGAGAGCGGATTCGGCCGCGGTGCATCGACAAGTGCTATCGGAATCCTGCTGTGCATCGGCTACGGCGCAGCGGTGATCGCGTCGGTGATCTCCGGAAAGCTCGCACAACGGGTCGGCACGAAAGCCATTGCGGTAGCGGGAGTTGCCCTCCTCGGCCTGAGCGGCGCCGTCGGAGTCTTTGCAACCACGATGTGGCAGATCGTTGTGGTGCTGATCCTGGCGGGTACCGGCGTTGCGGCCGCGTCGACGGCAGTGTTCGTCATCTCCGCCGACAGCGCACCGGCAGACCGCGTAGGTGTCACGACGGCGATAGTCACCATCGCCAGATCGCTGGGTTCTGCCGTCGGAACCCAAATTGCCGCCGGGATCATCGCGAGCGCGACTTCATCCGGCGGCCTTCCCCGACACTCGGCATTCGCCACGGCCTTCGGGGTAGCGGCAATCGTTGCGTTTGTCGGACTCGTTGTCGCGGTGACGATGCCGAGGGCTGGGGCCGGGGCAACCATGTTCAGTGGTCGTCGTCCTCGTCGAAGTCCGCGACTCCGCGCTTCCAGTAGCCGGTGATCAGGTGGTCGCCCGAACTCAATCCAAGTTCGTCGCGCACGAATCTGCGAATCGGCTTGAGGCTGGTGGCCTCACCGGAGATCCAGGCGTAGACGCGCTCGCCCTCGGGCACCGTCACCGTTCGGACGGCCTGCTCGAGTAGATCGGAGTGACCGGCCGGCACGTCGCCGCGGTACAGCCATCGCACCTCGACGCCTTCCGGAACGGTGAGTTCGATTTCCTGTGAAGGATCGGTGATCTCGACGAACACCCACCCGGCAGCAGCAGCGGGCATCATCTCGAGCCAACGAGCAATGGCAGGAAGGGCGGTGATGTCACCGGCAAGCAGATAGCGGTCGTACGTCCACGGAACCACGACGCCACCGGGCGGCCCCGCCACGTGCACCCGAGTGCCGATGGTGGCCGCCTGAGCCCAATCAGAGGCGTACCCACCGTCGTGGAGCGCGAAGTCGAGGTCCAGCTCCCCCGCCTCGGCGTCGTATCGACGGACGGTGTACTCACGCGAGATCGGCAATGGACGAGGCCACTTCAGGCTGAATCCGTCGCGTTCGGGTAGACGCAAAGTTCCGTCTGCATCCGGGTACACCAGGCGGACATGCTCGTCGGGAGCGTGCGATTCGAAGCCCGCCAACTCCGGTCCACCCAAGGTCAGACGCAGCAGTCCGGATCCGACCATTTCGCTGCGAACAACTTCGAGTTCGCGAATGCCGATGGGGTACGGCACTTTTGCGCCGGTGGTTCCCGCCAGAACTTCGGCGATGGTCGCGAGGTGGTCTCCTCGGTTCATGAACTACCTTCCTTTTCCGGCGGAGCATTCCCCACCGGCACAGTGTTTTCGGAGTGATCGACTTCGTTGATCTCCGAAGTTACCCGGCGCACCGAACCCAACGTTGCCAGGAGCACCAGGCCCAATGTCAGACCGGCGAGCCCCAAGACCAGTAGCGCGGCGCCCGGCTCGAGCCACTGCCCGAGGAACCCGGCTGCCATCGAACCGATCGCCGTACCCGTGACGGCTTGCACCATCCACAGACTTGACACGCGTCCGCGCAATTCGTCCGGCGTGTTCTGTTGAAGGACTGCAAATCTCAGAATGTCGTTGAGTGCGCGGCCGAGGCCGAATCCGGCCAGGCCCAGGAACGCGACAATCGCTGCTCCCGACGCACCCAGTACCACCAGGCCGAGGGGCATCAGCGCAACAGAGATCAACATCGCGGCGCCGTTGCGGTGGACTCGTCCCGTCCACCCGCTGGTGAGGGAACCGATCACGGCGCCGACGGCCGGGGCGCCGTAGAGCAGACCGAGCATGGTGGGTCCGCCGCCGAGAACCTGGTCGACGAAGGCAGGCAGCAACACCATCGGCCCGCTGACGAACATGACCAACAGTCCGCTGATCAGGATGCCGCGAATGACTGTGTGCGTGCCGGCGAATTTCACGCCGGTCACAAGCGCGCGCATCGGGCTTTCGTGATTCGTGCCCGGTGCAGGGGAAGGGCCGATGGCTTGGAACAACGTGACAGTTGCTGCGGTGGCCACCGCAGCAACAAAGTATGTCGCGGGGATGCCACCAGAGGCGATGATCACGCCGGCGATTGCCGGCGAGATCATCGTCCCGATGTCGGTGGTCAGCGCTACCAAAGCGCCGGCCGCAGCCATCTTGTTGCGCGGCAACAACGTCGGCATCAAAGCCATCAAGGCCGAGCTGCTGACACCGCCGGCCAAGCCGTCGACAGCTGCCGCGACGTAGATGACCCACATCGACGGGTGTGGCAAGAGCGCATTGCAGCCGAGAATGACAAAGCCGAGGCCCGCAGTACTGCGGGCCAACTGGATGGTGCGTCGCCGGTCGTAGCGATCAGCGAGCACGCCGCCGAACAGGCTGCCGAAGAACATGGCGATGGCCATCGCCGTGGACACTCCGGCAACCTGCAAGGTCGACCCGGTGAGCTGGTATGTCTGCGCGGGAACGGCTACGACGAGCAGTCCGATCCCGAGCAGCGAGATCAATCGCGCCGAGAAGGCATACCGGAATGGACGGCTGGTCCGCAGCGGTGAAACATCGATCACCAGCCCACCGAATCGAGTCATGCGAAGGTCTGGCCGATCAGGTCGAGCGTAGCCATTGCGCCGTCGTAGTCAGGACGGTAGCTGCTGGCGGGGAGCTCGAACGTCGTGCCGGCCTTGAACGACGGCAACTGCGAGTAGAGCGGATCGGTGGCAAGCTCGGCCATCGGGCGACCGGACACCGGAAGGACAAAGGCGACAGGCGCATCGGCGACCTGCGAGAGCAGCTCCGGGCTGACCTCGAACGAGTCACCCGAGCCGAAGAGCTGCGGGTTGCCGGCCTTGGCCATGACGTCGTCGGCCTTGAAACCGAGCTCGGCGAGCATCGCGGGCAGCGCGGCCGTCGGCGGAACGAGGTACGGCTTGTTGCTCGAGACCGAGAGGAAGTAGACGACGTTGCCCTCGGGAACCTTGATCTTGCCCTTGACCTCTTTGACCTTGTCCTCGTATGCGCTCAACAGTGCCGGAACCTGGTCGGAACGGCCCGCGGCGTCGGCGACGATTTCAAGCTGCTTGTCCCAGTTGGCAACCGTCTTGGGGACCAACACGGTGGGTGCGATAGCGGTCAGCTGGTCGTAGAGTTCCTCGGCCTGAACCGAGGTGATGCCCTGGCCACCGCCGATGATCAGGTCGGGTTCAGCCGCCGCGACGGCCTCGATGTTGAGCTGCTCGCCGGCCGGCAATTCCTTGGTGCCCTGCGCCTTTGCGGCGTCCGACCATGCCGGCGGGAATCCACCGTCGAGGTTCGTGACACCGAGCACGCGGGTATCGGTGGCAACCACCGGTGCGTCCAGGGCGTACAAGTATCCGGCGAGACCGCCACTCAGAACCACGATGCGCTCCGCCGACGCGGGCACGGTGACCGAGCCCTTTTCGGTTTCGATCACGCGCGTCGTGGGCTCTGCAGCCTTGGTCGGTTCGTCGTTCGAATCGCTGCTGCAACCGATCATCGCCACGAGTGCGACGATCAGCAACCCTGCGATGGCGACGAAACGTCGCCAACTCCGTATCGCGAGGGGCGGTGTGGACTTCATCATTGAGCTCCCATTGTGTTTCAACTGTGTGGTTTTCGAACTATGTGGCCGTGCGTTTCGACAGATGGCTGTCGAGCAGCGGGGCAATCGCCGCCCACCCGGCTGGGGTCACCAATCCGGCGTGGTCGTACGGCAGATGGTGTACTGCCATGTCCCGGTCCCCGCGGACTCCGCGCCAGCGATCAGCCAGCAGCTGTCCGGACGCCTCGGCGTCGGCGGTGATCAGAGTAACCGGTCCGTCGTAGGTTGTGTCCGTCGAGCGGGCCACGAGCAAACGAGTGGCATCAAAACCCGCCAGAACAGCCTCGACCAGTCCCGGTGCCTGAGTGAGGATCTCGGGCGGCAGGGCGGCGGCCAGATCTCGGTCGTCTGCATCGTCGCGACCGCGATCGTCACGATCTCCCAGTGGATGAGTATCGATCAGACCGACGAACTCCACCGTCTCGCCGATATCGACCAGCTGAGCCGCCATCGCGGCAACGACGTTGCCACCGAACGAGTAGCCGAGCAGGTGGTACGGCCCGCTCGGTTGCACGCCGCGAATCGTGTCGACGTACATCGCTGCCAATTGGTCCACGTTCGTCGGTTCGAGTGGTTTCCCGGCAACTGTGGGCAATTGGAGGCCGAACAGTGGACGGTCGGCCTCGAGGACGCCGGTCAAAGGTGCGAAGGGCCAAGCGAATCCACCCGCCGGATGCACGCAGAACAGTGGTTCACCGCTGCCTTCGGCCCGAAGCATCAGCAGGTGATCGCGACTCAGATCGATGTCGGACGCCGGCTCGTCAAGGTGTGCTGCGAGCTCGGCAACTGTCGGACGGGTCATCAGCGTTCCTACACCGACGCTCAACGACAGGTCGTGCTCCATCTCCCCCACGAGCCGCATCGCTCGAAGCGAGTCGCCGCCGAGATCGAAGAAACTCTCTTCGGGATCCACCGCATCAACTCCGAGTACCCGCGCAAAGACCTGGCACAGGCACCTTTCCATCTCGGTTCGCGGTGCTCTGGCCGCCGCTCGGGCAGGGGGCGCCGGCAACGCACCCCGGTCCAGTTTTCCGTTGGGCGTCAGCGGTATGGAATCCACGACGACGATGTCCGATGGAACCAGGTGTGCCGGTACGCGCTCCCTCAATTCGGCTCGCAGATCGGTTGCATCGGCGCCGGGTTCTTCGATGACGTAACCGACCAGTCGCGGCGGCGCGCCGCCTTCGCTTCGGACTGACGCTGCCGCTCGCAACACTCCCGGCAACGACGCCAACGCGGATTCCACTTCACCCAATTCGATTCGAATGCCTCGGATCTTGACCTGATGGTCCGCGCGGCCCAGGTATTCGAGTTCACCGTCGCGGCGACGCAGTACGACATCACCCGTGCGGTACATGCGCCTGCCGACGGAGTAGGGGTCTGCAACGAACACAGCGGAGGTCAGGGCGGTCCGGTGGAGGTAACCCATCGCCGTTCCGTCACCGGACATGTACAACTCGCCCGCCGCTCCGATCGGAACCTCCCGCAGCCCCGAATCGAGTACCCGCGCAGACGCGTTCAGAATCGGACGACCCAAGCACGGTGTCTCGCTCCCCTGAACCGGGGATCCCATCGCATTGATCGTGAACTCGGTCGGTCCGTAAAGGTCGTACCCGTCGACACCGTCCTGATCGCGCAGTCGCGACCACAGTTCGGCAGGCACAGCTTCTCCGCCGAGCATCACCAACACAGGCGTCCGCTCACCGTCGAGGAGACCGGCGGCCATCAGTTCCCGTGCATACGAGGGGGTTACGTTCACGACGTCGATCCCGACTTGGCGGTAGTGCTTCACCAGAGACACGGGGTCCAGTCGCGCCTGCTCGTCGATCACGTGAACTTCATGCCCGGCGAGCAACCAGAACAGTTCTTCCCACGACATGTCGAACGAGAACGAGACTGTGTGCGCGATGCGCAAACGTCGACCACCAGCGCTGTTCTCCGTCGGAGTGAAGATCTCGGCCTTGTGATTGTGATACATCGTCGTCAACCCGCGATGACCAACGACGACGCCCTTGGGTTTTCCGGTACTGCCCGAGGTGTAGATGACGTAGGCAGGCTGATCCGGTGAAGTCGGCCCGCATACCGCGGCCTCGTCGACGACTGGTGCCGGAGCCTGCCCGTCGAGTACCCCGGTTACGTCCGGGTCGTCGAGGACCAGACACGCCTGTCCATCGGGAACAACGAGGTCACGCGTCTGAGTCGTGGTGACCACCAGCGCAGCATCGCTGTCGAGGATCAGTTCGCGCAGGCGTGCCGGCGGGTGAGCCAGATCCAAGGGAAGATATGCCGCTCCGGTCCTCATGACGGCGAAGATCGCTACGACGTGATCGGCGGTACGAGGAAGTGCGAGCGCCACAACACGGGTCGGACCCCCGCCTGGCGCCGACTGCCCCAGCACCGAGGCGAGTAGCCGCGCCAGTCTGTCCACCCGAGAGTTCATCTCGGCCGCGCTCAGCGTGACGTCACCGAAGACCAGTGCAGTGTCGTCGGGTGTGGCCACCGCCCTTTCGCGGAGCAAGGCGTCCACGCTGCCGCCCGCCTGGTCCGGCCGCGGCATCACGACGTGCTGTGAAGCGAATTCCGCGGGAGTGCTCGAAAGCGGAATCGTCGTGTCCGCCACCGTAGCCGTGTCGGATGTCGCCATCACTTCGAGAATCGTGATGGTGCGTGACAGGACGTCCTCAGCCACGTCGTGCGGAATCAGGTCGGGGCGGTTTTCGAGTGTGAGCGCCATCGCCGCATCCCCGACACCCGGGTCCACATCGAGCGTGAGCGCATAGTGAGTGCCGTCCACCGCATCGAACCCGACGATTCCGCTGCGCCCGAACGTGTCTCGACGTGCCTGTTCGTCGCGCGGGGTGTTGCGGAAAACGTAGAGCGTGTCGAAGAGCGTGGCGAACCCTGCGCTTCGCTGTACGTCACCGAGCCCCAGAAAGTGATGCTCGAGCAGCGAACCCTGCTCGCGGAACAGGCGACCGAGCAGCGCCGGGATCTCCTCACCTGGCCGTACGCGGACACGCACCGGAATGGTGTTGAGCGCCAGGCCCACCATTCGGTCGGCGCCCTCGACCTCGGGCGAACGTCCCGAGACCGTGGATCCGAAGACGACGTCGTCTCGGCCCGTCACAGCACGCAAGGCCAGGCCCCACGCCGCAGAGACGACGGTGGACAGGGTCACGCCGCTACGTCTGGCCAGCTCGCGAACTGCCTCGGTGACGCTCTGCTCGAGCTGAACGCGGGTGAACACCGGCAACGGAGCCCGCCCACCTGATCCCGTACCACCCACGAGTGTGGGCTGCTCGAGATCCGCGAGGTAGTCCTTCCACGACGAGAGGGCGTCCGTGCGATCCGATTCGGCGATCCATCGCAGGTGATCACGGAAGTCCGCAGGCTTGTCGAGCGCGCCGTCGAGTCCAACCGGGTCCGTGCCGTGAGTGCGAGCAAACTCGTAGAGCGCCAACAACTCCGCGTACATCAAGGTCTGCGACCAACCGTCGGTCAGCAGGTGGTGCTGAGTGAAGACGAGGTGCGCTCCCCCACCTGGCAACCAGACCAACACCATTCGAATGAGTGGCGGCGCACTCAAGTCGAACAGCCTGCCGAATTCGGCCTCGTCGACTGCGCGGACCTCGATATCCAAGTCCTCGGGTGCGACAGCGCTCAGATCGATCTCACGGAAAGGCATTTCGGCTTCCCTGGGCACGAACTGCACCGGAGCATCGAACCCGGCGTGTGTGAATCCGGCCCGCAAGTTCGGATAGCGCCGCAAGAGCGCATCCCCCGCTGCGCGGAGTGAGCGAACGTCGACGGCGGCATCGGCGGAGAACTCGAATCGCGGCTGCATGTGATAAACATCCGTACCGCCGGCACCGTCCAGAACCGACTGGAAGTACATGCCTTCCTGCAAGGGACCGAGCGGTAGCACATCCTGCCAGCCCGGGCTCAGCGACTCGAGCCGTGCCCGTCGATCCGTATCGACGGCTACGAGAGGGTTCGGCACACGATCCGGCGCGGTGTCGGGCAATGCCTTGCGGTCTACCTTCCCGTTGAGGGTGAGCGGTAGTGCCTCGAGAACCGTGATGGTCTGCGGCACCATGTGTTCGGGTAGGAGCCGCGCAATCTCCTTGCGCACCAGTACCGAATCGAGCGCGGTTGCACCTTCGGGAACCACGTATCCGTGCAGACTTCCGGTACCCGCCGCATCGACGCGGACGGTGGCTGCCGCGCGGAACACACCGGCTACCGATCCGAGTGCGCCTTCGACCTCGCCGAGCTCGATGCGGAAACCGCGGACCTTCACCTGATCGTCCGCACGGCGCAGGAAGTGCAAAACCCCTCGCCTGCGTCGGACCAGATCTCCGGTGCGGTAGAGGCGTGCCCCCGGCAGAGAAGGATCGGCGACGAACCGAGCGACGGTCAGATCGGGGCGGTTCAGGTATCCGCGAACCACCTGCGCACCGCCCAGGTACAGCTCGCCCGCAACGCCTTCCGGAACCTCGCGCAGGTCGTCGTCGAGGATTCGTACGTGCACATCGGTCCAGGGTCGACCGATCGTGACTGGGTCACCGGTCGTGATGACCGAAGATGTCGCCCACACCGTGGCCTCGGTGGGTCCGTAGACATTCCGGACCGAAGCAGCGTTGGCCACCAGATCGTCGGCAAGATCCTGTGGGAGTGCTTCCCCTCCCACCAAGGCGCGCACCGCGGCGAGGCGGGGCGCATCCTCATGTTCGGTGACCACTCGCCACAGTGCCGGCGTCGCCTGCATCACTGTCGCATCACTCGCGATGATCAACGCCAACAATGCATCCGGGTCGCGAACCGTCCGGCGGTCCGCGATGACGACCGTGGCGCCCGCTGCGAGCGGGCACAGCAACTCGAGTGCCGCGATGTCGAACGACACCGTTGTCACCGCCACGATGCGATCGCCCGGCCTGATCCAGCGATCCTCGACTACCGTGTCCGCGAAGGCCGCGAGGTTGCCCGTCGAGACCATCACGCCCTTGGGGCGACCCGTCGAACCGGAGGTGTGGATCATGTAGGCGAGGTGATCACCCGCCGCAGGCGCCGGAGGAAGCACGACGCCCGAGTTGGTGAACTCACCGTCCACGAAGACGCTCGTGGCGACCGTCGACGGAAGTTGACCTGCGCTGTCGATACTGGTCAGGACACACACCGGCGACGCGTCCTCGATCATGAACTCGAGCCGCTCAGTCGGGTAGTCGACGTCGAGTGGCAGGTACGCCGCGCCGATGCGCAGTACCGCGAGCAGTCCGGCCACCAGATCCGCATCTCGATCGAGCGCGACGGCGACTACCTTCTCAGGCCCTGCGCCGGCCGCGAGCAGTTCGCGAGCCAACTCGTCGACCCGCGCCGACAGTTCCCCGTAGGTAATTCCGACCTCACCGAAGACTACCGCGACGTCGTCGGGGTGACGGCTGACCTGTCGGGCGAACAACTGCGAAATTCCGGCAGGCGACGTCGCGCGTCGGTCCGGGTCACGGTCCGACTTGCTCTCCGGCAGCCGGAGATCCGCGACGACGGTGCTGTTTTCGTGGCTCAGAACCGCGATCACACCGTCGAGCAGTGCGTCTGCGGTGGCGGCGTCGAACAGCCCGGCATCAACCGTCAATCGAAGTTCTGTTGCAGTTCGGACGAACTCGAGGTCGACGCTCTTACCGGGCGAGTGACCGACGCGGGCAGCGAAGAGGCTGCTGGTAGGACGTCCGAGTAGATCGGCGATTCGGTCGAGGCTGACATCGGAATGCGCGCGTGCCTCGGACACTGCGTCTTCGACTCGTCGAACGACATCGGCAATGTGCGGCCGGCCGGACAGGTCGATCCGAATCAGGGTGTCCGTCTCGTCCGAGGACAGCCCGACCGCAAGGTCCCGACCACCGCCGAAGCCGTTCAGCGTCGCCGCCACGGCGGCCAACAGCACCGCGTCGAATCTTGATCCGTCACCGAACCGAGCATCGCGTAACTGACGAACGTAGGTGTGCGGGCGGTACTCTTCGCCGCGCGAGCGATCGTAGGGAAGGTCCGTTTCGAGGGGCAGGCCCGCAAGCGTGCGAACCCAGTACCGCTCGTGATCAGGATTTCCAGCCGCTGCCGGGGAGCGGAACGTCGCCGCGTTCACTGTAGGTCGATCAACGACAGCGACCGAATCCGGCGAGAACTTCTTCTGATCGACGCGGGCGGCCGCGGCAAGACCGAGGGGGGTCGGGGTGTCGAACACATCCGAGACGACGACGCGGATGCCCAGCTTCCGCAGACTGCCCACCAACCTCATCGCAGTGAGCGAGTGACCACCGAGAGTGAAGAAATTGTCTCCTGGATCGACGTCGGAAAGCTCCAATACCGTTGCAACACAGGCACACACCGCATCGACGACCGCGGGATCGGCGTCGATCGCCTGACGTTGCTCGTCGGCCCTCTTCGTGGCGGCCGTTGCATCGGCAACGCGGCGTGTCTGTCGGACAACCGTCAGCACCGCGGATGCGGGAGCTGTCGGTTCGGTCAACAAACCACGCAGGATCTCGGCGAGCCGAGCGACCGTTCGCTGCGCCGTGGCTTCGGAGACAACCGCCGGATCGTGGTACAGGACCAGATCCAGACCGGTGCTCGGCGGTGCCATCAACGTCATCGGATAGTGCGTGACTCCGCGGTTGGTGAATCCCTCGACCCGAAGTGTGTGCGACGCAGGCTGTCCCGCACCGGAGTTCGGGAAGTTCTCGAATACCAGGAGCGTGTCGAACAGTTGACCGATCCCGGCGATGCGTTCGATCTCGGCCAAACTGGTGTGCTCGACGTCCACGATGTCGAATTGCGCGTTCTGCAGCCCCACGAACTGTTCCAGCAAAGGCTCGTTCGCGGCGATGTCGAGGCGGGCCGGAATCGTGTTGCTGAACAACCCGACCATCCCCTCCACTCCGGCGAGTTCGGCAGGTCGACCTGACACGGTGGCCCCGAACACGACGTCCCACTGTCCTGTCGCCTCGGCGAGCGTAGCCGCCCACGCGCCCTGGACCAGCGTGTTGATCGTCAGCGCTCGCGCACGGCCGAGTTCGATCAACGCATCGGCGTCCGATGCCGCAAGTGGAACTTCGAGCGCGACGGGCACACTTCGCGGCGCCCCTATGTCGGCAACGAGAGTCGGCGCGGCGAGCCCACGTAAACGCTCGCTCCACACTGCACGGGCAGAGTCCTGATCCCGGCCGGCGATCCACGCCAAGTAGTCGCGATACGGAGTCGGCGACGGGAGGTGCGCATCGCCGTCATGGTAGACGTTCATCAACTCGCGCAGGACGATCGGCGTCGACCACCCGTCCGTGAGCAGATGATGCGCGTTGAGAACGAGTCTGTGCACCCCACCGGGCAGCCGGATCAGTAGAGCGCGCAGAAGTGGCGGCGAACTGACGTCGAAGACATGCTCGGCGGCCTCGTCCTCGAGCTGAGCTGCAGAGCGGAATGCGGTGGCAGCTGGAACGAAGGTCAGGTCGACCGAACGCCACTCGACTCCTGCACCGCGCGGAATGACTTGAACGGGACGTTCGAACTGCTCGTAGTGGAAAGCGGCGCGCAAGTTCGGGTGCCTGTCGATCACCGTCTCGAACGCGTCGGCCAGCTTTCCTTCGTCCAAGGGGCCGGAAAGGTCGAAGCGTGCAGTAAGCGTGTAAACATCTGCCGCGCCGTCGCGGACCGCGTGGAACAGGAGACCTTCTTGAAGCGGCGACAACGGAAGTACGTCGGCAAGCGGTCCGTGGACGGCTTCGAGTTCGTCGATCCCTGCCTGATCGACCAGCGCGCCCTGGCCGAAGATCGTCGCCGAGCAATCGGAAGGCGTCAAACCACCCTCGAAGAGCGCGGCATGCGCGGTCAGGGCAGCGAGCGCACGTTCCCAATGCTCTTGCAGCTCGACGATCGTCGCGTCGTCAAGCACTGAACCCGCCGCAGTCCATTCGACTGCCAGCGTCGTCTCGCCATCCTCGCGGACGAATGCGTTGAGCGCCAGCACTTCCGACATGGCCTTGGTCGCCGGTTCGATAACCGCGAATGCATCCTGTTCCGGCAATCGCCATCCGGTTCCGGGCAGGGACGGGAAGCGGCCGAGATAGTTGAGCAGCAGTTCGGGAGTAGCGCACGCGGAAAGATCAGGTGCGGTTTCGGGATCCAGGTGCCGCAGAACTCCGTAGCCGACGCCACCTCCAGGCACGGCGCGTTTTGCCTCCTTCACCGCCCGAAGCAGATGCCCGGCAGCTGCTCCGCCGCTGAGCGCGTCGGAAAGATCGTCGGCGGTCAGCAGTGCTTCGGTGGGAACCCGAACCGGGAATTCGCTGGTGAACCACCCGATGGTTCCGGCGAAGTCGGTGTCGCTGGTGAGCGCGTCGCGGCCGTGGCCTTCGACGGTGACGGTCTGCGCGGGCAACCCGGTCAGGCCGCGACCGTGCTGCCACGAGCGCACTGCAAGCATCAAACCAGCAAGAAGCACTTCGTCGGCCTTGGCTCGATACGCCGCCGGAAGCGTGGTCAACAGCGCGTCGGTGACCGCCGGGGGCGCAACAGTTGTCGTGCGGGAAGCTGTTGCGGTCACGTCGATGTCCGGGTCGAGACGACGGCTGCCGATCGGCTCGTCGTCCGCCTGCACCGATGCGGACTTCCAGTGCTCCAGCTCTGATGCCCTGCTGCCCGAGGTCCCGAATTCTGCGAGCAACCCCGCGTATCGACGCCACGAAGTGCCGCCGGCAGCCAACCGGGCGGACCTGCGCTCGCGTGCAGCATCGGTGGCTTCGTGGAGATCGGGAAGCAGAATTCGCCAGGACACACCGTCGACGATCAAATGGTGAGCCACCACGATCAATTGATCGGGCCGACCGGCCTCAGTCCTCACCAGCACAACGTGCAAGAGTTCACCGGCGCGTGGATCGAGACTCGCTGCCGCCGCCTCTGCGAGCTCTCTGATCCGGAGCGGTTCGGGGCTGTCGGACACCTCGCGAACGAGCCCTTCGCTACGCACCGCGCCCGCGTCGCGGACGATCAATTCAGCAGTGCCGCTGTCGTTGTCACGCCGCAGGAGCAGACGGAGAGCGTCGTGGTGATCGAGGACCGTCTGTACGCCGGACTGCAGGTCATCCAGCGAGAGGTCGTCGTCGATGCGCACCGCAGTCCACTGCGCGTAGCCCGCGATTGCCTCGTCTGTCGGATTCTTGTCGATCAGTGCCCGAACGATCGGCGGAGCGATCACCGTGCCGGTCGCCACGTCCGCGACCGTAGCTGCGACGTCGGCGTCATCGGCAATCTTGCGCGCTGCAGCGGCAATTGTTCCCAGATCTCGCTGTGCAAGAAGCTCTTTGGGAGCCACGACCAGCCCGCGCACCCGCAGGCGACTGCTGACGCTGATTGCCGTGATGCTGTCACCACCGAGGCCGAAGAAGTCCTCGTCCACGCCGACGCGTTCGCGGCCGAGCACCTCGGCCACCACGTCACAGAGAATTTCTTCGTGCGGTGTGGACGCAGCGCGACCTTCCGACTCGGTAGCCGGGGCGGGTAGTGCCGCACGATCGAGCTTTCCGTTCACCGTGACGGGTAGTTCGTCGAGAACGACGATTGCGGCCGGAACCAGATGATCCGGTACACGACCGGCGAGGTCTCGGCGTAGCTCTTCCTGCGGCGGAAGCGTCGCGCCGACAGCGGCGACAACGTAGCCGACCAGGCTGGGCCGTCCTCCGTCCGTACGGATCAGCGCGGCAGCCGCGCCGATTCCGGGCACCGATCCGAGAACAGCTTCGACCTCGCTCAACTCGACACGATGTCCGCGGATCTTCACCTGCTTGTCGCTACGACCGATGAAGTCGTAGCCCCGCCCCGGTACCCAGCGCGCGACGTCCCCAGCGCGGTACATCAGATCTCCCGGAGCACCGAAAGGATCGGCGACGAAACGCTCGGAGGTTGCGCCGGCGCGGCCGAGGTATCCCCTGGCCAATTGCGGTCCGGCCAGATAGAGCTCACCTCGTTCACCGTCGGCGACCGGCTCGAGCGCGCTGTCGAGCAGGTACGCACGGGTACCCGCGAGGGGGTACCCGATACGCGGCCTGGCGCCTTCGACCGTGGTCGCGATCGCATCGACCGTCGTTTCGGTGGGGCCGTACAGGTTTCGAGCCGGAACACCGGATTCGATGATCGCGTCCCACAGTGCGGGCGGTGCCGCTTCGCCGCCCACGACAAGCAGTTGCAGCCGCTGCGTGCGCAGCAATCCGTTGTCCACCATCGCTGCCGCCATCGACGGCGTCGTGTCGACCACGTCGACACGATCTCGCTCGAACGCCGCGACCAGGGCAACAGCGTCCTTCTGGAGTTCTTCGTCGTACACGTGAACCCGATGACCACACAGCAGCCACAACAGCTGATCGAGAGACGCGTCGAAGGCGAACGACGCCGTGTGCGCGGTGTGCAGTTGCCGGTTTCCGACTCGCTCGGCAGTTTCCCGGTACATAGTGGCGCGGTGGTGGTGAAGCAGATGCGCCAATCCACCACTTCTGACCAACACCCCCTTCGGCTTGCCGGTCGATCCAGAGGTGTAGATGACGTACGCCAGGTGATCACCATGCCGCGGTGTCGCCAGTTCACCGAGTTCGAGTGGAAGCTCGGAATTGGCACGGAGTTCTTCTCGCGCGGCATCGGAATCGAGTGCGAGCGGGACGGGCCGCGAATCTCCGACGAGTTTCCCGGCCAGTGTGGAAGTGGTGAGCACCACCTTCGGTTGCGCGTCGTCGACCAAGTCCCGCAACCGCTCAGCCGGGTGCTGCGGATCCAAGGCCACGTACGCTGCGCCCGCGCTCAATGTCGCGAGCAGCGCGACGACCATCTCGGACGTTCGCGGAAGTGCAAGTCCGACAATGTCGTCCGGGCCGACGTCGCGAGCGCGAAGCAACCGCGCAAGCCGGTGGACGCGGCCACCGAGTTCTGCGCCTGTCAAACGTTCCTCACCGCACACGAGGACCGTGTCATCCGCATGATCGGCGACGATGCGGTCGAAGACGTCGGGGACGAGCTCGACGGAGCCAGGCACAGGTTCGGTCTCACGGCCGGCAAGGATCCGCGCAGCCTCGGGTGCCGGCATCATCTGCACCTGTCCGACGGCAGGATCTTGCTCCCCCACCAACGCGTTCACGATGCTCACGAAACCGGAGAGGCGTCGCTGAACCGAATCCCGAGTATTGGTACGCGCGTCCACTTCGAATCCGAGAAGGACTTCGCCGTCCGCTATGGGGGTGACCGTCAAACCCAGGTCCTCCGGCGGACCTCCGGCGACGTTACGCAGTACGCCCACAGCGCCGGCGAAGTCGAGGGCGAAGTCGAAAGCCTTGAGATTGATTCCGATCCCGTGAAGGAGTGCGCCGGTGCCCGCGACGCCCAGGTCCCGAGCAAGATTCTCACCGCGGTAGCGCTGGTGTGCGCGCAGGCTTTTCATCGTGGCGGCTACCTGCTTGCTCAGGTCACCGAGACGATCGTGGCTGCGAATCGTCAACCGGAGAGGCAGAACGTTGACTGCCATGGCCGGGGTCTTGAGTGCCGTGCGCCCAACGCGCGCCATGAGTGGCATCGCGATGACAACATCCGTCTCACCCAGCAATCGGTGGAGAAACGCGCCGTAGCAGGCGATCAACGCCTCGGCCCACGTTGTTCCCGTCGCGTCTGCCACCTTTTTGAGGCGGCCGAGGGCGTCGGCACTGATGACCTCACGAACCTGGATCGTTCGTTCCGCCGGACCGGCGACCTGCTGGCCGCGCCCGTCCAACGCGGGCAACGGCGTCAGGACATCACGCCAGTAGTCACGATCTTCCGCGAACTGCTCGCCCGCCCGGTACGCCTCGTCCTCGCTGACCAGATCGGTCATAGAACCGAATCGCGTTGGCGCGACCTCGGTTCCCTTCTTCGCGGCCGTGTAGTGCGCAGCGACACGGCGCGAAATCATGGCTGCGCTGTATCCGTCGACGATCAGGTGGTGATAGAGCTGGATGCACCAGATTTCGCGATCGGAGAGCCTGATCAGCGAGTACGTGTACAGCGGACGCTCCACCATCAAGCGGCAGTACTCGGACGCCCGGCTGCGCTCGGCGTCGACCAATGCGTGCGCCACGGCTACGGGATCGCGCTCGTCACGGACATCGGTGACGGGGATGGCGCCCACCGGTTCGTCGGAGATGTACTGACGCGGGCCGTCGACTGTCTCCACCATCCGCAGCCGCATGGTTTCGGCTTCACCGATCGTCGCCGTGATTGCGGCCGTCAGAAGGTCGGTGTCGATCGGTTCGTCGCCCGAGATTTCGAGCACCTCACCGACGAGGTAGCTCCGAGATTCGGGATCAAGCCTCTGCGCGTTCCAAATCCCGAGTTGAGCTCCTGTGAGAGCAAACGTAGCTTCGTTTGCCGCCCCGGAGTTCGAACCTGGAAGAACGCTCACACTGATCCCCTCGTCTGTGGACACACGTCACCCAAGGGTGACCTAACGTCGTTTTGGGTAGCCTAAACTAAATGGCGAGGAATCGGGGAATCCGCCTCGCCGGTGACCCGAATTCCGATGGCTCCCGACGCGTTCACAAGAGAACGCACGCTGCTACAACCGCTTGCAGGACAATCTCTTTCGTGAACCGAAACGAGAAAAGTGAAGGCTAGTCCATCAGCGTTGCTGCTACGGTTCCGCCCAGTTCATAGCAACCATCGCGGACGGATTTGTCCACGCTCACAGTCACTTCGAGCGGATCCGCCACCGCGACCAATCCGAGCCCGGTGGCGAGCTTGCGCACCGACGACACGGCACCGGCAGTGTCGTTGTTGCCGTGAACCCACAGGCCGTACGGCCGATCCGACACCGCGCCGAGGCATTGGTAGTACGTGGTGTCGAAGAAGTATTTCAGCGCACCCGACATGTAACCGAAGTTTGCGGTGGTACCGAAAAGATAGCCGTCAGCAGCGAGTACGTCGGGCACCGTCGCCACCAACGCCGGCACTACCTTCACCTCCACACCCTCGATCTCGGGATCGCGAGCGCCCGCGAGGACTGCATCCAACAATTCGTGGGTTGTCGGCGAGGGCGAGTGGTGAACCACCAACAAAGTCTTCACACACCTGACAATACGGCGACGGGTGGCGCACCCGTCGCCGTTCACTCCTACGCCGAAACCGTTTCCGCGCTCATCGCCTTGACCAGGTCGTCGGTTCGGGTGACCGAGGCGCAGCGCCCGGCCGCGTACTCGAGTGCACCGACATGCTCGTCGAGGGAGAAGTCGGCCACCGCGTCACCCACGAAGAAGATCTGCACGTCTTGCATGAACCCGTCCAAAGCGGTAGTCAGGCAGCCGATGTGGGCATAGATTCCGGTGATGATCAGCTGGTCACGACCACTCTCACGCAGCCGTTCACGCAGGTCCGTCTTGATGAAGGCGCTGTAGCGCCATTTTGTGAGCATCACGTCGTCCGGATGCGGAGCCAACTCGGCGATCACGTCGGTGTGAGCGGGATCTGCCTTCAGTCCCGGTCCCCAGAAATCCGACAGCAACGCGCGCTCCTCGGGATCCTGATCTCCGGGTTGCGCGGTGTAGACGATCGGGATTCCGGCAGCTCGCGCCGACGAGCGAAGGCGATCGATATTCGGAACCACGGTTCGGAGCGGGTCGACGCTTCGGTCGTACGCGTTCACGAAATACTCCTGCATGTCGTGCAGAAGCAATACCGCGCGGGAAGGATCGAGAGTCCAGTCGACCCGATTCTGCGGAAACTCGGTGGGCATCTCGTATCGGACTGCGGTGGGTAGCGCCATGAAGAATCTCCTCCAAGAAGTGGGGCGAGAACCGATCAACTCGACAGCGTCTGCGCCGCAATCGATTCACTGAGAACACGGCGCAGGGCCGCCTTACTGGTCTTTCCGACGCCGGTGACGGGGAACTCGGTCACGAACTCCACTCGATCCGGCACTTTGTATGCCGCAACGCCTCGGCCTCGTATGTATCGCTTGATCTCGCCGACGGTCGGCGCTTCTCCGGCGACCACCAGGACAGCACACGTTCGCTCGCCCAGGTACTCGTCGGGGACGGCGACGACGGCCGCATCGTGGACAGCAGGATGCGAGAGCAGGTGGTTCTCGATCTCCTCTGCGGCCACCTTCTCACCGCCGCGGTTGATCTGGTCCTTTGCGCGACCCTCGACAATCAGGTGTCCCGTATCGGTGACGCTGACCAGATCGCCGGTGCGATAGAACCCTTCGGCGTCGAAGACCTCGGCATTGTGCGCATCTGCCCGGTAATAGCCACGGATCGTGTACGGCCCCCGAGTCAGTAAGTGCCCCGTGGTTCCGGGCTCGACGGGCGCGCCCTCGTCGTCGACCACACGAACCTCGTCGTCGGGCGAAATAGGCCGGCCCTGCGTACTGACGATCAATTCTGGCGTGTCGTCGAGGCGGGTGTAGTTGACCAGCCCTTCGGCCATCCCGAACACCTGCTGGAGGGTGCAGCCCAGCTCCTCGGGTACGCGCGCAGCAGCTTCGGCGCTGAACTTTGCTCCCCCGACGCCGAGAACCCGCAAGCTCGACAGATCGTGATCTGCCTTGCTGGGGGCAGCCATCCAGGCCAACGCGATCGGTGGAACCAAAGAAGCGTGCGTGACTCGCTCTGATTCGATCAGACCGAAAGCTGTGGACGGCATGGTGTCCGGCGCCAGAACCACGGTGCCACCCGCGTGGAAAACACCCAGGATGCCTGGCGAACTCATCGGAAAATTATGCGCTGCAGGAAGAACCACCAACATGCGCGTCGAGTCGTCGACGCCGCAGATCGGATTCGATGCCCGCACCGAGTAGAGGTAGTCGGCGTGCGTTCGCGGAATCAGCTTCGGAACACCGGTCGTGCCACCGGAAAGCTGAAGAAAGGCGACCGACAACGGATCGACGTCGGCAAGAACGGGAATCTCGTATCCGCGCAGCGAATCGAAACCGACAAACTCTTCGGGGTCACCGGCCACGATCACAACAGGCGGAGTCTCGAGGCCCTCGTTCACCTCACGCGCCAGTGCGCGGTAGTCGAACCCGCCATCACGGTCGGCGACGATATAGGCAGCGACATCAGCGAACTGGCAGAAGTAGCCGATTTCGGTTCGGCGATGCGCCGGCAACCCGAATACCGGCAGGGCGCCGAGCTTCAACACACCGAACAATGCTTCGACGTATTCCACGATGTTCGGTAGCTGCAGAAGCACCCGGTCACCGGGGCGAACACCCAACCCGGACAGGCCTCCGGCCACGGCCGAGCTGCGACGATCGAGCTCGGAATACGTCAGCCGTGTCTGTGTGCCAGCGGCATCGCTGCCGACCACCGCTTCGTTGTCGGGATACCGTGCGGCCGCGGCCGTGATGAATCCGGCCAGCGTCTCGTCAGTCCAATAGCCTCGCTCCCGATAATGCGTCACCAATTCGGGTGGATACTGTGCGACGGGTGCCAAGGGCTCGCGAGCGATCCTCGAGGTCATGCAAGTGACTCCTGTTCGAAAGTACTGTCAGCAACTACGTCTCACGCTTTGAGCGTCGCTCCACCGTCGACGTACAGCGCCTGCATGGTGATGTGGGCCGCCCGGTCGGACAGCAGGAAGTGCACCGAGTCCGCGATATCGTCTGCGGTGGCCAGTTTTCCGAGCGGAATACCCAGGCGATAGCTCGCCAGATTGCCTTCGATGACGGCGTCGGCACCCGAATCGTCGGAAGGGTCCGACCACAATGACCGCTGCATCGCTGTGTCGGTGGATCCCGGAGCGACCACGTTGACACGAATCCCGTCTGCGGCCAACTCCAGTCCAGCGGTTCGAACCAACATGGTGGCGGCAGCTTTCGACGAACCGTAAGCACCCATCCCCATACGTGGGACACCGGCCGCATTCGACGAGACCACCACGATCGCCCCGGCCCGACGGCGACGCATTTCCCGTCCCACACTTTGCAGCACGTTCAGCAATCCGAAGACGTTGACGCCGAATATCTTCTGCCACTGATCTGGATCGGAGTCCAGCACCGACCCGGTGTCGAGAATTCCGGCGACGTGCGCGAGAGCATCGATCCGGCCGAACGTGTCCATCGTGGAGGTCACTGCCGCGTCGACTGCCTGCCGATCGGTCACGTCCACGACGTGACTCGCGACATCGGCGCCGTCGACGATGGTTTCTGCCAATTCCGCAGTTACCCGCTTCAATTCGACGTCGTCACGATCGAGAAGCGCCAGCGAATACCCGTCACGGGCAAGAGTCCGGGCCACTGCGGCGCCGATCCCCGCCCCCGCACCGGTGACCACGGCGATTCTGCGCTCACTCACTACGGGCACAGGACCTGAACCCAGGCATTGATCGTGGGCTCTTCTGCCAACTCCGCGAAGTCGGCATCCGCGCCCGCTCCCCGCCACCGTTCGACGAGCGTCATCAGGCGAACCGAGTCCAGGCCTTCGTCACCCAGGTCCGCGTCGTCGCCGAGTTGTTCTGCCCTCATCGACAGAACCTCGGCGACGTCGCGCACGATCTGGTCACGGTCCACGGTGTTGCTCATCGGTCTCCTCGGGTAGTGGTCGACGCGCTCAGATCGAGCCAACCCATCCTCGTGTCGACCCCGTCCGCACGCCTGACTTTAGGCCAGCCTAACCATAACGGTACGGAAGTACACAACCCGGACGGCCACGGCACAAATTCACCCGAACTAAGGCTAGCCTCAACATAGCAAGTAATCCTGTCGAACTGGAAGGGTGTCCATGTCAGCACTCGCCGAAGTCTCCGAATTCCCGTTGCGCAACAACCGGACTGACGATGAAACGGACTCCGTTTTCCTGCTCTCACGTAGGCAAACGTCGATCCGCACTTCGGGAGTGGTCGAAGAATTCGACTCCGCCTTCGATGCCGCCGAAGCCCTCAAAACCGGGCGGATCGACTCGGTCGTCGGCGCTCTGCCGTTCTCCCCGGAGACGCCGTCCGCCCTCACTGCGCCACTGAGTTTCACTCGGGTCCACGGTGATCTATATCACTCGAACATTCCGACACTCCCCACTTCGCGGGTCGCGGAATTCGAACCGAGCCCGCAGATCCACACCGACAGGGTCCGCGGCGCCGTCACCCGCCTTCGAGCAGGCGAACTCGACAAAGTTGTCCTCGCACGCTCCCTGACCATCGAAGCCGAGTCCACGATCTCCCCCCCCGCCTTGGCAGAGAAGCTGATCGCACTCGACCACGCGCACAACGGCTTCTGCGTCGACCTGTCCCCCGCCGGAGGGAAATACCGCGGGCGTTCGCTGGTCGGCTCGACGCCCGAGGTTCTGATCGAACGGCGAGGCGACGTCGTCACCTGCCACCCGTTGGCGGGCTCGATTGCACGCCACCCGAATTCGGATCAGGACGAGGCGAATGCCGAGCAACTCCGCGCTTCGACCAAAGATCTCGCCGAACACGCGTTTGTCGTCGACTCCATCAGTGCGATACTCGGACCGCTCTGCACATCGTTCACCGCACCCGGTGCGCCGGAACTACTTCGGACACCGCAACTGTGGCACCTCGGGACCAAGATCGAAGGTGTTCTGATCGACCCGAGCGTGACCTCGCTCGAACTGGCAATGGCGCTGCATCCGACTCCTGCCGTCTGCGGAACACCGACGGTCGCCGCACGCGAGCACATCACCGCAACCGAAGCCGATCGTGGGTTCTATGCGGGTGCCGTGGGCTGGTGCGACCGGACCGGAGACGGCGAGTGGATGGTCGCTATTCGTTGCGCCGAGATCGCAGCAGACGGCCTCTCGGCGCGGGCCTACGCCGGCGGCGGCATCGTCGCTACTTCCGATCCGGAAATCGAATTGAGAGAGACCAGTACGAAATTCCGCACGCTACTCAGTGCGTTCGACCTCGCTGAACATCAACTCTGACAGGGCGTCATTTCTTCGAGGTGTTCAGGGCAATCGCGGCGTGAACGAGTGCCTTGAACGCCTTTTCGTCGACGGCTTCACCCTCGTGGAAATCGATCGCCCGCCGCGTATTGCCCTCGAGGCTGGAGTTGAAGAGACCTGAAGCGTCGTCGAGTGATGCGCCTTTGGCAAAAGTCACCTTCACTGCGCTCTTGTAAGTCTCACCGGTACAGATCATTCCGGCGTGGTACCACACCGGAACGCCTCGCCACTTCCATTCCTCCACCACATCCGGATCCACCTCTTTGATCAGAGTTCGTATCCGGGAGAGCATCTCGCCCCGCCAGTCTCCGAGTTCCTCGATTCGCTGGTCGATCAACTGAGACGGGGAATCTGCATCTTGCTTGTCGGACTCACTCTTCGCCATCGCTTCGTCACTTCCTGCTCGTTGTCGCCGATCTCCAGTGAGTCGAGTATCCCCTCCTGCACCTGCATTCACTCGGCGAATCACTGACGCATCACGTCGTCTCGGCATCGGCCGTTTCTTGCAAACTCGGACGAAGTCAGACGGACGTCCAGTATTCTCCGGGTACTAAGTCCCGATTCTTCGGCCCGGAGGTCTGCATCGTGATGTGGAATCGCCCGCTTGCCCATTCAGTCGCTGCGGCTGCCGGCTCGGTTGTTCTCGCCGCCGCGGTCGTGGGCATTCACACTGTTCCAGCGTCGGCGCAACAGACCCCGCGTGTCTTCGACGTACTGTGCACGCCCACTGATGCAGGCCTTTCCGAGCTGTCCGGACTCACGGTCACAACAACCGGGATGTACGCAATCGGCGACAGCGGCTCCGACGACCGGGTCGCCGAACTCGATTCGAACTGCCACGTTCAGCGCTGGATCGACGTGGGCACCCCTCGCGTCGATGTCGAGGATCTCTCGTCGACTCCCGACGGCCACCTGTGGCTGGCAGACATCGGCGACAACAACGCGGTACGAACGTCGATCGGGCTGATCGAACTCGATCCGGCTTCGGGTGCCACCACCTCCTACCCCCTGGCTTATCCGGACGGGGCCCATGACGCCGAGGCAGTGCTGATCCAGAGCGACGGGCTTCCCGTGATCGTCACCAAGGACTACCTAGGCGCAAGCGCGGTCTATACAACCGCTGAGCGACAGCACGTTCAGGATCTGAGTACGGCGCCGCCGACCATGTTGGCCAAGGTAGGTCAGCTCAGATTCACTCCCACCCTCACTTCCGGTGGACCGATCCCCCACGCCGGAACCATGGCTGTCACCGGCGGCGCCGTGAGCAAAGACGGCACGGTGGTAGCACTGCGCACGTACACCGACGTCTATCTCTACACAGCCCCCGACGGTGATGTCGTGAAAGCCTTGACCACCAAGCCGATTCGTGTGCCTCTTCCGGACGAGCCACAGGGTGAGGCGATCGCGTTCGACGCGGCCGGTGATCTGATCAGTGGCTCCGAGGCATACCAAGGGCCGCTGCCTCCGCTCCGAATTCTCCGAAGCGCCAGTGACATCGCGCTCTCGGGCGGGACGACAAGCTCTCTCGGGTCGTAGTCGATTCACGTCCCGGGAAAGCGGACAGGCGCCGCTATCATGGCCGAGTGAACAAACAACTTCGAGCGACAGTGGCGATCTCGGCAGTTCTCGCGCTGGCTTCGTGCGCGAATTCCCTCGAAGGAACACCTCAACCGGATGCGTTTGTTCCGAGCGTCGACAATCCGGATCCGTCCCGAGCCATCGACGGAGTTGTCACGGTCGACTACCCAGCAGCCCAACACGTACGGCCGAACGAACGTGTGGCATACACACATTCACCGCCCTTCGGCGGTCGCCATGACTCGGTCTGGGCAAACTGCACCGGAGTTGTCTATCCGCAAGCCATTCGGACCGAAAATGCGGTCCATTCCCTCGAGCACGGGGCCGTGTGGATCACGTACAACCCCGACCTCGTCTCGAGCGAGGATCAGGCTCGCTTGGCGCAGCGAGTCGAAGGTATGAGCTACACGTTGATGTCGCCGTATCCGACCCTGGATTCGCCGATCTCACTGCAGTCTTGGGGCCGTCAACTCAAGCTCGACAATGCCGCGGACGCTCGCATCGACCAATTCGTCTCGGCTTTGCGGGTCAACCCGAACACGTATCCCGAAGTGGGCGCGACGTGTTCGGTGCCGGTGACGAGTTTCGACCCGAACAACCCGCCGCCATTCGACCCCACCGCTCCGGATCCGTCTTCTCCCACAACGGTTCCCGAGCGGTAGCGTCTCAGCGGCCCCCTCGCCGCAGCAGAGATACCTACTTGCCTCGAGAACGGCGTTCCAGTTCCACTGCCCGGCGCATGGTTTCCCGAGCCCGGCTTCGGTCACCGGCGTAGTCGTAGGCGCGAGCGAGTCGGAAGTTCTGCTTCCAGTTGTCCGGGTCCGCTTCCCAGTCGACCTTGATCTGGGCGAACAACTCGTCGGCCGCCGCTCGCTCGATCCGGCCCGAAGGCAGCTTCGGAAGCGCAGACGCGTCGACGGCGAGGCCCTCGTCGTGAATCTGCTGCGCGAGACGCTGGTGCGTGAAGCCGGCACGGAGCGTGGCGATGACGAGCCACAGCCCGAGGAAAGGCAGGATCAGCACTCCGATCCCGAGACCGATTGCGGCGCCACCGCCGTCCTGGATGAGCTGGATTCCGCGCTGGCCGAGCAGCACGAAGTACACCGCGAGCGCGATACAGATCGCAACGATCAGCGCGAGAGTGCGGGTGGTCTTGTTCATAGATCGAGGAAGGAATCGATACCGACCGTCAGGCCCGGACGCGAACCGATCTGGCGGACTCCGAGCAGAACGCCCGGCGCGAACGAATTCCGGTCGATCGAGTCGTGGCGAATCGTGAGCGTCTCGCCCTGCGTTCCGAGAATCACTTCCTGATGCGCAACCAGTCCGGCCATCCGCACAGAGTGAACCCGGACGCCGTCGACGTCAGCTCCACGTGCGCCCTCGAGCTCGGTCGTGGTGGCGTCCGGACTGCGTCCGACGCCCGCTTCGGCGCGAGCCTCGGCGATCATGGCGGCCGTTCGGTACGCGGTACCCGAGGGGGCATCGGCCTTGTTGGGATGGTGGAGTTCGATGACCTCGACAGAATCGAAGAAGCGTGCCGCAGCAGCGGAGAAGCGCATCAACAACACGGCACCGATAGCGAAGTTGGGCGCGATGAGAACACCCGTTGCCGGCTGGGCGTCGAGCCAGGCCTGCACCGTCGCAAGCCTGGACTCGTCGAAACCGGTGGTGCCGATCACGGCGTGAATTCCGTTGGCCACGAGGAATTCCAGATTTCCCATGACGACGTCGGGGTGGGTGAAATCGACCACTACCTGAGTGCGGGTGTCGACAAACGTCTCGATGCGATCTCCGGTGTCGACCTGAGCGACAAGTTCCAGATCGGGAGCAGCTTCCACTGCCTCGCAGATCGCTCGACCGACCTTGCCCTTGGCTCCCAGAACCCCGACCCTGATGGGTGCTGCACTCACGTCTTCCACGCTCCGTCCGATCCATTGTTTGAGGTGAAGCCTACGCAATCGCGCAGATGCGCTCACCATCAGTCGGGCAGGAGTTATGTCACCACTGGCACACTGGACGTAGTGAGCAACCGTCCGCAAGTCCGCGAAACCGGCAACCTTCGACCACTCGAGTTGGCAACGGGTGCCGTCATGGCCGGATTCACGGTCGCGTTGTCCGTCATTGCCACGGTCATCCCCATGGCCAGCGCCCTCAACCTCGTGGCAGCGGTTCCGATGGGAATTGTCGCCCAGCGCTTCCGAGTCCGCGCCGTGATGACGGCCGGTGTCTCGGCTACTGCGGTCGCCTTCGTCGCGGCGGGTTCAGGATCTGCGGCGGCGGTCGCGCTGAGCGCTCTCCTCGGCGGAATCATCGGTACCGTCAAGCGGCGCGGTCTCGGCTTCGTCTCCGCGTTGCTCTCGTCATGTGTCATCGGGCCCGCGCTGGCGTTGTTCTCCATAGTCCTGTTGCTTGTTCTCGCGCCCCTGCGCACCTTGTTGCTGACCTCGCTCGAGAACACCGCGCTGGGTGTGGCCGCAATCTTGAAGCGCGCCCCCACGCTGGTCGGGGCAGCCGAATGGATCGAGAACAGCATCGGCTCGATCATCGGCTACTGGTGGTTGTGGATCGGCGTGTCCATCATCTCCGGAATCGTCCTCAGTACCGTCGTCTCCTATTTCGTCCTCGGTGCCGTCCTCGACCGATTGGCGGCGCTCCCCTCGTCCGATCCACTCGAGACGACACCCGACGACCGTCCGATCGATCCGTTACCGGTCACTTTCGATCACGTGGGCTTCACCTATCCGGGTGCATCGACGCCGGCCCTCGTCGACGTCAACTTCACGGTGCGACGAGGAGAGTTCGTCACCGTCGTCGGCCACAACGGCTCGGGCAAGTCCACACTCACTCGGTTGCTCGCCGGTCGCGCGCCGACTGTCGGGACCCTGACGAGACCCGGTTCCGCCGGTCTGGGCCGACACGGCGGAACCGCCGTTGTCCTCCAACGTCCCGAGAGCCAGATCCTCGGAACCCGGGTCGCCGATGACGTCGTCTGGGGGCTTCCCCCCGAGTCACATCCCGACGTCGATGCGCTGCTGGCCGAAGTGGGACTCGCCGGAATGGGCATGCGCGAGACGTCGGGGCTGTCCGGCGGCGAGATGCAACGCCTGGCGGTTGCCGCGGCTCTGGCCCGGCGCCCCGCGCTGCTGATCGCCGACGAAGCCACCGCGATGGTCGATCAGGCGGGCAGGGAGGAATTGGTCGCGCTCCTCGCCGAACTGCCACGCCGCCATCCCATGGCCGTGGTACTCGTCACCCACCACCACGCCGATACGCGTGCCGCAGATCGGGTGATCCAACTCCAGCGTGGAAGGCAGATCGATCACCAACCCGGCTGGATGACGTCGACGTTCGCGGGTCCTCCATCTGCACCGTGGCCGACCAGCACACGTGCTGTACTCCAACTCACCGATGTCACCCACACGTACAGCGACCGGACTCCGTGGTCGCGACGCGCACTGTCGGACGTGAATCTGACCATCGGCGACGGGGAGGGACTCCTGGTCCTGGGCGGCAACGGTTCCGGTAAGTCGACTCTGGCCTGGATCATGGCGGGCTTGATCACGCCGAGCAAGGGAACCGCAGTCTTCGACGGCAAACCCGTCTCACGCCAACTCGGCACCGTCGGCCTCACGTTCCAACATTCGCGGTTGCAGTTGCAGCGTCGAACCGTCGCCGAAGACATCGAGGCAGCCGGCGGTCCGGAGATCGGATCCGTACAAGTCTCGTGGGCACTCGACGCCGTCGGACTCGATCGTCACATCGCAGGTCGGAGCATCGACGAGTTGAGCGGCGGACAGATGCGACGCGTCGTGCTGGCCGGTCTCCTCGTCCGCCAACCCCGCGTACTCATCCTCGACGAACCCCTGGCCGGTCTCGATCCACCCGGCCGACACGAAATCCTGAACGTGCTCAGGTGGATTCGTCGGAACGGAACCGCAGTAGTCGTCATCTCGCATGACGTCGACGGCATGGACGCCGTGTGCAGCAGAACAATTCGACTGTCGCAGGGTCGCATCCTCGACCCTGCCGCCAGCAGCGCTTTGGAAGGATCGACGACGTGACAACACTTCTGCGCGAAGTCCCGACTTCATCGCCGATCCACCGATTGTGGGCCGGAACGAAGATCGTTGCGGTGGTACTCGTCAGCATCGTGGTCGTCGCCGCGCCGTCCTGGCCGGCGATCGGCGTCGTACTCGGATTGTTGTTGCTGACCGCGGTAATCGGACGCATCCCCCCGACTGCAGTTCCTCGACCTCCGTGGTGGTTGTGGGCGCTGATCCTGCTCGGTGCGTTGATCAACCTTCCGATCGGCCTCGACGCAGTGTTCCTCTACCTGCAAGCTGTGACGTTCGGTCTCGTATTGCTCTGCGTCTCACTGATGTTGGCGTGGACGACGTCGATGAGCGATGTGGCCCCCGCCTTGGCGACGCTGGGCCGACCACTTCGATTCTTCAAGATTCCCGTGGATGAGTGGGCAATCGCGACGGCCCTGTGTATTCGTTCGCTTCCGCTGTTGATCGACGAGATGCTCACCCTCGTTGCAGCGCGGCGACTGCGCCCGAAAGCTGTGGTGAACAGCGCGGCCGACAATTCGATAGTCGACCTGATCACCACAACCATGTCGGTGGCAATTCGGCGATCTGCCGAAATGGGCGAAGCAATCTCCGCTCGCGGGGGCACCGGATTGATCGCGGCATACCCCAAGCGCCCTCAGCTGGCCGACCTGTTCGCCCTGGTCGTCGTCATCGCAGCGTGCGCGAGCGCGGTCGCTTTGACGATAATTCTCCGCTGACCGGGTCACCCGTCACCGAACGGACTGGGCGATGATCGCCGAACCCATCCAGCGTCGCAGGTATCGCCGCAGTTCCTCGTCGCTCCGCTTCGGGTCGCCGGGCGCGAGGAAAAACGACTGCATCGTCCGCAGGACGTATTCGACCAGTTCCTGAAGTGACGCGTCGTCGTAGCCGTAACGCACCCAGTCCACGTCGAAACGGGTGATCATCGCCATTCCGAAGGCTTGCGCCTCCTGAGAGGTCAGACCTTCCGGGTGCACACTCGAATTCGTGCTTGTGAGCAGAATGCCGAGATGCGGCGTTCGGTGGACCTGGGTCAGTGTGTAGACAACACCCTCGGTCATCGCCTCGACGGGATCTTCGATGCCGCTCACGTGTGTGGCGAGTCGATCGAGGTAGCCGTCGACCGACGCGATCGCAGCTGCCCGCATCAGAGCGTCGGCGCTGGGGAAGTATCGGTACACGGTCTGACGGATCACGCCGAGTGACTCCGCGACGTCGCCGATACTGATTTCCGAACTCGTTCGTCCGATCAGCTCGACAGCGGCCTCGACAATTCGACGAGACGCATCTTCGTCACTGTCCGGTGGATTGCCGCCCCACCCACGCCTTCGTGCCACTGCCCACTTCCTCGCTCGAACGAGGCTCGAACCATGTCTTTGCGCTCGAAGTCCAAGAGCCACAGGCTAACACAAGCAGGTTTTGCATCTGCGGCCCTCGAATGCACTCTCGTCGTCGAAAGTGAACATACAACTGCACACGAATATGTATGATCACTGCCACACGTGGCTTTCAGTGCCAGAGCGGCCACCTGACCAGCCCCTCCGAAAGACGAGGTTCGACAAGTGACCAACCTTCAGCCCCGAAAGATGGATTTCGGATTCGAGGATCATGACGTTCCCTTCCTGTGGAACCCGGAGAATCCGGCTTGGTCGAGCATGTCCAACGCGGTCTCGTTCCTGGCCATCGGTTTCGAGAAGATGATCGTGAAGATGATCATGCAGACCAAGTCGCGGATCAGCGATCCGGAGGTCGCCGAGGAAGCCGTGGCATTCATGCGTCAAGAAGGCCACCACTCGACCGCCCACCGCCAACATGTGAAGGCTCTGATCAGGCGTTACCCCGGACTGCAGAACACGCTCGACGCCGTGATCGGTGAATTCGATCTGCTGACCGAGGCGACCTCGCTGAACTACCGGCTCGCGTACACCGCTGATCTGGAGGCGACTTTCACACCGGTGTTCAAGCTGATGCTCGACAACGAGGCGACCTTGTTCCGTCCGGGAGACGATCGCGTCGCGTCGCTGTTCATCTGGCACTTCGTCGAGGAGGTCGAGCATCGCAGCTCGGCACTGATCATCTTCAATTCCGTTGTCGGAAGCGAGCTTTACCGAATGCGGATGGCGCCGTCGATCTTCGCGCACGTGATGAAGGTGATTCGCATCGCCTGTGCAGGGTTCAACCAGCACGTTCCGCTCTCCGAACGGCAAGTCGACTCGCTGTCGATGTTCGCCATGCACCGCACCAAGCAGAAGATTCTGACGTCATTTGCGCCCTACCTGACCAAGGGCACCATGCCCCGTGCCTTCGATCACCTGCAACTCGGCGAACAACTCGTCGCACTCGGCGGTGTCTTCCGCAGCCAGATGCCCAATCACAACCCGGACCACGAGAAGCTCCCCGCATTGGCCGACCAGTGGTTCAAGCGTTACGACGACGGCTACGACTGCACACGCTGGTACACCGCCGAATCTCAGGCACAGGCCGAGTCGATCACGTCAGGGGCCAACTGATGGCAGAGCACTGCTCCCCCACATTCGCGCAGCTCGCAACAGAACTCGGTTTCTCCTGCCAGGAAGCAGGTGGACTCGTCGAGTTCCGTAACCCGGCGGCGCTCGAGAACTGGACCCTGCCCGTCCTCGAATGGACGATCATCGTCGGTTCGGTGCTCGCACTGGTTTTGGCGATCGTGCGACTGCGCCGCAACGGTGACCCCACCAACTTGGTTCTCTGGTTCGGCGCCACCGCCTACCTGTTCATCATCGAGCCCCCGCTGTACTTCCCGGCGGCATTCGGCATCGAAGAACAAGTGGACACGATGTTCGCGCACAACGTGTTCACCGTCGACTTCATGTGGGGTCGACTGCCGCTGTACATCATTGCCATCTACCCGCTCATGGCGACACTGGCCTTCGAAATAGTCAGAATGCTCGGCGTTTTCCGCAAGTACGGTCCACTACTGGGCGCAGTCTGCGTCGGCTTCGTCCACCATGCGTTCTACGAAATCTTCGACCATCTGGGACCCCAGTTGCGATGGTGGGAGTGGTCGACGTCGAACCCGATCAACCAACCCATGTTCGACGCGGTTCCACTTCCCAGCGTGGTCGTCTTCGCCGCGCTGTGGCCCATGTCGTTGGCATTCTGCGTCCAGTACTTCGTCGGACGGCACGTTGACGCCGGCAAGCACTTCTCCGGACTTCAGTTGGTGTGGCGCACCATCGTCATCGGCCTTCTGGCCTCGCTGGGCACGTTCATTCTCCCGCTCCCGGCGACGGTCTTCGGGATGGGTAGCGACACCGTTCGTGGGTTCCTCTACGCGGCGGAACTCGCCGTCCTCACAATGGTCGCGATCGTGGTTCTCGTCCGGCAATGGCGAGACTTGCGCTCGGCTGAATCGAACACTTCTGCACACACCAACAGATTCGTACAGGTCTACAGCGTGGTGTACCTGGTTGTCATGGCCGTACTGTGGGCGAGTGCGCTTCCCGACTTCTTCGACGCGGTCGACGGTTCCACCAGCGCTGGGGATCCCATCGGAAATCTCTGGTACACACTGGCGTGCTTCGTCATCGCAATCCTGTGTGTGAGCGCAACTTTCACAATTCCGAAGAGGAACTCCGTCGTCGACGACGCTGAACTTCTCGGGGCACACTCAACGACCCCGGCTACCTAGGTCGACCGGGACGAGACCCCTCGGGTCTCGTCCCGATTTCCCGATTTCCCAGGGTCACGGGGTCACGGCGTCCCAGGGTCACGGTGTCCCAGGGTCACGGGACGCGGTGAGTCCACGCTTCGGTGCTGAACTTCGTGTCCACCAGCTTGCGCGCCTGCTCCAACTCCGAGTCCGTGTAATCGCTGTCACGGGTGTCGTATTGGCCTCGGAAGTGCTGCGCAAACGACTCCAGGATGGCCGCGCGTGTCATTCCGGTCTGCGAACGCAACGGATCGACACGTTTGGCCGCACTCTTGGTTCCCTTGTCCGACATCTTCTCTCGTCCGATTCGCAGCACCTGCGTCATTTTCTCCGCGTCGATGTCGTAGGCCATGGTCACGTGATGGAGCACAGTGCCGGACGCGAATCGCTTCTGAGCAGCGCCGGCGATCTTGCCCTTGTCCGAGGCGATGTCGTTGAGCGGCACGTAGCGAGCGTTGATACCGACCTCGGCAAGCGCTCCCATCACCCACTGATCGAGAAATGCGTAGGACTGCTCGAAATTCAAACCTTCGACCAACGACGCCGGTACGGCCAACGAGTACGTGATGCAGTTGCCCGGTTCCATGAACATCGCGCCGCCACCGGAGATTCGGCGCACCACGCCGATGCCGTGCCGCGCTGCCGCCTCGGAGTCGACCTCGTTACGCACCGACTGGAACGATCCGATCACGACCAGGGGCGAGTCCCAGTCCCAGAATCGCAGCGTCGGCGGACGCTCACCCGATGCCACCTCACGCGCGATGACCTCGTCCAGCGCGACGTGCATCGCGGGATCGAGAACCACCGGCGGGATGAGGTCGAACGTGTGATCCGCCCAACTCGTGGCGTGACCGAGTGCGCGCCGGATCGCAATGCCGACCGACTGGGGCGTGAAGCCGATCATCGAGACGGACTCGTCGAGCGCAGCGGAGATGGCTTGCGCCAACTGTTCTGCATCCGAGTCGGCGGGCATTCCGCGCAACGCTGCGTTGATGTCGTCGAGCGCGCTGTCTGGCTCGAGGAAGAAGTCCCCCGAGACTGCGACGTCGGCTAGTCGACCATCCGCCACCTCGACGTCGACCGCGACCAGTTTTCCACCAGGAACCTTGTACTCTCCACGCATTCGTCCAGCCTATCCCTGCGGGATTCTTTGCGGTGAGCGCCGTCGAAGATCACACCGCGTGCGCAGTGCGCATCTCTTCGGCCGGCAAGGTGATCAGGCTCTCACCGCTGTAAGTCACTGTGGGGCTGCACAATCGCGGCTACGGGACTGCACGCGTCAGACCCCGGCCATATGGTCGAGCAACGGCCATACTTCTGCCGACAGGCGAGATGATCTCTGGGGTGGGAGGATTGCCGCAACGAGCCAACTCGCTGGCGAGTCACAACGGAGGTAGACATGAAGGTCCCGGCGTTCCACTCGACGGTTCCTTCGGATCTCGACGTCTATCACGACAACGAAAGCTGTATCTTGGCCGCTCGCATCGCAGTGGCCCATCGAGCCCCCGGGGTCGACGGCCGACCGTGGTGCACTGCCTGCGCATCGTTGGACTGACGAGCGACTTCCAGCTCACTCACACCCACGTCGCCGATTCGGGGACAACTCCATTGGCCAGAGCGTTCGCATCGATGACGGCGTGGAGCCACGCAGCCAGACCGGTCTCGACCTGGTCGAAAAACTCGGAGAAGCCCGGATCGGCAACGTACATCCGCCCCAGGCACACCTGCATCGAAAGTGTGCAGTCGAAGTAGACGCCGATAGACGCTCGGTGCCGTTCTGCCAGCGAATTCGCCTCGTCGCTTCCCGGTTCGACACCGGAGTGGCACGCCGACGCCAGATCGTCGTTGAGCGTCTCGACGCCGTCGGCGATCTTCTGCCAATCCTCAGCGGTCCTACCCGCCGACCGTTCCGCGTGCTGCGCCCACTGCGCGCTGTCGCCCCAACGCTCGTGCGCCTCGGGCCCCCATGACGGCTGCCAGTGCCGGCCGAAGATCGAGACCTGTTCGTCTGCCGGCAACAGCACGCCCGACCTCCTGGCATCGATGATGCGATCCAAGGACTCGCCCAGTGCCTCCAAGTCGGCGATCCGTTGCCGCAATTCGGCGCGCTGCCCACGCAGCGTCTCGTCCACGTGGAGTGCGGGCGCTTCGAGCAATACCCCGATCTCGTCGAGCGACAAGCCCACGTCACGGTAGACAAGCACCCGGCCGATGCGGCCGAGGTCCGCGTCGGTGTACTGCCGGTAGCCTCCGTCGCTGCGACCGGACGGGCACACCAAACCGATTGCGTCCCAATGATGAAGGGTACGTACGGTTACGCCCAGTCGTGATGCGGCTGCACCGACAGTCAGAGCACTGTCTGCGTCGTCTCCGAAGAGTTGGTCCGTCACGGCATCCAGTTTGACAGACGCGGTGCGGGAGGCCACGGCGTCAGACCGCCGCTCAGTCGCCTGGTCCGTCAATTCCCATACCTCGCAGATACTCTGCCTCGGCACTGTTCGGGTCGTACGGACGAGCGGCAGTCATGATCACATGTGCATTCTCCGGTGTCACAATTTCCAACTCGAGGGAATTCCACGGCTTCACGTGCGGTCCGCTGGTGCATCCGGCCCGCAATTCCTCGCACGCATTTGCTATCTGGCCAATCTGGCTCAGCACACACGCAAAGCTCACGCTGACGGACGGTGGCGAATCTGCTCGCTCACCGGGTACGAGCAAGACGTCCTGAAATGCCCAGCGTCGCAGGTGCGTCAGTCGATCAGGCACCGAAACTAGGTCGAAGAAGCCGAGTCCGCGGATCCAGAAGTCGACCGATTCGGCCAGATCCGAAGTAGGAATCGAGACGAACATCGGCATTCCGTAGAGACCTCGGAACTGTTCCGGAGGCACAGCATCGGTTGTAGGAACAGGGACGGGGCTGATGTCGAATGCTGGGTAGGTGTCGGTCATGAAGTCATCGTGAGCCCTCACGCTACGTCAGGGTCAAATCGCGTGAACTCGGATCGAACCAGACTGCGCGATTACACCTGTCCGGCGAATACACCGCCGTTTGCGAATACACGTTGGGCAAAGCGTTCACCGATGAGACGATGCGTTGCAGCGTCCGGATGGAGCTGATCGGGCAGCGGCAGCTCCGCATTCTCGGCCGCACCGTAGAGATCGCACCCGTCGACGTAATGCAGATTGGGATCATCGACCGATCGCTGGGTTACGATGCGCGCCAACTCTTCCCGAATCGAGCGCAGCGTCAGCTTCCCGGATGCACGCTCGGCGGGATCTCCGGTGGCAACGAACCGCATTTCGCCTCTGGCAAGTGCATCGAAATCGAAAGCACCAGGTCCCGGCGTGTCTTCGTGAATCGGGCAATAGACCGGCGAAACGACCAGCAGCGGAGTCACTGGATGACCGTCGCGAACCGTGTCGAGGAAGCCGTGCATTGCCGATGTGAAGGCCCGCAGACGCATCACGTCGGAGTTGACCAGATTGATACCCATCTTGATGCTGATCAGGTCAGCAGAAGTGTCTCGCATCGCGCGGGCGATGTACTGGTCCAGCAGAGCGCTGCCACTGAACCCGAGGTTGATCAGATCCACTCCGCCGACGGAGGCTGCAAGAGCAGGCCAAGTGCCGGAGGGACTTTCAGCGCCGGATCCTTGACTGATCGAGCTTCCGTGATGGAGCCACACGCGGCGCTTCGTGTCGTCCGCGGGTTCGAGTGGGGCGTCGGTTCGAAGTGCGACAAGTTCGGTGGTCTCGTTGTGCGGCAACCAGATCTCGACATCCTTCGATCGCGTGGGCAGGTCCGCGAAACGAATGGTGCTGACGGGCCCGGACTGCTTCTGAGCGGCGCCGGTCGCCATGTCGATCGTCACCGAATTGCCGCCCGCGGCGCTTGCTTGCCCGGCCAGTTCGCCGTCGACGAGCAGGTCGTACACCCCTTGTGGTCTCGGCGGGGCGCCGGTGTAGATCATTTTCGTGGGCAGAGTATCGAGTTCGATGCTCGTAGCGCTCGTTCGGAACACAAGCCGCACTCCGGAGGGTTGTGATTGCGCCATGGCCATCTGCCCGTCAGCGAAGAGTGCGCGAGCCCTGGCAGGTAGACGGTGCGTCAGCACACCGCGTTCGGTCCGTTCGATTTCGAGGGCTCCGCGCACGATGTCCTCGGAAATTTCGGTAGTAATCCAGCTGCTCTGGCTGTGCATGTCATTCACCTGTAGATAGCTTGCGTAAAGTTCAACTACAGCACACAGTAATTTGCCTATACTATTTAGGCAAATGGGTTTCACTTTTCGACGAACAGGACCATCGGACATGCCTCGCGCAGGACTCACCCCCGAACGCCTCGCCATGGCGGGTGCCGAATTGGCCGACGAGGTCGGCTTCGAGCAGGTGACCGTATCGGCAGTCGCCAGACAGTTCGACGTCAAGGTCGCGAGCCTGTACTCCCATGTGAAGAGTTCGAACGACCTCAAAACCAGAATCGCATTACTCGCCCTGGAAGAGTTGGCCGACCAGGCTGCCGACGCCGTGGCCGGTCGGTCCGGCCGCGACGCCTTGACCGCCTTCGCGAACGTCTATCGCAACTACGCGAAGGCACACCCCGGCCGGTACGCCGCGTCGCAGATGCGCCTCACCCCGGAGGCCGCAGCAGCGAGCGCTGGCTTCAGACACTCGCAGATGATGCGATCGATTCTGCGCGGGTACAACCTCACGGACCTCGACCAGACTCACGCAGTTCGGTTGCTGGGCAGCGTTTTCCATGGCTACGCCAGCCTCGAGTTGGGTGGATCGTTCAGTCACAGTGCACCTGACAGCGCGGAAAGCTGGTCCAGGATCCTCGAGGCACTCGATTCGATGCTGACCAATTGGCCAGCGCCGAGTCCGTGATCAGACGCGATCTTTCGAGTAAAGTTCTTGCGCCACTTGGCAATCGCATTCGACCGAGAAACACTGGAGGGTGGACGGTTCTCGAACTCTCCGACCCGGGTTTCGCCCGCTTTGGGACAGCAGAGGTACTGAGTGCGCAAGAAGCCGAGGTGTGGGACTGCGCCTAGACGAGAAGCTTGGCGCGCAGAGAGTCGATAGTGCCCTGGTCGACGCCGAGGCCCTCCCGTACGTAAGCGTCCATGCCGCCGTAGAGCCGGTCCACCTGGGCGTACGCCGCATCGAGCCACGACAGGTCCACCGCGTCGTCGCGGCCCAGGTAGGTGTTCGACGCCATGAAATCGGCACTGATGACCTCACGCGGGACACCGAGGATGGTCAGTAGGATCGCGGTGCCCCAACCGGTGCGGTCCTTCCCTGCACTGCAGTGGTAGACGGTTGCGCCATTGGAGTTGTTCGCGATCGCAGTCAGCAGGTCACGGAAGGCGACATCGGAGCCTCGGTAGTTGACCATGAAGGGGTAGCCGATGCTCTGGCCGATGTTCGAGGTTCCGTTGACTGCGCCGTCGATCAACGCGCGACCGAGGGTCAGGGGAACGAATTCGTGGAACGCGATGCCGTGTTCGATACTGACGACGTCGGCGACCTGGTAGGTGACCCCGGCAGGGATCCGATCGGGATCCTCCGCGCGTTCGGAGGTGTTGCGCAGGTCGACGTCGAGGGTCAGGTTCGCGGCGGTGAGTTTGGCCAGATCAGACTCACTGAGCGAGCTGAGCTTGTTGGAACGGAACACCATTCCTGTCCGGACGGTCCTGCCGTCGGTAGTCCGGTAGCCGCCGACGTCGCGGAAGTTCCGCGCCTCGTCGAGCCTGATCGCGGCCGCGGACGGCGGTGGGATCTCTGGCAGCGGCGGGTGCTCGCCGGACGATCCGAACTGGCTCGAACCCGATTGCAGGTCGCTGCTCGAAGCGGAGGCGAATGTGGGACCGGTCAGGGCCGCAACCACGGCAAAGAGCGCAGCGAGGGCGAACCCGAAAGGGCGCGCCCCTCGGCGGCGCGTGTAAGCAGTCGTCATCGTCGTCCTCTCACTCACTGTGCGTGACGACCCCGCGCCCCCGCAAACTCACGTGCGAGATTACAAGGGTGACGCGCTCCTCGTCCCGACTTTGCTCCGGAAACCGGACAAGTGTTCAGGTGCCCGGATTGTCGCCGTCGTGCGGGAAGAAACTCGTGCCGGTCACCGCAGCGCCATCGACCACGCCGGACCCGCTCGAACTACAGACCGCGGCCACAGCCCCTCCACACGTCCGGCACGACCGTGATGAGGTTTGAGCACCATATTGTGTGGCCGTGTCACGAAGACTCACGGTTATTGGGTCCGGCAGTTCTCGGTTTCGCATTACTCGCATTGCTGGCCGAACCAAGCTCCGATGGACATGCCACTCCGATGGATCATCGTGACACCGCTGCGGTGACGAACCGATCGAGTCGGCACCATCGGCCCGTCCCCACCTCGGTGACCGCGCCATTTATGCGGTAGAACCACAGTTTTCACGTACTGAACAAACGAGCCAGCGCAGGCATGGAGGGCGGCTTCGGTGGTTGCTGGACGAGTAGCGGACGAACTGAGTTTCCAGTTCGACTGCTATCTGCGTGTACGGGCGATGGTTGCGGGATTATGGAGATTTCCATGCCGAGGGGTCAACGACTGCCGCCTTGACTCTGAAAAGGAGAACAATGAGAGGAATAGGACGCGGCACCCGCAACTGCCCATCGCTGACAACCTCACTGTCGAGCAACTGCACAAATCTCGACATACTAAGCTCCCCATAGTGTTTCCGCTCGCAGCGACCGTGCAGAGCTATCTGAACGAGAGGACGGGTTGCACGGAATCTCCGGGTCCCCGATCTCACAACCGCTATCGGTAGCTGCGGGTCAGCGTGTCAATGCAGGTCGAATCAACTCCAACTCGAGCCGGCATCCGTTTGGGACGAAATCACTCTCACGAGCTACCGGCCGTCGACCATGACCAACGCAGGCCGAGGAATTTCGGACGCAGCATCTGCGAGAGCAGCGAGAGTGCCGTCGAGCGCGACAAGGTCCGCACGACGACCCGGCGCCAAGATCCCCACCCGGCCTTCGTCGTGGACCAAGTACGCACTGTCCACAGTCATGGCCTGCACTGCACGCCGCACTCCGATCCGTTGGTGAGAGCCAAGCACGGCACCGCCCATGGTCAGCCGATTCACAGCAGTCCGAATCGTCTCGAGAGGATCCATCGGCGTTATCGGGCAATCCGAGTGCAGCCCGAATTTCAAGCCGATGTCATCGGCGCACGCCAGCGGGTCCAGGTTGCCGGCTCTCTCAGGACCGAGGAACCGGTCACGGTGACGATCGCCCCAATGAAAGACATGGTTGACGAAAAAGCTCACCCCGATCTCGGCATCACGTATTGCCTCGAGATCCGCAGGCCCACTTACCTGGCAATGCTCGATACGGTGCCGCGCTCGACGTCCGTCACTGCGGTGCGCAGTGCGCAGCGCAGTGATGGCGGCGGCTACGGCCGCATCGCCGTTGGCGTGCACCGCGACCTGACCTCCCTCGCGGTGCACCTGAAGAACCATGTCGTCGAGCTGCTCCTGCGGATAGAGCAGATCACCATGATGGTTCGGGCTGCAGGTGTACGGGGTCCGCAAGGCTGCAGACAACCCTTGAATGGACCCATCCGCCCAGAATTTGGCGCCAGCCAAGCGGAAACGTGCCCCTGGGGCCGGTGCAGCCGTGAAAGCAATGTTCCCTTCCGCCAGTTCTGCGATCGCGAGATCGCCCCGAAGGAAGCCAACCGTGTGCACGGGCATCTTGCCCATGGTGTCCAGGGCACGATACGCAGCCAGCTCCTGCATGCCCGCCGACAGGCCGACTCCTAGATCGTGCACGGTCGTGATTCCTCGCGAACGCGCCAGGATCAAGCTACGCAGCAGCGCGGTCTGCACCTCTGCCTGTGTCAGGTCTGGTATCGCGGCGCTCAGCCGGGCCACGGCATCGATTTCCCAGGCCATCCCTGTGAGCCTCCCATCCGCCCCACGCGGAAACTGCGAGTCCCCGGGATTGACCGTCGATTCGTCGATGCCTGCAGTTGCCAGAGCGACGGTGTTTGCCACCGCAAAGTGCCCCGAGATGTGCAGAACGATGATCGGGCGGTCAGTGCAGACTGCGTCGAGGTCATCGCGGGTGAGATGGCGACCTTCTCGAAGTTGTGTGTCGTCATACCCCCATCCACGTATCCAGCCGTGAGTGGGAGCAGAGTTCCGCAGCGCCCATTGGATATCCGCGATCGAGGCGCACGGTGGCGTCCGACAATCAGCCCAACCGTCAGTCAAGCCGGCATAGGTCGGGTGAATGTGCGACTCGATCAGCCCCGGGATCACAGTTGAGCCAGCCAGATCGAGCCGACGAGTTCCCGGTCCTGCGTGCTCCGCCATGTCCTTTCGACTTCCGGTGGCGACAACCAGGCCTCCATCGAGGACGAGGGCCTCTACCTGCGGTGACGCCGCGTCCTGGGTGAGGATTGCATCTGCGGTGAGTAACGTTCTGGTCATCAGATATCCGCCTTCGCGGTCGTGGTGACGGGGCTAGGCGATGGTGCCGATCGATTTTCGGCCCGCAGACCCGAAACCGCTTCGACTGGAGGCCACATCAGCCGAGTAGCGGACACGAACAACACGTTCAGCACGAGGGCTGCGGCACCGATGTTTATCCCGTGATCCGACAACCACATCGATACCGTGCCGTGTGTGTCGAGGTACAGCCAGAGCACCACCACGTCGCCGAGCACCACGCCCATCGCGAGCGCTGCCGGTCGCAGCTTCCATCCGAATATCATCGTCGCGAACACCACCACCGCCTGGGTCACCCCGTAATACGCGGTGTTCACAAGCGTCAGCAACAATTGGGGTGCGGCGAGGGTCAGGATCAGCGAGAGGCCGAGGTAGGCGACAATGACCCCGCGCACCCACACTCTCTGACTTGATTCGGGTATCCCGGGAACGATGTTCCGCGAGACTATCGAGCCGATCCCCAGCGCCGAACCACACAGGACAACGATCGCGCACAGTGCCGCACCACCCGCCACCACTCCGGTCAGCCAGTCCGGGAGCACGAGGCGGGACAGTTGCAGGAGTACCTCATTGGACTCTGCGCCCTCGAGCTTGTTGGGCAGCAATGAAATTGCGCCGAAGGCAGCAGCGACAAGGAAGGGATACATGAGCATGTACAGCGGGTTGAATCGGGCGACTCGCTTGAGGGTTGCCTCGGACTTCGCCGAGAGCACCGCCTGCACTATGAAGGGAAAAACGAAGAAGCCGAGTGACTGGAACACAATTGTGGTGAGCACGAAGGTCAGCGACGAACCGGTGACGGTGGATTGCGAAGCCTGCCCAGCCCCATGGGATGCCGCATCGGCGAAGAGCTTCGTGATACCGCCCGATTTGGCCGTGGCGGCGAGTCCGATCAGGATCGCACCCAGCAGCAGAGCTGCGTCCTTGACGTAAGACACGAACGCCGGTGCACGCACACCCGAAAGCAGGAGGAAGAGCAGAGCAAGCGCAGCGCCGACGAAAACCGCCACCGTCGGGTTGATGGTGATGCCAAGTCCGCTCAGTGCAACCTGGAGGCCGGCAAGCTGCAGCTGCCCCCAGGGAATGAGGAAGACTACCGAAGCAATCGCAATTGTCAGTTCCAACCCGCGCGACCGAAAGTGCCGCCCTGCCACATCTGGCAGCGTCATCGCGTTGTACCGCTTGCCTGCCCGCCAGAGATAGGGCGCAAAGAAGTATCCGATCGGGTAGGCAAGCAAGATGTACCCGATGAACCAGACGCCGTAGCTTGCACCGTGGGCGTACACACCGCCAGGGAATCCGATGAGCGTGCCGATGCTGTAGGCCTCACCGGCTCCCAGGATGAAAACCAGCACGGGACCGAAAGATCGCCCGCCCACGAGGTAGTCGGAGATCTCTTTTTTGCTTCCACGGCGTGAAAGCACTCCGGCGCCGAGCGCGAGGAGTAGCACGAGCGTAAATGTTGCAGCGATCATGTCGGATCCCCGATCTCGGTCATGGCCTGAGCCAGTTCGTTTCTTTCCGCTTCCTCGAAGTCCTTGCGGTCAAAGAACTTCCATGCCAAATGGAGACATAACGAAGTAAGCGGCATCCACAGGAAAAGCCACGCGAACAAAATGGGAAATCCGAGAACAGTCAGTTCGGATCCGGAGAGCGCAACTATCCCGCCCAGCACCCCGACGAACGGAACTCCGATTGCGAGCAAGGCACTCTTCGCCTCGTTGGACATGATTGTGGCTCCTTAGCCGTTGATCGATCCGGAGCAGTTGAGGCGAGGGGCGTTTTGCCGTCGAATCGTCGTCCGGTCTAGCGTTGAGTGTGCCTCCCGTCACTATGGCGGGACCATGGGTGAACCCCGGAATCCACGACGCTCGTTCGTGAAATTCACGGGACGCAAGACCAAGCACGCACAAAGGAGTAGCCCCGTGGACGTACCCGACGTCGAAGAAGAAGACACGATCCGTCGGTTGTGTAGCGAGGTCTCCGACGAACTCGAAGCGCTCACCGAGCGCGCGGTACAACAGATCCGCAGCGAACTCCCGGCCTACTCCGCCGTACCACTGGCCGAGCAAGGCAACTACATCCGTAAACAGTTGTCCGCAATGCTGTGTGCGGTCGCCGAGAACGAAACGATCACCGTCGAAGATACCGATCGCAATCGCGAGCTGGGGCGCCGCCGCGCAATGCAAGGGCTCCCGCTCTCGAACGTCATCGAGACCTATCACATTGCTTCCCGTGAGCTCTGGAACACAATGGTCGAGCGGTCCACGAAACCCACACACGAACTGCTGCAGGCGGGCGGCAAACTCTGGGACCTCGTTCACGCGGCGACGAGCGCGGTCGCCGTCGGGCACTCCGAGGCAACGCGAAGCGAGCAGGCCATCCGCGCCGGCGTTCGCTACCGATTCTTCGAAACACTGCACAGCACAACAGATATTGGACAAAACAACGCACGGGAGCTGGCACTGAGCCTCGGATTCGATCCGCAGAAATCGTTCCAAGCGCTGTCTGTCGTCGGAGACGAATGGTCAGAAGCACAAGTGGAACACCTGCAACGCACCCTGGATTCCATACACGTTGTCGCACAATGCAGTCGACATGGAACCCGGGTAATAGCGATGTGTCAAGGCGAGCCGGTCGAAGACATAATCCGTGCAATCATGCGAGATCATCCACGAACGTCATTGGGTATCGGAATGCTTCGGGAGGGACTCGTCGGCGCAGCTCAAAGCATCACCGACGCCGAGCGAGCATTGCAATTGGCAACAGCGCCGGGCGCGACGGTCAGTTTTACCGAGGAATGGCTCGTCGCCACTCTTGCCTCCCACCAGGACGAGCTCCTGCCACTCCTACACGCCGGGGCGTCTGTAGCCGAAGAACACCCCCACCTCATGGACGCAGTCCGCGCCTTTGCCCGAAGCGGATTCTCCGTCAGCGCTGCCGCCCGCGACATCCATCTGCACGCAAATTCGGTCACCTATCGGCTCGACCGATGGCAGCATCTGACTGGATGGGATCCGCGAACCCTCGACGGCCTGATGAAATCTGTGGTGAGCCTCGAGTTGTTCCATCGTCAAGCACTCGACCAATATCTGACACCGAACACACGCCGCGTGTCCTCGGCACACTGAACCGCGCCCGCGCTTGTCACGCCGACTCGTCGTCGAGACGGCGCCGAAGCCAGGCACCTATATCGAGCGCAGCGCGGCGGGCAACAGGCGTTGGATGGTTTGTAAATCCGTGCGGGACATCAGGATAGAGGCGCAAGTCGACGTCGTTGCCTGCCGCCGACAGCCTTGCCACCATGGCGAGATTCTCGGCCAGGACCACGTCGTCGGATCCGATGACAACGAGGGTCGGGGGCAGGCTGCTCAGGTCTCCGAAGGTCGGAGAAATATCCGGGACAGTGCGATCACCGACATGGCCGACGTAGGCTTCGATGAAGTATTCGTCGCCGATGGTGCGGCCGGCGGGAGTCTGAGCACTGACGTCGTACGTGCCGGCTTCCAACACGGCACCCGAGAACGACATGGCCAGACCTCGATCACGAAGCCGTAGCAATGTTGTCATCACCAAGGTTGCTCCCGCCGACATGCCACCGACGGCGAGCTTGGTTGTCCCGAACCGTTCGGCCGCGACATCGAGCAGCCACAAAGCGACTGCCTCACAGTCGTCCGGCGCTGCCGGCCAAGGGAACTCCGGCGCAAGCCGGTAATCGACGGTAACCACTGCGAACCCGATCTCGTCGGCAAGTCTCGTACTTCGGGCGTCAGCGCTTGCCGCCGAACTCATGTAGAAGCCACCGCCCGGAAGGTACAGATAGACCCCGTTGACCACGCCATCTTTCGGTGTGACCACACGGACCGATATGGCTCGGCCGTCGACGTCGAGTATGTGCTCGACAGCTCGGGTCGGCGGCGCGGGATCAACCACTCTGGAAGCGCGCACCGCGAGCAGTTCCTGCAGAGAACTCGGACCGGTGCCAGCGGTCCGTGACTCGTAGAACGCACGCGTGATCGCCAACTCGTCGCCGGGTAGTCGTTCGACCAGTTCAGTCAGTGCAAGTTTCACAAATGCTCCCTCGGGTCGCGACGTGTCGACAATTCTCGCACTTCGAGTAACAGCTTCGAGTCGGCGTGCCCAGCAATGTAGTCGTGACGGGTATGTGCGAATTGCGCCGCAACAAGGACGTTCTCCCGCTAGCCTCAACTCGGAATTGGACGTTTGTCTAGAAAGGTCGACGGATGCGTGCGCTGTTGCTTGCCACCCTTGCAATCCTGGCTGTCCAGCTTGCAGCCCCGGCGGCTAACGCTGCACCTCCGGAATCGGGATGGACACTCCCCCGATTGGCCGTCGCAGATCGAACGATCAAGGACGTCGACGGACGAACGGTGCTGCTCCGCGGCGTGAACGCCAACGGCCTCAATGACTACGCGACCAACGGCACCGGTCTACCCACCGTCACGCCGCTGGGAAGAACGGACTTCGCGCAGATGGCCGCGCTGGGCTTCAACGTCGTCCGACTCAACGTCGCGTGGTCCCTCCTCGAACCGACTCGCGGTGCATTCGACACTGCGTATGTCGACCGGATTCGAGGCGCAGTCCAGAACGCGAAAGATCACGGCATCTACACCGTTCTCGACATGCATCAGGACGCATGGGGCCCGTATGTCGGCACCCCGAGCGACCTGTCGTGCCCGTCATTCATGCAGCCGGGAGTCGGCTGGGACGGCGCACCCGAATGGGCAACCCTGACCGGCGGATGGACAACCTGCAACATCGGTGGACTCCGGGAGGCTGCACCGGCGATCGGCCACGCCTTCCAGGCGTTCTACGACGACGAGCAAGGAATCCAGAGTCTCCTCGTGGCGACGTGGGCGAGGTTGGCCGCCGAGTTCAAAGGCGAACCAGCGGTAGCCGGATACGACCTGTTGAACGAACCGAATCCCGGCCTGCGCGACCCGTTCACGGCAGCTGATCAGATCGGGCAGTTCTACAAGCGAGCCACCGACGCCATCAGACAGGCCGAAGCAGGCGGATTTCCGCACCTCGTGTTCTTCGAGCCCAGTGCGATCTGGTCGGCTTTCGGCTTCGACGCGCTGCCCCCACGCCAGTACCTGACCGATCCTCTGGTGGTCTTCTCGCCCCATCTTTACAGCGAATCGATAACAGTCAGTAGCGAATTCCCCGCAATCGAGGACGGATTCAAGATCGCCGACCGCGCTGCCGCCTGGTACGACGCACCGTTGTGGACGGGCGAATGGGGCTGGTTCGGGGACGCCGACAAGCAGGGGGCAGACGTCGACCGCTTCGTCGACGCCACCGACCAGTACCGGATGGGCGGCGCCTGGTGGTCGTGGACGCAAGCGTGCGGTGACCCCCATCCGGTTCGAGACGGCAATACCCACCAGCCGCAAGGAAATCTGAATCGCATCGACTGCCCGTCCGGCGAATCACTCGGACTTGTAGAGGGATTCGCGGTTCCACTCTCGCGTGCTTATCCGCGAGCAGCGCCCGGCACGCTGACGAAGGTATCGCGTAACGGGTTTGCCGGGAGCGGCACGGGGCGGGTCGAGGCCTGGTACCCGGGCACCGGACGGCCACAACTCGAGACCACGAATCTCACCGACGTCCGCCTGGACCCGATCGAAGGCGGTTGGCAACTGATCGGGCACGCCGACGGCGAATACGCGGTGAAAGCGACCTGATCGGACACTCACCCCGGCTGTCCCACGTCCACACCACGTGAAAGAGCGGCGTCAGAAGATTCCGCCGATTCCCTTGCCGATCAGTACAACTCCGACGACCAAGATCAACACGCTCATCACCGTGGTGTTGTTGTCCTGGAGCCAGACCTTGAGCTTGGCCAACGGCTCGCGCAGGCGGTCAGCAGCCACCACGTATCCGACGACCGGTATCACCACCGTTGAACTGGCGATGATCGTGAAGACGAGGACGGAGGCGATCACTCCACTGGTCGCCAGCGACGCCGAACCGATCGACACTCCTGCCGCGATGCACATCAGAAGGTTCTTCGGATTGATCGCGGCGAGGGCGAATCCTAGGCCCAACCCCTTGACCGCGGTCATCTCGTCGATGGCGTGCATCCACTTCGGCGTTTCGTGTTCACCGCTGCGCCCTCGCCATTGCTTGACCCCGACCATCAACAGGAGGACGCCCAGCGCCAGTTTGATCCACGAAGCAGTGGTGGACGGTCCATCGTCCGAGGTGCTCAGTGCACTGGAAAGAAGGACGAAAAGAAATGTGGCAATGAAGATTCCGAGTAGCCAGCCCACCGCGAAACCGATGCTCGTGCTACCGGCGCGCTTGGAGAGCAACATCAAGATCGTCGCGATGACGGCCACCGGGGAGACGGCGACACCGACGGCTATGGGGAGGAGATCTCCGATAACGGATCCCATGTCAACACTCGTTTCTCATCGGGACGCAGTCGATACCGCTGCGCGACAATGCTGACACTGCGAGCGCCTGCGTAATTCATGCCTCGTTCGAAAGGGATGAGTGCCCGGACCGCCGTACCTCTCACTCGCCCCGAGTCAGTTCGTCTGTGCTTGTTGGAACGCAGCGGCAACACCGCCGACGTCACCCCCGACTTGGAAGACTCCACGAGGCAGATCGGGAAATACTGCATCGCTGACGGCTACGACGAACAGAAGTCGGCGATCATCGGGGGTGATCATGTAACCGGACAGCGCCTGAAGGGTCACTATCAACCGGCCGGTGTCGGGTTCGACGTCGGCAGACGTTCCCGTCTTACCGATGATCTTCCCCTTCGCGGGACTGTCGGTCCCGACGCCGGACAACGAACCGCGCTCACCGAGTACCGGTTGACCGGCCCAGAACGTGTCGGCCCAGGGCTGCTGGTCCACCCAGTCGAGCCAGTCGACGACTGCCGCGGGTGTCGCTTGTGACGGATCTCCGCCTTGACCGTCCATCACCACAAGATCAGACGCTGCAATACCTGCCTTCTCGGCGAGTGCCCTGACGGTCGGTAAGCCGTCGCTGCACGACGACGATCCTTCCGCTACCGCCAACAGACACAGGAAGGTGTTCGCGCCGGTGTTGTAGCTGGTCGCGAGGATCATCCCTCCCGACTCCGAAAGTGGTGCCGATCGAAGGCTCGCAACCTGACGACTGCCGGTATACGTCCGATCGGCAGGCAGAGCAGCTGCGTCGTTGGTCCGAGATACCGTTTCAACCTCGATTCCGTTGCGACGCAATGCCTCTACGAACAGCTGCCGGGCCCACGACGGTGCATCGGTGATGCGGTGGACGGTCAGCGACGTCTTTCCAGCCGGTACCGACCCGGTCACGTTGATCTGGGTGGGATCGGTCGGGTCCGCTGCTGCCCTCAGTGTCGAGTCGCTACCTTCTTCACCGGTGGTGACCTGCGCATCGACGCGGAACAGGCTGTTCCCGGGAAGCATGTCGATGGTGGCGGGCTCACCTACCGCACCTGGCCGGGCCTGGATATCGACGAGATTGTCGTTGACGAAGATCGACGGAACGAGGCCTTCGACCGTCGCGTAGGTGTCCCACAGACGAGGGTCGACGAGGACGTCGCCTTTGACACGAGTGATGCCGGCGCCGGCTACTTGTCGGGCGAGATCGTTCAGTCCCGCAAGGGGATCGCCGGGCGCGAGAACGGCTCCGGGTAGGGCGTCGGCGTACACGTGGTCGATTCCGTCGGTGGCGAAGTCGAATCGACCCTGCGCCGCATTGCGCCCGCCGAGCGCAAGGTCGCCGGAGCCGACGAGCACGAGATCTCCGGCGAGAGTGCCGTCGACGGGAACGGAGGTGGCATATACGGGGGTCGAGACGGTGTGGTCAACGCCGAGGGTGTCGTAGGTGGTGCCGACGGTGAAATGTTTGGTCTGCGAGGCCAGAAACATCGAGTTGTCCGCGTTGTTGCTGTAGATCACCTCGTCTGTGTCGGGGTCGACCACGAGATACGACCAGCTAGCCATGGAGTAGGGATCGGTGGTCATGATGCGGGTTACCTCGTCCGGAATCTGGAGCATCGGAGTCGATGTGACACCGGAATTCGACGGCTGCGCCGAACATGCGGTGAGGACTACGCCGACGCTGACCAAAGCAGCAACGGCGCGAACTGATGTGGTGGACGACATGGACACTCCTGAGGATTTATGACTGATTTGTCGTAATTTACTGCAAAGTGCAGCATGCAATGTGCAGTATCACTTAAAGTCTTTTCATGAACTCTTACGGGAAGTCGACAGCACGACACGACGCCAAGGTTCGCAAAGTGGCCGTCGCCGGCATCGCCACGGCGTTGTTTCTCTCAGCCTGTTCGTCCGCAACCGATTCCGCGTCCCCCTCCTCGTCTGCGCCGACCTCCGCCGGGTCGACCGGCAGCGCCGTCTTGTCTTTCGACAGCGCTGCAATGGATTCCGTCGTCTCGGAGAAGGCGGAGGGATTCCGCGAGATCGCGATGGTGGTCATGATCACGACACCGACACAGAAGTACGTCAACACATGGGGTTCGGTCCGAGAAGGAGTCAACGAGCCTCCCACTCTGGACACCAAGGTTCGCGTGGGCTCGAACACCAAGACCTGGACCGGCACGGCAATCCTGCAGTTGGTCGACGAGGGCAAGCTGGCGGTAACCGATCCGGTCAGCAAGTTCCGCCCCGATGTCCCCAACGGCGACAACATCACGATCGGCGACCTACTCGACATGCGTAGCGGCCTGTACAACTACACCGAAACCCTCGAACTCAACCAGGCGCTCGACGAGCAACCGGAGCGAGTGTGGACACCCGAGGAGCTGCTGGCGATGGGGCTGAGCCAGCCGCCGTATTTCGCGCCAGACACCGGCTATCACTACTCCAACACCAATACCGTTCTCCTCGGCTTGATCGCCGAGCAGCTGGACGGCAAGCCGATTCAGCAGATCTTCGCGGACCGCTTCTTCGGGCCACTCGCACTCGCCGGTACATCGTTTCCTGCGAACACCGACACCAGCATCCCGACGCCCTATGCAAACGGGTACACCTACAGCGGGAACGTCGAAACGCTCGGCGAAGGCAAACAAGCGCTCCCACAATCTCGCCTCGACGCGATCGCCGCAGGCACCGAAAGGCCGACCGACACCACGACGCACAACCCTTCGTGGACATGGTCCGCAGGTCAGGGAATCTCTACTGCCAACGACATGGCGACATGGGTCAAAGCTCTAGGCACCGGTTCGCTCCTGAGTCCGGCCACCCAGGAATTGCGTGTGAACAGTGTGCAACCCACAGATGGCGAGGGATCTGCGGGATACGGATACGGCATCGCTCAAATGGGTCCGATGTACGGCCATATCGGCGAACTTCCCGGCTACAACTCGTTCATGGGGTACGACCCGGTCAACGATGTGACCATGGTGGTGTGGGGAAATCTGGCACCAACCGCTGACGGTTTCGCACCGGCGTCTGCCGTCGCCGGAGCGCTCGTCCCCTTCATCTACGGCAAACCTGCGCAGGACGCATCCGACGACATCGCCGACACCGAGGATGCGAACGGCGAAGGGAAGTGACACTTGTAGGCTTGGATGCCAACCGCGGAGCGAAGGGAGCCATGTGGCTCAGCGTGATCTCACACCCACCTCGTACATGATCCTGGGACTGCTGACAGCCAAGGACTGGTCCGCATACGAAATCGCCGAGCAGGTCGGACGCGGGGTCGCCGAGTTGTGGCCCAGCGCGGACCGCCAGCGATACAACGCGCCCAAGATATTGCTCGAACGCGGCCTGGTCACGGCGACCACGGTCACCAAAGGCACTCAGCGCTCACGCACTGTCTACTCCATCACCGACGAAGGCCGAACAGCACTGAGCGACTGGCTCGCGACCCAGACCACGCCCCCTGCCTTGCAATTCGAAGGCATGATCCGCGTGATCTTCGCCCACCAAGGCACGATCGACGACCTGCGGTCCACCCTGACTACCACGCGCGAACAAGCTGCTCGATCCCGAAGTCTGTTCGTCTCACACGCACAACGAATTTCGGCCCCCGAAGCCGGCACACTCCCCCAACAAAATCACCTGATGGCACTGGCCAACCGATTCATGATCGGCCACTTCAACCACATCGCAGAATGGGCCGACTGGGCGTTGGAAGAAACTGCCGACTGGCCCGACACGGTGCAACCCGCAACAACCCACCGAGAGCGCACCATGTCCACCCTCGCCCGTGCGATAGACGACGGAAGTAGCTAGCTTCCGCAGCGAAGACCGAAGAGGGCCGGTTCGACGGTATCGAGCTACTTCGCGCAGCCGCTGCCCTCGAACGCAAGCTTGGATGTATATTGACCGTCCGGCAGATACTGTCCCATCACTGCCTTCTCGTCACCGGGCGTCCGAGTATCGTGCGCAGCGTGACCGAAGTCCTTGGCCGGCAGCATGTTCCGCATGATCAGAAGCGAATCGTCGAGATGGCCTGCGCCGTCACCGGCCGGTGAGAGCGATAACCACGACACTCCACATTCCTTCGTAGCGTTTGCAGGTCGGTCTTCAGGCAGCGACGCCACAATCGTGTAGCGCCCCGCTGCATCGGTGGCCACCTGCTCGTCGAAAAGACACGTGGCTACCTTCGTCGTCGTCAGCGATTCATTGCTGCACATCGACCAGAACCGCATGTCGACTGCACTGTCGAGATTCTTTGCGCCGGTTGTCGTCTCAGGAGTCCTCGGCAACTCTCCCCGAAGTACCAGAACTTCGCCGAACCCGCGATTGACTTCGGCCGTGACGTAGCTGTTGTCGATGTTGGAGTACTGCCCGCCAACACGCTGAGGTGTGCCATCGCATTTGCCGAGATAGGTACACCCGAGCGTGAACTCGGCGCTGTAGTAAGCCCGCCAGACAGGCGTCTGCTCGGAAGGGAAGGTCGAAGGCTTGCCCGGTTGGTCACGCAATGCCTTGTACGTGTCCAGCGGCAGCGACGCCGGCTTCAAGATTCCATTGTCCGCACCGACCGCCGAACACAGATCCTCCCCACGCAACACCCGACCATCGGAAAGGCGCAACTCTGGCTCCGGCAGTCCGACTCCACCGGTGAGATCACGCCCATTGTCGGGAAGGTAGATGCGATAAAGCAGGCTTATCCGGTCCTGGCCCGGCACACCGGCATACAAGGTGTTGGGTTTCGGTTCGGCAGGCGACGCCTCGTTGCGGACCGAAGCCGTATACGACCTGGCACCGTCATTCGATCGATCGGCACCGGGAAGATAGGTGTTGTGTGAGCCTGCGTCCGGGGCCGTCGAAATGTCATTGAGAACGGCGGTGGGCATAGCGGTTGCTGCGTTGTACGAGTTCAAGGACTGATAGCGCGCATGCGCATATTGCCCTCGAACAACCAACTCGGCATCCTCGGGGATTGTGAACTGCGCAGCCCAATAGATGGCCGCGGTGTCGGGAAAGGCGTAGTTGAGTTGCGGGTCCGCGCGCTCGGGATTGATCGGCACCGACCAGAAGCAGGTCGACACCGGATGCTCCACATCAGGACCGCCGGATCCGAAATCGACAGAGCCGAATCCTGATCCGCTCGACGAACCGGTTTCGGACCCGGTCGACGAACCGAAATCGACAGAGCCGATCGCCGGCGCGGCAACTGCAGACCCCGCCCCGGCAAACACAGTGATCGCGCTCAGCGCCACCGCAGCTACGAGTGATCTTGACGAATGCATAGCGCTCCTTGTGAGATAGCTGAAAAACAGGGATTGAACGATCACGAGCGAGTGCTCCCGCTCGAACGACGAGGGACCGTCACGAGGTCGGCGGTCCGCACTACTACTTGGTGGGTTGGAAGTTGTTCGTCAGAGCGGCGTGAATTGCGTCGGTGTCGGACTGAGACCAGTTCTCGGGGTGCAGGATCTGTGCCCACATGTCCGCTGCCTCGGCACCGTAGTTGTGTCCGTGACCAGGGGGCACGTCAGCCGAGAAGACCATGTCCAGTGTCACCTGCCAGAACGTCACGAACGGTATCCACGTCATTCCCGGATCGACATCCCGGCCCAGAGGTTCAGCAAGCCAGTCCGGTTTGTTCAGGAGTAGGTCGAAAGACCACCAGACAATCGGATCGCTGGCGTGCTGCCAGTACACGACGCGGGAGTCGTTCCACGGCGCATCGAGTTCGAGGTCTTCCGGGTAAGCGGCGAAACGGATCGACTGCCCGTCGTCGATCACCGGCACCGCTTCCCGTGAGCCTGAGTCACGACCGCTGGTGATCTCCTGCCATTGAGCAGTGAAATTCGGGGTTCCCGACCACAGCGCCCCATCGACACGCGTCGCCATGTCCTGCGCTCCCGCGAACGCCGCCTGTCCCCCGTACGATCCCAGGCTCTCGCCGAAAACGACCAGCTTGGGGCGTTTGTCGAGCGGCAGCTCGATCCATTTCGCGTAGACAGAGTTGAACAGCGCCCGGCCGGCGGCCATCGGGGTTTCTCGGTCGGCGATGAATGCCAACGGGCTGGGAAGGAACGAGTACTGCATCGCCGCGATGGCAGTGTCGCCGCCCTGAACGTATTCGAAGGAGGACGCCACGTCGTCGTTGACCCAGCCGCGGCCGGTGGTGGTCACTACTGCCAGGACGGCGCGGTCGAATCCACCGGTGCGCTCGAGTTCAGCGACGACCCGCCCTGCGACGCCGTCGACGGAATCGGACGACTCGCGGCCGGCGTACACGCGGATGGGTTGCTTCGCGTCCCGGCCGGTCAGCGCGGCGATCTGCTCCGCGGACGGTCCGCTACCCATGAAGGTGCGCCCTTCCTTACCCAGCGAATCCCACGCCTCGGCAGACATGGGCGAACCACTGCGTTCGGCGATCAGAGGCTGGTCGATACCATCCGGTGTGTCGTTGTCCGCACCGGAGAAACTCCAGTTCGCAAACGCGATGAGCCCGTTGTAGAGGGCACCGTTGACGACGAAGATCGCCAACGCGAAGACGACGACCAAGCTCGCGACTTTCGCCGCCTCTTTGGGCACAAACCGCAGAGCGACGGCAGCGATGCTTCTGGTGAGATACCGCAAACCGCGACCCGCCTCGAGCAAGATCAACCACACCGCGACCGAAATCAGCAGCACCAGAAGATAGTTCGCCCGGTTGACGCGCGGTGCCTCGACCAGATCACGGACGATCTGCTGCCACCACGAACCCAAGATCAGAAAGAGAGGCACCAATATCACCGCCAGGACAGTGAGTACAGTCCAGCCGAACTTCTTGGTCCGATCCGACCACGTCGGCTCGACTCCGCATTTGCGGATCATCCACGCCACGCTGACACCGATGCCGTACCCCGTGGCGACGGAAATACCGGTCGCCACGCCCTGCAGGTACCACGCCCGCGGCAAGAGGGACGGGCTCATCGAGAGGACGAAAAACACCAAGCCGAACGACAACCCAGCCGAGTGCAGCGTCTTGCCGTAGCGCCGCACACCTTCCCACACACGTTTCATGCCGGAATCGTAAGCGCGGCAGAGAGATGGAATGAGCCTCTCATCCCTTTCGAATGAGGCGCGAACTACGTCGACAAAAAGTGTCCGATGTTCCGGGTCGTACACCAATAAGCCTCGCCCCAAAGGCAACTACGGGCGAACACCGGTGGTGCGATGGCAGATTTCACGCACGCGAATCCGCGTACACTGTGTGGGGTCAATCCACTCAGCACGTACAAATTCGGCGCGATTCTCATGGCGGCAAAACGAGGAAACCTACCGATCGAACTGAGCAGTTTCGTCGGTCGTCGGTCCGAAGCCAAAGAAGTCCGACGCCTGCTGTCGGACTACCGCCTCGTGACCCTTACGGGCCTGGGTGGGGTCGGCAAAACCCGCTTGGCGCTCCGTGCCGCCGATGATTCCTCCCGTGCGTTCCCCGGGGGCGTCTGGTTCGTCGACTTCAGTGAACTGCGGGAGCCGGCACTTCTCGATCAGACGATTCTTGCCGCACTCGGAGTACAAGACCGATCTGCGCGGTCACCGCGATCGGTACTGATCGGCCGTCTCGTCGACGAACGTGTCCTGATTGTTCTGGACAATTGCGAACACCTCATCGGCTGGGTGGCCGACACCGTCGTCGAACTACTCCGGTGCTGTGCCCGATTGGCACTTCTGGCGACCAGCCGAGAACCGCTCGACATTCCCGGCGAGATGGTATTACGGGTGCCGCCAATGCGAATTCCCACCGAGGCGCCGTCGCCAACCGACACCCGTGATGGTGATGCGATGATGCTGTTCGAGCAGCGGGCACGTTCCTCCGTGACGGACTTCCGCATCACCAGCGAGAACAGTGCGGCTGTGGAGAAGATCGTCCGCCGGTTGGAGGGACTACCGCTGCCGATCGAGCTGGCGGCCGCCCGACTGAGGGCGATGTCGGTCGATCAGATCCTGCAAAAACTCGACGACCGCTTCCAACTGCTGACGCGGGGCAGCCGGAACGCTCCAGCGCGTCAACAAACGCTTGCACAGAGTATCGACTGGAGCTTCGATCTGTGTACGCCGCCGGAGAAGTCGTTGTGGGCGAACTCGAGCGTATTTGCGGGTAGCTTCGATCTCGGGTCCGTCGAAGGAATTCTCGCCGACGAAGCACAGAACGACGACTTGGGCGATCTCGTGATGTCCCTTGTCGACAAGTCGATCCTCATCCGTGAACAAAACGGCTCGTACGTTCGCTACCGCCTACTCGAGACTCTTCGCGACTACGGGCGCGAACTGGTGTCAGTCGACGAGTGGGCCTCACTGCAGCGCAGGCACAGTGAGTGGTTCAGGCAACTCGTCTTCCGCTCCGGAGTCGACTGGCCGGGGCCGCACCAAATCGACTGGATGACGCGGATCGACCGCGACCTACCCAACGTGCGCACCGCGTTGGAATTCGGTTTGACCGAACCCGACTCGGTCGAAGCCACATTGCGTACCGCAAGTGCTCTGCATGATTACTGGCTTGCACGTGGTCGATTCAACGAAGGTCGCTATTGGTTGGGTCGCGCCCTGGCCGAGGTGCCCGCACTGACCGAGGGCCCTCTCGGTGACGCGGTAGTCGAGGCCGCCGCGACAGGCGCACTGCTGGCAGCCCTCCAACGAGACATCGCTTCGGCGACAAGCATTGCCGAAGAGGCTCGGCGACAGGCCGAGATGCAGCGGAACGACGACGGACGCATACTGGCGCGGTACACGCTCGGATTCGTCGCGGTCGCCGACGGCGATCTCGTGCGCGGTGCCGAGTACCTGGAGCAGGCTGTTGCAGCATTCCGGGCAAACGACAACATCGCCCGTCTGGTACCCGCGCTCTACTGGTTCGCCTTCGTCGTCGACGCCCTCGGTGAAGCCGACCGGGCTGCAAGCATTTACGAGGAGGAGTTGGCCCTCACCGAATCGCGCGGCGAAATCTTGTGGCGGTCGATGGCGATGTCGGACTACGGATCCGCCCTGTGGCGTTCTGGCAACCACGCTCGCGGCATCGAGCTACTCGAAGATTCTCTCCGATTGCTGCGAGAGCTGGGTAACCAGTTCGGATGTGCATGGTGCCTCGAGGAAATCGCGTGGACGCTTGTCGACCGGGACGCGAAGCTGGCAGCCACACTGCTGGGAGCTGCCGACACGCTGTTCACCGCCACGGGCAGCCCGATGGACACCTTCAGGAGCATGGTCCAGTACCACGAAAACAGCGTAACCAAAGCTCGTAACCGGCTCGGAGACCGGGTTTTTCAAACAGCATTCGATCATGGACGAGCTCTGACTCTCGACGACGCAGCGGCCCGCGCGCTGAGAGAGCAACCGCTCGGTGGATCACCGAAATCGGCGGCCGACGAAGTGCTGACTCCACGGGAGCAGCAGGTGGCCGAACTCGTCGCACAGGGCCTGACCAACCGAGCAATCGCGGACAAGCTGGTCATTTCCCAGCGCACTGTCGACGGCCACGTCGATCACATACTGAACAAACTGGGGTACAGCTCGCGCACCGGGATTGCGGCCTGGGTGCTCCAGCGCACAAACGACCCCGACAACCCTTCGACCTCTTGACGGACGATGTCTTCGATCGCCCGCCGCGCAGTGGATGCTCCCGCCGACGTTTGTCGAAAGAGGCCGACCGAGGAAAGCTGTTCTCAGCCTTCGCGATCAGTGAGCGTCCAGTGTCCCGCACCGCGCAGTTCGAGTTGTCGATTGTGAAAAACGTCGAGTGTGCTGCGATGGCCCACGCTGACGATGATGCTGTCGGGCAGTTCATGGCGAAGTATGTCGTAGAGCGTGTACTCGAGACCTTCGTCGATTCCGGATGTCGCCTCGTCGAGAAATGCGGTTCGCGGGCGGATCAGGAGGACTCGGGCGAACGCCAGCCGTTGTTGCTCCCCCGGCGACAGAATTCGAGTCCAATCCGCAGCCTCGCCGAGTCGGCCGACCAAATGCGCAAGATGCACGTGGGCCAACGCGTCGCGAAACCTGTCGTCGTCGAAGTTCGCACGCCCTGTGTTCGGCTGCCCCGAGGGCAACTGATCCGGATATGCCAGACCTGCGCGCAGCGAACCCAACGGCAAGTACGGACGTTGCGAGAGAAAGAGCACGGATCCGACAGGAGTGGTCACGGAACCGTCTGTGTACGGCCACAACTGCGCGATGCTGCGGAGCAGCGTGGTTTTGCCGCTTCCCGACGGGCCCTTCACCAGCAGAGCATCACCGGGCACCAGTGACATGTCGAGTTCGGAGATCAATGCCTCACCAACAGGCGTGCGCACATCGAGTCCCCGAACAATCAAGTGTTTACCCGAGGAAAAAGCGTCGAGCACCGGGAGTGCGCGGGCACGTCGATCCGCATCTGCGAGCCCTGTCAAACGGATCAGCGTGGCCCGGAAACTGGCAAAATCAGCATAGGACTCTCGAAAGAAGGACAGTGAATTGTGCACCTGGCCGAACGCTTGAGCAGTTTGCATCTCGTCGCCGAAAGTTATTTGCCCGCTGAACAATCGAGATCCCTGGACGAGGAACGGAAACACCACCGCGGTCTGATTCACTGCCAGATTGAAGCCACTGAACTTGAGCGTCCGGAAAACGATCGCCCACATATTGCGGATCACCGCAGCAAAACGTAGTCCGAGGGTGCGTCGTTCGACGCTCTCTCCGCGATAGAAGGCGATGCTCTCGCCGTACTCCCGCAGTCGAACCAGTGCGTACCGGAAGGTGGCGCCGAGTTTCTCGTTCAAGAAGTTCAGCATGATCAAAGGCCGCCCGATCCAGAAAGCCAGTGCCGTCGTCACCAACACGTAGATGTAGACAAGGAAGATCATCGCTCGCGGAATCTCGGCACCGAAAACAGTCAACGGCCCGGACAGATCCCACAGGATCTTGGTGAAGCTGACGATCGACACCATTGCCGTGACGGCGCCCATGGACAACGTGCGGGACGACGTCACGAATGTGGTGATGTCTGCCTGAATACGTTGGTCCGGATTGTCGACCGGGTTCTCCAGGAAGTTTCCGCGATAGTAGGCGCGGCCGTCGAGCCAATCGTCGGTCAGTGTGTCATTGAGCCAGCTGCGCCAGTTGATATCGAGGGTTTGACCTACCAGGTAGACGACAAGTGAGCTCGCGACGTGGACTGCGGCCAATATCGCGAACACTCGCAGGTAGTGCCAGAAGGCGGTTTCGTCGAGGTTCTGGATAGCGTCGTAGAAATCCTTGTACCAGTACGAGAACAACACAGTCACGCGGACACCGAATATCGTGAGCAGCAACAGTGACGCGAGAATCGACATTGGAAGGACGGTGCGCCGGGGATCGAAGTAGGGCCAAGCCATTCGCCGAAATTGGTTGCCCCAGCGAGTGTACCGAGCAAGGAGCAGCGCGGTGATCACGAGAACCACTACCGTAATCGCGTATGCCTCTGCCAACCACAGTGCGCTGTCCGGTACCGCGCTACCCCAATTCACCGGAGCCTCCGTCCTGGAGGGGAACTGACGATCACATATCGGTCGACAACATCTGGTTCGCGATCCGCAGTGCGGAGTCCTCCGCGGCATCCAAGGCCAGTGCCTGCTCTGCAGTGATGCTGTCGCACAGCCAATCCCAGTGCATCGTCACCACGGCGCCCGGAACGGGCGCCGGCGCGAGTGAGCGGCCGCCGACGCTCCATCTCACTCGCTGCGACACCGGCGTTCCGCGTGCGAGTTGCTGACCGTCGAACTCGAGCGGGGACGAAACCACCGACGCGTGCTCCTGGCTCACGTCCTCGACCACTCCGCATCTGATCCGACAGTTCTGGAGAACGGACAGTGGGACCGCACCGCGCTTGCGAAGAAGCTTGACCCACGGATACACCAGAAAAACGTGGAAACTGTGGTGTGCGAGCGCGCGGTCCCGATCCTCGAGAGCGGTGAGAAACCCGGTGTTCTCGCGTTCACCGAATGCCGTCCTCAAGTGCTGCAACAACGTCGCCGAATCGAGCGAGTCGAGGAGATCACTCCCTACCCAATAGGCTTCGATCACCCGCGGATCGAGAGGATCCTCGATGCCCGCACCTACGGCCAATGCCTCGAGGTACGGCCACGCACCGTCGAATTGACGAGCGCGATCACGGTCGCCGCTGCCCGAGCCACCAAGGGCCTGGCGGAGCAGCGCTGAAGGATCGTCGGGTCCGCAGTAACCCAACTCGTTCGGCGGATATGCGTAACGAGCAAAGAACGCCGGCCCGCTGATACCGACGGCAGTCATCAGCAGATCCGCGGAAGTTGTTCACCTGCAGGCAAATCCACTACCCGATTGCCCCCCAATGCCGTGCGCGCCACCACCATTCCGCGATGTTCGGCCACGCACTCCCCGATCACGGCGGCTCCCACACTCAGTGAATTGCCGCGCATCGCTTCCAGAATTCGGTCGGCATCGTCTCGCGGAACGAAGGCGATCAACTTGCCCTCGTTGGCAACGTACAACGGATCCAAACCGAGTAGCCCACAGGCGTCGCGCACGTCAGCAGGAATCGGCAGATCTCGTTCCACCAGTGCAACCCCGATGTTCGACGCCTGAGCGATCTCGTTCAGGGTCGCCGCGACTCCTCCCCGCGTAGGGTCGCGCAGGACGTGGATGTCGACGCCGGTGGCAATCATGTCGGCAACCACGCCGTTCAGGGCCGCACAATCACTGCGCACTTCGGTCCCGAATTCGAGACCTTCGCGACAACTCATCACGGCCACTCCGTGAACGCCGATGTCGCCGCTGACGATCACGACGTCACCCACTTGTGCGCGAGTGGGGTTGATGTTCACCCCATCGGCGACAATCCCGATTCCCGCGGTGTTGATGAAGACTCCGTCGCCGTGACCGGCATCGACGACCTTCGTGTCACCCGTCACCAGCCGAACGCCGGCAACGTGCGCGGCCTCACCGAGCGCTTTCGCGATTCCCGCGATGTCGGTCAGCGCGGTCCCTTCTTCGAGAATGAAGGCTGTCGACATCACCAGAGGTTGTGCTCCCGCCATCGCCAGGTCGTTCACCGTTCCGTTGACAGCAAGATCGCCGATCGTTCCGCCGGGAAACACCATGGGTTTCACGACGTACGAGTCCGTCGAGAAGGCGAGCCGCACCCCGCCGACGTCGAATACGGCCGAGTCGCCGAGTTCTGCATCGGCGGCGCTTCCGAACGAGGGCAGGAACAGATGCTCGATCAGCTCGGCGGACATCGCTCCCCCACCACCGTGCCCCATGACGATGTTCGGCGAATCACGCAGCGGCAGTGGACAGACCCATGCCGAGAGGTCCACGACAGCGGTCTCCTCAGCCGGCATGACCCGCCTCCTGAAGTTCCAGGCGCCGGTACAGGTAGTACGCAGCGCACGCCCCCTCGGACGAGACCATCGTGGCACCGAGCGGATTCCGCGGAGTGCATTCCTTCCCGAAGGCGCTGCACTCGTGTGGCTTGATCAAGCCTTGCAACACTTCTCCGGAACGGCACACGCTCGACTCGTCGGTATGGATATCGGTCACCGAAAAGCGCTCTTCGGCATCGAAATACGCATACTTCGGCGCCAGCTGCCAACCGCTGTCCGGAATCGATCCGATGCCGCGCCATGTCCGATCCGACACCGCGAACACGTCCTCGAGCATCGCCTTCGCTGCGGTGTTGCCCTCGGCCGTGACAGCACGGGCGTAGGCATTTTCGACCTCGTATCGACCCGATTCCAATTGCAGCACAGTCTTTCTGATTCCTTCCAGCAAATCCAGCGGCTCGAATCCGGTGACGACGATCGGGACCTTGTACTTCTCGGCGAGCGCCGGGTATTCCGACGTACCCATCACACTGCACACATGCCCGGCCGCCAGAAATGCCTGCACGCGGCACTCTGGCGAGTCCATGATCGCGGCCATCGCCGGTGGGACGAGAACGTGCGAGACGAGTAGCGAGAAGTTCTCGATGCGCAGGCGATTGGCCTGATAGACGGTCATGGCGTTGGCCGGCGCGGTGGTCTCGAATCCGATCCCGAAGAACACCACTTGCCGGTCCGGGTTCCCCTTGGCAATGGTCAGCGCATCCAACGGTGAGTACACGACGCGTACGTCGCCGCCGGCACTCTTGATCCGGAACAGATCCGAAGAACTCCCCGGGACTCGCAACATGTCCCCGAAGGAGCAGAAAATGACATCGGGCCTTGCCGCGATTTCGAGAGCTTTGTCGATGATCTCGAGCGGGGTGACACAGACCGGGCATCCTGGTCCGTGAATCATCTCGATCTGTTGCGGAAGTAGTTGATCGATGCCGTGTCTGATGATCGAATGTGTCTGACCACCACACACTTCCATGATCGCCCATCGCCGTGTGGCCAGCGCGCGGATCTGATCCAGCAGTTTGCCGGCAAGTTCCGGATCGGAGAACTCGTCCAGATACTTCATGATTCCGTCTCCTTCGGTTCGATCCCCGCGGCCCGGGCAGCCCTTTCGAACCCGTCGCCGAATTCCTCGTCGAGTACGCCGAGGTGCTCGAATTCCGCCAGCGTGCTGCGCGCGGATTCCTCGTCGAGTCGCTGGATGGCGAATCCGACGTGTACCACGACGTACTCGCCGACTCGGGCGCCCGGAATGTACTCGAGGCACACCTCTTTTCGGACGCCACCGAAGTTCACCACCGACATCGTCGTTCCGTCGCGTTCCTCCAAGGACTCGATACGTCCTGGTACGGCTAGGCACATGACACAACTCCTGACCTCATGACGAACTCCCGACCAGCACTTGGCCGTAGGCGAGACCGCCGTCGTTCGGTGGTAACTCCAGTCCTGTCAACGGCGTGAATCCCGCTTCTCCGAGCAGGGCACACACCCGGACGAGCAGGAGAGGGTTCTGGAAGACACCTCCGGTGAGTACTACCTCGTCCACTCCCGCCATTTTCCGACCACGAATTGCCCACTCGAGCACCAGGTGCGCTACTGATTCGTGAAAACGGGCGCCGATCACGTCGGCGGGCACCTTCGCCCGGAGATCGCCGACGACAGCCCGAATGACCGACCGCGGATCGGCTGTCCACGAATCCTCGTCCGACTGCATCCAGTCGAAGGTGTACCGGGAACCGGCGCTGTCGACTCCCCTCGAAATCCCCTCCAGCTCGATTGCGGCCTGCGCTTCGTAGTCGACACACTGTCGAACCCCGGCCAGCGATGAGACTGCGTCGAACAACCGCCCCATGCTGGAGGTGTCCACACACCCGAAACCGGTTTCCAACTGGTGAAGTAGAACCGACCGCTCTCGGGGCGGACAGGCCGCAACCGGCGCGAGGTCGACGTCCCAATCCAACCCGGCGTGCCACAGGTGAGCGAGCGCCATTCGGTACGGTCGTTCCACTCCGGCATCACCACCGGGCAGCGGTACGTATTCCAGATGCGCAAGCCTGCGACAGCCCTTGTACGTCGCCAGCAGCAATTCCCCTCCCCACACTGCGCCGTCCGCCCCGTAGCCGGTGCCGTCGAACGCCATTCCGAGTACGGGTTCGCTCCCGTCCCGGCCGTTCTCCCCCATCACGGAAGCCACATGTGCATGGTGATGCCCGACGACGCGCACCGGTCGGTCGCCGCTACGCCTTCGAGCCCACGAGGACGAGCGATACCGCGGATGTTCGTCACAGGCGATCTGCTGAGGCACTACTCCCGTGATCGATTCGAAGTGACGCTCCGAGGCAGCAAAACTGTCGATGACTGCGAGGTCGCCCATGTCTCCGATGTGCTGGCTCGGCCACACACAGGCACCCTCGGCGAGACAGAAGGTGTTCTTCAGGTCGGCCCCGACCGCCAAGGTGGGCGGTAAGTCGAACGGCGCGGCGACGGGCAGCGGTGCGTATCCGCGCGAGCGACGAAGCAACTGCCGTCCACTGTCCACTATTCGCATCACCGAGTCGTCACACGGCATCAAGATCGGACGGTTGTGGGTCAAGACCCCGTCGGCCAGACAATCCAGTCGTGCGAGATCGCTGTCGGAGAACAGAATAGGCTCTCCACCGATGTTCGCCGACGTCATCACCAACACCGCCGGGCCTGCAGCGTCCCCGGGCAAGCCGAGAAGAAGATGCTGAATCGGATTGTAGGCCAGCATGATTCCGATGTCCGGGATTCCTGGGGCAACCGAGGGCGAAAGAGCGAATCCAGACGCTTTTGCCACCAGCACTATCGGGCGCTCGCGTGAGGACATGGCACCGGCCTCGGCATCGCAGACAAGACCCTGCGCTCTGGCTTCGCGCATGTCGCGCACCATCACCGCCAACGGCTTGCTTGCTCGATGCTTGCGCTCACGTAACTGGTGAACCGCGTGATCGTCGCGGGCATCACAAGCCAGATGAAATCCGCCAATTCCCTTGACAGCAAGAATCTTTCCGCCTCGTAGCAGCGATCGGGCGGCCAGGAGTGCAGCCTCGCCGGTCACCGCAGGCATGTCCCCTTTCACGAACGAGAGCGTCGGGCCGCACTCCGGACAGGCAATCGGTTGCGCGTGAAATCGGCGGTCGGAGGGATCCGCGTACTCCGCCGCACAGTGTGCGCATAACGGGAATCGCTTCATCGTCGTGGCGGCCCGGTCGTAGGGCAGCGACTCGATGATCGTGAATCGTGGACCACAATTGGTGCAGGTGATGAAGGGATGACGAAATCGCCGATCGCTCGGATCAGTCAGTTCGCGGAGGCAGTCGTCGCAGATTCCGACGTCAGCCGGCGCCAAGGTTCGCCCGACCGACCCCGCATCCGTCTCGATTATGCAGAACCCCTGACGACCTACCGGCGGCAAGTCCTCACGCTCGATCGACTCCACTCGTGCCAGCGGTGGGGGGCTGTGTCGCATTCGAACGACAAATGCATCGATCGCCTTGTTGTCGCCTTCGATGTCGATCACGACACCGAGAGCAGAATTTCCCACCGAACCCGACAGTCCCAGTTCGGTGGCAGTCGCATGAACGAACGGCCGGAATCCCACCCCCTGGACTACGCCACGAACGATGACACGGCAGGCGATCATCATGTCCCGACCTCGCCCGTACGAGTATCGGAGTCGTCGATCTCACTGGCTTGACCTCGGCCCATCAGTTCGAGGCCGGTCCGGGCACGGTGCGCTCCCTGTTCGTCGACCTTTTCCACTGCGAAGCCCATGTGGATCACCACCCAGTCCCCTGCGGTGACGGCGCCTTCGTCGAGCATCCCGATGTTGACTTTGCGCGGAGCACCTTCCACGTCGACGAGGGCGAGTTGACCGCCGTACCCGTCCAGTAGTTCGCGGACTCGTCCCGGGATTCCCAGACACATGACTCACACCTCCGGTCCCAATGTGGTGACATCGCAATCCACGTCGATCGACCTCACGAGTGCCATCACCGCGGATGCGGCTTGCCCGACCGAACCGCTCATCTCCGCACTCAATCCGATCCCGTCACCAATCGATTTCGCGTGCGCCCCCACCACGAACGTCCGCGGAAGTGTTCCGCCGAGGGCCTGCAAGCTGGCGAACACCGAACTCGGATGCATCGAGTGGGCGTCGAAACCACCGTGCGGGCCTTCACTTTCGGGGTCCACCTCGATGATCGAGAGCTTCCCCGGGACCCCGGTGGCCGGTAGGGCGTCGATCAACACCAGTGCGTCCCACGGCTCCAACAAGTCGTACGCCAGATGCACGCCGCGAATCCCGTAGTCGACCAGGCGGGTTCCCGACGGGAGATCCTCGTGCTGCAGCGCCCGAACGACTTCGGGACCGAATCCGTCGTCTTCGAGAAATATGTTTCCGACGCCTGCAATCAGCACGCGCACAGCGCTTTACATCTTTCGCATTCTCAGATACCGCTGGATGTCCGGCATCGACACCACCAGGACGATCGCGGCTGCGATCGCGGTGGCGCCGAGAAGTGCCGTCGACAGCAATCCCATGCTCCTCATGGCGAGTTCTCCTCTCGATAGCTGTGAAGTCCGATAGCTGTGAAGTCCGACAGCGTGAAGTACGTCAACTCGCGCCGTCTCGCGGCACCGGCTCTATCTCGTCCGGCGCGAAGTACAGGTAGCGGCCGTACCAGTTGTGCAGATCGGCGGCCGGATCGTCCAAGAGTGTCACCCCAACATGAATGTCGCCGTCCACGTCTTCATGAATGGTGGCGACGTGGGCGATCCGGCCGTCGAAGAACAGGTCCTGAGCATCAGCGCGACGCGAGGGGTGAAGCCGAACTGTACTTCCACCACAAACGCGGACGCCGTTGATCAAAACTGCGTCGGTGCGCGGTTGAACACTGGTGTCGGCTTCCGGGGTCCACCAGTCCACGCCGTCAGGCACCTCGGGTACGAGATCAGAACCGGCATGCGGATCTCGCAGCACACCGTGCAAGCCGGCCAGATCGTCGTCCGTCAAGCGCTCACACCGGTCGATGATGTCGGCAGCTTTGGAATCGGTAGCCCGCGCCACCGCTTTTTCCTCGTCGGTCATGGCAAGGATTCTCAGGGTGAGTATTTCGTCGATCTCGGTCGAGTCGAACAGAGATCCTTCGCTCTGCGGCGCAATCTCGGGGAAGTCGTACAGGATGATCGGTGACACCAGAACGGTGGCCGAAGTGCCAGGGTGAGTGGAGTCCGCTATGCCCGCAAGCACGGGATAACAGCGATTTTGCCGCAGCGGCTCCGAATGATCGGGTTCTTCGAACAACGACAGGAATCTCGAGCCTGTGGAGTTCAGAATGACGTGAGTGCCGAGCATCGACTGCGCCGTGGCGGTGCCCTTGTCCCTCGCGTCGATGCTCGTGGTGTTCATGACCTTCACGGACATCACCGTGCGTCCACCTCCGGATGAGGCGCTCACTGCCACGCGACCATTCACCGGAAGCCGTGTCCGGACGATCCGTCCGACCACTCTGCCCCGAGAGTCCGAGAGAGTCTCGCCGTCGACAACTCCCGCCGCACAGAAGGTTTCTTCGGCGCCGGCTTCGAGTTCGTCCAGACCCCACGGGCCCAATGCCGACTCGGATTCGGTCGCTTCGTCCCACGAGATCGACTCGCGCCCGTCGACTACCAACCGATCGACCGGAATCCACGCGCCGCCGGCGCCGAGTCGTTCAACCGTCCGCGACTGGTGGTGCAGAAACCTCACAGTCGCAGTCACTTCGACGCCGCTCCGCTCGAATTCGCCGAGCAGACATTGCGCGGACATCGACGGTTCCTCCCCGACTCCGACCTCGGCGGCGCCGGGCGGTCCGAGAACGCCGAACTGCCAACGGGATTGATTCTTCGCCGAACCGGCCCGGTAAGGATAGAGAAGGTAGCCCTCGTAGAGGACAGCGTCGGCCACGGCCCGAACGTCGTGATCGATCTCCGCTCGAGTCATCGCTGCACCTGGCTCGCCGTCAACAACTGCCGCACGGCTGAATCGAGGTCCGTGAGGCCGTGGGCAGCCTTGAATCGCACGAGATCGGCAATCGTCTCATGGTCGAGGCGTACCCAGCCGGAGGCCGGATAATGCGTGGCCATCAGCAGTTTCCACACGTCGACCGGCAATTCGTAGGCAGCAGATCTGTCCCACGGGATCTGCTGCACCGAGAAACCACGCGGTCCGTCAGTGAATACCGTGCCGCTCAGCAAAAGCACGATCGGAATGATTCCGTCACGGAGGCCATGCATGTACTTCGACGCCGTCACCGAGAAGTCGTACGTACACGCCATGGGTAAGGCCGCGACCGTTGCTCCCGTGAATCCTTGAACGACCGTGGAACACTCCATCCACAAGAAGGTGCGCAGCGTGCTCGACCAACGCTCCCGCGGACCGAAGAGATCGTGCAGGGCTTCGCCTTCCGCATCGGAGTACGGCCGGCGGTGCGGTTCGATTCGAACTTGTGCGCGCAGGGCCACCGCACGAACGGTCACGCCGGTCGTCTCCGACATCCTCAATCTCACCGTCAGATTCGGCGTGACCGCGTACGGTTCCACCTCCACGTTGTCGACCGAGAAGTCGAGAGAAGTCATGCCGACCTGCTTCGTGCCTCGACGCGAGCAAAGAATTCGTCCACTGCGCGCGCGGCATCCTGGCCACCGTCGAATCCGCGCCACACGGTGCGCAGCCGTCCCACCAGTTCGTAACAGGCGTCGACGGGAACAACGAAACATCGCGGCGATTGTCCTGACGTGGGCACGGAGACGATCAACGCCTCGACGTCGGCCCGCATCTGCGAGATCCCCGGATTCTCGTCGAGCACTGTCTCGAAGGAGTCGATCGGCAGCTCGGATTCGGTAGCTCCGGCTGGTCCCGGATAGAAGACTATGTACTTGTCGAGGAGCGAGTTTCGAAAGAAGAATGCGAGGCCGACGGGGATTTCCAAAGACTCCCAGCGGCCCGGCGCCAGCTCGAAGTCCGGAAATTCGAGATACCGATCGGGAACCGCTTTGTATCGAAGGTCCGCGTCGACCGGCGAAAAGAGCAGATAGCAGGGACGGCACACGCACATCAGGCTCCGAACCTGTACGTCCACGACGTGTTGGTGTTCGTCCCCTATGCCCGCCGCGCACATCTCACACAGCGGCCCGGTCGGCATGACGCGCGCCGAGGCGATTCGTGTGAGTACTTCTCCCACAGTAGTTTTCATGACAGGGTGACTTTCATGACCGGTCTTCGTTCACGGCTAGGTCACCGGCAACACGGAATCGTCGGCGAGCGCGACCGAGAGAACTCCGTCGCGGATCAACACCGGCAGCGGCGCCAGGTGCTCCGAACCACCACCAACCCTCGCTCCCGCTCCGTACACGCTGAAGTGGGCAGAGCACGTCGGACAGGTAAGAACGGCGGCGTCTCGGGCAGGAACGCCCATCATGCGTTCGAGCACAGACCCCGCCATCGAGTGGTCGCAGACGGGACAACGGTCGCGATACGCGTACAGATCGTCACCGGAGCGGCAGACCAACAGTTCGGTACCCGATACCAGGAAGCCCGCGACCTCACCCGCGTCGACTTCGGCGAATTCGGGGACCTCCACCCAGTGCGCACCTCCCCCGTCGGCGTGTACGTGCGAGAACAGGGACTCGACCGAGATCACACCCGACTTCAGCTCGTGCGGGTCCGGTGTTTCGACGTCGATTCCGGTGGTCTCGGGTGCCGCAGCCTGCACCGCGTCCTGGACCGCGGTTTCGAGAGTCACCGACGACGAAGGACAACTGTTGCAGCTTCCGAGCAGACGTAGCCGCACGACTCCGTTCGCCACCTCGATCAGTTCGACGTCGCCGCCGTGCGAACCGAGGTACGGACGCACGCTGTCGAGCGCAGCGCGTACGCGGGTCTCGACGTCGTGCGGGTGAAGTCCGTGCACGAGTAGCAGGCTCGACACGAGATCGTCGCGAACCATCGCATCCATCGTGGCCGGATCCGCCAGCGCGACGGTGCGTTCGAGCGCTGCGCCGTACAACTGCACGACCTCACGCACCAGTTGCTCGGCGCGATCGCGAGCCACCGGTCCCGCACCGGCACTGGCCTGCAACAACGTCTCGATGCGCTCACCTGCTCCGCGCCAGTAGTCGGCCGTTTGCTCCATCGATCACTCCCCGGTCACGGACTGCGTCGGCGAGTGCAGCTTCTCCAGGGTCTTGCCACCGCCGAGATACATGTGAACCCCACACGGCAGGCAGGGATCGAAACTACGCACCGTCCGCATGATGTCGATGCCCTTGAAGTGGTCTCGATCGTTCTCCTCGAAGATCGGCTGACCCTGCACAGCGTCCTCGTACGGACCGGGAGTTCCGTAACTGTCGCGCGGGCTCGCGTTCCACGGAGTCGGCGGGTACGGGTGATAGTTCGCGATCTTCCCGTCACGTATCACCATGTGATGAGAGAGAACTCCGCGGACGGCTTCGGTGAATCCGCAACCGATACCCTCGTCCGGAACCTCGAACGACTCCCACGTCTTGGTCCGGCCGGCCCGGATCTCGACAAGCGCCTTCTCGGCGAAATGAAGGGCAGCCGCGGCCGCGTACGCCTGGAAATAGGTTCGCGCACGGTTTCTTTCGAGAGTATTGCTGCCGTGTTCCGGTATCTTCCACTCGAGCGAGACCGGACCTTTCAACGCTGTCTTCGGAAGATTGATCTTCACGCTGTGTCCAGTCGACTCGAGGTACCCGATGTCGACCAGGCCGGCAAGAGCGGTGCTCCACAGACGAGCCAATGCTCCCCCGCCGGTGTCCAGAGCGAGGTTGTCTTTTCCGTCGAACCATCGCGGTGACATCACCCAGCTGTACTTGTCCTCGAGGTTCCGCTTCTGCGGATGTGGGTTGGTGTGTTGATTCCACGGATGCCGGCGATCGACCGGATTACCCAGCGGATCGGTTTCGACGAACATCTCCTGATCACTCCAGTCCTCGTAATACGAGGAGCCCAGCATGATTCGGATACCGAGATTGATGTCCACCAGGTCCGTGGTGACCAACTTCCCGTCGACGACGACGCCCGGAGTGACAAACATCTTCCGGCCCCAGTCGGTCATGTCCTTGTACGAGAAATTGCAGTACTCGGGGTCTTGGAACGATCCCCAACAACCCAGCAGGGTCCGTCGCAGACCGACCTTTTCGTAACCAGGCAGCGCCTCGTAGAAGAAGTCGAACAGGTCGTCGTGCATCGGCACGACCTTCTTCATGAATTCGACGTACCGCATCAGCCGCGACAGGTAGTCCGTCATCAGTTCGATCGTCGCGACCGTGCCCACGCCACCGGGATAGAGCGTCGACGGGTGGACGTGCCTGCCCTCCATCAGGCAGAACATTTCACGGGTCGAACGCGAGACTTGCAACGCCTCCCGATAGAACTCGCCCGTGAACGGATTGAGAGTCCGCATGATGTCGGCGATCGTGCGATAACCATGCTGGTCCTCGTGCGGACAGCGCGTGTTCTCCGCCTGCGCCAGCACCCCTGGATTCGTCTCGGAGACCATCTTCTCGCAGTAGTCGACCGCGACCAGATTCTCTTGAAAAATGTTGTGGTCGAACATGTACTCGGCCGCCTCGCCGAGATTGACGATCCACTCTCCCAGATGCGGCGGCTTGACACCGTACGCCATGTTCTGTGCGTAGCACGAGCATGTGGCGTGGTTGTCACCGCAGATGCCGCAGATACGACTGGTGATGAAATGCGCGTCGCGCGGGTCCTTCCCCTTCATGAACAGGGAATACCCACGAAAGATCGACGACGTGCTGTGGCACTCCACCACTTCGCGATTGGCGAAGTCGATCTTTGTGTAGATACCCAGACTGCCGACGATTCGGGTGATGGGGTCCCACGCCATCTCGACAAGACCGTCGCGGTCCGCAGTCGAGGTGGGTTCGGGAACGATGGCCGTCATTGCAGTGCCTCCCAGAGACGTTGCTCACGAACTGATTTGAATGTATCCGGTCGGTCACCACGTACGTGTCGCACCGGTGAGCAACTTCGACCCGCGCTCGCGCCAGTGCGGTTCCTTGTCCAACGTGTGACCGGTGATCCGGCGCAGACTGTGGATCACGGACCCGTACATTCCCACCGCATTGGTGGAGAGTTTGCCGCCAGGTGGTTCATCCATGAACGGCATGAATTTGTCCGGGAATCCCGGCATCGTGCAACCGATACAGATCCCGCCGACATTAGGACATCCGCCGACTCCGTTGATCCAACCGCGTTTGGGGACATTGCATTTCACGACCGGTCCCCAACACCCCAGCTTGACGATGCACTTCGGTGACCCGTACTCCGTCGCGAACTCGCCCTGCTCGTAGTACCCGCCACGGTCACAGCCCTCGTGAACGGTGGCACCGAAAAGCCACTGCGGGCGCAGGGATTCGTCCAAGGGAATCATCGGCGCCTGATCAGTGGCCATGTACAGAAGGTAAGTCAGGGTCTCGGAGAGGTTGTCCGGCTGGATGGGACACCCGGGAACGCACACGATCGGGATGCCCGCCTTCGATTTCCAGGTCCACCCGAGATAGTCCGGCACTCCCATAGCACCGGTCGGATTGCCGGCCATCGCATGTATGCCGCCGTAGGTTGCGCACGTGCCGACCGCGACTACCGCAGTGGCTTTCGGTGCCAGCTTGTCGAGCCACTCGCTCGTGGTGACCGGTTGGCCGGTTTCGCGATTGTTCCCGAAGCCACACCAGTACCCTTCGTCGTGGAGTTTCTCGTTCGGTATAGATCCTTCGACGACGAGAACGAAGGGTTCCAATTCTCCCCGGTCAGCTTTCCAGAACCATTCCAGGAAATCGTCGGCTCCACCCTGCGGTCCGCATTCGAAGTCGATGAGCGGCCAATGGACCGCTACCTGAGGCAGGCCAGGCAACGCACCGAGTGCGATCTCCTCGATACTGGGTTGCGTAGCGGCAGTCAGTGCCACCGAATCACCGTCGCAACTGAGACCGGCATTGATCCACAGCACGTGAATCAGCGTTTCTTCCGCTTTGGCTGCTGCGCTTTGGGGGGTTACAGCGGAGGCAGGTTCCGCCGTGGTGCCAGCAGTCGATTTTTGTGTGTCCATGTCAGCCGCTTTCACGGGTGCACTTGCGCCTGATTCTCGGCGCCGCCACCGGCCTGACACGCTAGGGCCTCAAAACTCTGTGGCCTCGCTGTGGTCTCGAAACACCGCGGCACCGAAACGCTGACGCCACCGGAGTCGAACCTCGGCCCACTTGCGTGGCACCCACTCATTTCATTAACTACCCGAGCAGATCAGTTGTCAACGGCCACCGGAGAAATCGCCGAACGACTACCGATCCACTCGTACCACTCGTCCATGCCCTCACCTGTCGTGGCGGACAGAACAAATACGCGCACAGCAGGATTGAGCATTCTTGCTTGCGCGATGCAGGCATCGACGTCGAACTCGACGTACGGGAGCAAGTCGATCTTGTTGATCACCACGAGATCCGCGACGGCAAAGATGTGCGGGTACTTTTTCGGCTTGTCGCCCCCCTCCGGCGTCGAAATTAGGACAACCTTGCCTTCCTCGCCCAGGTCGAAGAGCGCGGGGCACACCAGGTTTCCGACGTTTTCGATCAGAAGCAGCGAGCCGTCTGGCGGATCCAAAGCCCGTAGTGCGTGATCGATCATCTCGGCATCGAGATGACATCCGGCCCCGGTGTTCACCTGGACCACCGACGCACCGGTCTCGTGAATCCGCTCGGCGTCGAGCCGGGTTTCCTGGTCACCTTCGATCACTGCGATAGGTCGTTCCCGTGTCAGTTCCCGGATCGTTCGTGCCAGCAACGTCGTCTTACCCGCGCCGGGCGAACTCATGATGTTGAGTGCTGTGATTCCGCGGACCCGCATCCACTCACGATTGTGCAGTGCGATGCCGTCGTTCTTGGCAAGCACCTGCTGCTCGAGAAGCACAGTGTGCTCCGAGTGACCGTGCTGATGGTCATGCCCGTGCCCGTGCCCGTGACCGTGACCGTGTTCCTGCTCGTGACCGTCTACCTGCTCGTCCTGTCCCTCTTCGACCACCGACACCCGCGGTCCCGCGGTGTCCCCGCACCCACACGTCGCGCACATGCTCAGCTCACTTCCATCGACAGGATCCGCAACTCGCGGCCGGCAAGCACCTCGACATCAGCACTGCCGCACCCACACAACAAGAACATGTCGGGCGGCGAGAACGTCACGCCACAGCTTTTGCATCGCGCGCTCGTTGCAATCTGATCGATGTGCAAGCTGGCACCTTCGGCGTGAGTACCCGCAGTGACGACGTCGAAGCAGAACAACAGAGAGTGTGGAACCACCGCGCAGAGTTGTCCGACTTCCAGCCGCACGCTCGATACTCGTCGCTCGCCGGCACGCTCACACACGGCTTCGACCACACTCTGCGCAATAGACAGCTCGTGCACGGTGAACCCACGATTCGTGATCCGGAAACCTTCCTTCCACGATAAGCACCACCAGTCGCCGTACGGAACCCGTACACCAAAACAGGCTGCGATCCGCATCTGATTGCGGATCGCAGCCTGTGACAGCGTTATTCGTGTGACGAACGGAAACCTCTCGGCTAGCCGGCTGCAGCTTGTGTCGTCGTTGTTGTTGATGTTGCCGTTGTCGTGGTAGCGGCGGGCGGTGCACTCGACTCGACTGAAGTCGACGGCGTCACGGTTGAAGTCACACTCGGCGTCGCGGCCGGAGCAACGGCTGACGTCGTAGGAGCCGCGGGTGCCGGTGCTACAGATTCCGACCCTGCGGGTGCGGGTTGCACCGCTGCGACCGTGGTTGTGGTGGGCTTGGCCGAGTCCGTAACCGAAGGCGAAGCAGCCAAGGCATCGATTGCATCCGCCATCTCTTCTGCGGTCGGCTTCGCCGACGAATCGACCGGCTTGCCGTCCTGCGCCTGCTTGGCGAGATAGGTCAGCCACGCCGCAGCGTATTCCGCTGATGTCAGGGGCTTGCCGTTTGCGGCATCCGAATCACGCCAGTAGTCGAAGTGGTGACCGACGTCCGGGCCCAGGGTCAGGCCGTACGGATCGTTCATGACGACGGGGATGGTGTTCTGGTTCGTGGCGATGAGGCCGACGATTTCCTTGAACAGCTTCTGCGGCAGGTACGCCAACGGTGATACTTCTTCAGTGGAAACCGAGTCCTTTGCGACTGGCTCGGTGGTGGGCTCGCTCGGCTTGTATGCCGGGTCGGACACCTTCAGCAAGACATCGAGGAAGGTTTCGTCGCTCTGCATCCAGGCGGGATTGCCCGAGATGTCGTTGAACGCATCGAACATCACACGTCCCATCACGACCGCGATATCCATGCCGGTGGCGGGCGTCAGATTCTGAGCTTGCAACTGGTCGACGTTGAGCTGCCGACCGACGTTTGCCGCCAGGATCAGGAGTGAAATGTTCGCGGGGGCTGCGCAAGTGAGGTCGCCGTCAGAGCAGAACGAGGCAATCTTGCCTTTCAGTGCCCCGAAATCTCCGCTGGTGCCTGGAAGTGCCCCGGATCCGGAAGCGGTGTTCTTTCCGTTCTGATATTTCTCGTTGAAACCATTCGGGTTCGAGTACGGGTTCTCGGCACCGGGGAACGGCCCCTCGCCCGCGAGTCGACCAGCGTCGGCGAAGATGACCACACCGACGACGTTGTCCGGATTGATGCCGGAAGTACTCGCCTCCGAGCCGATGTCCATCGCGACGCGGCGCACGACGTCAGCGCCCTCGCTGTAGCCGACAATCGAGAACTTCGTGTTCGGGCAGGCCGCGCTGATTGCCTTCATCACAGCGCGGGTATTGTCCGCGCCCGTCGTCACGGCCTCTTCGTAACTGTCCATGTTTGCGGGGTACGCGATGTAGACCGAGGCGTACGAGCCGTCCTTGACCGAACCGGCAGGCGCCTTGAGTACCGGGTCCACCCAGTGGCTGCTGTAGTCGTCTGTGAGCGCCGCCGGGAGGAGCGTCTTCCCATCGGCACCAACGAGCATCTTCGTCGTGCCCTCGACCGGAGTGTCACCGCGACCGGCGACACCGATCCCGACCGTGTCGTGACACTCGGTGACAGACGCGGTCAACTCGGTCTCGATCGTCTGTGATTGCGGAGAATCCACAGCGACCGCGACCGCCACCAACGCGGCCACGCCGAGCGCTGCGGGCGCTACAGCACCCGCCAGTATTCGATGTCGCGAAAAGAACCCACGAACCGGCATATCTTCTCCCCAATCAACTTTTGGAAAACGTACGACCGACCCCCGGGGCGTCACGCAACGTCATTCGAGTAGTCGTCCAGTACGAGAGGAGCGTTACAAGGGGTAACGATTTTCCGCGGCGACTCGGGAGGCTATCGGGGCCGCAAACTTCTCATTTCCGCTGCATAACAGCAACGTGCGCCTACTCCGCGTCGAAGATAATGACCTGTCGGATTTCTTTTCCGTCGGCGAGTTCGTCCATGCCGGAATTAATGTCGGCCAGTTCGATTCGCGAGGAGATGAGCTTCTCGACGGGAAGCTTCCCGTCCCGCCACAATTGCGCGTAGATCGGGATGTCGCGGGCCGAGACCGCGGATCCGAGGTAGCTGCCGATGATGGTCCGCGCTTCGGCAACCAACCCGAGAGGCGAGATCGACGAACGCGCATCAGGTGCAGGCAACCCCACTGTGACGGTCGTGCCGCCCGGTGCCGTCGCCGCCACCGCAGTCTCGAAGGCCCGAGCATTTCCGGCGGCCTCGACGACGATGTCCGCACGGACGCCACTCTCGGACAGTCCGGACGGTGTGAAGACCTCGGTCGCGCCCAGTTCCAGGGCCTGGGCCAACTTCGACTCCAGTGCGTCGACGCCGATGACGGTCTCGACCCCGAGTGCGCGCGCCGTCAGGATTGCAGCCATCCCGACTCCGCCCAAGCCGACCACCATCACCGTGTCGGCAGGGCGAGGCTTGGCCGCGTTCAGCAGCGCTCCCCCTCCCGTCAACACCGCGCAACCGAGTACGGCTGCGATCTCGGCCGGGATGTCGTCGTCGACGGCAACAACCGACTTGGCGTTGACCACCGCATGCGTCGCGAAACCTGAAACACCGAGGTGATGTTTGACGTTCTCGCCGGAGCGTCGCAATCGTTGCGCGCCACCGAGCAAACTGCCCTCGTTGTTGGCGGCACTACCCACCGTGCACGGCATCCGGCCGTCGGCGGCGCATCCCGCGCACTCACCACACCGCGGAAGGAACGTCATCACGACGCGGGTACCGACCGACAGTGAATCGACTCCTTCGCCGAGTTCGAGGATCCGACCAGCTGCCTCGTGCCCCAACAACATCGGTACGGGTCGTACACGATTCCCGTCGACGACGGACAGGTCGGAGTGACAAAGCCCCGCAGCTTCGATCTTGACGAGGATCTCACCCGGACCCGGGGATTCGAGATCGAGTTCCGAAATCGAAATCGGAGCCGACTCCGCAAAGGGACGCTCCCGGCCGATCTCTTCGAGCACTGCACCACGGATCTTCAACTGCACACCCCGATTTCGATAGTTCGAACTACTTACCCACGATCCCGCGTACCGACGCGGGGAGGTCACGAACCCGCTTGTACGGGCCGACGACGGCGGCCGCAAACGGCCTCGTCAAGAGCACCTGCGCCACCTCGAGCACCTCTTCGGAGGTGACTGCGTCGATGGTCGCGAGCGTCTGCGCGACACTGCGATGGTTGCCGTAGTTCAGTTCACTGCGACCGATACGGTTCATACGTGAGCCCGAATCTTCCAGTGCCAGAACCAATCCGCCGCGCAGCGATCCCTTGGCGCGGGCGATCTCGGCATCGGTGATTCCGTCCGTCGCAACGTTTGCGAGTACCTCGCGGATCACTGTGGCAACCTCACCGAGGTTCTCCGGCTGGCAACCGGCGTATACGGAGAACGCTCCGGTGTCCGCGAAGGTGTCGACGCCGGAATAGACGGAGTACGCAAGCCCACGCTTCTCCCGAATCTCTTGGAAGAGACGAGAACTCAGCCCGCCGCCCACTGCGGCGTTGAGAACCGACAGCGCCCAGCGATGACCCTCGTGCCGGCCGAAGGCGCGTACTCCCAGCGCAAGATGGACCTGCTCGCTGTCACGGTGGGTCAAGCTCAGTTCAGGCATCGTGCGCAATCGCAACGTGCCCTCGCGCCGCGGCGCCGGCTTGACTCCACGCTCGAGGTGCCCGGCAAATGCGCGGCGAGCGAGCGTCACAACCTGCTTGTGGTCGACGTTGCCCGCTACGGCCAGCACCATCCGCTGCGGCGTGTAACGCCGAACATGGAAGGAATGCAACTGATTGCGCGACATCGACTCGATCGATTCGACGCTGCCGATGATCGGACGACCGACGGGATGATCACCGAACAACGCGGTCAGAAACGCGTCGCCGAGCAGATCCTCCGGATCGTCGTCGCGCATCGCGATCTCTTCGAGCACTACTTGGCGCTCGACATCGACGTCCGCAGTTCTGCAACGCCCGCGCAGTACGACGTCGGCAACGAGGTCCACCGCCATGGGAAGGTCGTCGTCGATCACGTGCGCGTAGAAACAGGTGTGTTCCTTCGACGTGAATGCATTGAGTTCGCCGCCCACACCATCCATGACCTGCGCGATGTCCAACGCAGTCCGTGACGGCGTCGACTTGAACAGCAGGTGCTCGAGAAAGTGCGCGGCCCCGGCCACACTCGGCTGCTCGTCTCGGGAGCCGACCCCGACCCACACACCGACGGAGGCAGAACGCACACCGGGAATGAACTCGGTGACGACGCGCAGGCCGCCGGGAAGGACCGTGCGCTGCACTCCGGATTCGGGAGTCGCATCGATCGGCGATTTCAGCACAGCGCTGCGGCTGCGCGTGGTGTTGGGAGTGGTCTTTGCCATGAAAAGGTTCAGCAGTCCTCGGTGCAAGTGTTGTAACAGGTACGTACAGGCTCGTGTCTACGTGTCTACAGACAGTACAGATGCGGCCCCGCACGGAAATCCGCGCGGGGCCGCATCAGAGTACGAAGTGAGATCTACTCGGAAGCAGCCTCGTCGGCGGCCGGAGCGGCAGCCTCGTCGTTGCCCTCTTCGACCGGGATCAGCGAGATCTTGCCACGTGCATCGATGTCGGCGATCTCGACGCGGATCTTGGATCCGACGTTGACCACGTCTTCGACCTTGGCAATGCGCTTACCGCTGCCCAGCTTCGAGATGTGCACCAGTCCGTCGCGTCCCGGCAGGAGCGAAACGAAGGCACCGAAGGCGGTGGTCTTGACGACCGTGCCCAGGAACCGCTCGCCGACCTTGGGGAGCTGCGGGTTGGCAATGGCGTTGATCATGTCGATCGCGGCCTGTGCAGACGGTCCATCGGTGGCGCCGACGAACACGGTGCCGTCGTCTTCGATGGAGATGTTGGCACCGGTCTGCTCGGTGATGGAGTTGATCATCTTGCCCTTGGGGCCGATGACCTCACCGATCTTGTCGACGGGGACCTTGATGGCCGTCACGCGGGGAGCGAACGGGCTCATCTCGTCCGGGGTGTCGATGGCTTCCGCCATGACCTCGAGGATCGTGGTCCGTGCATCCTTCGCCTGCGAGAGTGCACCGGCGAGAACCTGCGACGGGATGCCGTCGAGCTTCGTGTCCAGCTGCAGGGCCGTGACGAAGTCCTTGGTGCCTGCGACCTTGAAGTCCATGTCACCGAAGGCGTCTTCGGCGCCGAGGATGTCGGTCAGAGCGACGTAGCGGGTTTCACCGTCGACCTGGTCGGAGACCAGGCCCATGGCGATACCGGCAACCGGAGCACGCAGCGGCACACCGGCGTTGAGCAGTGCGAGCGTGGAAGCACACACCGAGCCCATCGAGGTGGAACCGTTGGAGCTCAGAGCCTCGGAGACCTGGCGAATCGCGTACGGGAACTCTTCGACGCTGGGCAGAACCGGCATGAGAGCGCGCTCGGCAAGTGCACCGTGACCGATTTCGCGACGCTTCGGCGAACCGACGCGACCCGTCTCACCGGTGGAGTACGGCGGGAAGTTGTAATGATGCATGTAGCGCTTGGTGGTCTCGGGGCCGAGCGAGTCGACCTGCTGAGCCATCTTGACCATGTCGAGAGTGGTGACACCCAGGATCTGGGTCTCGCCGCGCTCGAACAGCGCGGAGCCGTGTGCGCGCGGGATGATCGCGACCTCGGCGGACAGCGAACGGATGTCCGTGACGCCGCGACCGTCGATGCGGAACTGATCGCGCAGGATGCGCTGGCGAACCAGCTTCTTGGTGAGCGAGCGGAACGCAGCTCCCAGTTCCTTCTCGCGGCCCTCGAAGTTCGGTGCAACCTGCTCGAGAACCTCGACCTTGACCTCGTCGGTCTTGTCGTCGCGTTCCTGCTTGCCGGCGATTGTCAGTGCGGCATTGAGCTTTTCGGACGCAGCAGCCTCGACGGCAGCAAAAACGTCGTCCTGGTACGCCGGGAAGACCGGGTAGTCACCCGTAGGCTTTGCAGCCTTGGATGCCAGCGCTGCCTGTGCGGCACACAGGCGTGCGATGAACGGCTTGGCGGCCTCGAGGCCCTCGGCGACGATGGCCTCGGTCGGTGCCTGAGCGCCGTCGGCGATCTTCGCGATGACGTTGTCGGTGGCCTCGGCCTCGACCATCATGATCGCGACGTCGGCGTTGTCGCCGCTACCGGAGACGACGCGGCCGGCGACGACCATGTCGAAGACGGCGTTCTCGAGCTGATCGACCGTCGGGAATGCAACCCACTGGCCGGTCTTGTTCTCGTCCGAGACGATGAGTGCAACGCGCACGCCACCGACGGGTCCGGAGAACGGCAGGCCCGCGATCTGCGTCGACGCGGAAGCGGCGTTGATAGCCACGACGTCGTACAGATCCTGCGGGTTGAGGCTCATGACCGTGACGACGACCTGGATCTCGTTACGGAGACCGTCGACGAACGACGGGCGCAGCGGCCGGTCGATGAGGCGGCAGGTCAGGATCGCGTCGGTGGAGGGGCGTCCCTCACGACGGAAGAACGAGCCGGGGATGCGGCCCGCCGCGTACATACGCTCTTCGACGTCCACCGTCAGGGGGAAGAAGTCGAAGTGCTCCTTGGGGTGCTTGCTGGCGCTCGTGGCGGACAGCAGCATGGTCTCGTCGTCCAGGTAAGCGACGACGGCGCCGGCGGCCTGCTGAGCAAGGCGTCCGGTCTCGAAACGGATGGTGCGGGTACCGAAGGACCCGTTGTCGATCACGGCGGTGGATTCGAACACGCCTTCGTCGACCTCTACTACGGAATTCTCTGTCATTCTTTTCTCTTCACTTCCCTCTCGTCTTCGCCGTACCCGCGCGGGCGTTTCCACCCTCCTGGTGGAAACTGCGCACCGAGGGACGTCCCCCTCTTGAATTGCAGACGCTCCTTGCGATGCGAGCGATTTCTGCTTCGGGACGTCACGACGTTCGGGCGGCCGTCGATCGAAGTCCGCCGGAGCTTTCGGGCACTCGCCCGGTCCGGAGAACCACTACCGACAACCGACACCACGTTCTCTGGTGCATACGGTGTGCTGACTGCGCACTGCACAAAGACAACTGTGCATAGCGCCGACAGCGGAAACTGCCTTGCGGCAGCTAACGCCGAAAGCCAGCGAAGCCCAGTATATGCGTGGCTTCGCCGGCTATCGGAGTGTTCGGCAAACCGAAGCCTGCCGTGTTGCTTTCGATCAGCGTCGTGAGAAAAATCTAGCGACGCAGGCCGAGACGCTCGATGAGCGTGCGGTAGCGAGCGACGTCAGTCTTTGCCACGTACTTCAGCAGACGACGACGACGACCGACCATCAAGAGCAGTCCACGTCGTGAGTGGTGGTCATGCTTGTGGGTCTTGAGGTGCTCGGTGAGATCGGTGATGCGCTTGGTGAGCATTGCCACCTGAGCTTCAGGCGATCCCGTGTCGGTCTCGTGCAAGCCGTACTCGCCGAGAACGGCCTTCTTTTCTTCCGTGGTCAATGCCACTTGATTCACTCCTGTGATGACGTTTGCGTGAAAGGAACTAGATCGGGCGCGGCCACCGCAAACCGCAGCACGCGCCGAGAGAAGATCCTACCAGCAGCAATGAGGCACTTTCGCCCGCCTGCAGCGAATGTGGCCGCCGCCACTAGAGCAGGACGAACTCAGCCAACACTGCGCTCTGCGCTCAACCAACGCTGGGTTACACGCTCAACCAACGCTGCGCTCTGCGCTCAACCAACGCTGCGCTCTGCATCCTCGCTCAGGATTTCGCGTGCGCGGTCGACATCCCGGTTCATCGCCGCGATGAGCGACTCGATCGAGTCGAACTTTTCCATCCCGCGAATCCTCGAAACGAGGTCTACCGCGACGTGTTGGCCGTACAGGTCGGCTTCGGTGTCGAGAACGTAAGCCTCGACGGTCCGGGTCCGTCCGGAGAAGGTCGGATTGGTACCGACAGACACGGCGGCTTGGTATCGACGTCCGGGAACGACAGTTCCGAGTTCCTCGCCGGCACCGAGCACCGTGAACCACGCTGCGTACACACCGTCCGCCGGAATGGCCGAAAACATCGGCGGCGCAACGTTGGCCGTCGGGAATCCCAACTCACGTCCGCGCTTGTCACCGTGCACGACTACACCTTCGACACGATGTGGACGGCCGAGAGCTTCGGTAGCCGCTTCCATGTCACCTGCGTCGACGCACGAGCGGATGTAGGTCGACGAGAACGTCACCGCATGCTCGGCGAGCAGCTGGACGCCGTCGACGGCGAAGCCGAAGCGAGCGCCCATCTCACGGAGAAGATCGACGTTGCCGAGAGCCTTCTTTCCGAAGGTGAAGTTGTCCCCCACCACCACCTCGGCGACATGCAGACGTTCGACGAGAATTTCGTGGACGTAGCGCTCCGGCGTCAGCTTCATGAAATCAGCGGTGAACGGCATCACGCAGAACACGTCGATGCCCAGATCCTGAGCCAGTTCTGCACGCCGTTGGAGCGTCGTCAACTGGGCCGGATGACTACCCGGCCGCACAACCTCCATGGGATGCGGGTCGAACGTCATCAACACGCTCGGAACACCGCGTTTGCGGGCAGCGGTTACCGCTCTCGCTATCAATTGGGCATGCCCACGATGCACACCGTCGAACACACCGATAGTGAGCACACAACGACCCCAATCGGCCGGAACTTCGTCGAGACCACGCCATCTCAGCACGATTGGCAGCCTACGGGTCCACTGGCGGCGGGTCACGTCGGGACCCGCCCATCGAATCACCGCTGTGCTGCCGCTCACGTACGGAAGTTCCGGATTTCGTAGCCTAAGCTAAGCGTTGTGGCAGCTCACAAGACCGGAACCTCGGAAGCATCATCGACGCCGGATGGCGACAGCACTTCGGCGCACGACGCGGCAATCGACACGCTCGCACTCTCGTCGGTGGCTCAGGACTACCTCAAGGTCATCTGGACGATCCAGGAGTGGTCTCACGAGCGGGTATCCACCAAGCTCCTGTCCGAGAAGATGAACGTCTCGGCCTCGACGGTGTCGGAGGCGATCCGCAAACTCTCGGACCAGGGTCTGGTCGATCACGCCCGCTACGGCTCCATCGCGCTGACGGACAGTGGCCGCGCCGCGGCTGTGTCCATGGTCCGGCGCCACCGGTTGATCGAGACCTATCTGGTTCAGGAACTCGGGTACGGCTGGGACGAGGTCCACGACGAAGCCGAAGTCCTCGAACATGCCGTTTCGGATTTGATGATCTCCCGGATGGACGCCAAACTCGGCTTCCCCGAACGAGACCCGCACGGGGACCCCATTCCCGCCACGGATGGTTCGGTACCGACTCCCCCGGCCCGCCAGCTCAGCGACTTCGCCAACGGCGAACGGGGCCGCGTTGCCCGGATCTCCGATTCCGATCCCGAAATGCTCCGGTACTTCGATTCCGTCGGTGTCAGTCTCGATGTCGAGATCACTGTCGAGGAGCGCCGCGATTTCGCCGGGACCGTGTCCGTTCGACTCGGCGACAGCCCCAACACCATCGACCTGGGAAGCCCAGTCGCTCAAGCAATTTGGCTCGTGTAGCCACAGTAGTTCAGAGCGGCAGCCGGTACCGTCGTTCCACGGGCCGGACGCCGTCTGCCCGCGTCCAGTCGGCAAGTCTCTCGTCGACGTACACCCAGCCTCGACGCTCGTACAGCGCGATCGCCGGAAGAGCGTCGGTGACGACGTCGAGCACCAGCCCCAACCGACGGTCGACGGCAAAATCCGTCACGGCGTCGAGTAGCGCACCGCTGAGGCCGCTTCCGCGTGAACCGGGATGAACGAACAGTCGCGACACGGCTATCGTGCCCGCAGTCGTGGGCGCACTTCCGAGCGAGCTGTCGAGGGCGACATGGCCGACAACACGGCCGTGACTCTCACCGACCCACGCCTTCACCTGAGTTGGCGAACTGAGCCAACGTCGTGGGATCTGCGGCCATGTGTCCGGATACCCGTCGCGCTCGTGAACCTGCGCCAGCGCATCGATGCAACCGCCGAGGTCGCTTTCGACACGCTCGCGGACGATCATCCGCGTAGCGTCGCCGGCCGCACGACCATCACCGAACTGGCGCGTCGCCCCTTCTCCTGCAAGAGCGCGATCGTGTGACCCGTGGGATCGATGGCCGCACAGATCCCCTTCATCCCGATCGGTTCGAGCCAACGACCCTGACTGATCGCCTCGGCTTCCTCCGCCGTGATTTGTCGATGTGGAAAGGCCGTCTGCGCGGCCTGATCGATGTCGAGGCTCACACCCGGCTGCTCTGCGAGATCTTCGAGCGTGCGCGCGTGTTCGAGAGTGAACGGCCCGACGCGAGTGCGGCGCAATGCCGTCAAATGACCACCGACGCCCAACTCACGACCGAGATCGCGCGCCAGCGAACGGATGTACGTTCCGGACGAGCATTCCACCTCGACATCCAGATCGACGAAGCCTCCCGGGACATCTCGCCGAGCCAGAACGTCGAAAGTCGACACCGTCACCGGGCGCGGCGCCAACTCGACGGTTTCTCCCGCGCGCACCAGAGCATGCGCGCGCTGACCGTCGACTTTGATGGCGCTCACGCTTGCCGGGATCTGCTTGATGTCTCCGGTCAACGTCGCCACGATCGCGGCGATCTCCTCGTCCGTCACCCCCGAGGCATCTGCAGATGTCAGGACCTCGCCCTCGGCGTCGTCCGTATCCGTCGCTGCGCCGAGTCGAATGGTCGCCGAGTACGCCTTGGTGGTCAGTGCCAGGAGACCGAGTAACTTGGTCGCACGCTCGACGCCGAGAACGAGAACACCGGTCGCCATGGGATCGAGCGTTCCGGCGTGTCCCACCTTGCGGGTGTTCAACAACTTGCGGCATCGCGCGACCACGTCGTGGCTGGTGATACCCGCCTCTTTGTCGACGATCAGGATTCCGGCGCCGACAAGACCGGAGGAAGGCTTTTCACGAGCTGACACGTGTGTCGATTCTGCCAGTCGCGCTCACTGCACCGAAATTGCCGTCAGGATGAGCCCGTCCGACACCAACCACCTGCCGTCGAAAGAGGTCAGCGGCGGACCGTACGTCGCCTCACCGGGGACGAGCAGACGCGAAGTGAAGGTCCCCGAAGTTTCCGACTCCGCCTCGAAGGTGATGTGGGCGTCCTCGAACCCCAACCAGCGGCCGGTGAGCGGGAACCACGCCTTGTAGGTGGCTTCCTTCGCGCAGAAGAGCACTCGATCCCAGTGCACCGGACCGCCGGTTGCCTGAGCGCCCAGCCACGTTCGTTCCGCTTCGATGCTGACCGCGGGCAATACCCCGTCCGGCAGTGGACCGTGCGGTTCGGCGTCGATCCCGAGTGAGCGGACCTGCATGGAGTACGCCAGCACAGCGCCGCGGTAGCCGTCGCAATGCGCGAGGCTCCCGACCACTCCCTGCGGCCACAGCGGGGCGCCACGCTCGCCGCGCATGACTGCGGCAGACGGAACACCGAGCTTGCCCATCGCCTGACGCGCGAGATGCCGAGTAGTCACGAATTCGCGACGACGCTTCTCGACGGCACGGCCGATCAACGCCTCCTCGCTGGGGTGCGGAACCAGACCGGGCGGATCGACGAAGGCCTCGGCCGTCGCAACTCCACCGGGAAGAATCTGTTCGATCACGTAGCGATACCTCTCAGCGTCCGGCGCGCATGCGCTCGACTTCGGCTTCCTGCTCCGGCGTGACCTTGAAGTGACCACCCCACTTGTTGAGCGTTCCCGGCGGGTACTCCGGAACGGGAAGAATCTGACGTAACAGCTTCTCCGGCAGTCCGCGCCGACGCCATTCACGCGGGTATCCGAGTGAAACTTCCTCGAAGCGGACGCCGTCGTAGTAGGTGGTTCGAGGAATGTGCAGGTGCCCGTACACCGAGCACACCGCGTTGTACTTGACGTGCCAGTCGGCGGTCGCGGTGGTTCCGCACCACAATGCGAACTCCGGATACATGAGCACGTCAGTCGGCTGCCGGACCATCGGGAAATGGTTCACGAGAACGGTTTTCGTGCCTTCGGGAAGTGCGTCCAGCCGTGCCTGGGTGTACTCGATCCTCGCGCGGCACCACGCGTCGCGCGTCGCATACGGCTGAGGTGAAAGTAGGAACTCGTCGGTGGCGACGACGTTCTTGTCCCGCGCGATCTCGAGCCCGTGTTCCTTGTCCCGCGCACCTTCCGGCAGGAAGGAGTAGTCGTAGAGAAGGAACATCGGGACGACCGTGACCGGACCCTCGTCTCCCTCCCACACCGGAAACGGGTCCTCGGGTGTGATGACGTCGAGTTCGCGGCACATGTTAACCAGGTACTCGTACCGCGGCGCTCCGTGAATCTGAACCGGGTCCTTGGCGGTCGTCCACAGTTCATGGTTCCCCGGAATCCAGATGACTTTTGCGAATCTGCTTCGCAGGAGCTTCAAAGCCCACCGGATGTCGTCCGTCTTCTCCGAGACGTCACCGGCGAGGATGAGCCAGTCGTCAGGCGAATCCGGAAACAGCTCTTCCGTCATCGGCTTGTTGCCGTTGTGACCGACGTGAATGTCGCTCACCGCCATCAACTTTGCTGCCACAATCCCTCTGCTTCCTCAGTTGAACTTCCGCGCCTCGCCGTCGCCGGACCTGTCACGGCCCACTTGCCGGAAAACGCTCGCCACGACACCGCGACCATCCGAAGTACTACGAACACGGTAAGCCCTGCCCAAATTCCGGCCAGCCCCCAGTCGTAGGCGAGGGAGAGCCAGATCGCGGGCAGAAACCCGAGAACTGCGCAGAGCATGGTCGCGTTGCGTAGGAACACCACGTCGCCGGCACCGAGCAGAACACCGTCGAGGGCGAACACAATTCCCGCGACCGGCATGATCGCGACGAAGAACCACCACGCGATCGACATTTGACCGAGCACCTCGGCGTCGGACGTGAAGAGACCGGGGATCACGGAGTGACCGGCAGCGAAGAAGATCGCGAGCACCACGGCGAAAACCGTCGACCACGCGGTGATCCGCCAGGTCATCCTCTTCGCCGCGACTGCGTACCCACCGCCGAGTGCTGCTCCGATGAGCGTCTGAGCTGCGATCGCCAAGGAATCGAGAAGGAGCGAAACCAGGTTCCACAGTTGGAGGACAACTTGATGTGCACCGACGACAGCTGCACCGAACCTCGACGCCACCGCGGCCGCCGAGACGAAACAAGCTTGGAACGCGAGGCTGCGCAGAATCAGGTCACGGCCCATCAGCATCTGCGCCCGCATGATCGCAAAATGTGGTCGAGCCGAGACCGGTTCACGAAAGAGCGCCCAGGCGAACAGAACACCCGAAACACTCTGGCCCACCAGATTCGCGACAGCCGATCCTTCGAGTTCCATTCGGGGAGCACCGAGCAATCCGTGCACCAGAATCGGGCACAACACCGCAGAAATACCCAGGCCGACAAGGACGAACCGCAGCGGTCGCACCGTGTTCTGAACGCCGCGCATCCAGCCGTTTCCGGCCAGGGCTACCAGGATGAGCGGAACACCCAATACCGCTATCCGAAGCCAACTTTCCGCAGCCGCGGCGATGTCGGGAGTACCGGCCACCGCCGACGTCAACGGGCCCGCGATCACCTGCACGATCACTACCAAGGCCAAGCCGATCGCGGCTGCCAGCCAGGTCGCCTGAACGCCCTCGCCCACCGCGTCGCGCTCGCGGCCCGCTCCGTGCAGCCGCGCGGCGCGCGCCGTCGTGCCGTACGACAAGAAGGTCAGCTGCGTACTCACCAACGACAGGATCAGACCACCGACCGCCAACCCGGCCAGCGGAAGCGCCCCGAGTCGGCCGACCACGGCGATGTCGAACAACAGATAGAGGGGTTCAGCCGCCAGCACCCCGAGTGCCGGAAACGCCAGGGAAAAGATTCGTCGTCCAGTGACGTCGAACTCAGCTGCCGAAGATCTCGCCGAGGTGGCGTCAGATTCGCTCAATGCCGCGGATTCAGCCGAGTGCCGCGACGAGCGCGGCAACAATCTCGTCGCTGGACGTGGTCGACGTGTATCCGGCCGACAGCCGATGCCCGCCGCCACCGAGACTTTCAGCGACCGCCGACACGTCGATCGCCGACTTTGCACGCAACGAGATCGACCAGCTTCCGGAAACCGACTCTTTGAGTACAGCGGCAACTTCGGCTTCCGAAGTGGTTCGCACGATATCGACGACGCTCTCGATCTCCTCGGAGCGAAGATCGCCGATGTCACTGCGTCGAATCACTGCGTACACCAGCCCACGGCCGGCGGCGGCGTCCGGAATCAACACTGCGGACCCGAGTACCGAACCCAGCATCGGCAACCACCCGAACGGATGGGTGTCGAGCAGCTTTCGCGCAATCGCGTCGCCGTCGATGCCCGTCGCCAGCAAACGCGCCGCGAGCACATGTGGAAGCGGACCTCCCCACCGGAAGGAGCCGGTGTCGGTGACCAGTCCGGCATAGAGACAGTGCGCGATATCGCGATCGATCGCGACTCCCCACGCATCGAAGAATCGTGCGATGAGTGCCGTCGTCGAAGCCGCGGTTTCGTCGACCACGTTGATCGTTCCGAACTCCGAATTGGAGCGATGGTGATCGAGAACGATCGTGCGACGTGCGCCGGTGAGTCGACTCGCCAACTCACCGAGCCGCCCCTCGCTGCCGACGTCCACGGTCACCAGCACGTCGACGTTTTCCCGAACGTCGATGGGAGCCACGAGCAGGTGCACACCGGGGAAATCACGCATCGACTCGGGCAGCGCCGACGGCCGGCTGAACGCGACCTGAACCGAAACTCCCCGACGCTCGAGGACGAGGCCGAGTGCAAGTCCACTACCGATCGTGTCCGCATCCGGCTGCACGTGGCAGAGAATCGTCACCGAGTGTGCTGCTTCGAGCACCTCGGCCACCTGAGCGAATTTCGCCGCGCAGGGGTCGACGTCCGAAAGTGCGGTGATCGTCATTCTCGGTGCGCGTCAGTCGGCTTCACGAACATCTGGAGACGCCGCGTCTTCGTCCGCAGCCACTCGCGGTTCCTTGTACGGATCTGCATCTCCGGCGGGCTGTGCGTTCTCACGAGCCTTGGCGACCTCGTCGTCGGCGGCCTTGGCCCGGGCCAACAGCTCTTCCATATGACGCGCGGTGTCGGGAACGGTATCGGCGACGAAGGTCAGAGTCGGAGTGAACCGGACTCCGGTTCCGGCGCCGACCTTCGAGCGCAGAACACCCTTGGCCTTCTCCAGACCCGCAGCGGCAGCTTCCACGTCGGGCGCGGAATCGACCTTCTCACCCATAACGGTGTAGTACACCGTCGCGTCGTGCAGATCATTGGTGACCTTGGTGTCCGTGATGGTGACGAATGCGAGCCGCGGATCCTTGATCTCGTGATCGATCGCCGTCGCGACGATGGTTCCGATACGCTTTGCCAGCTTGCGTGCCCGGGCTGGATCTACCATGACTGTCAGTCTCCTCTACCTGGCCACTCGAATCGAGGTGACTCGATCGATCAAAGTTCTGGTTAACAAGAATTATTACCGACAACAGTCTCGTCCATCGGCTACCCGGCAACCAAATCACCATCCGCAGAGGTCTTCGACGACAAGCCACCGCCGGCAGGGCCGTTGTCGATCGCCACAGTCTCCGCGTGCGCCGACCGTGAGCACAGATACCGTCACAGCTGGTCCCGTAGACGCCTAATCCCTTGCCAACCAACTCGATTCGGTACGCCGTCTCGGGGAGCGACTCACCGACACCGACCAGTGACACTCAGTCTTCCGGGCCGAAGATTCGCCTTCGCACAGCCAGCAACTGAATCTCCGGACGCTCGGCCACCGCCCGCTCACAATGATCGAGAACATCGTGCAGGTGATCGACGGACGAACTGACCACACCGACGCCCACGAGCGCTCGACGCAGGCGTCCCTGCTCCCCCGCCTCCGCTGCACTCACACCGAATCGACGAAGTTCCGTCAGGATCGGCGACAACATCGAACGCTTTTCCTTGAGTGAGTGGACATCACCGAAAAGGATGTCGAACTCCAGTGCCCCTACAAACATTTTCCCCCTAGACAGAGCCGAATGGACCCTTCCGGACTTGTATGTTCAAGTCCGGAAGAGTCCATGTCAGCTAGTACTCACGTGCGTCCGCCCCAACGCCCGTGTCGACATAATCAGTCGCGCGGCTTCTCGCGAAGCTCGTAGCACTCGAGAACGTCACCGATCTTGATATCGGAGTAGGTGACGGTCAAACCACATTCGTAGCCCTCGCGAACCTCGGTGGCGTCTTCCTTCTCCCGCTTGAGCGAGGAGATGGTGACCGTCTCGGCGATGACCTTGCTGTCGCGGATGAGACGTGCCTTGGCGTTGCGACGGATGCTGCCCGAGGTGACCAAGCAACCGGCAATGTTGCCGATCTTGGACGAACGGAACATGGCGCGAATCTCTGCCTTGCCCAGCTCGACCTCTTCGTACACCGGCTTGAGCAGGCCCTTGAGTGCCTTCTCGACCTCGTCGATGGCCTGGTAGATCACCGAGTAGTAGCGAATGTCGACGCCCTCGCGGTTCGCCAGCTCCGTTGCCTTGCCTTCGGCGCGGACGTTGAAGCCGATGATGATCGCGTTGGACGCAGCAGCCAGGTTGACGTTGGTTTCCGTGATGCCACCGACACCGCGGTCGATGACGCGCAACTGCACCTCGTCGTCGATCGGAATGCCGAGGAGAGCCTCTTCGAGAGCCTCCACGGTTCCCGAGTTGTCACCCTTGAGAATCAAGTTCAGCTGCGAATGTTCCTTCAGAGCTGCATCGAGATCGTCGAGGCTGATGCGCTTACGACTCTTCGCTGCAAGCGCGTTGCGCTTACGTGCGTTGCGACGGTCCGCGATCTGGCGAGCGATACGGTCCTCGTCGACCACGAGCAGGTTGTCGCCTGCACCGGGGACCGACGTGAAGCCGATGACCTGGACCGGACGTGAAGGCAGTGCCTCGTGGACGTCCTGACCGTGCTCGTCCACCATGCGGCGGACGCGGCCGTAAGCATCACCGGCAACGATCGAGTCGCCGACCCGCAGCGTTCCGCGCTGAATGAGCACGGTAGCGACGGGGCCGCGGCCACGGTCGAGGTGCGCCTCGATGGCAACACCCTGAGCGTCCATGTCCGGGTTGGCGCGCAGATCCAGGGAAGCATCGGCCGTCAACAGCACTGCTTCGAGCAGTGCGTCGATGTTGAGACCCTGCTTCGCCGAGATGTCGACGAACATGGTGTCTCCGCCGTATTCCTCGGCCACCAGTCCGTACTCGGTGAGCTGCTGCCGGATCTTGTCCGGGTTCGCGCCTTCCTTGTCGATCTTGTTCACCGCGACCACGATCGGCACGTCGGCCGCCTGGGCGTGGTTGATCGCTTCCACCGTCTGCGGCATGACGCCGTCGTCGGCTGCGACGACAAGGATCGCGAGGTCGGTGGCCTTGGCACCACGAGCACGCATGGCCGTGAAGGCCTCGTGACCCGGGGTGTCGATGAACGTCACGAGACGCTCGTTGCCCTCGAGCTCGGTCAGCACCTGGTAGGCACCGATGTGCTGCGTGATGCCGCCGGCTTCGCCCTCACGGACATTCGCCTTACGGATCACGTCGAGCAGACGGGTCTTACCGTGGTCGACGTGGCCCATGACGGTGACCACAGGCGGACGGGACTCGAGGTCCTCTTCTCCGCCGGCGTCCTCGCCGTAGGTGAGGTCGAAGCTGTCGAGCAGCTCGCGATCCTCGTCCTCCGGGCTGACGACCTGCACGACGTAGTTCATTTCGCCGCCGAGCAGCTCCAGCGTCTCGTCGTTGACCGACTGAGTTGCCGTGACCATCTCACCGAGGTTGAACAACGCCTGCACGAGTGCTGCGGGGTTCGCATCGATCTTGTCCGCGAAGTCCGACAGCGATGCGCCGCGAGCGAGACGGATGGTCTCGCCGTTGCCGCGTGGCAGCCTGACGCCGCCGACTGCGGGAGCCTGCATGCTTTCGTACTCGGCGCGCTTCGCCCGCTTCGACTTACGTCCACGGCGAACTGCTCCACCGGGACGACCGAATGCACCTGCCGCTGCGCCGCGCTGACCGGGACGGCCACCGCCGCCGGGACGACCGCGGAATCCACCGGCCGGAGCTGCTCCACCGGGAGCACCTGCACCAGCACCGGCGCCGGGAGCGCCGCCGCCGCGGTATCCACCGCCGCCGCCACCCGGACGACCACCGGGAGCGCCACCGGGACGACCCGGACGTCCGCCGCCACCTGGCGCGGGACGAGCGGAACGAGCAGGCATTGCACCCGGGTTCGGGCGAGGAGGCATGGAGCCGGGGCTCGGGCGAGGTCCGCCCTGACCTGCAGGCGGACGAGGTCCACCCTGGCCGGGAGCCGGACGGGGACCGCCCTGACCCGGAGCCGGACGAGGTCCACCCTGGCCGGGAGCCGGACGGGGACCGCCCTGACCCGGAGCCGGACGAGAACCGCCCTGGCCTGCACCCGGACGCGGTGCGCCGGGAGCGGGACGAGGTGCCGGACGCTCGGCGGGAGCCGAGGAGTACGGGTTGTTACCGACGCGAGGTGCCTTCGGTCCCGGACGCGGTCCGCCGGGCTTTGCGCCGGTGGACGGTGCTGCCGGAGCCGCGGGGGCTGCCGGAGCCGACGCTGCGGGAGCAGCCGGAGCCGGACGTGCCGGCTGTGCTGGTTTCGGAGCGTTGAACGTCGGGGTGGGGACCGGCGCCGACGGTGCTGCCGGAGCAGCAGCTGCGGGAGCCGCGGGGGTTGCCGGTGCCGGTGCTGCGGGAGCCGCCGGTGCGGGTGCGGCCGGCTTGGGGCCGGGACGCGGGGCACCGGGCTTTGCAGCTGACGGCGACGGTGCGCCTGGCTTTGCCGCGGGCCGAGCCGCCGGAGCGGCTGCGCCGGTCTCGGACTTGGTTTCTGCTCCGCCTGCCGACGGGAATGACTCCCGCAGACGACGGGCGACGGGCGCCTCCACTGTGGATGACGCAGACTTCACGAACTCGCCTTGCTCCTTGAGCGTTGCGAGTAGTTCCTTGCTGGTGACACCGAGTTCTTTAGCCAACTCGTGCACGCGGGCCTTGCCTGCCACTGCTCTCCTCACTGATGAGGTCGAGCAGGAGGCATCCCACAGATGTGGGTCCCGCACGACCTCGGGTTATCGCCGATGGACGTTCATCGTTGGTGCTTCACGGTGTGCTCATGAGTGCTTGTGCCTGTTCTTCTCGAGAGGTACTGCTTTTGTGTGAACTGCGTCGACCAGCTGGTCGACAGCGGACGTGTCCAGATTTCCGGACACTCGCAGTGCTCTGCTGAATGCTCGGCGCCGCTCTGCCAGGCTCAGACAACTCGGATCCAGGTGCAGCCATGCACCTCGACCGGGGAGTCTTCGCGATACGTCGGGGATCAGCGGGGAACCCTCCGGCCCCTGCTCACCAACCACGACCCTCAACAGATCGACAGCCGACCCTTGTTCCCTGCACCCCACGCACGTTCTGACCGGCGAACCGGGTTTCACGCGCGCAGAATCCGAGGACTCACGTCGAACCATTGTCCACTCTACCGCCGAACCGTCTCGATCACTGCATTCCACCGTTATCCGTTGGACGTGGCGGGCCGGTCGGACGCGTCACCAACGGGTGCCGCATCGCTACGAATGTCGATACGCCAACCCGTCAACCGCGCAGCCAGACGGGCATTTTGACCCTCTTTTCCGATGGCCAACGAAAGCTGGAAATCGGGCACGATGACACGGGCTGCACGAGCTTCGGGATCGACGACAGTGACGGAGACCACTTTCGACGGGGAAAGTGCGTTGCCCACAAACGTCGCGGGATCTTCGTCGAAGTCGATGATGTCGATCTTCTCCCCCGCGAGTTCACTCATGACGTTGCGGACGCGCTGACCCATCGGGCCGATGCATGCACCCTTTGCGTTGAGCCCCTGCACGCGTGAGGCAACGGCGATCTTGGAACGATGTCCCGCTTCGCGCGCGACGTTGATGATCTCGACACTGCCGTCCGCGATCTCCGGAACCTCGAGTGCGAACAATTTGCGAACCAGGTTCGGGTGAGTCCGCGAGAGGGTGATCTGCGGGCCACGGGCGCCGCGAGCAACTCCGACGACGTAGCACTTGATGCGCTCACCGTGCTCGTAATTCTCGCCGGGAACCTGTTCTGCAGGCGGCAACAATCCTTCTGCGCCATTGGATTCGCTGCCGATGCGCACAACGACCATTCCGCGAGAGTTCGCACGCGCGTCACGCTGAATGACACCGCCGACGATCTCGCCCTCATGGGTCGAGAACTCACCGAAACTGCGCTCGTGCTCGGCGTCTCGCAAACGCTGCAGAATGACCTGGCGTGCGGTGGTAGCCGCAATGCGTCCGAATCCTTCGGGAGTGTCGTCCCACTCCTCACCGATCATGTTGCCGTCGGCATCGGTGTCGTGCGCCATCACTCGCACCGAACCGGTCTTGATGTTGACATCGATCCGAGCGTTCTGCTTGTGCCCCTCGGTGTGGCGGTACGCCGTCAGCAGCGCGGTCTGGATCGTGGCGATCACAGTTTCGATCGAAACGCCCTTTTCGGCTTCGATCGCTCGCAACGCTGCAATGTCGATATTCACTTGTCGAACCCTTCTTCGTTTTCTACGTCTTCTAATTCTGCTTCGTCGTCTTCGACACTGTCCACGCCCGAGTCATCGGTGAGGTCAACCGCATCCGAGGGAACTGCGCGCCCCTCCGGGATGCCGCCCGCGAGTTCCAATTCCGCCTCACTGGGCTTCGAGAACTCCACCTGAACTATGGCCTTCTGAACGTCGTCCAGAGCAATCTCGCGCACGGTCAGCCCGCCGCGGCCACCGATGACAACCGCCACGGAATCGTCGTTCAACGTTCCGATACGGCCCACCACGGTCTCGCCGGCCAGATCGATACGCGCTTTACGTCCGCGAGCCCGACGCCAGTGACGCTCGAGCGTCAGTGGGCGATCGATTCCCGGAGAGGTCACCTCGAGGGTGTACGGCGTTTCACCGATTTCCTCGAGGCTGTCGAAAAGTTCCGAAACGAGTCTGCTGATCTCTGCGGCGGCATCGAGTTCGATCCCGGCATCGCTGTCGACCATGATGCGCACCGCGCTGTGCTTGCCCGCACTGGTCACGACAACGTCCTCGACGTCGTAACCCTGGGCGTGCACGAGTTCGGAGATCAGCTCGATCACCCTCTCCCTGGATGGCACCGGCATCTCGCGAACTCCTCATTTCAGTTGTCGTCGATTGTCCGACTTGTGTCGACTGTCGACGTGGGCGGCTGCGAGCATGAAAAGACACCAGGTGCCACATGCTGCAAGCATCCAAGAGTACCGCTCATTGCGCGTCTCCGTGACCAGAGTGCCCGACGCACGTCACACTTGAACACGACGCGCGGATTCGAACGATCGGCCGACCACCTGGCACGATGGACTGGTGCTGACGCCCATGACTACTACCTCACTCTCCCGGCGGAGTGCGCTCAAGATGACGGGAACCGCAGCAGCGTTGGGCGCTGCAGCCTTCTCGTTGTCCGCCTGCACCGACGACGGCACAGCGGAGGCGGCTGCAGAAGTCGACCAGCTGACGGCCCAGGCCGAGCGAGCTCGCGCCGACGCTGCCGCCGCAACCGCCGCGATCGCACTCGCACCGGACAAGTCGGCATCACTGACCACGATCAGCGCCGAACGCACAGCGCATGCACTCGAACTCGACGCCGAGATTGCACGAGCAGCGGGCGGCGGCGCCGCTACGACCACTGCACCCCCGTCGACCTCGGTCGCAAACGCTCCAACCGGCGTCGAATCCTTGAGTACCTCGCTGGCTGATTCGGCGCGCAGTGCCGCGGATCTCGCTCGGACGATGTCCGGCTATCGCGCGGGCCTGCTCGGCTCGATCAGCGCGTCGTGCTCGACTCAGGTTGCGGTGTTGCTTCCGTGATCACTTCGCACACCCGTCGATCCGAGAGTTCTGCCTTGCTGACCGCGATCGAATCAGAGAATGCCGCGATCTTCGCGTACGGAGTGGTTGCCGCGTTTTCGAATCCTGCCCGTGTCAACGAAGTTGCCACACATACGGCCGCGCACCGCGCGCGACGTGATGCGCTGGTTGCCCTGTCGACCGACGCGGGCGAGACCCCACCGACAGCCGCGGCAGCCTACGAGATTCCGTTCCCGGTGACGGACGCCGTTACCGCGGCACAACTGGCAGCGCAGATCGAATCCGATACCGCCGTGACCTACCGGGCATTCGTCGAACAGGTCGATACCGACCAACTCCGCACGTTCGGAATCGACGGCCTCACCGATGCGGCAATCCGCGGCGCCGGATGGCGGTCCGCGCTGGGAACGGCTCCGGCCACCTCAGCCTTCCCGGGGGACCCCACTTCATAACTGCTGTGCGCCTTTATTAACCGCCGGGGGTTGATAAAGGCGCACAGCAGTGGCTCAGGCCTTTCGATGCGAGGGCACGAACCACGCCGCGACCACGGCCACCAGCACGAAGCAACCGCCGACGCGCAGCGCGGGTGTCAGGGCGTCGCCGTAGCCAAGCGGGGTGAGCGCACCACCGGCGGCAAGGAAGACCGCTGTGAGAACCGCGATTCCCAGTGCGACACCGATCTCGCGAAGCGTCGAATTCGTCGAACTGGCTGTTCCGTGATCAGGCTCGTCCATGTCGACGAGTACCGCGGTCGAACTCGGCGCGAAGGTCAAGCCCATGCCGATTCCCGCCATCAGTAGAGCCGGAACCAGCGAACCGTACGTCACGTCGGGACCGATCAACGCGGCCAACCAGAACAGTGCTCCGGCCTGGAGCAGTAGACCGGTCAGCAGAAGTGAACGGAGCCCGACCTTCGGCGCCAAAAAACCGGCGAGAGGAGCGAAAATCATCGGCGCTGCCGTCCACGGAAGCGTCCGCAGGCCTGCTTGGAACGGGCTGTAGCCCATCACGATCTGGAGGTACTGCGACAGCAGGAACACCGCTCCGAAGATCCCGATCGAGAAGGTCAAGCCGATGACGTTCGCCATCGAGAAGCTCCGTGAGCGGAACAGACGTAGGGGCATCACCGGATGTGACGTCTTCATCTCGCGAAGAACGAAGAGCGCCAAGGCGACTGCGGAACCGACCAACGACGCAACCACTCCGAACGATCCCCAGCCGTCGTCGTTGCCGTGAACGATTCCCCACACCGCCAGAAACACACCCAGTCCGGCGAGTGCGACACCGGGAAGGTCGAGAGGTTGTGTGCGACCGGTCGATTCACGCAACGCATACAACGCAAGAGGAACAGCAACGATCGCCACCGGCACGTTGATCCAGAAGATCCCCTGCCACGAGAACCCGTCGACTACCGCTCCACCGACCACGGGACCCATCGCGATTCCCAGGCCGGAGACACCACCCCACACGCCGATTGCCATGGCGCGCTTGGCTTCCGGTACCGCTGCGACGAGGAGGGTCAGCGAGAGGGGCATGATCGCGGCAGCACCGGCGCCCTGGAAGGCTCGGGCCGCAATCAGCAAGCCTGGGGTTGTGGACAGCGCCGAAGCGATCGATGCCGCCGTGAACAGCCCGATTCCGAACACGAACATACGGCGGCGACCCCACCGATCGCCGAGCGTCGTCGCCGAAAGCATCAGCGTCGCAAAGCAGAGCGTGTACGCATTCATGAACCACTGGAGTTGCCCGACGGACGCGTTCAGTTCCTTCTCGATCACCGGCAGCGCGCTCGTCATCACGAGGTTGTCGAGGGTGGCCATGAACATGGGCAGAGAGGCAGCAACCATCGCGATCGCGATCGGAACCTTACGTCCTCCACTGCTTTCCGACCCGGATGCGGCGTCCGATCCGGACTTCGTCAAAACGGTCATCGCGATTCCTCGAGTGAAGGTGCCTTAAGGCATTGAATGATTACTTAAGTCGAAACTAAGCTATCCGGTGATAACGTGTCAACATGTCGATCGGTGCAGCTGAACCACGTACCCGCAGGATGAGCGCACCGGAACGTCGCGCACTGGTCCTTGCCGCGGCAACGCGAGCGTTCGCAAAGGGCGGATATTCCGGCACCAGCACGGACGCCGTAGCCAAGGAAGCCGGCGTCTCGCAGCCGTACGTCGTGCGCATGTTCGGAACCAAGGCCGATTTGTTCCACGCGGTGTTCACGCGCGCGCTCGACGAAATCGTTCGCACCTTCAACGACAAATTGGACACCGTCACAATCGATCCGAGCAATCCGCAGTTCTGGGCCGAACTCGGATCCGCCTACGGCGAGCTGGTTCTCGACCGGGATCTACTGCTTGTCATGTTGCACGGCTTCGCAACCAGCACCGACGACGTCGCCGCGGTGTCCCGGAACGCCATGTCCGGCATCTACACCTTGCTGCGTGAGCGCACCGGTTGCACGCCCGAGCAAGCGCGCTTGTTCATCGCGAACGGCATGCTGATCAACAATCTGCTCGCGATGATGGCACCCGAACACGCCGAAGAAGATCCGGCCCTCGGCGAACTGTGGGGCAGCGTCTTCAGCGACTCGACTGCAATCACTCTCACCGGCGACGAATCCTCGAGCGAAACCGACACCGTTTCCTGACCGGTCACTGGGAAAAACTACACACATGTGACTGAGGACACCCTACAGTCGATCCGACATGTCTCCGGGAAACCCAGACGAAAAGGACCGACGGTGGATCTCGCACAACGCCTCGACGCGCTCGAACAGATCGAGGAAATCAAGAAGCTCAAACATGGCTACTGGCGAGCCTGTGACGCCAAGGATCCGGTTCGGTTCCGCAGCAGCTTCATCCGTTCAGGAGCATCGATCGACTACGGCCGCCTCGGCGCGTTCGACGACGCCGGGCCGATGGCGGACATCTTCGAGAAGATCGCTCTTCGGAAGATCGACGGCCGGTACGCGGTCCTCGACATGCATCACGGATTGCATCCCGACATCGCACTGACCTCGGAGACGTCGGCGGTGGGGCGATGGACCCTGCAGTTCCGCCAGGTCGACACTGTCGGACGCACCGAGAAGTTGATGACCGGCGAATACGACGACAAATACGTGATCGAGGACGGTGTGTGGAAAATGAGTCAATGCCATTTCACGGAGACGTGGTCGATTACGACCCCCCTGTCCCCGGACGCTGATATCGCCGAGGGTTCGTTGGGTGGGCCGCGATGACGACGAACGGAAACGTTGCGCTCGTAACCGGAGCCAGCCGGAGCGTCGGCAAGGGCATTGCCCTCGCCCTGGGAAGCGACGGCTGGACGGTGTACGTGACGGCGAGAGGAACCGTCGGCGCCGACGGCCCCCTCGATCGCACCGCAGCGGAGATCATCGAACGCGGTGGTCACGGCATTGCCGTGCAGTGCGATCACGCCGACGATCAACAGATCGTCGACCTGTTCGCACGTATCGCCGAGGAACAGTCCGGCCGCCTCGATCTTCTGGTCAACAACGTCTGGGCCAATCCGGCGGGCTATGCAGGCTTCGCCGATCCATTCTGGAAGAGGCCGATCGACGATTGGGATTCGCTGATCGGGATCGGACTGCGCGCTCACTACGTTGCTTCGGTGGAAGCGGCGAAGTTGATGGTTCCCCGGGGCAGTGGAGTGATCGGCAACATCTCGTCGTTCGGGACCCGCGGGTACCTGCACTCTGTGCTGTACGGGATGTCGAAGGCAGGTCTGGACAAGATGGCCGCGGACATGGCTGTCGAATTGAAGGGAACCGGCGTCACCGCACTTTCCTTCTGGCTCGGGTTGATCCGCAACGAGCGGATGGAGGCGAGTGGGATCGAGAGCTTCGAAGGCTTCTCACTGGCCGAGGCCGAAACCCCGGAGTTCGTCGGCCAAGTCATCACTGCATTGGCCAACGATCCGGAAGTGAACGCGCGTAGCGGTCACACGCTGATCACGGCGGAGACGGCCGTCGAGTACGGAATCACCGACGCCAACGGGAAACAACCTGCGTCACACCGCAGTGCCTTCGGTGGCGGCCCGCTTTTCTGAATCATCGGTGGCAGTAGACGCGTCGCGTGCCGGCACAGCACGCGGCGCTGCCACTCGGGCCTTCAGGGCAAGCCAGGCACACCCGATGACGACGACGCCGCCGGCCACGATCGAGGGTGACAACGCCTCACCGAGTATGAGCGCCGACCAGGCAATGCTGAGCACCGGTTGAACCAACTGTGTTTGGCTCACTGTGGAAATGGGACCGATCGCCAGACCTCGGTACCAGGGAAAGAATCCGAGAAACATACTCACGCATCCCAGGTAGGCAAACGAAAGCCACGAGTTGATATCGGCAGAGACCGGAGCCTGTGCCATGGACGCCACCGTCAACGCAATCGTGACCGGCAGTCCGAGAATCAACGCCCAGGCAATCGTCTGCCACGACCCGATCTCGCGGGCCAGCAACGCACCTTCCGAATATGCCAGTGCTGCACAGACAACCGCGGCGAACAGAAGAAGATCAGCGAGATGGAACGAGCCGAGTCCACCGTTGGCGACGGCCACGAATCCGACGACGGACACCGCACCGGCGGCGCTCGCCCACCAGAATCCCTTACTGGGACGCTCTTTTCCTCGAACGACGGCAAATACCGCAGTCGCCGCGGGAAGCAACCCAATCACGACTGCCGCGTGACTCGCCGGCGAGGTCTGCAATGCAAACGTGGTGAACAGTGAAAACCCCAGTACTGCACCAACGGTCACGAGTGCGATGCGCAGCCATTGCCGAAGTGTCGGAAGCGTCGCGCGAGTAACCGACAGCATCACAATCGCAAGGGCTCCGGCGACGACGGCGCGGCCCGCACCGACGAACAGTGGGTCGAGATCCTCGACGGCGACCCGCGTGAGCGGAACGGTGAACGAGAACGCCAGCACTCCGAGCAATCCCCACAACAAACCGGATCGTGTCGATGCCACCGGTAGCGGTGCCTGTGACGCGACGATAGCGCTACTCTTCATACTCATGTTCAACGATAGCAGTAGCGCACCAAGCTACGAAACTGACATTTTCAGATGCGCACCCGCGTGCAGGAGATCGATACTGCACCGAGCAGTCCGACGAGCGCGAAAGCGTAGAAGCCCCACGGCACGGCGTACCCCGCACCCAGGAGAACTCCGCCCAGAATCGGGCCACAGATGGCACCGACCCGGCCGACGCCTGCCGACCATCCGAGCGCTGTCGCGCGAATCTGAGGTGGGTGATTGGCGCTGGTGAAGGCGTAGACCAATACCTGCGCACTGAACACGAAACATCCGGCGAGGAAGACCATCACGTAGATCCCGAACGACACCTTCACGCTCAGTAGCGCCAGGAACAACGCCGCTCCGGCAAACCACACGATGGCCGCGGTACGCGGGCCGATCTTGTTCGCCACACCCCCGGCGATCAACAGTCCGACGACGGCTCCGGCATTGAGGATCAGAAGGAACGTCAACGACGCTCCGAGGTTGTATCCGGCCTCGCGCATGATCGTCGGAAGCCACGTGTTCAATCCGTAGACGAGTAGCAAGCCCATGAAACTGGTGATCCAGATGGCGATGCTGTTACGCAGGAACTTCGAAGAGAACAGTGCGCGAACGGGATTGGCAGCTTCGGCGCGACCAGCTTCGGACGTGGGCGCAGCCTCGAGTTCGACGCCGTAGCGGGCAGCGATTTCCTCGGCCTCGGCACGCTTTCCGTGAGCGAGAAGGTATGACGGGGATTCCGGCAGATACCGCAACATGAGTGGAATGAGGACGACGGCAGGAAGTGCGCCGACAACGAACATCGCTCGCCAACCGAAAGGCTCGATCACGACGAGGGCCAGCGCGGCGGTGGCAACGGCGCCCACGTGATAGCCGGTCATCAGCATGGTCGACGCAGATCCCCCGCCTTGCTTCTTCGAGAATTCGTTGACCAGAGCCAATGCCGTCGGCAGGGCGCCACCCAGTCCCACACCGGCGAGGAAGCGCAGCAGTCCGAAGATGAACGGATTGGGCGCAATTGCGCACAACAGAGTCAGAATCGAGAATGCGGCAACGGCGTACAGCAGCGCGCGGCGTCGACCGATGACGTCGGTGAGAGTGCCGATGACGAGGGCGCCGATGGTCATGCCGATGAGCCCGAAGGTCGAGATCATCGTGATCGTGCCGGTACTCAATCCCCACGCGTCGTAGTCGAGAAGCGAAGGAATGACCGCGCCGAGTACGACCAGGTCGAATCCGTCCAGAAGCACAGCGATCCAACACAACGGTGCCACCCACATTGCGGCACGCGCCCCACGCGAACCGGTAATTGAACTCGACTGCGTATGCGGTGCGGTCATCGGATCCTCGACATTCACTGCTTGTGGGCGTTCGCGACCGGTTCAGATCCAGTAATTCAGATCGAAATGTTCGCATTGCGAACGCCTGTTCATAATGAGCACATCGATTGTGTACGGAGTCACAACGCCGTGTCAAACGTCGCGGTAATCTCGAGGAATGGCACTCTCCGAAAATGAGCGTGAACAGTTTCTGGCCGAACCCCACATCGGGGCGCTGTCCGTAGCGGACGGCGCCGAACGCGGTCCCTTGACCGTCCCGATCTGGTACCTGTACTCACCCGGTGGCAATCCATGGATCCTCACGGGCAAGGATTCACGAAAGGCACGACTCATCGAGTCGGCCGGACATTTCTCGTTGATGGCCGAAAGGCTCGATCCGACAATCCGTTACGTCAGCGTCAGCGGATCCGTCGACAAGATCGTTCCGGGCACCGACGAGATGCTGGTCGAAGTCTCGCGGCGTTATTTGACCCCGGACAAGGTCGACGGGTATCTCGAATTCGCGCGGTCGCAGTTGGGTGAGCAGGTAGCGATCTACATGAATCCGCAGCACTGGCTGTCTGCGGATCTCGGGTCGATCTGACACTTCACCGAAAAGCGAAGGCTCGGCGCGCCGGAGTGGCGCGCCGAGCCTGACCTGCATTCGAGTGTTCTCGGTATCAGCTTTCGGTGAAGAAGCGCACCCGATTGAGGCGATGACCGCTCGCCTCGAAGCCGAACAGTGCGATGGCCGGTTCTCCGCACACGACTACGCTCGCCGTCACAGTGCGACCGGCAACCAGCATCTTGCTCTTCGTCACGCCGGTGAGCAGAGCGTTGACATCAGCATTGGACAACGGCGTGCCCGCCGGAAGCTCGACGGGCACCGGCGGCGTTCGACCGACAGCGGCCGCCTCGAGGAACCGCGAAGCTGCCTTCTTGCCTTTGTCTCCGACGCCGAAGATGCCGCGCGAGAATCCGAGCGCTCCCCCGATCCCCTGGTTCGAGAGCAACTGCGGAGTCAATTTCGCGGCCGCCTTCACCCCGGCAACGCCGGCGGTAGCGAGCTGGCTCAGCATCGTCGCCAATTCCCAATGCGCATAGAGGGTTCCGATCCGCAACGAATCCGGCTCCCCCACCAAGTCGTAGCGCAAATGCATCGGCACGTCGAGGACGACTCCAGTCGACATCTCGGTAGCGAGGCTCAAATCACGCCACACCGTGCGGCCGCACACGATGTCTCGCTCGACATGGAAGGTGATCGAATTGGGGGCGATGAACGTGTCGTAAAAACTCTCGATCGCCGCCTGCCCGTTGTGCGGACGTGAACCTACCGGGTCGTTGATCTGGCCCTCCTCGGCAAACAGGGCAACCCAGGTCGAGCGGTCATGCGCGCCGACGGCTTTCGGGGATCCCTCCACGAGGGCCATCAACTGCTCGCGCGTCACCGGGGCCGTCATGCGCGCATCTCGTATGCACCGTCGTACGCCTTGACCTGCTGCCACACCCGGTCGAAGCGTTCACTGTCGACGACAGGCTTCCGCACCGCGGCCAAGGCCCACTTCTGCTGCTCCGGCGTCGACGACGGCTTTCCGTGCAGTGCGATCGCGTATCCCGAGAAGTCGCGGATCTGGAAGTCGAAGATCTGATCGACGACGTCGGCGTCGAGCCCGCTGATCTCGGCCTGCTCGAGAATCAGATGGCCGTAGACAACGAGGGAGAACAGGTGCCCCACGTTGAGCATGAAGTCGAGATCCTTTTGCTGCTGCGCGTCCGGCGCTGCCGCAGTGAGCAATTCGGTGAGCGCGATCGCCTGCTCGTAGAAACGAGCGACGTTCGGAATCGACGAGTGCTTCTCGTAGACGGGCTTCCACTCGTGGAACTGAATCTTCGCAGCGCCGCGGGTAGGCCCCTGGTTCCAGAAGAACTCGTCATCGGCGGCGTCGTCACGAGTAACGATCTCCGGGAACTGCGCCGAATTGAAAAGATAGTTCGGCAAGAACTTGAGGATCAGGCCGACGTTGACGTGGACGGTGCCCTCGAGTTTGGGCAGCGTGCCGATCATCTGCGCTGCCTCACGGAAGTACGTGGACTTCTCGTAGCCCTTGGCTGCGATCACGTCGTGCAGCAACCCGACGACCTTCTCACCTTCCGAGGTGACCTTGGCCTTGGTCATGGGGTTGAACAGCAGATAGCGACGATCTTCGAGGCTGGCGCTGCGGAAGTAGTCGACCGCCCGGGCACTGAACTGTTTCATCGCGATCAGACGTGAGTACGCGTCGACGAATGCGGCGCGAACGTGGGCGAAGTCCGTGACCGGATTGCCGTAGAGAATTCGATTCTGCGCGTGAGTGATTGCCTCGAAGAACGCATGTTCGGTGATCCCGATGGAGCCGGTGCAGAGGTTGAACTTTCCGACGTTGACCGTGTTGAGCGCGGCCTCGAATGCGGCGACGCCGGTGTGCAGAATGTCTTCCTCACGGACCGGATAGTCGTCGAGGCGGAAATTGCTGACGTACATCTGGCCGCGCAGGACGTTGTCCACGAGTTGATAATTCGGATGTGCGCTGTCGGCGACGAAGAACACGTAGCCTTCGGGACCCTCGACGTCGGTACGACGCCCGAACACCGACACCATCCCGGCTACGTTGCCGTTCCCGATGTAGTACTTCTCGCCGCTCGCACGGAAGGCGACATCACCGTCGGCGGGAGTGAGAAGCATGTCGGTGGAGTACACGTCGGCGCCGTGGTCGCGCTCGGACAGTCCGAACGCCATGACTCCACCATCGGCGAGTTCCTGTGCTGCACGCTTCTTCGCTGCGTCGTTGTCACTCATCCAGATCGGTCCGAGTCCGAGGATCGTGACCTGCCACGCGTACCAGTACGCCAGCCCGTAAAAACCGAAGATCTCACTCAGAGCTGCGTTGCGGGCACCGTCCCAACGACGGTTCTCGTCACCGTCGGCGAACGCCGCCGGAGTCTGGAACGTGGCGAACAACTTCTCCTTGCCGACGAACTCGAGAAAGTCGGAAACCCACACTGCGTCGAGGTCGTCCTGAAGCAGTTGCTCCTTGCCGCGGTTCTCGAACCATTCGATGGTGGCTCGCAGCAAACGGCGGGTCTCAGGATCGAACTGAGCGGGGTCGTAAGTATGGGGGTTGAAGAGCAATCCATCGGTGCCAGACACGTCATTACCTTTCGTCGATGACGCTAAACTACCAGCGGGTAACTTTCCGCGGTGCGATTCATGGAAGACCTGCGATTCTTCGCGAATGCCACAGGTCCATCGGATTCCACGTGCCCGCCCGAGCACGCGTGATCGGATAGCACGCCAATCCCAGCAACAACGCAGACATGTGGCCGATGGCGGTGAAATTGGTGGCGAAAATCAGAGGTACACCGTAGAAGACCAACAGCCCCGCGAGATAGACGTATCGCCACGGATCGACGATGCGGTACACCAGAATCCCCATGATGCCGGCCAGCCCGTAGCTCACTCCCACGTCGAGAGTGTTGACCGCCGACTCCGCCACGTATCCGTGCCGAATACCTTCGTACAGAACACCTTCGCTGATGTACGTGGCTCCGACGTGGGCGATGACGACAACACACAGCCACCGCCACGTCCCGAGCCAACGCTCAGCCGTTGCATGAAAGATGGTGAAGAGAACCAGGTATCCCAGCCAACCGCCACCTTCGAGCCAGAAGGCACTCGAGAACAGGACTCGTAGCGGGTCTTCGGCCAGGTGATGCAGATTGGTCGAGCGCTTGCCGAGAAAACGCTCCTCGACATTGTCAGGCAGATGCCGCAGGAACAGTGTGGTGAACAGCAGGGCAAGCAACCAGACGTATGTACCGGGAGCACTGCGCACCCATCGCCATGCCGCCTTCGCTGCCCCCAGCATCCTCACCGCTTCGAGTCTGCGCTCACTCGTTCACTACTGCAACGGCAAACCCGTCCCACCCCTTCGAACCCACGGTTTGGATGGCGGTGCCGTCGAGTTTCGGCTCGGCCGCGATCATCTCCAACACGGCTCGACTCGCCTTGACGCGCTCGTCGTCGATGTCCGGGTTGGACACATGTCCCCCACGCACGACGTTGTCCACGATGACGACGGTTCCGGGATGCGAGAGGGCAAGCGCCCACCGCACGTACTCGGTGTTGTTCTCCTTGTCGGCGTCGATGAAGACCAAGTCGAAAGGACCCAACTCTTCCTTCGCGATCGACGGAAGACTGTCGAGTGCCGCCCCGACGCGGATGTCGACACGGTCAGCCAAGCCGGCGCGCTCGATATTCGCCCGAGCGACATCCGCATGGGTGGGATCGAATTCCAGCGTGATGACCTGGCCCGAGGGGCCGACCGCGCGAGCGAGCCAGATCGTGCTGTATCCGCCGAGCGTTCCGATCTCGAGAACATTGCGCGCCAGGCACATTCGCGCCAGAAGATTGAGGAGCTTGCCCTGGTTCGGCGCCACGTCGATGGGCGGGAGACCGGCCTCGGAGTTGGCTGCGAGTGCCGCGTCGAGAACCGGATCTTCACCTACCAACGTGGAAACGAGATAGCCGTCGACTTCTGCCCAATCCGGTTCGCGTTCCATAGCCACGATTGTGGCAGAAAAGAAGGGCCGCCGCAGACACCTCGGAAGGTGGCTGCGGCGGCCCTGACGACTATTCGAATCAGCCGCGAACTGCGCTGATGATCTCCTCGATCGCCGAGTCTGCGTCGATCTCACGGCTCTCGCCAGTGAAGCGGTCGCGAATTTCGACCTTGCCGTCTGCCCAACCACGGCCGACGACAACGATCAGTGGAACGCCGATCAGCTCGGAGTCCTTGAACTTCACGCCCGGCGATGCCTTGCGGTCGTCGAGGATCACTTCGAGTCCGGCGCGGTCGAGCTGCGCGGCGAGGCCTTCTGCACCTTCACGAGCGGTCTCGTCCTTGTTCGCGATGACGAGGTAGACGTCGGCCGGTGAAACCTCGGCCGGCCAGCGCAGGCCCTTCTCGTCGTGATGCTGCTCGGCGATGACGGCCACCAGGCGCGAGACGCCCACGCCGTACGAACCCATGGTCGGACGGACGGGCTTGCCGTTCTCGGCGAGAACGTCGACGGTGAAGACGTCGGTGTACTTACGGCCGAGCTGGAAGACGTGCCCGATCTCGATACCGCGAGCCGAGACCAGCGTGCCGGCTCCGTCCGGAGAGGCGTCGCCGTCGCGGACTTCGGCAGCTTCGATGGTTCCGTCGGGGGTGAAGTCGCGACCGGCAACGAGGCCGACCACGTGCTTGCCGTCTTCGTCGGCGCCCGTGATCCAGCTCGTGCCGTCGACGACGCGCGGATCGACGAGGTAACGAACGCCGTTGGCCTGCAGTGCCTTCGGGCCGATGTAGCCCTTGGCCAGGAACGGGTTGTTCTTGAAGTCGGTCTCGGTGATCATCACGAACTCGGCCGGCTCCAGCGAAGCTTCGAGGCGCTTTTCGTCGACCTCACGGTCGCCGGGGATGCCGATACCGAGCAGTTCCCACTCGCCGCCGGGTAGGCGGGTCTTGACCATGATGTTCTTGAGAGTGTCGGCGGCGGTGATCGTGCGGCCGAGGTCGGCACCGTTCGCCCAGTCCACGAGAGTGTCGATGGTGGGTGTGTTCGCGGTGTCGTACACCTTGGCTTCGGGCAGTCCGTCGAACGGAATCGAGTCCGGAACAACCGTCTTGACGGCCTCGACGTTGGCGGCGTAGCCCGACTCGAGGCAGCGGACGTAGGTGTCTTCGCCGATCTCGCTCTCGGCGAGGAACTCTTCGGAAGCGCTACCGCCCATCGCACCGGAGGTGGCCGAGACGATGACGTATTTGACACCCAGACGCGTGAAGATCTTCTCGTAGGCGCCGCGGTGCGCCTGGTACGACTCCGTCAGGCCTTCGTCGCTGAGGTCGAAGGAGTAGGAATCCTTCATGAGGAACTCGCGACCGCGCAGAATGCCCGCACGCGGACGTTCTTCGTCGCGGTACTTGGTCTGCACCTGGTACAGGGTGACCGGGAAGTCCTTGTAGGAGTTGTACTCGCCCTTGACCGTCAGAGCAAAGAGCTCCTCGTGCGTCGGGCCGAGCATGTAGTCGTTGCCCTTGCGGTCCTTGAGGCGGAACAGGTTGGGGCCGTACTCGGTCCAGCGGTTCGACGCCTCGTAGGGATCGCGCGGGAGCAGAGCAGGCAGCAGGATTTCCTGCCCGCCAATGGCATTCATCTCTTCGCGAACGACACGCTCTACCTCGCGCAGCACCCGCAATCCCAGCGGCAACCACGAGTAGACGCCTGGCGCGATACGACGCACGTAGCCGGCACGAACCAGCAGTTTGTGGCTGGCAACTTCGGCGTCCGAGGGATCGTCACGCAGGGTACGCAGGAACAGGTGGGACAGACGGGTAATCACGAGGTGTAAGGATAGTCGCCGCAGTAGGCGGAGCGGGCCTCGGTACGGTTACAGCGTGCTAGTACTGCTGCCTCCCTCAGAAACCAAGTCCGACGGCGGCAAGGATGCGCCCCTCGATCTGGCCGAACTGTCGATGCCCCAGTTGACCGAAACGCGCGAATTGCTCGTTCAGGCGCTGGTCGATCTGGCCGCTGACGTCGACGCGTCGTGCGAAGCGCTCGGCCTTGGTCCGACGCAAGCAGACGAAGTGGAGCGCAACGCCAAGCTGTGGGTGTCCGCGACACGGCCCGCGCTGCAGCGCTACACCGGAGTGCTCTTCGATGCCCTCGACGCGAAGTCGTTCACCCGTGCCCAGAAGGCCAAGGCTCTCGATCGGATCGCGATCGGTTCCGCTCTTTTCGGTGCTGTCCGCGCGGGAGATCTGATCCCCGCCTACCGCCTTTCCGGCGGGTCCAAGCTGCCGGGGATGGGCACGCTCCGCTCACTGTGGAAGCCGGAACTGCCGAAGGCGCTGGCCGCCGAAGCCGACGGGCTGGTGATCGATCTGCGATCGGGTACCTACCAAGACCTCGGACCGGTTCCGGACGCACTGATCGCCACCGTGCTCACCGAAAAGCCGGACGGCACCCGGACGGTCGTCAGTCACTTCAACAAGCACCACAAGGGTCTGCTCGCCCGTGCGCTGGTGGTCTCGCGTGCCGAACCGACCGATATCAAGGGGGTTGCGCGGGTGGCGTCGAAGGCGGGCCTGCGGGTGGAAATCGCGTCGGAGCGTGAACTGATCATCCTGACGGATTGATGGCATCGTCTGTCAAGTGCCACAGAAGGTTTGGAATGTTTCGCTGAAAGACTGCGGAGCCGCCTCGGTGTAGTCAGCCCACTCGTCGCGTCGGCCGAACGGGTGCGTGACCACTTCCAACAGCTTCTCGAAGGGAGCGAGGTCACCGTCGGTCGCGGCGCGCAAGGCCGCATCGAGCCGATGATTACGCGGAATGTACAGCGGGTTGACGCGATCCATCGCGCTCGCGGTCTCCGCGGCCCCGTGTCCGTTTTCGGTCAGGGCTCCCTGCCACCGCTGCAACCAGGGCGCGATGTGCTCCCGTGGCACGAGGTTGTCGAGAGGCACCGAATTTCCGCGCAATTCGTCGGCGAGAGCGCGGAAACTGCCCGTCCAATCAGCACCGTGTTCCGCCAACAACGTCAGCAGATCGTCGACGAGCGCCCGATCGACAAACGGCTGGGCCAGACCGAGCTTTGCCGCGAGACCGGTCGCGTAGTGACCCTCGTAGCGCTCGTCGAAGGTCTCGAGAACTGCTGACGCCGCGGAAATTGCTTCGTCGGGTGTGGAATCGATCAGTGGCAACAGTGTTTCTGCCAAGCGCGCCAGGTTCCACTTCAGTACGGCGGGCTGATTGCCGAATGCATAGCGCCCCCCGTGGTCGATCGAGCTGAACACTGCCGCCGGATCGAATGCGTCGAGGAAGGCGCACGGACCGTAGTCGATGGTCTCCCCCGAAATTGTCGTGTTGTCGGTGTTCATGACCCCGTGCACGAAACCGATGAGCATCCACCTCGCCACCAGTGACGCCTGCGCCTCGACCACCGCCTCGAAGAACCTCAGGTACCGATTGTGTGTACCCGTCGCCGGCAGTTCGCTCAGCTCCGGGTAATGGCGGGCGATCGCGAAGTCGGCGAGCGACTGCAGGACTTCACCCTGCCGGGCCGCGAACTCGAAGGTCCCCACTCGAATATGGCTCGACGCAACCCGGGCAAGCACAGCACCGGGTTCCGCGCCGTTGCGGCGAACGTGGCGACCCGTCGCCACCACCGACAGCGCGCGCGTGGTGGGGATGCCGAGGGCGTACATCGCCTCGCTGACCAGATATTCGCGCAGCATCGGCCCTACGACTGCATACCCGTCGCCGCCCCGAGAGAACGGCGTGGGCCCGGAGCCCTTCAGATGCAAGTCAACTCGCTGCCCGTCATTGGTGACGAGTTCGCCGAGTAACAACGCCCGACCGTCCCCGAGTATTGGTGCGTATCCACCGAACTGATGGCCCGCATACGCCATCGCCACCGGTGCGGCCCCGACCGGCACCGTCGACCCGGACAGGACGCCGACCCCGTCCGCACTTCGCAGCACCGTCACGTCCAATCCCAACGACGCGGCCAGTTGCTCGTTCACCACGAGCAACTGCGGGTCAGGCGCGGCAGCACCCTGCCACGGCACGGTCAGAGCGCCCAGCTCGTCGGCGAAAGTGCTCTCGAGGCCGGCCACGATGGTGACCGCGCCTGCTGTGGATTCCTGGATTGCAGCCATCACACGAGAGTAGTCACCGTGAGACGACCTATCGATCAGCCCTGATCGATGTACGACTCGAGTTGATCGCGCTCACTCTTGAGCTCGTCGATGCGACTCTTCACCACGTCCCCGATACTCACGATGCCGAGAAGGCTGCCGTCCTCGATGACCGGCAGATGGCGGATACGACGCTCGGTCATGATCGCGGCAATGCTGTCCACCGCATCTGCCGGAACGCACGTGTACATCAGCGCGGTCATGACCTCGGAAACCTGGATGTCCAGGAGATCCGGGCCGCGATCGTGCAGGCGTCGAACGACATCGCGTTCGGAGATGATCCCGACCACCGCGTCATCGTCGACCACGACCATGGCCCCGATGTTGTGGCGGGCGAGATCGCACAGCAACCCGTTGACCGTCGTGTGGGCGTCAATGGTGACGATGCTGTTGCCCTTGTTTCGCAATATGTCCGCGATCCGCATCACGGCACCCCGATCCGTCGAGACTCTCGGCACGTCCTGCAACGATCGTATCGGCTGGCGAAGCGGATAAACAAGGCTGATCAGGCGATTCCCTGCGCTGCCTTCTCCGCCGCTTGTGCCTGGGCTACCTGGGCAGGAGTGAATTTGATGAACAGCGCGGAGATCGCAGCCAGCGCCGCGAAAATCGCGCAGCCGAAGAGCGCAAAGACATAACCCTCGCTCAGCGCTGACAGCTGCGCGGGAGTCATGTCTGCAGCGACCCCGCTCACACCGCCGAGCGAGAGGGTTCGAGACGTCGCCATCGCGCCCACTATCGCCAGTCCTACTGGACCGAAAAGAACCTGAGCAACCTGTGCAATTGCGGTCAGCGGACCGATGTCCTGTGGGCCGACACCAGCAATAGCGCACAGCGGGAGCGGAACGACGGCCAAACCCACACCGAAGCCGATTCCCACGACGAGGACAAACAAGTTGCCCATGTAGGTGGTCGTCTCGTCCAAGGTCGACCCGTACAAGAGTCCCACGAACGTCAGCAGCGAACCCGTCACGATCAGCCATCGTGCCTGTACGCGAACTGCAAGTTTGGACGCGACGAATGCTGCCGCTCCCAGCCCGAATGCAAAGGGCACGAAGGCGAGACCTGCGTGGAGCGGGCTGTATCCGAGGATGTCCTGAACGAAGAGCGCCACGAACGGCGCCAACGAAAACATCACGGCGCCGATCAACGCGAGCGAAATGAACGTGAAGACACGGTTCTTGTTCTTGAAGAGGCTGAACGGCAACAGTGGATTCTCGGCGCGCCGTTCTACCAGGAGGAAGACGACGAACAACGCGACTCCACCGACGAGAGCACCCAAAACCGCAGGACTGGTCCAACCCATCTCGGGACCTTCGGTGAATCCGAAGACGATTCCGGTGCAGCCCACTGTGGCAAGAATTGCCCCTGGCACATCCAACTTCAGTCGCTCGGCTCCAGTCTCGACCAGGGCCTTGAATGCAAACCCGATGATCATCAGTCCGATGGGGACGTTGATCAGAAAGATCCACCGCCATGACACCTCGGTGAGTGCACCGCCGATGATCAAACCCGTCACCGAACCGATTCCGGTCATGGCTGCAAAGATCGCGATGGCCTGGTTCCTGACGGGGCCGGGAGCAAACGTCGTCGCCACAAGAGCCAACGCCGTAGGCGAGGCGATCGCTGCACCGACGCCTTGGACAGATCTGGCCGCCACCAGCATCGCTTCGTTGGTGGCCAAGCCACATGCCAGCGAAGCGAGCGTGAACAAGATGACTCCGCTGAGGAACACCTTCTTGCGCCCGAAGGTGTCACCCAACCGGCCGCCCAGAAGCATCAGTCCACCGAAGGTCAGTGCGTACGAAGTGATGACCCAGTTCCGACCGGAGTCGCTGAGATCGAGATCCTCCTGGATCCGGGCCAAGGCCAACGACGCCACCGTCCCGTCGAGCACCATCATCAACTGCATACCGCTCAAGACGATGATCGCCAGCCCGAATGCCCGTGTCGCCACGGGGTACTTCGTCATGGTGTTTTCGGACCCAGCAGCGTTTTCGGATCTCAGGGAATCAGACACAAGACTTCACGTTACCCAGCGTCGACAGAAAAGCCCGCGACCGGCCCGATCACGATGATCGCCGGAGGCTTGATCGCCTCGTCCTTGACGCGCTGAGCAACGGTCGCCAGATCGGCCCGAAGTTCACGCTGAGTTCGCAACGTGCCCTCTTGGATCACGGTGACGGGCGTGGTTGCCGGGCGTCCACCGTCAACGAGCGACTTCGCGAATTGATCGATGCGCTCGACCGCCATGAGCAGCACGATCGTGCCGCGCAACTTGGCCAGCGCCGACCAGTCGACAAGCGAATCCGGATGGTCCGGAGCCACGTGCCCACTGACGACGACGAACTCGTGGGTGACGCCGCGGTGGGTGACCGGGATGCCTGCGGCCGACGGGACCGAGATCGCGCTCGTGATTCCGGGCACTACGGTCACCGGTACGCCGGCAGCGGCACACGCTTCGAGTTCTTCGTATCCCCGCCCGAAGACGTACGGGTCCCCGCCCTTGAGGCGGACCACGAACTTGCCTGCCTTCGCGTTGTCGATCAGCGCGGCGTTGATGGCCTCCTGAGCCATGGCACGGCCGTACGGAATCTTCGCGGCGTCGATCACCTCGACGTCCGGACCGAGTTCGGCGAGCAACTCCGGTGGAGCCAATCGGTCAGCCACGACGACGTCGGCCCGGGCGAGCAACCGGCGTCCTCGCACGGTGATCAGATCGGGGTCACCCGGGCCACCACCGACGAGGGCAACACCCGCAGCAGCAGGCTCGGCCGTATCGGCGAGGACGCCCGACTGAAGACCTTCGACGACGGCGGTGCGCACGGCTGCCGAACGACGGTGATCGCCGCCGGCCAGAATTCCGATGCTCATACCGTCGTACTCGGCGCTGGCGGGAGTCACCGCCGTGCCGTGCTTCGCGTTGTCGGCGCGCACGCAGAAGATGTGGCGACGCTCCGCTTCGGCGACAATCGCCGCATTGGTTTCGGGCTCGTCGGTCGAGGCGATGGCGTACCACGCACCTTCGAGGTCACCGTCGGCGTACGGACGCTCTTCCACAGTGATCTGTCCGGCCGTGGCCATACCTTCCACCGCCGGGGTGAATGCGCGGCTGATGACGTGAACACGGGCACCGGAGGCGACCAGCAGTCCGAGTCGGCGCTGAGCCACAGTGCCGCCACCGAACACGACCACGCGTCGATCGGTCAGGTTGAGGCCGACCAAGTAGTTGGTCTCGTCTGCGGTGGACTCGCTCACTCGCACTCCGTTTCGTCGTCAGAATTGTTCAAGCTGGAGGGAACTTTACGGGCCGCGGCTACGGTCACTCCATCCCTGGCAGTCTTGGTCACTACGAGCCGGCCACCCCCGGAGGCGAGGATTGCCGCCGCTTCCGCGACGCTTGCCGTCCCGATCGCGTGTTCGACGCGAGTCGACGGTGACGGAACCCGAACTCGCCCAAGTACGTCCGAGTCGAAACTCGCAATCGGGACGTTCAGCTCATCGGCCGCTGCCAACAGAGCCGAAGACGCCGCCTTTCCGGTCACAGTGGCGAGGACCACGATCCTCTCTTGCCCCCGCAGCACGGCGTTCACCGCAGCGACGATGTCCTTCGCGGTGGCACTCGTCGTGAATCCAACACCTATACAGAGGTCATCCCCGAGCGGCATCGACGAACTTCGCGATCGATTGGGGCTGCCCCACCGGATGAGTGTGCAGATACGACGCGTGGACGCCGCCGCGAACAAATCCTTCGCGGACACTGCCGCCGTCCCACGGCCGCCATCCCCACGCGCCGGCACAACCGTCCGCGTCTGTCGAGACGAGAGACGTTCGGTGGAACTCGTGACCGGTGACACGGGAGCCCGCGTCGAAGAGGCTGGAGTCGCTGATCGCCACTGCCTCGCGGTAGCCGAGGGTCAGGCGTTTTCCGAACGTCGCGTCCACCCCGACAACACCGGACATGCTGTGACCGTCCAGGCTGCGCGCGAGGTAGAGCAGTCCGGCACATTCCGCATGGATCGGTGCACCGCCGTCCGCCAGGTCACGAACCTGCTGCAGCAGAACGGTATTGGCCGCAAGGTCCACCGCGTGTTCTTCCGGGAAGCCACCGGGAAGGACCAGAGCGGCAGTTCCCGCGGGAAGCTCGTCGTGCAACGGATCGAACACCTGCACGTCCGCGCCGGCAGCGGTCAGCAGCTCCCGATGCTCGGCGTAGCCGAAGGTGAAGGCAGGTCCACCAGCCATGGCGACCACCGGCCGAGATTCGGCGTGCCCGCCGATTTCGGCAACCGGATCCCATGCAGCAGAGCTGACGTTCGAGGCGGCCAGCGCGCGAACAGCACCCAGATCGACGTGCGAGGCAATCAGGTCGGACATCGCGTCCACCGCGGCCACGGCGGCCGCGCCGTGCTCGGCCGCCGGAATCAGACCGAGGTGCCGAGACGGAACTTCGAGTTCCGGCAACCGCGGTACCACTCCGAGCACCGCGACGCCGACCTTGTCGCACGCATGACGTAACACCTGCTCGTGACGAGCGCTCCCGACGCGGTTGAGGATGACGCCGCCGATGCGCACACCTGCGTCGTACGTCGCGAAGCCGTGCAGTACGGCGGCCAGACTCTGACTGTGTCCACGGGCGTCGATGACGAGAACCACCGGCGCACCGAGGATTGATGCGACCTGCGCCGTCGATCCTTCGGCCGACGGCTGCGAGTTGGCCTCGTCGATCTTGCCGTCGAACAAGCCCATGACACCTTCGACCACCGCGATGTCGCAGCCGCCTGTTCCGTGCCGGTAGAGCGGGCCGATGCGATCGGGACCCACCAGGACAGTGTCGAGGTTGCGTCCAGGTCGACCCGCGGCGAGCCCGTGATATCCGGGATCGATGTAGTCAGGCCCCACTTTGAAAGGCGCGACGCTGCTGCCCGAGCGCCGGAGCGCACCGATCAATCCCGTTGCCACCGTGGTCTTTCCGCTACCCGAGGCAGGTGCGGCAATCACCACGGCCGGGGTGGAAGAACTCACCATTCGATACCCCGTTGACCCTTTCGGCCGGCATCCATGGGGTGCTTGATCTTGGTCATCTCGGTCACGAGGTCGGCGGCGTCGATCAGCGCCTGCGGGGCGTCGCGTCCCGTGATGACTACATGCTGGTTGCCCGGACGATCGCGCAGTGTCTGCACGACCTCGTCGACGTCGACCCAACCCCACTTGAGTGGGTAGGTGAACTCGTCGAGGACATAGAATCGATGTTCCTCGCCCGCAAGCCTTCTCGCGATCTCCTGCCAACCCTCAGCGGCAGCAGCGGCATGGTCTTCTTCGCTACCGGCCTTGCGTGTCCACGACCAGCCCTCGCCCATCTTGTGCCACTGCACCGGCCCACCGACACCGGTTTCGTCATGCAGGTTTCCGAGGGCGCGGAATGCGGCTTCCTCACCGACCTTCCACTTGGCGCTCTTCACGAATTGGAAGACGCCGATGTCGAAGCCCTGGTTCCAGGCGCGCAGCGCCATGCCGAAAGCGGCAGTGGACTTGCCCTTTCCAGGGCCGGTGTGTACGGCGAGCACCGGTGCGTTGCGACGCTGACGCGTGGTCAGACCGTCGTCGGGAACTGTCTCGGGAACACCCTTAGGCATCGTGAACTCCTGAGCTGGGATCTAGGCTGCGGCGCGGACGACACCCGCGACCTGCTGCGCTGACAATTCGGCAAGGCGGACGTAACCGCCACGTAGTTCTCGGGCCAACTCGGCTGCCAACCCCAGACGCACGAGGCCGGTCTCGCAATCGACGACGATGGACGCGACAGACGCGTCGGCAAGAAGGTGCGCGGCGACGCGGGCGCGATGCAGCGCATCCTTGCCGCCGGTAGCCCGGCCGTCCGTGAGCGTGACGACGAGGGCTCGACGCTGCGGATCACGAAGGCGCTCACGCAGAACCACCTCACGGGCACGCAGGAATCCCTCTGCGAGTGGCGATTTGCCGCCGGTACGCATGGACTGCAGACGACGAACAGCGATGTCCACCGACGACGTCGGCGGCAGTACGAGCTCGGCCTCGCGACCACGGACCGTGATGACGGCGACCTTGTCGCGGCGCTGATAAGCGTCGCGCAGCAGCGACACAACCGCACCGGTGACCGCTGAGAGCCGATCGCGTGCCGCCATCGACCCCGAGGCGTCCACAACGAAGACGATCAGATTGCCTTCTCGCCCTTCACGAATCGCGCCACGCAGATCGGCAGGTGCCAGCCGTAAGCGTCCTGCAGTACGACCGCGCGCAACTTGGGACTCGGCTGCGGCGAAGACCGTGCTCGTCAGATGCAACCCGTGACCACGCTCCCGGGTGGATCGCACGACCCGTCCGCGGGAAGACATCGACCGCGAGCGGCGTCCCGGTGCACCTTCGCCGACACCAGGAACTTCGAGGAGCTTGGCCTTGAACTCGCCGGCCGGTGGTGCCGAAGGTCGATCGGTGGCGCGTACTCCCCCACCAGGTCCGTCAGGGTCTTCCGGGCCGTCGTCGTCCGGACCCTCGTCGTCCGGACCGCCGTCTTCGGGGCCACCATCTTCCGGGCCACGGTCTTCGTCAGGGCCACGGTCTTCGGGACTCTCGGGAGGTTCGGGCTCTCCGTCGCGCGCGTCGTCCTCGACCTGAGACTGGGCGTCCTGATCGGCCTGCTCGAGTGCATCGTCCAACTGCTGCTGATCCAAGCCGGGCTCGTCGAACGGATCGCGGCGGCGGCGATGCGGCAGCGTCAGTTCCGCCGCTACTCGCACGTCCTCCGCAGTGACCTCAGTGTCGCCTCGCCACGCGGCGTGGGCGGTCGCGGTGCGCGCGAGCACCAAGTCGGCGCGCATTCCGTCGACGTCGAACGACGCACACAGCGAGGCGATACGTCGCAGCTCGCGGTTGCTCAGCTCGACCGAGTCCAGTTTCTCACGCGCCGTGAGGATTTCGGCTGCCAACTCCTCATCGGCTGATTCGTACCGAGCGACAAATGCCTCGGGTTCACGCTCGTAGTCGAGGCGGCGACGCACCACTTCCATGCGCACGTCGACGTCGCGGGAAGCTGCGACGTCGACAGCCAGACCGAATCGGTCCAACAACTGCGGACGTAGTTCTCCCTCTTCGGGATTCATCGTGCCGACGAGTACGAACTTGGCCGGGTGCGAATGGGAGATGCCGTCACGCTCGATGTGGACCCGGCCCATCGCCGCGGCGTCGAGAAGCACGTCGACCAGGTGGTCGTGAAGCAGATTCACCTCGTCGACGTACAGAACACCCTGGTGAGCGGCGGCAAGCAGGCCCGGTTGGAAAGCGCGCTCACCGTCACGGAGAACTTTCTCGAGGTCGATCGAGCCGATCACTCGGTCTTCGGTGGCGCCGACGGGCAGTTCCACCAAGCGGGCCGGTCGCATCGTTCCGGCGTCGTCGACCGCGGGCAGCAGCGCAGTCAGCGCGCGCACGACCGTCGACTTGGCAGTTCCCTTCTCACCGCGGACCAGGACTCCACCGATCCCCGGATGCACCGCACACAGGATCAGCGCCAATCGCAATTGATCCTGGCCGACCACAGCACTGAACGGGAAGCCCGCCACTGGTCGATCTTCTTCACTTCGCACGTCGATATCCCTCCACCTCTCGGTTTCCTCGCCGAGAATTTGGCTGCACTCGAATGTCGCGGCAACCTGGCTGAGATCTCCCGGTCAATCGGTAGAGGAGAGATCTTTCACAGTGGCGGGACCGCGCCTGGATCGAACAGGACTTCCCCGCGAGCATTCGGTATCGAAAAAACCCTAGTCGGCTCACTTTCCCATGAGCCGACCAGGGTCAAATCTCCGACGAACTAGCTGACAGCCACGAAAGGCTCTCCCCCACCACGACGCATCGGAGTGTGCGGGATGCCGTCTTCGATGAACTCTTCACCGTCGGCCTTGAATCCGTGCTTGGCGTACATCTCGACCAGGTAGGTCTGCGCGTTGATCCGACACGGCGCTTCGCCGACCTCGGCCAGCGCAGCCTGCAGGAGGCGGGTCGTATGCCCCTGTCCACGAGCCTGACGCGACGTGCAGAGACGCCCGATTCGGAAACTCTTGTTTCCGTCGTCGTGCTCTTCGAGCAAACGGAGTGTGCACACCACCTGGCCGTCCTGCTCGAGCCAGAAGTGGCGGGTTTCCGTCAGCAGGTCCCGCCCGTCCAACTCGGGATACGGGCAGGCCTGCTCGACGACAAAGACCTCCACTCGAAGCTTCAACAACTCGTAGAAGGTCTTGTTGTCGAGGTCGAGTGCCCATGAACGCTTCAAAGCTGCTGTTGCCGTCATGGGTTGGACTATCACACAGTCGCGGCGGTATCCGCGACCGGAGCCGATTCGGAAGCACCGGCAGAATCGAGCTCGAGAACCTTCGAGGACCAATCCCAGACCTGGTTGAACAGGCCTTCGTTGTCGGTGAGTTTGACGCCGATGGACGGAACCATCTCGCGAAGCTTGCCCTTCCAACCCTGGAACTCGGTCGGGAAGCAGCGCTCGAGCACGTCCAGCATCGCCGGAACGGCCGTCGACGCACCGGGCGAAGCACCGAGCAGGCCGGCGATGGAACCGTCCTCAGCGGCGACCACCGCGGTGCCGAATTCGAGAACACCACCCTTGCCCTTGGCCCGGCGGATCACCTGGACACGCTGGCCGGCGGTGATGAGTTCCCAGTCCTGCGCCTGCGCCTTGGGCGCGAATTCACGCAGATCCCAGATGCGACCGGCTTCGTTCTTGGCGAGCTCGCTCACCAGGTACTTGACCAGGCCGAGCTCGCTGACACCGACGCCGAGCATCGAGAGGATGTTGTTCGGCTTGACCGAGCCGGGCAGGTCCGTGACGCGACCCTGCTTGAGGAACTTCGGCGACCAACCGGCGTACGGGCCGAACAGCAGACCCGGCTTGTTGCCGATGACACGGGTGTCGAGGTGAGGCACCGACATGGGCGGGGCGCCGACAGCAGCCTTGCCGTAGACCTTGGCGCTGTGCTGGTCGATGAGTTCGGGGTTGGTGCAGCGCAGGAAAGCGCCGCTGACCGGGAAGCCGCCGAAGCCCTTGGCTTCCTTGATGCCCGACTTCTGCAGCAGGTGCAGGGCGCCGCCACCGGCACCGACGAACACGAAGCGCGAGCGAACGGTGCGCTTTTCACCGGTACGACGGTTGGTGACCTTGACGGTCCAGGACTTGTCCGAGTTCTGGGTCAGGTTGGTGACCTCGTGGCCGAAGTACATCTTGCCGCCGGTCTTACCGATGTAGCCGATGAGCTGCTTGGTGAGCGCTCCGAAATCGACGTCGGTGCCGTCTTGGCTCCAGTTCAGGGCGATGGGATCCGAGAAGTCGCGTCCCTTGGCCATGAGTGGCAAACGCTTGCTGAACTCGGCCGGATCGTCGATGTATTCCATGCCGCGGAAGAGCGTGTGGCCGGCAAGTGCGTCGTAGCGAGCACGCAAGTACTTGGCGTTGGCCTCACCGTGAACGAAGCTCACGTGTGCGATGGGGTTGATGAATTCCTTGGGCTGAGTCAGGACGCCCTGCTCGACCGCGTGTGCCCAGAACTGGCGGGACACCTGGAACTGCTCGTTGACGTTGACGGCCTTCTTGATGTCGACCGTGCCGTCCGAGTTCTCCGGGGTGTAATTGAGCTCACACAGGGCGGAGTGACCGGTTCCCGCGTTGTTCCAGGGGTCGCTGCTCTCGGCTGCGACGGCATCGAGCCGCTCGAAGGTCGAGATCGACCAATCGGGCTGCAGCTGGCGCAGCAATGCGCCCAGCGTGGCGCTCATGATGCCTGCGCCCACGAGCACTACATCCGTCTTCGTCTCTACCGCGTTCTGATTCGACACTGGAGAATCGACTTCCTTGTCATTAGCCGTGCGCGCATCCGCCTGCTGTGTTACGCCGAATAGGTTACCCGTGCGTACTCGCGCGGTTCACCACCCCCAATTGTGCTCTACAACGCGCACCCGAAACGACGATTAGATTGTGATTTGTGACTACTTGGGTTCCAGACGTCCTCGGTGACGGATATCAGCAGCTGACGATCCCCCTCGGAACGGATCCGGACGGCGAAGGCGAGGTGGACGCAACACTGGTCCGCTACCAACCGCAGAAGGAGGCGGTGAAGACACGTCGTGCCGTCTTGTACGTGCACGGCTTCACCGACTACTTCTTCCAGAAGCACCTGGCCGAGCATTTCGCCGAACAGGGTTACGCGTTCTTCGCACTCGATCTGCGTAAATGCGGGCGCTCCCTCAAGCCGGGGCACACAGCTCATTACGTCTCCGACCTTGCGCTCTACGACGCCGAACTGAACGAAGCGCTGCGCATCGTCCGCAGCGAGACCGAGGGCAGCGAGGTGTTGCTCATGGCGCACTCCACCGGCGGTCTGATCGTTCCGCTCTGGCTGAACCGTTTGCAGCGCAAGCCCGGTGGCAGCGCCGGAGCCGGAATCTGCGGGCTGGTCCTCAACAGCCCGTGGTTCGACCTTCAGGGGCCTTCGGTAGTTCGCAACGTCGGCACTACAGCGATCGACGCCCTCGGACGAGTGTCGGCAAAGACCGTGATCCCGGGAACGGGACTACCGACTTACGGTTCCAGTCTTCATGTTTCGGCCAACGGCGTCTGGGATTACAACCTCGATTGGAAGCCACTGGCCGGCTGCCCCGTCACCTTCGGGTGGATGCGCGCGGTTCGAGCGGGTCACGCGAAACTTCACCGCGGCCTCGACATCGGAGTGCCTGCGCTGATCCTGCGCTCGAAGAAGTCGCAGTTCGCGAAGGCGTACAACCCGAGCGTCGACCTCGCCGATTCCGTTCTCGACGTCAAACAGATCGCACGCTGGGCGGGGTGCCTCGGCGATCGCACCACTATCGTCCCGATCGACGGCGCCCGCCACGACGTGTTCCTTTCCACCGAGAAGCCCTTGGCCACAGCCTTTTCCGAACTCGACCTGTGGTTGGAGTGGCTCGACGGCCACCTCACCCCGGCCGTAGAGAGTTCGGCAAGCACAGCAAGCAACACACAGGAGATCGCGCAGTGACGCACTACGACCTTGCAATCATCGGCAGCGGATCCGGAAACTCGCTGCCCGACGAGCGGTTCGACGGCAAGAAGATCGCAATCCTCGAAGAGGGCACCTTCGGCGGAACGTGCCTCAATGTCGGGTGCATTCCGACCAAGATGTTCGTCTACGCCGCCGAGGTGGCACGCACCATCACCACTGCCGAGAAGTACGGCGTCGACGCCACGCTCGACGGCGTCCGTTGGTCCGACATCGTCAAGCGCGTCTTCGGCCGCATCGATCCCATTTCTGCAGGTGGAGAGCGGTACCGCAGCGAAGACAGCCCCAACACCACCGTCTATCGCGGCCACGCCACGTTCACCGGCGACAAGACGATCGACACCGGAACCGGCGAGACGATCACCGCTGACCAGGTGGTCATCGCAGCCGGTTCACGTCCGATCATCCCGGAAGAGATCGCGTCGAGTGGTGTGAAGTACTACACCAACGAAGACATCATGCGACTGCCGGAACTCCCTGAACACCTCGTGATCGTAGGCTCCGGATTCATCGCCACCGAATTCGCACACGTGTTCTCCGCGTTGGGTTCCCGCGTGTCGATCATCGGTCGAAGCCAGCGACTGCTACGGCACCTCGACGACGAGATATCCGAGCGCTTCACCGAGTTGGCCGAACAGAAGTGGGACGTCCATCTGGGTTCCCCCCTCACGTCGGTACGCGGCGACGGCGACAACATCGCCGTCGAACTGGCAAACGGCACAGTCGTTTCCGGTGACGTCCTCCTCGTCGCGGTGGGTCGGCAGCCCAACGGCGATCTACTCGGCCTCGACAAGGCCGGAGTCGAACTCGACGACAAGGGCTCGATCGTGGTCGACGAATACCAACGCACCACCGCCGAGGGTGTCTTCGCGCTCGGTGACGTCTCCTCGCCGTACCAACTCAAGCACGTCGCCAATCACGAAGCGCGAGTCGTTCAGCACAACCTGCTCCAGGACGCCTGGAAGGACACGTCCGGGCTTCGCAGCACCGATCACCGCTTCGTACCCGCTGCAGTGTTCACCGACCCGCAGATCGCCGATGTCGGAATGACCGAGAAGCAGGCTCGCGACGCCGGACTCGACATCACGGTCAAGGTGCAGGCATACGGCGACGTCGCGTACGGCTGGGCGATGGAAGATCAGGAGGGCATCTGCAAGGTGATCGCCGAGCGCGGCACCGGACGCATCCTCGGCGCCCACGTCATGGGTACGCAGGCCCCGACCGTCATCCAGCCGCTCATCCAGGCGATGAGCTTCGGTTTGTCAGCTCAGGACATGGCCCGCGGCCAGTACTGGATCCACCCGGCCCTGGCCGAAGTAGTCGAGAACGCGCTGCTCGGCCTCGACATCTGACCACGACCAACCCGCATGACGCCGAAAAGGCGGGCGCTCCGCGTAGTGGGAGTGCCCGCCTTTCCGTAGGTCAGAGTGTCACCAGGGGCTGGTACGCAGCACGATCTCGGTTGCGAGTTCGGCCGGTGCCGACTTCACGACGTCGTCGACACCTGGAAGTTCCGTCACGCGGAAGTCGGAGTACACGAAACGACCACTGGCGTCGGCGATGGCCCGACCTCCACTGCCCACGACGACGGTGGTCGGAACCTCGACCGGCGGAACGCCGGCAATATCGCTCGCCGACGGGTGACCACGGTCCACGGCGATCAAACTCGCGAAGCGGCCGAACTGACGTGCAGCCAACAGCCACGCGAGATCGGCGCCCTCCCGGTGACCGACCAGATTCACCCAGGCGATGTTCAACTCGTCCAGCAGGACCACTGCCGAGGTCTCGTCGAGATTCTCGATCGATTCCACCGCGACGGTCCGCAGATCCGAATGATGCAGTCGCTCACACACATCGTCGTACAAGTCGACGGGGTCGCCCTTGCCGGGGAGCAGGAGTACCGCATGCTTGCTGACCGGCCCGTCGATCCGAACGGTGCACGAACCACTGCCCACCGCTACTCGAGTCAATTCCATGTCTGGAAACGGTACGCGATCCACACTGTGGAGGACCCTGGAGTCGACAGAAGTATGACCACTCATACATTCACACCACCGCTGCGAGCCCGATTTGTTCGCTCTGTACCCCCTCGTTACCCCCTCCCTTCCGAGCGAAAGTGGCTTTCGGCGCATCTGAGGCGACCGATGTACCGTTCGCTCGGGTGGGGGTGGGCCGAAGCACCGAGCGTCTGACCGGAGGAAGCGCCTCGGTCAGCTGGTCATCGACGTGCCTCGGCACCGGCGGCCGTGAGAAGCAGAACCAGAGCATCCGCGGTGCGCGTACAAAACGCGTCACCGTCGGCGAGGCCGCTCGTGAGGCCCCGGACGAGGGTGGTTGCAACGAGGATGTCGAAAGCCACATCGGCAGTTGACAGAATCTCTGCGTCCGGACGCTCGGGGAATTCGACACGCACTCGCTCGGCGAGTGCGAGCCGGGCCGGGTCTTCCGATCTCCGAACCAGTTGTTCGTAGGCGCCGTCTTCTTGATGGTAGGCCGACAGCAGGCCGGGAATCGCTGCGCGCGTTGCCGGTTCGGCAACTCTCGCGAGGAACCATCTCGTCCAGGCCTGCATGTCGTCACGCAAATTCGACGTGGTCACCGGTAGCGCCGCATCCTGCATTCCGAAGACCGCATCCTCGATGATGGATTCCTTGGTCGCCCAGCGCCGATAAATTGCGGCAGTGCCCAGTTCGGCCCTTCGCGCGATGGCTGTGATCGTGGTCTTCTGGTAACCGTGCTCCGCCAGCAACTCGCGGGCGGCGGTGAGGATGGCGTCGTCCACCTGCGGATCTCGAGGGCGCCCCACTCCGACGGTGCCGATACGTCGATCCTTGCGTTGGTCCACAACTGCGGACAGTACCCGACCGGTTTCGCCGAAAACCATTACGTTGCGTAGCGCTCCGTAATAGATTATGGACATCCACCCCGTTGACAGAAGGACCTACCGTGATCACACCGCACGACGAACTACTCATTCATCAACTCCCGACGACACTCGACCACGTCTCGCAAAGTGACCTGCGCTGGACCGAACGCATCGTGATGTACGGCTTCGACAAAACGGGCGAGATCAGCATCATGACGGGGCTGGCCAAATACCCGAACCGCAACGTCCTCGACGCCTACGCGATGGTGACGCGCAAGGGCGAGGAAGCCCGCGTGGTGCGCCTGTCCACCGAGTTGAACCCTCAGACCGGAGGACTGGCAGCGTGGAGTGTGGGGCCGTACACCTATGAAATCGTCGAACCACTCCGCCAGGTACGTTCCACGGTCGACGCAAACGAACACGGATTGAGCCTGCAACTCGACTTCCACGGCGACTTCCCGGTGTACGAGCAGACGGCAGCGTTCCATCGCACGCGCGGCCGCGTTCGCGAAGACGCCCGACGCTTCTACCAGAACGGCACCATCACGGGTTGGATCGAAATCGACGGCACCCGCATCGACATCGATCCCGACAACTGGTGGTTCGGCCGCGATCACTCGTGGGGCGTACGACACGGCGGTGGCGGCGGCAGTCTGTCCGAGGGCGCGAACCTGCAGCCGTCCGAGGTTCCGGACGGAGTCCTCTATTACATGGGGATATTCCAATTCGACGACGAGGTAGTGCATTTCGCGCAGCGCGAAACCAGTACCGGCGCGCGCTGGCAGTTCGAGGGCGAGGTGCTCTTCCCGATCGGTTCCGGCAAGGACGCGCTACCGATCATCGACGTCGAGCACGACCTGAAATTCCGTGACGACATGCGGGTGGTCGAATCCGGCACTTTCACCGTGCACCGAGCGGACCGGACCACCGACGTGATCGAGGTGAATCCAGTGTGCGATTTCTGGCCCGGACTGGCCGGTTACGACGAGTACCGGGGCTACGCCTCCGGCATGTACCGCGGCAAGGACTTCAGCGACAGCTTCACCGTCGACATCACGAACCTCGATGAAATCCGGCAGGTGAGCATGCTCAGCGAGACGCTGTGCGAGGTCCGCATGGGAGACAAAGTCGGATACGGGCTCGTGGAAATGGTCTTCATGGGCGTGAATCCCCGCTACGGGTACACCGATTGGAGCAACACACGGACAGGTACGAACAATGACTGACCGAACAGCCGCAGAAGACATCGCACCCGCCCTTGAACCACTTGTCCGGGAGCACATTCCGGGTACTCGAGGCGCCAAGATCGTCAACTTCAAGCGCACCGAACGCGGATTCTCGACGGAGACATACCTGTTCGACCTCGATGGCGCCACTGGCGAGGCGAGTGGTTTTGTTTTCCGGCGTCCACCGGAGGTTTCGCTGTTCCCCGACTACGATCTCCGCCGCCAGTTCCTCGTGACACAAAGGCTCGCGAAGTCCGACCTCGCAGTCCCCCACGTTCGGTGGATCGACAGCGGTGACAACCCACTCGGCAGCCCCTACTACGTCATGGACCGCATCGGTAATGCCGAGGCGCCCAGCGACTTTCCGTCGTATCACAGTGCCGGAACATACTTCGAAGCCGACGAGGCAGGCCGAGCGAAGATGTGGTGGGGATGCGTCGAGACGATTGCGCAGATTCATCGCTTGGACCCGGACAAGCTCGAACTCGGATTCCTCTCGTACCCCGAGTTCGGCACCCATCCGGTCGAACAGGCGGTGAACTACCTCGACTGGGCCGTTCGTTGGGCATCGCCGGACCTACCGCCGATATTCGACAAAGCACTGGCCTGGCTGAGGGAGAACATCTACCAACCCGAACACGTGACACTGTGCTGGGGCGATGCCCGGATGTCGAACATCCTCTACGGCCCGGACCAGTCGATCGCCGGGGTTCTCGACTGGGAGATGGCCTACCTCGGCGATCACGAGGCAGACCTCGCCTGGCTGTTGTTTCTCGATTGGGCGTGTAGCGAATTCGAGGGACACACACCTTTGCCAGGCACTCCCAGCCGAGAAGAGACCATTGCCCGCTACGAGGAACTGACCGGCTGGAGGGTCGAGAACCTTGTGTTCAACGAGGTACTCGCTGCGGTTCTGCTCGCTGTTCCGCTCCTGCGCCTGTCCACGCATCTCCAACTCGGCGAACATACGGATATCACCGCGTTCTGCAAACATCGTCTCGAACAGTTGCTGCGAGACGCGTAGTCGTCCGCGTGTGATTTTCCGCAAGGCTCCCGAATCATTCCGACGGGATTTCCTGCCACTCGGCGGACAAGCGCGAAACCCACACAGGCGTGCGCCGTTCCATGAATGCACGAACCCCTTCCACCGCGTCGGGCTTCCCCATGACACGCAGGTGCAAGTCGGTTTCCATGGCCGCCACTGTCTCTGGTCGATAGCTTCTGCTCTGGCTCTGCCAGAGCAGTCGTTTCGAGAGTGCCACCGACATCGGTGCAGTATTCGTCGCAATGTCCCGAGCGATCTCCAACGCCGCCGGGAGCACTGCGTCGGCGGGCAGACAGCGGCTACCCAACCCGAGCGCGATTGCCTCGGTTCCGTCGAACGTGCGACCCGTCAAAAGGATGTCAGCGGCCACTGCCATTCCGGCGATGCGTGGAACCGTCCAATGAGCCATCGCATCCGGCAACACACCGAAGCGAACCTGCGGAATTGCATACTTGGCGTCTGCTGCAAAGATTCTGATATCGGCCTGCATCGCGATGGTGAGGCCGATTCCGATCGCATGTCCGTTCACCGCTGCGATGACCGGCTTTCGCAACTCGAACGCCGGCGGATCCACCGGTGACGACGAAAACTGCTCACCGTCAGGTGAATCGAAGGTGCCGGCGCCGTCGCCAAGATCTGCACCCGCGCAGAAGGCTGGTGGCGCACCGGTCAGCACGATCGCGCGAACGGAATCGTCTTCGTCGAGCTTTCGGTACGCCTGCCCCAATTCTCGACCCATATGCTTATTGAAGGCATTCCGCTTGTCAGGCCTGTCGAGGGTCACGACGGCAACGCCGCCGTCCACCGAAACCGAGATCATTGCCCCACCGCTTCCGTCCCGACGGCATCGGCCGGATGCGCAGCCAGGACGTACAGAGATCGTGCGAGGGCATCTACAAAGCGGTCCTGACCCTCGAGCCCACGGGTCAGCCCCTGCATAGTCGTCGTTCCGGCCAGCAGATCGAACAAGAACATCGCGTCTGCACCTGCCGGAATCTCACCACGCCTCACCGCGTCGTCCAGCAGATCCTGAAACGCTGCACGAACCGGCGCACCGATAGCCAACAGACGTTGTCGCGCCTCCGCCGTCCGCGAATCGGCAAGCAGGCCAGGAACTCCGGCCCGCGCCGCGGGTCGGGCAGCGCGGACCAGGAAGATGTGCACCCACGTCGTCAGATCCACCCGCAAATCACCGGTCGACCGAGGCAACGGATGTCCGCCGGGACCATGCACCGCTTCTTCGATCAGGGCTTCCCGTGACGACCAGCGACGGTAGATGGCCGGCGTATTGACACCGGCAGTCCTGGCAATCGCCGAAATGGTCGTCTGCTGATACCCGACTTCGGCCAGCAGTGTGCGAGCTGCAAGCAGCACAGCCTCGTCCTTGCCTGGGTCGCGTGGTCGTCCGATACGGGCGGGAGACTCGGTTTTCACCATTACATATTAACTCGTAACGTTATCTCCCTACCTGAACCAACGCAGTTCAGGTACCGGACGGCTTGGGGAGCCTCGTCATTCCGTAGACGTGATCAGCGCGCACCGTGAGGATCTGTCGACGCTCCACAACCATTGCTTCGCGGTACTCCTCCCAATCGGGATGCTCCTGACCGCTGATGTCCCGGTACAGCTCGACCAGTGCGTCAGACACTTCGTCGTGAGGATCGGCCGCGACGGGTGTCACCACGGCAAGTCCTTCGATCACGGCGTAGCTCCAGAAGTCGGGCGCGCTGACGTGGAGGGAAACCCGCGGATCGCGGATCGCATTTTTACTCTTGGCGCGATCGGCTGTGATGGACACCGAAGCAGTCTTCGACTCGACGTCCCAGCGGTAAATGATGTTGGACAACTGTGGGCGGCCGTCACGCTTGACGGTTGCCAGCACGCCTTGTTTTCCCTGGGCCACGAGTGCGAACAACGCTTCGGCGGTGTCTGTGTCATTGCTCATATCTGCACCAACGACGCCGTGCGGCCGGTTTGTTCCGGAGGCAGTCCAGTTCGCAGATCGCGGACCGCAATCGCGCGATGTCTCTTCCCCCGATGGACGACAGCGGACAAAGATGGTCGACATGGCAACTTCTCACGACATCCTCCGACTGACTGCGTTCAGCTCGGATCCGGCCGGCGGCAATCCCGCCGGCGTACTGCTCGACGCCCGTGGGCTGGACGACTCCGAATTACAATCTGTTGCAGCTGAAGTCGGGTATGCAGAGACGGCGTTCCTCATCGAACCGGAACTCGGCGGCAATCCGCGTCACAGCCGGATCCGCTACTTCTCCCCTATCGCCGAAGTACCGTTCTGCGGCCATGCCACTATCGCGACGGCCATCGCGCTCACCGAGAGAGACGGCGCCGGCACCTTCACATTCGAGACGCCGATCGGACCGGTATCGATCGACACGGCGACCGACGCGGACGGCAGATCCACCGCCACCTTCACCAGCGTCGAACCGTCGGTCTCGCCGGTCGATCACGCGGTGTTGACGGCACTGCTCGGGCTCATCGGCATCGATTCGTCGGCGCTGGACGTACGGTATCCCGCAATGCTGTCGTATGCCGGCAACACTCACCCGATCGTCGTACTACAAGAGCAGACAGCTTTCGACGAGTTCACATTCGATCCCGTAGCGATGCGAACCCTGATGGACGCGCAGGGGTGGGCCGGCACGGTGACAATCCTGCATCCCCTCGACGACTCCACATTCGAAGCCCGAAATCTGTTTCCGGTGGGAAACATCGTCGAGGATCCCGCAACCGGGTCCGCAGCGGCGTCGACCGGCGGTTACCTGCGCAAACTCGAAGCCGCGGCCACTCCGCGGCGGATCACCATCCACCAGGGCCGACACGTCGGGCGTCCCAGTGTGCTCGAAGTCGACATCCCGGTCGACGGCGGTATCTCGGTCACCGGCACCGCAGTGCCCGTCGTCGACGGGCAGTAGTCAACCTCAGCGATGAGTTTCTCCCCGCCGGCGGGTCTATTCATCAGAGCGACGTCACCAGACCATCGCATCGAGCCGGGAGAACACCATGTCTGCAATCGCGTCAACCGCACACAACCTCCACGTCACCAAGCCACGTGCCGTACTCGGCGCCACTATCTCGGCCCTCATCGTCAACCTGATCCTGTGGTTGATCGGCCTCGCATTGGGTGGGTCGTTCGAGATGACAGACCAGGGAAAGCCGGCCGGCGTCGCACCCGGCGGCGTCATCACGCTGACGGTCGTGCCGCTGTTGGTCGGTTTGTCGGCCGCAATGTTGATCTCACTGAAGTGGGAGCCGATCATCCGCATCGCTCAGGTCGTGGGCGCAGTCGTGGCGCTCGGCACCATCGCTTCAACCATTGCCGCCGACTTCGACGCCGTCAGCACGGTCATGCTCGCGCTGATGCACGTGGTTGTCGCCGCGGGCGTCGTCGTCGCACTCGAGGCTGTACGTCGGTCTCCCTCGAACTAGACAGCGGTAGGCGGCGCCGAATACGTCTCGACGATCTCGGCCGCCACGTCGCGCAACCGGGTATTCGTGGTCTGAGACTGCTTGCGCAGCATGTGAAATGCTGTGTCGGCGTCGATCCGATGGATGGCCATCAGCATGCCTTTGGCCTGTTCGATCGGCGCCCGGGTCTCGAGCGCGCGTTGCAAGGCATCAGCCACCGCCTTGGTGGACTTGAAACGAGAGAAGTCGCCGATAGCACGTGAAACTGTTGTCGTGAGAATCTCCATTACGTCCGCGTCGACGCGATCGAATGCCGCTGGGGCGCGTCCGTACAGGTTGAACGAACCGAGTCGCTGATCCGGCGTGAAGAGCGGCGCCGCGAGAAAGGACTTGATCCCTTCGTCCTTCGCCGCCGCCGCGAACCGCGGCCAGCGTTCCGCGCTGGTCTCGGCGTCGACGACAACGGTGTCACCGGTTCGAGCGGCGTGCAGACATGGTCCGTCGCCGGCGTCGTATTGCTCGATGTCGACGCGCAGGGTTCGCGAATCGGTGTGCACGGCGGTGTAGGTCTGCCCGGCCAGATCGATGGTGACCCCGATGCTGTCGGCGCCCTCGATGGCGTCGTTCGCGATTTCGACGGCCCGCTGGAGCAGGACCACGAGTTCGTCCTCGTCACCGATACTTCCTCCGAGCGCTGCCAGCAACTCCCGGACCGCGCTTGCAGTCAGCCGAGTTTCCGCAGCCTCGACGGCGACGTCAGCACCCGTTGCCGTCGCATCGTCCGGCATTACCGACGGCACCGAATCCTCGGTTCTCGGGTCTAAGCCTCTGGGGTCGAAAGCGGTATCCACGACGAAGCATTCTTCCAGTTTCACGGGCCGTCAGGAGAGTGAGTTCGGTGACAGAACCCGGCAAACCGCCGAGTCGTCATCGCCATCGGTCGAGCGCGAGACCCAGATTCCGCCTCGCCCGAGTGTGTTGGCCACGAACCGCGTCCGGACTCAGTTCCAGGACAACTGCGATCTGTGGATACGTCATGCCCTCCACTTCCCGCAAGACCCAGGCGGCACGCTGACGCAGCGGTAGACGATCGAGTTCGGCTTCAAGAGCGTCGAGAAATGCTGTGCCGCATACTTCCTCGCTCGGATCGCGCAATCGAGTATCGACTTCGTCCCGAAGTCCGTCCACATCGGCGGCGCAGGAGCCGACTTTTCGATGGACATCCGAGATCTTGCGAGAACAGATCGCGAACAACCAGGTCTTGATGCTCGAGCGCCGCTGAAACCCCGGAAGTTGGCGCCAGGCGGCAACGCAGGTTTCCTGGACGATATCGTCGACGTCACTCTCACTGGTGACGAGTCGACGGGCAAATCGATACAAGTGCGGGCCGTATCGGCGAACGATGACGTCGAAGGCCGCATGATCGCCGAGCATTGCCGAGTCGACCAGCACCTCGTCACTGAAGTCGGTAAGCAAGCCGTCGAATTGATCTGTCACCGCGCACACTCCTACTAGGGAGCCGTCGCGGGAGTGAGGCCTGGCTATTCTACCGCGTCCACGTCGGCGCCCGCGGGAGTGCTCTCAGACTTCGAGTGCGGACGCGATGACGGGCAGCCCGATCGGCGCGCCTGCGTTGATCAGTTTCTCGAGTAGATCCTGATCGAGGTGCTGCTCGACGAGATCAGCGAGAAGGTCGAGTTGTTGTTCTCGCACCGCGGCAACCGAGGTGTCGGGTGCAGCAATAAAACCGGGAACCGCGATCTCACGCAGCAGGCTGCGCCGAAAGTCGTCACTTTCCAGGAGACCATGCCAATGTGTCCCTCGAACAGACCCTCGCACACTGCCTTCCGGCACACCGCCCGAGTCCGCCAGCAATGGGCGGTCCCCGTTGCGCACGACGCGTCCGTGATGAATCTCGTACCCTGACACCGAGATACCGTCGGCGGAACCGGTTACCTGCGCCAGCACTTTGTCCGGAGCGAATTCGATGTCGAGGTCCAGCAGACCGAGTCCTGCGGTAATCCCTGATCCTGATTCAACGTCATCGACGATGGAATTACCCAGCATCTGGTATCCGCCGCAGACTCCCAGCACTGCCTGCCCGCGGCCCGCTCGGGCGATGATCTCGTCAGCCAGGCCGGTACTACGCAACCACTCGAGGTCACTCACGGTGGACTTACTACCGGGAATCACCACGAGGTCTGCGTCGCGGATCCGCGACGGATCCGTCACCCACGAAACTGCCACGCCCGGTTCACATGCCAGCGCCTCGACATCCGTCGAGTTGGAGATGCGCGGGAGCCGGACCGCAGCAACGGTGAGCCAAGCCGAACCGACGGGTGGGCCAGGGCGCCCTACCGGGGCGTTGCCGGTGACGCCAAGCGAATCCTCGGCGTCGAGCCAAAGATCGTCGGCAAACGGGATCACTCCGAGAGTGGGTCGACCGGTGAGGCTGCGCAGTTGATCCAGTCCGGGTTCCAACAGTGCAACGTCACCGCGGAATTTGTTGATCACAAATCCCGCGATCAATGCCTGGTCGCTCGGCGAAAGCACAGCAACGGTCCCGAACAGATGGGCCAGGACGCCGCCGCGATCGATGTCACCGACGACGACGACCGGAATCTGCGCAGCCTCAGCCAATCCCATGTTGGCAAGATCCGTTGCGCGCAAGTTGATTTCGGCCGGCGAACCGGCGCCTTCACAGATCACGACGTCGAACTCGGATCGAAGCGATTCGAGATCTTCGGCCACGACGGCGCGAAGCCACTGCCGATGCTGCATGTAATCGCGAGCACCCACCGTGGTCATCGCCTTGCCCCTAACGACAAGTTGCGACGTCCGGTCACTGCCCGGCTTGAGCAGCACCGGATTGAACCGAACACTCGGTTCGAGCCCGCACGCTCGTGCTTGAAGAGCCTGCGCACGGCCGATCTCTCCGCCGTCGAGCGTGACCACGGAATTGTTCGACATGTTCTGTGCCTTGAACGGCGCAACTCTGACGCCTCGACGCGCCAGCATGCGGCACAGTCCGGCCACCAGAACGCTCTTGCCGGCGTCGGATGTCGTGCCGGCTACCAGCAGAGCGCCGCGCATCTCCGAACTCAAGGCAGGGTGAGAATCTCTGCACCGGTCTCGGTGACCACCAAGGTGTGCTCGAACTGTGCCGTCCACTTACGGTCCTTGGTGACGACGGTCCAGCCGTCCTCCCAGATCTCGTAGTCGATACCACCGAGGTTGATCATCGGTTCGATCGTGAAGACCATGCCCGGTTCGATGATCGTCTCGACCGCGGGCTCGTCGTAGTGCAGGATCACGAGGCCGTTGTGGAAGGTCTCGCCGATACCGTGTCCGGTGAAGTCCCGGACGACGCCGTACCCGAACCGATGGGCGTATGACTCGATGACACGTCCGATCACGTTGAGCGCGCGGCCGGGTTTGACGGCTTTGATGGCCCGCATCGTTGCCTCGTGCGTGCGCTCGACGAGCAAGCGGTTCTCTTCGGACACGTCACCGGCGAGGAACGTCGCATTGGTGTCGCCGTGAACCCCGTTGATGTACGCGGTGACATCGATATTGACGATGTCGCCGTCCTGGATCACGGTCGAGTCGGGGATTCCGTGGCAGATCACCTCGTTGAGAGACGTGCAGCACGACTTGGGAAAGCTCTTGTAGCCCAACGTCGACGGGTATGCGCCGTGGTCGAGCATGAACTCGTGTGCGATGCGGTCGAGTTCGTCGGTCGTGACACCAGGAGCGACAGCCTTGCCGGCTTCCTGCAGCGCGCCGGCAGCGATCTTGCTGGCGATGCGCATCGCCTCGATCGTCTCCGGCGTCTGAACCCAGGGCTCGTTGCCCTCATTGGCGGTCGGCTTCCACGCGTACTCGGGCCGCTCGATCTTCGAGGGCACAGCGAGGACGGGAGAGACGGTTCCAGGGACCAATGGGGTACGCACAGACATGCAGAACAGCCTAGACCTCGCGTCGCGCGTCAGCCGGATGCACTCCAGTTCCGGAAAACCGGATCGACGAGAATTCTGACGGGGGTCGACATCGTCTGTCCGAACTCCTCGAAGAGATTGTCGCGCGATTCGAAGGTGCCCAGATCACGGTCGACGAACTCGGAGAAGTCCAAGCAATCACACGAAATTGATCCACCCCAGCTGATCGGAGCGCGTCCGATCGCGTCGAACAGTGTTTCCTCGCCGGTGTTCGTGAACGGTTGCACCGATGAGACTGCCGCAGGTGCAACGATCTCGGAGATGTCCTGCCAGCGTCCGTCGATCAGAAATTCCGGCCACGCCAGCAGCACTGACTTCGGAATCACCGCACGTAGATGCCGAAATCGCGGATACCAGAATTCCCCGCGAAGTACGAGACCGCGGACGCGGGTGGCGATACCTCGGCGGCGAGCCAACGCTTCGACGACGGCAAGCCTCTGGCTGCATGATCCGCGCCCTCGACTCAATGTCACCGAGACGGGTTGCCGGTCGTCGAGTCCGTACACCGCCCGAATCGTTGCAGCGACGCTGCGATGCGCCGACACCAGAAACTCCTGCGCCGACTGGATCGCACCTTCTGCAATGTCCTCGTATAGGCGGGCCACGTCGTGGTGGCCCCAGTCGAGAATCGGTGTCGCGGCTGCGTCGCCACCGGACACATCGTGGCGGATGTCACCGTCGCGGATTCCGCCGAGCAGCACGCACGTCATGTCTCAACCGTAGTGCGCGACCGGAATCCGTGGAGCCTGACAGAATCCGAACCGTGAAGAAATGGCTACTGTTGATCACCGCGATCCTGACCGAGGTGTCTGCGACTCTGTCGTTGCGCGCCGCCCTCGATCACCCCGCTTGGTACATCGTGGTCGTCGGCGGATATCTCGCGGCATTCACCGCCTTGTCGTTCGTCCTGCGGGAGGGCATGGGACTCGGTGTCGCATACGGAATCTGGGGCGCAACCGGCGTTGTCCTGACCGCCGTGTTCGCAACTTTTCTTTTCGGCGACCCGCTGACAGCAACGATGGGCGTCGGTATTGCCCTGGTCATCGGCGGAGTGCTGTGCGTCGAACTCGGTTCCCAGGTTGCTGCCGACAGCGGGCCGGTGGACCCGGCATGACCTTCGTATTTCTGATCGCTGCAATTATTTCCGAGGTCACCGCGACGTTGTCACTACGGATGGCGTCGCAGGACGGCAGCGACAAGCGATGGCTCGCGGTTGTCGCCGTGGGGTACCTCGCCGCTTTCGCTTTCCTCACGCTCGCACTCGACGCGGGCCAGACGATCGGCGTTGCGTACGGCATCTGGACTGCATGTGGGGTGGCGCTGACGGCAATCGCATCCCGCATTCTCTTTCGCGAACCGCTGACCAAGCTCATGATCGTGGGGATCGGCCTTATCGCGGCAGGCGTACTTCTCATCGAACTCGGTGCGGGCCACTGAGCCCAACAAACAGGGTGTAAGGTTTACCTAACTTTGCTTTGGAGGTAGTCCGCGGTGCCGATCCCTGCCCTTCGTGAAATCGACGGTGGTCCACACCTGGACGACGGTCCGCACTTACGGGAACCCGAACGCCACACCCCGATGGCGCGCGCCGTCCCGGCGCCGTTTCAACTGACGACGTACATCGTCGAGACCGACCACATCACGCAGTGGCCACAGCACGCTCATGCCGAGCACGAACTCATCTGGTCCGACCGCGGCGTCGTCAACATGATCATCGACAATCAACTCTGGACCGTCACGCCCGGCGTCGGCCTGTGGATCCCTCGCGGGGTCCTCCACGAGGGTCAGGCCAATCCCCACGTCGCATTCCGCGCCACTCTCTTCACCCCCGAGTTGTGGACTCCCGCCTGGAACGAACCGTGCATCGTGACGCTGAGCGAGGCGGCGCGAGTTCTGCTGATCCACCTCGCGCATACCGGAATGCCTGCAGAACAACGCCTTCGGGCTCAGCAGGTCTGCGTCGATCTCCTCACTCCCGCATCGGCCCCGCATTTCGACGTGCCGATCCCCCGCGATCCTCGGCTACGGATACTCGTCGACAAAGTTCTGTCTGATCCCGCCGACGATCGATCACTCGATCAGTGGGCGCACGTTCTCAATCTCAGCCGACGCACGGTCACCCGGATCTTCGCCGCGGAACTCGCCTTGAGCTTTGCGCAGTGGCGCACCCTGGTTCGCATGAGTACGGCCTTGGGAATGCTCGGGACCGGGATGAGTGTGAATGCAGTCAGTCGTCGAGTCGGGTACGGGACGTCGAGTTCGTTCATCGCCGCCTTCCGCAAGACGGTCGGCTACACCCCCGGCAATGCTCTCGCCGCCGTCAACTGACGCAAGCCTGACCTGTTGTCGACATCTGCTGGCCCCTTCGCTACACGGACGCGCCCTACATTCACTTAGGTAAGCCTGCTCTCATGTGCTCGAGGCACTGAGTCGTGCAAGCACTTCCCCGATCAATCCCGAGGAGTTTCGCGTGTTCAGATCTGCCCGTCAGAGAATTCGTCCCCAGCGGAGGCGACGAATAGTCGTTGCGCTGATGGTGGCGGCCGCACTGCCTCTGACCGCCTGCACACAGTCGTCGACCGAGACCGAAGGAAACAATTCGTCGGCATCCGCCGTCGAGGACGGCGCGTTTCCCGTCACGATCAAGCACGCATTCGGTGAAACCGTCATCGACAAGGAACCGACCAGGGTCCTCACCCTCGATTCCGCAGCGGCAGACACCGTCATCGCCCTGGGAGTCACCCCGGTAGCGATGCAGAAGGACTCGTGGGCCGGCGACGCCGACGGCTTCCTGCCGTGGACCCGCGCGGAACTCGAGAAGTCGGGCCAGACACTGCCCACGCCTGCGCCGTACTACTCCGACAGCGGGGAGCTCCTGTTCGAACAGATACTCAATGTCGCACCCGATCTGATTCTTGCGCCGTATTCCGGTTTCTCCGAGCAGGACTACCAGCGCCTGAGTTCGATCGCCCCGACACTCCCCTACGACACCAAGCCGTACCAGCCGAGTTCGTGGCAGAACCTGGCCACCGATGTCGGCAAGGCTCTCGGTCGCCCCACTCAGACCGCTGCGCTGATCAAGTCCGCGGAGGAAACTGTCCAGGAGTCGAAGGCGAGCCATCCGGAATTCAACGGGGTCACCTTTGCCTTCGGGTCCTACATCCGCGAGGGAGAAACCGAAACCGCCATCTACGGCCCCGACGATCCACGCGTCAAGTTCGTCGAAAACCTTGGGCTCACAGTTGCTCCCGACGTGGTGAACGGCGCCAAGAACTTTGCAGGCAACTCTTTCCTGTTCGGCATCAGCATGGAGAAACTCGACACGATCAACACCGACGTGTATCTCGGATGGGCAAGCGATCAGTCGGAAGTCGACAGCACGTTGGCCAACACTCTGTTCGCGCGGTGGCCGGTCATCGCCAACGGAAAGGACTTGTGGATCACCGACAATCGCCTGACAGCGGCGACCATGTACGTCAGCGTTCTGAGTGTCCCGTGGGCAACCGACGAGCTCGTTCCACAGTTGACCGAACTGGTCGCCAAGTAGCAGCCCACGCGGTCCGATCACGCACCTGAAGGCCACTCACTGCGCAGTGTCGCGAAAACCAGAGTGTCGGTCCATTCGTTCTTGATCCACGCGTTCTGCCGAAAATGTCCCTCTAGCCGCATACCGATACGCTGCGCGAGTCGTGCCGAAGATTCGTTTCTCGAATCCATCTGCGCGATCACGCGGTGCAATCGGGGAGTCGCGAATACATAATCGAGCAGAGCCGTCACCGCTTCCGTCGCGAATCCGCGGCCGCCGAACTCGGGCGAGAATGCCCACCCGAGTTCGGCGGTGCGCTCGGTTTCAGCTGTGCGCTCGGGCTCGTCGACAAGCCACGCACTCACGCTTCCCACAACCTGACCGTCGTATTCGACAACAAGCGCCAGGGCACCGGCCGCGAGGTTACGGCGAGAAATCCTGGTCTGCACGGCCTCTCGGGCCGCCGCGAGATCCCAAGGCTCGTTGAACAGGTACCGGCATACGTCGCTGCGCCCGTGGAAGACGAGTAGATCCCGGTGATCACCCGGCCGATAGGTGCGAAGTACCAGTCGGTCCGTCCGGATCACCTCAGGTGCAGTCGCCGTCGACCTGCCCACGTCCCCCATATCCATGCCGCCACGGTAGGTTCTTTCGAATTCGTAGGCGAGTGAATATCGCGAGGACGAGCAGCGCTCAATGTTTGATTTGCCCCGTGGCGGGATACTTCACCACCGTAAATAGTCGCAATACGGAGTTACGCCAGGCAATTTCGCACTTGAAATCTAGGGGCGGTCATGTCCGAGGATTCACTGGTCAAGCAGGGTGTGGCAAAAGGAAGCGCGCTCGGCGGAGCGGTTCTCCTCGTCACCGTCGGCGTGCTCGAAATTCTGCAAGGCATCTCGGCGATATCCGAGGACGACGTGACAGTCGTCGGCCCCGAATACACCTATCAATTCGACCTCACGTCGTGGGGATGGATCCACCTCGTACTCGGTGTGCTCGTCACCGCGGTCGGAATCATGCTCTTCACCGGCGCGACGTGGGCACGGGTCGGAGCAATAGTCATCTGTTCTCTGTCGATCCTCGCGAACTTCCTCTGGCTACCCCACTCTCCGTGGTGGTCGATCATCATCATCGCGCTCGACGTGTTCGTCATCTGGGCTGTCGCGACATGGAATCCCGACGTGATCTGAGGCGACAGTTTCGGATCCACCTATCAAGTTCGACGTTTTCATCTGTGCGGCAGCAGTTTCCCTCCTGAGAGGAACATGATGGCAAACGGCACGAGCGACGGCCCACTCCACGAGGACGAGCGTGCCGAACTGGCCAGGCTGCGCCAAGAGGTTGCATCGCTTCGCGAGCACACTCCCAGCGCCCGTGAAACGCCCCTCGAACAGGTCCCCCGGCCACCTCGACACGGCCTCCGGTGGACCGCCGTGGTAATTCTGCTCGTGTTGGTCGCGCTACTCGCAGTCTTGTCCGTGACCACGCGCTTCACCCGAAGTCAGATCCTGGACACGGACCGTTACGTCAGCACTGTTGCGCCACTGGGCGAGAATCCCGCCGTGCAGGCCGAGATCACGAATCAGATCACCGACGAGATATTCGATCGTGTCGATGTCGAGGGGCTCACCACCGACGCGCTCACCGCACTGACCGACGTGTCGAACCTTGCAGCCAACGCACCTCGCCTGGACCAAGCTCTCGTGGGGTTGGCCCCGGTGATCGCCGGTCAGGCGAAGAGTTTTGTCCACGACACGGTGGGCTCACTCGTGCGGTCACAACAGTTCGAAGACTTGTGGATTCAGGCGAACAGGTCTGCGCACAACTCTCTCGTCGCGGTCATGACCGGCAACTACGGACCCGACTCCGTCGAAGTCGATCAGAGCGGAACCGTCAGCATTTCGCTGAGCACGATCATCGACAAGGTCAAAACAGTCTTGATCGACCGCGGCTTCGCCTTCGCAGACAAAATCCCCTCCGTGGACAAGGAATTTGTTCTCTTCCAGTCCCCCGAACTCGTGAAGGCACAGCGAGCCGTCGCGGCACTCGACAAGGTCTCAGCAGTGCTGCCATGGCTGGGAATCGCTTGCGCGGCAGCCGCTGTCGCCGTTGCTCCAACGGGTCGCAGGCTCCGCGCGCTGTCACTGGTCGGTCTGTCGATTGCGTTGGGAATGCTTGTTCTCGCGATCGGAATTCTCATCGGGCGTGCAATCTACCTCGACAGTGTCCCTACCGATATTCTCTCGCCAGACGCCGCGACTGCCGTCATCGACACAGTTCTGGTGCCACTGCGCACGAGTCTTCGCGCGGTTGCAGTCCTCGGCGTGGTGGTGGGGCTCGGCGCCTACCTGGTCGGTGGGTCGTCGTCGGCAATCGCCGTTCGCCGAGGCTATGGGCAGGCATTGGACTTCGTCCGGCATTCCTCCAGAGGGCGTACGCCGAATCAGGTGGAGCGGTGGGCCGATCAGCTTCGTGTTCCGCTGCGCTGCGCCATCATCGGCATCGCCGCACTGTTGCTGCTCTTCTGGCGCTACCCCACAGGATTGGTCGTGGGTTGGATTGTCATCATTGCGCTGGTCGCACTCGTAGTTCTCGAAATACTTGTTCGTCCTGCACGCGCCGCCGCGGAGGATGCCCGGCCCGACGACGCCGGAACCGACGACGCCGGGCCTGGGGCAGAAGATACGAAAACTACGCCAGCGCCTTTGCCTTGATGGCCTGAAATTCCTCTTCGTTGATCGCGCCTGAGTCGAGAAGCTCTCTGGCGTCGGCGATCTGCTGAGTCGGCGACTTCCCGGCGACGTTTCGAATGTAATCACTCTGCGCGTGTATGTGCTGCTGAGCGGCCTCCATCGACCGCCGCGTCATTCCGTCGTTCTTGACGACCACGTAGATCATCGCGGACAGGAATGGAATGACGAAGAGAAATATCATCCACAGCGCCTTGACCCAGCCCGAAGTCTCGTGGTCACGGAACAAATCGGTGATGATCGAGAACAACACGCTCAAGTAGGCCACAAAGGCGAAACAGACGAAGATGAACCAGAAGAATTCCCAGAAACCTTCCATGTCAACGCTCCCTGCACTCGGTTTACACATCAGGAGTTCGGGAGGCTGACCTTCCGCGCCTGAACTTCTGCATTCGGCCAGAACTCCCTGGTCCAAGGTCATTTCAGTATGCGCCGACGACATCCGTTCCGGCTACAGCTCGAGTGAGTCCAGGTTCGCCGAACGCTCGTCCATAATCGAGATCACGATTCTCCGATTCGAGATCTCTTGTCTGGCAGCCTTTTCGACAAGGAGAGGCACGAAGTCACGGATCCGACAGCCCACGAACCGCTGATGAATTGTTCGCACTCTGTTTTCGATCTCCGGTGGAGGAACATTCGGATACCGGGAAATCAGGCGAGTGATCACCCGCTCGACGTGAAGCAACTCTTCGTCGCCAGTCATTCATTAATGGTCGTCCGTCCAGCCGAGCGCGTCAAGACTCGGAAAGGGTTCGAAAACAACACAATTCAGGTACCTCTCGTGGCCAGGCCGACCGATGGGGCACAGTTCGAGACTTCTGACAATTGCGGGGGGATAATCGACGGATGATGTGGACGGAGAGTCTAGGTCGGCTACCGGGGATCGCGACTGCACGCGGATATCGCCGTGAATGGCTCCGCGCAGACGTCACGGCAGGACTCGTTCTGACGGCCCTGCTCATCCCCGCGGGGATGGGCTACGCGGAGGCCGCCGGATTGCCCGCGTACGCCGGTCTGTACGCAACCATCGTGCCGTTGCTCGCGTACGCGGTAGTCGGACCGTCGAAGATTCTTGTACTCGGACCTGATTCGTCGCTGGCACCGCTCATCGCCGCCGCGGTCATACCGCTGGCGGTGGTCGGCGATTCGGAGAACGCGCTTGCACTAGCCGGAGTTCTGGCCGTTCTTGTCGGGCTCATCCTGGTGATCGGCGGATTCCTGCGTCTGGGTTTCGTGACCGAACTCCTCTCGAAACCGATCCGTCTCGGCTACCTCAACGCCATCGCGCTCGTCGTCGTAATCGGTCAGCTTCCCAAGCTGCTCGGTTTCTCCGTCGACGCGTCCGGCCTCCTCGGTGAAATCGGTGAGATCGGAAAGGCTCTGGCCGGTGGAGATGTCGATCCCCTCGCTGCCGTCATCGGCGTGGGTTCACTCATTGTCATTGTGGTCTTCCGGCTCTGGGTACCTGTTATACCCGGTGTGCTGGTCGCCGTCGTCGCGGCAATAGTCTTGTCCGCCGCCGCCGGTCTCACCGATGACATCGGAATGGTCGGCGCGCTGCCGGAAGGGCTCCCCCTCCCCTCTGTCGGCGGAGTCACCTGGCAGGACGTCGGGCACCTGATCGGACCGGCGGCCGGTATCGCGCTGATTGCCTTCGCCGACACCGGTGTTCTCTCGCGCACCTTCGCCGCCCGACACGGCGAGGACGTGAACGGCAGTACCGAAATGAAGGCGATCGGTGTCGCGAACGTGGCCGGCGGACTTTTCGGCGGATTCCCGATCTCTGCGAGCGGATCACGGACGCCGGTAGCCGAACAGAGTGGGGCACATACACAATTGGCCGGCGTTGTCGGAGCGCTTGCGGTCCTGGTGTTCGTCCTCGTCGCTCCCGGACTCACGGCATATCTGCCCGATGCAACACTGGCCGCCGTCGTCATCGTCGCCGCGTGTGCACTGATCGACGTGGGCGGCATGGTCCGCATGTGGCGCATGAGCACCGTGGAATTCGGCCTCGCCGTCGCGGCGTTCCTCGGCGTCGCCCTCGTCGGGGTGCTTCAAGGCATCCTTGTTGCGATCGGACTGTCCTTCGCAGCGGTCATCGCGCAGGTATGGCAGCCACATCGAACCGAACTCGTCGAGACCGGCGAACCCGCCGGATTCCACGACGTCGAACGACATCCAGATGGGCATCGCATCCCCGGCCTGGTGTTGGTGAGGTTTGACGCGCCACTGTTTTTCGCGAACGGCGAGATCTTCGACGAGTACGTTCGCTCCGTCGTCGCCAAGGCACCCGACCCGGTCGAATGGGTGGTCATTGCCGCCGAACCGATCACCGGGCTGGACACGACCGCCGTCGACGAACTCGTCGATCTGGATACATTTCTGGAGGGCAAAGGAATTCGATTGGCATTCGCGGAGATGAAAGGTCCGATCAAGGATCGACTCATCCGATTCGGTGTCGGCGACAGATTCGACTCGACACACTTCTACCCGACCATCGAAGCGGCCGTGAACGCATTCCGCACCCGAACCGGCGACTGACAACGCCAGGCAGTCGGGAGCATTGGCTGCATTAGGTACCGTTTGGTATGGGACTCACGACGGACAACGTTCCGGCACGCCGTATCGCTCAGGTCGCCGGTGTGGGCGGTATTGCCGTCGGGGTTGTCGCGCTGATCGCGTTGTACTCCACCAAACCGATCAACCCGTTGATCGCCGTGGCCTCCTTTGTCCCGATGCTGCTTGCGGTCACACTCGTCGCGTCCCTGATATGCCTGATTTTTCGTCGCTGGATACTGCTGGCGATCTCGATGTTGCTGATTGCGGTGGGCGCGTCGGTGATCAGTCCCATGTATGTGGCAAACAGTTCCGAAATCGACGGGCCGTCCCTGCGTGTAATGCAAGCGAACCTCCTCTTCGGGCAGGCAGACCCCGTCAGTTTGACTGCGACGGTGCGCGAGAAGGCAGTCGATGTCCTGACGGTTCAGGAACTGACCACATCACTCGAAGGGTCCCTGAGAGATCAAGGGCTCGAGCAACTGTTGCCGCATCACTACTTGGTACCGGACGAGGCCGGCGGGGGTGGCGCAGGTATTTACAGCCGTTATCCCCTGACGGAAGCTCGGGAACTGACCGGATTCGGACCTACCAATCTTGTTGCCGAAGTGGGCTTCTCGACTCCGTTCACCCTTCTGGCGGTACACCCCGGACCGGCGTACGTGACCCCGCCCGACGTGTGGACTGCCGAGCTGAGCACTTTACGGAACGCACTCGACGCCGCCTCCGCGCAAAAAACCGTCATCGTCAGTGGCGACTTCAATACGACATTCACGCACAAGCAATTTCGTGACCTCCTCGACGTCGGCTACTCCGATGCCGCAGACCAATTGGGAGCAGGCATCGTTCACACCTACCCGGCGGACAAGAAATATCCCGCGATCGTCGGCATCGACCATGTACTTCTGCGGGGCGGACAGGCGAAAGCTCTCGAGCGGATCGAGATCGAAGGTTCCGATCACTTCGGCTTGATCGTCGACGTGACGATCCCCGACTAGTCGGAAGAGCACCCGCCCCGCGAACGCATTGCGGATCACCCGTGCTTCGGCATGCTTCGACCCGACACATCGATCGTTCGATGAAGGTGATGCGGCGTACGCAGGACGATCGACCGATCCACCACGGATACGCCCGGAAACTGCTCGGCGAGATAACCTTCCAAACGCTGCACGTCGTCGATCGAGCGCAGCCACACCGCCAACGCGATGTCGTAGCTGCCGATGGTAGAAGCAACAAGCCTCGCCTCGCGCAGGTGGGAAAGGCGCTGAGCAATTGCCTCCTTTCGCCCGTCGAGACGTAAGAAGTACCACGCGTAGACCGGCCAGCCGGAGTAGGGCCGAGCTATCTCCGTGCGGACGACCAGACGCCCCGTCGACAGCTCGTGAGAAAGTAACGCTCCGGCGCGTGCCGGCGTGACTCCGAGGGCTGCAGCGAGGGCCGAGACGGTAATTCGTGGTTCGCGGGAAAGGATGTCGAACAGCTGCGACTGTTCCTCTCCGCTGGCGCGTACACCACGAATCTTCGCCGGCGGAGTCGCCTCGAGCGCGGCGATCTCGTCCGCGTCGAGAGCACGTAGACGCCAGTTTCGGGCATCGGAGTTCGCCGAGGACACGATCTGAGTTCGCATCGCGGTGATCATCGGCAGCGATCGTGTTCGCTCCAGGACGTATCTGGACAATTGATCGAGGTCGGTGCACGTGAGCGTGACAAGCAGATCCCGATTGCCGGTTGTGAGATCGACTGTCAGGACCTCTGGATCGTGCGCGATCTGTTCGGCGACACCAAGGGTCTGCGCGGGTGCGCATTCGATCTCGAGGAGCGCAGTCGCCGACACGATGGGACCGCCTCGGTAGGCAGCGATCCACGCTATCCCTTGCGAGTGCAGACGCTCCCAACGCCTGGTCAGGGTCACCGGGTCGGAACCGATCGCGCGTGAAAGCTCGGACCACGACGCTCGCGGCCTGATCTGCAGTGCGTTCAACAGCCGAAGATCGTCGTCCTTGAGCATCTGATCCTGCACCGAGGACCTCACTTTCACAAGAATGCTGCACCGAAACAGGATCGAAACGCATCAATCCTAACTTCATCTCATCAATAGTCCACCAAATCCTGAGCCTCGAGAACGCTACATCTTGCGTTCGTTCGCCCCCTCGAGAAAGACACCGACATGACCGAAGCATTCCCTGTCTCGCATGACGATTCTCCGGTCAGCGATCAGACCGCGACGCACAAGGTCGTTTTCGCCATGAGGTCGCCACGCCTGTGGATCGTGGTGATTCTGCTCCTCGGGCTTGCGGCAGGCGCCCAACTGATCGGCCCCGCAGTGATTCCCGTCGGCGCTGCCGCCATCACGATCCTGCCCATGGTGTGGGGACTGATTGCCGGCGGTGTCGTCTCGAGCCAGAAGTGGAAACCTCTCGGCCTCGATCTTCAGGCCGCAGCCTCGGCAATCATGGGGCTGGCTGTTCTCTTGCTCTGCGCAAGACTGTCTTTCACCATCGGCCCGAACATCCAACTGTTGTTCGAGGCGGGCCCTGCCCTGCTACTGCAGGAACTGGGGCACTTGTTCGGCACTATCGCTCTCGCACTCCCACTGGCGGTACTCCTTCGGATGGGACCGGCGACCGTCGGAGCAACCTTCTCCATCGACCGCGAGGGCTCCTTCGCGATGGTCAGTGAACGCTACGGCCCCGATTCCGACCAGTACCGCGGAGTCCTGTCGATGTACGTTTTCGGCACTCTGTTCGGTGCCGTGCTGATCAGCCTGATTGCGTCGCTGGCTACGTCCTTCAACATCTTCGACCCACTCGCGTTGGCGATGGGTGCTGGGGTCGGATCCGGCTCGATGATGGCTGCCGCTGCCGCGAGCGTCGTTTCGGCGCACCCCGAGATGGCCGACCAGGTACTCGCCGTGGCGGCCACATCCAACATCATCACCGGCCTCCTCGGCGTGTATGTCGGCATGTATGTCGCACTCCCCCTTGCTGATCGAATCTACGGCGCACTCACCAAGCGCTCGAAGACGACCACCGAACGGAAAGCTGACACTGCCCCACGAGCGGTCGCGCCGAGTGTCACCGTGCCGCTGACCACTATCGTTCCGATTCTGTTCGTCGGTGGGGTCATCGTCTCCTCGATCGCAGCGGGTGGCGTAACTCGATCGATCATCGTCGGATACCTGATCCTCACCGGATTGTTGCTCCTGGGCGTCGGCGTGGCCCGCCTGACCCGCGGCAAGATCGCGGCGATGATCGCCATCATCACCGTCGGCGCCTTGGCGACCACGCCGTGGTCCCCCATCGGTGACTTCGTCTCGACCACCGTCGGTACCGTCGACTTTCTCTCGATCTGCACCCTCACCTTGACTGTCGCAGGTCTCAGCCTCGGCAAGGACCTTCCCTTACTCAAGACGATCGGCTGGAAGATCGTCCCGGTCGGAATCGTCGCGATCCTCGCCTCGTACCTGCTTTCCGTGGTCGTCGCGGAGTTCGCGCTCGGCCTCTGGCATTAGGACTGCACCGAAAGACGCTGGAAACAAAAGATCTTGAAAGGAAGCAATATCCATGTCCATCGCTGACACCCTCGCCCCCACGGACTCGGTTTCGAACACGATCGAGAAGTGGTCATCTCGCCTCATCGACGTCAGCCACACGATCCATGCTCACCCAGAGTTGGCATTCGAAGAGCATCGTGCGTCGGCGCTCTTGGCTGACGCCGCGCAGGAAGCGGGCTTCACGGTTACTCGCGCCGCCTACGGCCTCGAGACGGCATTCGAAGCGGTGCGAGGCTCCGGCCCCTTCCGCGTCGTCGTCTGCGCCGAATACGACGCCCTCCCCGACATCGGTCATGCGTGTGGACACAACGTCATCGCCGCCGCCGGACTCGGCGCAGCCGTCGCACTCGGTGAGGTCGCGGAGGAGCACGGCCTGACCGTCGTCCTCCTCGGTACGCCGGCCGAGGAACACGGCGGCGGGAAAGTCCTACTCCTCGAACGCGGCGCATGGGAGGGCGCGGCGATGTCGATCATGGTCCACGGCGCTGCAGGTGAAGACGTCAGTTGCACCGTCACCGGAACGCAGGCAGTCGATCGGTTCGACGTGACCTACGCCGGACGAGCCGCGCACGCGGCCGCTGCGCCACACAAGGGAATCAACGCAGGTGACGCCGCCACGATCGCCTTGGTTGCCATCGGACTTCTCCGTCAACAACTTCCGTCCGACGTCAGACTGAACGCCTACATCGAGCACGGCGGCGAAGCGACAAACATCATTCCGGCCTCGACATTGGTTCGAGCGGAAGTTCGGGCCGCAGAACTCGACGTGCTGTTGGACGCCAAGCGTCGCATGCTCGCATGCTTCGAGGGCGCTGCTGTGGCCAGCGACTGCTCCTGGTCGACCGAACGCGCCGAACCTCGGTACGAGGAGCTGGTACAACATCGCGTGCTGGCGACCATCTGGGACGAGGAGATCGCGAGCCTGGGCCGCACCGCGGCCGCCCGAACTCCCCTGACCGGCGGCTCGACTGACATGGGCAACGTGTCGAAGGCGGTGCCCTCGATCCACCCGATGATCGCGTTGCGCGGCGTCACCGGAGTTCCTCACACTATCGAGTTTGCCGCTGATGCCCGCTCCGCGGCGGGTGACGAAGCCGTTCTGCACGGAGCAATCGCAATGGCGCGCACTGTGATCCGAGCCGCTAGCGGGGACTCGCGCTCCACCCTCTTGACGCTTGCGGCCCAGCGCGAGTCAGGAGCGACCACCGTCACGAGCGCCGAATGAGCACCACCGGAGTCTATGTTTCCGCTCTCGAATTCTTCTCCATCGGCATCGGCCCCTCCAGTTCACACACGGTCGGTCCGATGCGCGCTGCGCACGCTTTCGGCGGCGAGCTCGCCGCTGCCGACTTGACCGCGTCGGTCGACCGGATTCGCTGCAACCTGCACGGCTCTCTCGCCGCCACCGGAATAGGTCACTGCACTCCCGACGCGGTGATCGCGGGACTTCGTGGGTTGGAGCCTGAAACGTGCGAGCCGACCGACGTTCACGGGCGATGGGCCGAGCTGTCGGACGGCGGATCGGTGACGCTCGTCGGTGGCTCGCTCGAACACGTAGTGTTCGAGCACGAGGACATGGTGTTCGAGCCGCTGGTTCGCCGTCACGGCCACCCCAACTCGATGACCCTGACCGCCTTCAGCGGTCGCGAAATCGTCTGTACACGTACATATCTGTCGATCGGTGGCGGATTCGTACTGCGCGCCGGAACGGAGACGCAAGCAAACGCGCATTCGATCAACTCACGCTACCGAACCGCGAAAGAGCTACTGGCGGAATGCGGCTCCGGAACTATCGCCGAACTGGCCTTGTCGGACGAAATCGCGATACACGGCCAGGATCGGGCATTCACCGGCATCGACGCGATCTGGTCCGCGATGCGCGCCTGCATCGAGCGCGGCACCCAGACCGAAGGTGTGTTGCCCGGGCGTCTCGGAGTTCGCCGACGCGCGCGGTCTGCGAACATTCAACTGGAACAACGTAACTGCGCACCATCCTCACGCGAGTGGCTGACCGTCTACGCCATGGCGGTCAACGAAGAAAATGCAGCAGGTGGCCGCGTGGTAACGGCTCCGACGAACGGTGCGGCAGGCATCGTGCCGGCGGTGCTCTACCACCACATACGTGCGACGGGCGCCGGCGCGCATGACGTTCGAACATTTCTACTCACCGCGGCGGCAATCGGGTCGATCATCAAGGCGAATGCCTCGATCTCGGGTGCGGAAGCCGGGTGTCAAGGTGAGGTCGGAGCCGCTTGTGCGATGGCGGCGGCAGGTCTGTGTGCCGTCATGGGTGGATCGCCACGACAAATCGAGAATGCAGCTGAGATTGCCATGGAACACCATCTGGGGCTGACCTGCGATCCGGTTGGTGGCCTGGTCCAAATCCCCTGCATCGAGCGAAATGCCGTAGCCGCCTCGACTGCAGTCACCGCAGCGCAGCTCGCATACCTGGGTGACGGGACGCATGTGGTGAGCCTCGATACCGTCATCGAGACCATGCGACAAACCGGAAACGACATGTCCGTGCGCTACAAGGAAACCAGTGAAGGCGGGCTCGCCGTCAATGTCGTCGAGTGCTGAGGGGATGTCGCCGGCGGCGTCGGCGGGCGGACGCCGTCGCCGGAAATATCATCCTCTCGAACGATGAAGTCCGTAGCGCGGATTTCTACACTCGGTGACATGACTTTGTGGACGGTGACCAGATGACCGCGCATCACGCTGGAGGAATCCCGCTGCATACCGCGTCGGGGCCATCTCGGCCGATACTGTCCTCCGGCCGCAAGATCGCCGCGCTGATCGCTGCCGCCGCCGTCTTCTCCGCAGCCTTCGTTCTCGCCCCGGCCATGCTGACAACACGTCCCGGCGAGGGCTATGCAAACCAGGGGGCGCTCGTCGAGACGGTCCGAGCAAATTTCGTCGAGTATTGGAACTCGGGCGTTGAGAGCTTCACGCCCGGTTTGCAGTCCGCTGTCGACTACTGGCAGCGGTACCACATGGCCAAGGCAGTGATTGCGGTAATCCTGTTGACCGTCCTGCTCTCACTCGGCCGCGCGCTCTGGATGTCGTTCGTGAACGCCGGCCCTCTCACGGCTGGAAAGAAACTCGCATTCGTCTCGGCCGGTGGACTGGTCACACTCCTCGCACTGTTCTCGTCGGTACTCGTGATGGCAAACGTCCAAGGTGTCGTTGCACCCTTCTCTTCGCTGATCTCGATGTTGCCCGTGGCCCAGACGGATGGGGCACTTGGCGACACTGTCGGGCAGGTCCGACAACAGCTCGCTCAGTCGACGGCCACCGGAAATCAGCAAAGTCCGGCCCTCGAACTGATGATCAGCGACTTCGCGCGGTATCACTTGGCCATGGCGGTGATCGCGCTGATCGCGGCAGCAATATCACTGGCCGTGACTGTGGTCGTGTGGGTACGCTTCGCGAGAACGGCACGATCCGAGCGACGGACGAGATTCGTGTCGGGGTCGATAGGCATTCTCACTGCACTGTTCACGCTGGGATTGATCGTTGTCTGCGTGGCAAATATGGGCACCGCGGCAGACCCGGCACCGGCGCTGGCGGCGTTCTTCGACGGCGGGCTCTGACCCAAGTCAAGGGTTCAGGCCAGGGTTCCGTAGTCCCCCGGTACCGGTTGAGGAGGTACCTGGGGACTGCGTCTGCCGTACCCGGGGTCGATGTGTGAGTGCCCTCGGACAGGCAGAGTTCGACTCATGAAAACCCGAGCAAGACGCATCATGCTTGTCGGCCTGTGCAGCGCCATCATTGCCGGCGCTGTAATCAGCTGCAGCACGGACAAATCCACAGACAATCCCACATCCACCTCTGACAAGGTCATGGACTCTGCCATCACCGACCAGCTCGACTCGATCATCGACGCGGCGGTGAATTCGACCGGGATTCCCGGTGCGATGGTGGGCATTTGGGGACCCGACGGCAACTATGTGAAGGTTGCGGGCGTCGCCGATACTGCAACGAAAGCACCGATGGAAACCGACTTCTACCATCGAATCGGTAGCGTCACCAAGACATTTACCGTGACCGCCCTGCTGCAATTGGTCGACGAGGGAAAGATCGGTCTCGATGATCCGATCTCCCAGTACGTCGACGGCGTCATGGAAGGTGATGCGATCAGCTTGCGTCACCTGGCAGGGATGCGCAGCGGCCTCGTGGACTACACGACGTCTGAACAGTTTGTGATGGAATATCTTTCGGATCCTCGCCGAGCTTTCACACCAGAGGAACTCGTCGGATACGTCAAGGACCTCCCACTCCAACTTCGACCAGGGACCACCGTCGACTACTCGAACACCAACACTGTTCTGCTGGGAATGGTGATCGAAAAGGTCTCCGGCTCAAAACTGTCGGACGTCATCGACACCAAGGTCGCGACACCACTCGGGATGGAGCACACCAGCTTTCCCATGACCAACGCGTTCCCGACACCACACGCACAGGGGTACACCAACCAAACGCTCGACGAATCCGTGACCGCGGCGACGGACTGGAATCCGTCGTGGGGCGGCGCCGCGGGTGCAATGATCTCGTCGTTGGACGACATGCGCATCTGGGTTCCGGCGCTGGCCAAGGGCGATCTCCTCACCGACGACACTCAGAAGCAGCGCCTGCAAACCGTGAACTTGAGCGAAGGGGACGACAGCTCCGGCTACGGACTCGGATTGTTCAACAGCGGTGGCTGGATCGGTCACAACGGAAGCCTGCCCGGCTACAAGACAGTCTCGGTCTACTTGCCCGAGAAGGACACCACCCTGGTCGTCTTCATCAACACCGACATCGACGGCGAGACTGATCTGACCAGCGCGTTGATGGTACCGATCACCAAGTTGATCAGCCCCGACAACGTCTACGGCTGATCACCTCGGGTCGGATCCACAATTCGGACGAAAGTGACATTTCGGGTTCGGTCAGTCGATAGGCTCATCCATCGACAGATCGAACCCGGAAGAGGCAGACATGGGATCCTTGAACGACTGGCTACTCAACAGCGACAGCCCGCTCGCGGGGATCGTCGGCGGCATCCTACTGACGATCGCGATGCTTTCCGGCGGCACGGGCATGTAGCCCGCCACGCTCGATACAGCTCTGTATAGCGCTGGATGTTCAGTGCGTGACCCAACGAACATGTTCGTTACGAACATGTTCGTGTACGGTGAAGTCATGCCCACTCAGCCAACAGGTCCGTCGAGCCGTCGCAATCGTGCGGCCAAACCCGCTCTGACACGCGAGGGCATCGTCGGTACCGCGGTGCAAATCTTGCGGTCGGAGGGGTTGCAGAAGTTGACGATGCGTCGACTCGCCCTCGAACTCGACACCGGCCCGGCATCGCTGTACGTGTACGTGCGCAATACTGTCGAGCTGCATGCCGCGGTTCTCGACGAACTACTCGGAGCCGTGGATCTCGCCGAAAATTCTTCCGGCACTTGGCAAGCCCGCCTCGAACAGGTCTTGACCTCCTACACGGCCGTGCTGTTCGATCATCCCGGTCTCGCCCAGTCGGCACTCGTTTCCCGGCCCAGCGGAGTTCACTACGTACGCCTGCTCGAGCGGCTGCTGGCATTACTCGACGAAGGCGAAGTCCCTTCGGGTCAAGCAGCGTGGGGCGTGGACTTGCTGCTGCAGTATGCGACGTCCACAGCTGCCGAACACTCGGCGCCGAACAATTCCGCCGACTCGGATGCCCAATGGAGCGCGTTGACCGACGCAATCCAGAACGCAAACCCGCAGACGCACCCCCTCGTCGCAGGCCATGCAACAGCACTACTCGCCGGTGAACCCACCGCACGTCTGTCCTGGGGATTTCGCACGCTCATCACGGGCATCGAGAACACCCCACTCACTTCTTAGGAATCCACCATGAATCACTATCCCATCGCAATCATCGGTGCCGGCCTCGGCGGCCTCACCCTCGCCCGAGTCCTCCATCTCCACGGAATCGATTCGGCGGTATTCGATCTCGAATCCGGACCAACAGCGCGGACCCAAGGTGGCATGCTCGACATCCACGAAGACTCGGGCCAGATCGCGCTTAGTGCCGCCGGCCTGTACGACGAGTTCCGCGCCCTCGTTCATCAAGGCGGTGAAGAGACACGCGTCCTCGATCGAAATGCCGTCGTGCACCTGAGCGAGCAGGACACCGGAGACGGTGACCGCCCGGAAATCGACCGAGGCCAGCTGCGCGACCTACTGCTCAACTCACTTCCACAAGAAACAATCCACTGGGGAGCCAAGGTCCGCAGTGCACATCCGTTGCCGGACGGTCGACACGAGGTACACCTCGCCGATGGCACCCACTTCACCACCGATCTCCTGATCGGCGCCGACGGCGCGTGGTCGAAAATTCGCCCACTGGTTTCGAACGCCACTCCCGCCTATACCGGAATATCTTTCGTTGAGTTCGACCTTCACGACGCCGACAACCAACACGCGAATGCCGCCGAAACAATCGGTGGCGGAATGATGTTCGCGCTCAGCGCCGACAAAGGCTTCCTTGCCCACCGTGAGACCGACAACAGTCTGCACATCTATGCCGCCCTGCGAGTTCCCGAGAACTGGACGGCGAGTGTCGACTTCTCCGACGATCACATCGCGAAGAAGATTCTGCTGGAACACTTCTCGGACTGGGACGAGTCGCTGCGTTCACTGATCGCCGAAGCGGACAGCACGCTGACTCCTCGCCCCATCCATGCCCTTCCCATCGGGCACAGTTGGAGCCGTACTCCAGGCGTCACATTGCTCGGGGACGCAGCGCACGTCATGTCGCCGTTTGCCGGAGAAGGCGCGAACCTGGCAATGCTCGACGGCGCCGAACTCGGCGAGGCGATCGCGTCACACAGCGGCACGGAAGAAGGACTTGCTGCCTACGAAGAGCGACTGTTCCCGCGCAGCGCCGCGTCTGCACAACAGTCGGCTGATGGACTGGACATGTGCTTCGGCGAGAACGCACCCCAGGGGCTCCTGGACATGTTCACCTCACACCCCTGACCTGACGAATTCGGATCAGGTCGTCACGTCCTCGTGGGCAAGCGACGAAGACAAACCACGGTGGGCTTCGACTTGCTCCAGCAGTTGGCGGGCTTTCTGTTCGACCACGGACACTGCATCGGCGCCGGCGACCCAACGACGTGGGGGTAACGGCGAATCGACAAGTGCCACAAGTGCCGCGGCAAGTTTCACCGGATCCCCACCCTGGGCACCGTTCATACTCTTCCACGCTTCGACGGTCTCTCCAGTCCGAGCGTCGTAGTCGTCTATCGACAATTCCGGCCAGATCGACGACGCACCCTCGACAAGCAGCTCGGTCCGGAAGAATCCCGGCTCCACGATCGTCGTCCCGATTCCGTACGGTTCGACGTCGAATCGCAATGATTCCATCCAGCCCTCCAGCGCAAATTTCGACGCGGCGTAGGCTGCGCAAAACTCCTGACCAACCAGGCCCGCAAGCGAACTGACAGTCACGACATGCCCACTCCGTTGCCTACGCATCACCGGCAGCACCGCCCGTGTCACATTGATCGGCCCGAAAAAGTTGGTCTCCATCTGAGCGCGAAGTTGGGCCGGACTGACAACCTCGAAGAACCCGGCGTAGAAGTTTCCGGCGTTGTTCACCAGCACATCGATTCCACCGAATCGTGCAACTGCCGTGTCCACCGCAGCATATGCGGCTTGTTCGTCGGTGATGTCCAAGGCAATCACCAACAGGTCGTCATGCTCACCGATCGCTGCAGAAACACGGTCCGCGTCACGCCCCGTTGCCACCACCGCATGCCCGGCAGCAAGAGCCGCTTGCGCAATGTCGACTCCCATGCCCCGGCCTGCGCCGGTAACGAACCAGACCTTCTTTTCAGCCATGTTCACTGTCCTCTCGTTTGACGGAGTCCAGTACAGAACAGATTCCACGACCCTGGGAGTGCCTGTCGTTCCGGGTAACAGCAGACCCCCTCAACGCCCCCTACTCGCGAAGAGTCGTCAAGAAGGCAATACGGTCACCACGGTAGAGCGAACGAACGCGCTCGATCGGCACACCCTCCGGATCGACGGACGTCCGGTGCAGCAGAAGCATCGGCATCGAGGTGGTGGACTCGACGAGTGTTGCCTCGCGCGGTGACGCGAGCACCGTCTCGATCCGTTCGGTAGCAGAGGCGAAGACCACGCCGATGGAGCGGATGGCCGCGTACAGGGACGTCGTCGCGTCGAAGGCGTCGAGCATCTCACCGAACCTGCTGTCCGGCAAGAAGGTTGATTCGAGCCCGATCTTCTCGCCGTCGGCGAAGAGGACACGCTCGAGATGAACCACGCTGTCGCCCAACTCGATACCCAACTCCGTCGCGAGACCGTCGTCGGCTGACATTCGTTCGAAGGTCACAACCTTACGACTGGGCACTCGCCCAGCACTCAGGGCGCCTTCGGTATAGGAACGAATCGACAGCGGCTGAACCAACTTCGGACTCGCTACGACGGTGCCCCGACCCCGCCGCTCGATCCGTCCTTCGACGAGAAGATCACGAAGCGCTTGACGGACCGTCTCGCGAGCGACGGTGAACCGCGCCGCCAGTTCCCGCTCCGACGGGACGGAATCACCCTCGTCGAGCCCGCTGAGAATGGTCTCGATCTCGGTGCGCACCCGGTAGTACTTCAACTCGGGTTCGATCACGACGCTCGAGGTCCCCGGCCCGGTGGACGTCTGCTGATTCATGGCGCAAGCGTACAAGAATTCGGTCTATACCAATTGTTAACCTGGAGTTCGTCTCGATTCCCCCTATTGGTCTAGACCAAACGTCACTATCTCTACATGCGAATTTTGATTGTGGGCGGAGGAATCCTCGGAACGGCGCACGCCGACGAGGCAATCCGCCGGGGACACGATGTCATCCATCTCGAACGCGAGCCCGAAGCCCGCGGTGCAACGGTACGGAACTTCGGATTGGTCTGGGTATCCGGGCGAGCTCCCAACGAACTGGAAGCCGCGCTGCGTTCGCGCGAGCTGTGGGCGAACCTAGCCGCCCGTGTCCCCGGCGTCGGATACCGCCCGGCCGGCTCCATCACCCTCATGCGCACCGAGGAGGAGGTCGCGGTCGCGCAGGAAGCATTCGCTCGGCCGGACGCCGACAACCGAGGGTTCGCACTTCTCGATCCCGACGCCGTTCGCGTCGTCAACCCCGCGCTCCGGGGCAAGTTTCTCGGCGGACTGCACTGCACCCTGGACGCCGCTGTCGAGTCACGGCAAGCGCTCCCCGCCATCCGTTCTTACCTCGAATCCACCGGCCGTTACACCTTCCACGCCGGAACGGAAGCCCGCGAGATCACGACGAACACCTCCGGCGTACACATCCGCGACGACCACGGTCGCAACTTCGACGCCGATCTCGTGATCGTCTGCCCCGGAGCAACACTCGGCGGATTGGCCCGCGATCTCGCCGGCGATCTCCCGTTGCGACGTGTGCGCCTGCAGATGATGCAGACAGCCCCACTCGGCGAAAAGCTCACCACCGCAATCGCGGACGGTGACAGCTTCCGCTACTACCCCGGTTTCGCCGGATCTGCCCTCGATCACCTTCGCACGGTGCAGCCGCAGGAACCGACGGCCGAGGAGCACCGCATGCAGCTCCTGTGCGTGCAGCGCTTGCACGGCGGCCTGACCATCGGCGACACCCACGAATACGAGGAGCCCTTCGACTTCGACGTCGACGAGGCGCCCTATCGCCATCTGTCCGGAGTCGTGGAAACACTTCTGGGACGCGATCTTCCGCCCATCGTCAAGCGATGGGCGGGCGTCTACAGCCAGTGCCTCGACCCCTCACAACTTGTTCACCGCGCACAAGCCGCCGACAACGTCTGGGTGGTTGCCGGTCCCGGTGGCCGCGGCATGACGCTCGGCCCGGCACTGGCGGAACACACCGCCGACCAGCTCGGTCTCTGAATCCTTCCGACAAGAAAGACTTCTCATGTCTCCCATCACCCTTGCCGTTCTCGACATGGCCGGCACCACCGTCGCCGACGACGGACTGGTGCTTCGCGCGTTCGCCGCCGCTGCCGAAGCCGGCGGATTGCCTGCCCAAGGCACCGAAGCCGACGCCGCTCGCCAATACGTCCTCGACACGATGGGCCAGTCGAAGATCGTCGTGTTCCGGGCGATCTTCGGGGACGAATCCCGCGCCCAAGCCGCGAACGCCGCCTTCGAAACCACTTACGATTCCCTCATCGACCAGGGCCTGGCCGAGCCGATCCCCGGCGCCGAGAAAGCCATCACCACTTTGCGCGAGGCCGGCATCAAAGTTGCCTTGACCACCGGGTTCAGCCGATCGACGCAGGACAAACTCCTCGTCGCGCTCGGCTGGGAATCCCTCGCCGATCTCACCCTCTCCCCCGCCGAGGCCGGTCGCGGTCGACCGTACCCGGACCTGGTTCTGACTGCCCTGCTCAAACTTTCGATCGACGACGTCCACCAGATCGCCGTACTCGGCGACACGTCCAACGACGTGCTCAGCGGCATTCGCTCCGGCGCATCGATCGTTGCCGGCACTCTGACCGGCGCTCACGACGAACAGCAACTTCGCGAAGCCGGTGCCACCCACATCGTCCCGTCCGTGACGGAGTTCGCCGAACTCCTCACCCACTCCTGATCTCACCTCCGAAAAAGGAATCGTCATGCGTCTACGCCCGAGCATCGCTGCGGCCGCTCTCGCCGTGTCCGTCCTTTCGTTCACCACCGCCTGCGGTGGCACCGGCACTGCCGCCGGATCAGATACCGAGACCGTCACCGTCTACAGCGCCGACGGCCTGTCCGGCTGGTACAAGGGAAGATTCGACGCCTTCACCGCGCAGACCGGTATCGCCGTCAACCTGGTCGAAGCTGGATCCGGCGAGGTTGTCTCCCGCGTCGAGAAGGAGCAGTCCAACCCACAGGCAGACGTGATCATCACGCTGCCGCCGTTCATCCAGAAGGCCGACGCGCAAGGTCTGCTCGAGCCCAGCGGAATCGACACCTCCGCCGTTCCTGCCGACGAGAAGGACGACGCCGGCAAGTACGTACCCGTCGTCGAGAATTACCTCTCGTTCATCGCCAATCCAACTGCATCACCCGCCCCACAATCTTGGGACGACCTGCTCACCGATCAGTTCAAGGGCAAGTTGCAGTACTCCACGCCCGGGCAGGCCGGCGACGGTACCGCGGTGTTGTTGCTGCTCCAGCATCTGATGGGCAAGGAAGGCGCCCTCGACTACCTCGGAAAGCTCCAGGCCAACAACGTCGGACCCTCGTCCTCCACCGGAAAGCTCCAGCCCAAGGTCAGCAACGGCGAGCTGCTGGTCGCCAACGGTGACGTCCAGATGAACCTCGCGTCCATCGCCGACGACGGATCGAAGTTCGACATCTTCTTCCCCGCTGGAGCCGACGGCACTCGCACCACCATCGCACTGCCCTACGTGATGGGCCTCGCCAAGAGCGCACCCAGCAGCGAACAAGCCAAGAAGTTGATGGAGTTCCTGCTCTCCGAAGAGTCCCAGAAGACCGTCGCCACCGATGCACTCGGCGTATCGGTCCGCGAGGACGTCCGAAGCAACGCCGGTGAATCCAGCGACAAGAACACGCCTTCCGGAGTTCTGCAGGGCGTCGACGTCTGGACCCCGAACTGGAACGACGTCCTCAGCTCGCTCGACGCCGACATCGCCGCTTACCAGAAAGCCACCGGGAGCTGATCATGGCAAGAACCAGACTGGGGCGGACGCTCCCCGAGACCGTCGGTGTTCACGGAGCGATCGAACATTCCGCTCCGGCAATCACTTTCGATCGCGTCAACGTCGCCTACGGCCGTGGAAAGACCGCAACCCATGCCCTCGTCGATTTCAATCTGCGAGTGGCACCGGGTGAAACTGTGGCACTGCTGGGGCCCAGTGGATCCGGGAAGTCGACCGCGCTGAAGGCCCTCGCGGGATTTGTCCGCCCCACGTCCGGTTCCGTCAAGCTCGGCACCCGAGACATCACCAATCTGCCTCCCGCACAGCGCGGTATCGGCGTCGTCGTTCAGTCGTACGCCCTCTTCCCGCACATGCGAGTTTCCGAAAACGTAGCCTTCGGACTCCGAGCCCATCGCGTGCCGCGGTCGGAGATCGGCCCTCGCGTAGCCGAAGCCCTCGACATGGTCGGGATGTCGGCGTACGGAAAGCGCCTTCCCCGTGAACTTTCCGGCGGTCAACAGCAGCGAATCGCCATTGCCCGAGCATTGGCGATTCGCCCTGGAGTACTCCTCCTCGACGAACCGTTGGCCGCCCTGGATGCTCAACTTCGCGAGAGCATGCTCGGCGAACTGGCGAGACTGCGCGCAGCACTACCTGACACCGCCATGCTCTACGTGACGCACGATCAGAGTGAAGCCCTGGCGCTCGCAGACCGAATCGCAGTGATGCGCAACGCCAGACTCGCGGACATCGACACCGCCGAGGCCTTGTGGAAGCGTCCACCGTCCAGCTTCACCGCGGCCTTCCTCGGGGGTGCCAACCTGCTGCCCTGCACCGTCACACGCGTCATCGGCACCTCCGCACTGGTCTCGATCGGTGGCACGCCGTTCACTGCTCACGCCCCGCAGCCCGAGATCGGGCACATCGAATGGGAGTCCGACATGGACGCCTACCTGTGTGTTCGTCCACATGCGGTGGGCGTAACCGGCGTCGGTGCGCGAGGATCATTCCCAGCACATATCGTCTCGAGCGTCTGGCGCGGTTCCACGACGCGTCTGACACTGGCTGTCCATGGTCTCGACGACGTCCGCGTCGACGCAGATGTTCCAGGGCACGACGAGCGACCGGTCGACACAGAAGTGGGCGTCGTCTTGCCCACGGACGGCAGCGTTCTGGTTCCCGCGGATCGCCACCCATGACGACCACCTTGGAACGCCCCGAAACCGCTGTGCCCCAGCACAGAGACCCGATCCCGTTGCGCCGGATCGGGTGGGCCCTACCGCCCCTGCTTCTTGTCCTCGTGTTTGCCGTCTATCCCACCGCGCGTGTCCTCACGGAATCGGTGAGCACCGAGAGCGGCACCGGGTTGTCCACGTGGTCCTCCGTACTCGGTTCGGAACTGTTCCGAACCGCACTCTGGCGGACCATCCAAATCGCTGTGGCGTCGACGCTGGGCTGCCTGGTGCTGGGCACCTTCCTCGCCTTGGTGCTTGCCTTCGTTCCGTTTGCCGGATCCAAGGTGGTTGGCCGATTGATCGACACCGTGCTCGCCCTGCCGTCGTTCCTGATCACGCTGGCGTTCACGTTTCTCTACGGCACGGCCGGCGCCGTCAACGCGTTGATCATTCGCATCACCGGCGACGCGAGCGGTCCGCTCAATTTCCTCAACACGCCGTTCGGAGTCATCGCGGCCGAGATCACCTTCTTCACGCCGTTTGTCGTCCGACCGCTACTGGCCGCGTTCACCCAGATTCCGCGTGAACAGCTCGACGTTGCAGCCAGTCTCGGCGCGTCTCCTGTCCGAGTTCTGCGACAGGTGGTGATGCCGGAAGCGTGGCCGGCCCTGCTGGCCGGTGGCTCACTCGTCCTTCTGATGACGCTCAACGAATTCGGCATCGTGCTCTTCACCGGAGCAAAAGACGTCGTAACCCTTCCGGTCCTCATCTACACCCGTGGCATCGTCACCTTCGACTTGCCGGGAGCGGCAGTGATCGCGACGGTTCAAGTCGCACTCTCGCTCGGCTTGTATTGCCTCTACCGATTCACCTTCAACAGATTGATGGGAGGCAGCCGTGCTGCTGTGGACCCGAAGCTCTAGGACTCTCGTACTCGGATTCTTCGCCCTCGTCGTCACGGTTGTCTTCGTCGCGCCGATCGCCACCGTCGTCGCGGCTGCCTTGGCCGGATCGTGGACCGGGCCACTTCCGTCGAATCTCGGTGGAAAGAACTTCTCCACGGCGCTGTCCGACGAGAACTTCGCCAGCCTGACCGTCAGCTTGCAGACTGCGTTCATCTCGGGCGCGCTAGCTCTGATCGTCGGAACCTGGGCGGCGCTGGCTGCTCGTGAGGCGCCGATGTGGCTGCGGCGCATCACCGACGCCGTGTTCCACCTGCCGATTGCAGTTCCCTCGGTCGCGATCGGTTTGGGGTTGCTGATCACCTTCAACGAGCGCCCACTGCTGCTCGGCGGTACCAAGTGGATCGTGATTCTCGCTCACACGGTTTTGGTGCTTGCCTTCGCCTTCAGTTCCGTATCGGCCGCGCTCGAACGGCTCGATCCCGCCTACCGTCAAGCTGCCGAATCACTCGGCGCCGGGCCCGTGCGGGTCCTGACGCGGGTGACGCTACCGCTGCTGTTCCCAGCGTTGGGTGCGGCCGCCGGGCTTTCCATCGCACTGTCGATGGGCGAGCTGGGCGCTACCGTGATGGTCTATCCGGCGACCTGGAAGACCTTGCCGGTCAGCATCTTCGGACTCACCGACCGCGGCCAGGTATTTCTCGCCGCAGCAAATACGACACTGCTGCTTGCAGTCACCCTGGTCGCCCTCATGGTGGTCGGCAGAATCCGGCGGCGCTGACCTTGCTGTGCGCCTTTATTAACCGCCGGGGGTTAATAAAGGCGCACAGCAGGGGGTTTATCCCTTCCGCAAGATGTACCGCTGAACCTTGCCGCTCGGGGTCTTGGGCAGGTTCGGAACAAAATGCACGGTGCGCGGGTACGCGTGCGCGGCAAACTTCTTCTTCACCAGGGTTTGCAGTTCCTTCTCGAGTTCGTCGTCGCCGTCGACGCCTTCGCGGAGAACGACGAACGCCTCGAGGACCTCGCCGCGCAACTCGTCGGGCATACCCACGACGGCGGCCTCGATGACGTGTTCGTGCATGACCAGCACGCTCTCGACGTCGAAGGGGCCGATGCGGTAGCCCGCCATGATGATGACGTCGTCGTCGCGCGAGGAGAAGAAGAAGAATCCGTCCTCGTCCGTCATTCCGGCGTCACCGGTGATGTACCAGCGACCGTCTTCGCTGAATCGCTGCTTCGTCTTCTCCGGCGCATCGACGTACCCGGTAAACCACATCAACGGGCTGTTGTGAGTATCGATCGCAACGCGCCCCTGAGTGCGAGCCGGCGCGATGTCATCCGAATTGTCTTCCAGCACAGCGGCAGACCAACCCGGCAACGGACGACCCATCGATCCCGGGCGTACGTCTTCGCGGAGACCGTCAGCCCAGGCGTTGACGATGAACATGCCGTGCTCGGTCTGGCCGTAATGATCACGGACCTCGACGCCCAACGAGTTCTTGGACCACGCAACAACATCCGGGGTCAGGGGCTCACCGGCCGAGGACGCACGGCGCAGCGAGATGCCTTCCGGAACGGGTGCCTTGTCGGCGCGCAGACTGCGGTACACGGTCGGAGCGGCGGCAAAATTGGTGACACCGAACTTCTCGATGATCTGCCACGTCAGAGGCGCGGAGAAGCCGGCGTGCAGCAGAATGCTTCGCGTGCCGGCGGCAAGCGGGCCGAGCAAGGCGTAGTACAGCCCGTACGCCCAGCCCGGGTCTGCGGCGTTCCAGAACACGTCGTCGTCGCGGACGTCGAGGCCGAACTCCTGGTAGGCGTGGAACGACGCGAGCGCGCGCACCGGAACGGGAACGCCCTTGGGTGTTCCCGTGGTGCCACTGGTGAACAACTGCACCATCGGTGCGTTGCCGCCGACTGCCTGAGCAGCGCCCTTCGGGTTTTCGGCATCCTGAGCTGCGACAAGTGCGTCGAAGTCCAACTCGTCACCGGCCGCACCGCCCGCGACGACGACCTGCCACGCTGCGTCGGCGGGAATGTCCTCACCCGGCGCGAGCTTGTCGAGCTGATTGGCGTCGGAAATGACCACCTTCGCGCCGCTGGCCGTCAAGCGGAAGGCGATGGCCGGCGAGGCGAACGCCGTGAACAACGGCACGTGGACCGCGCCGCGGCGCCAGATTCCGAGGAGCGCGACCACGAGGTCCGCAGACTTGCCCATCAACGTCGCGACGTTGTCACCCGGCTCGACTCCGAGGTCGGCCAGAGCTGCCGCGAAACGCGCGGACTGCTCACGTAGATGACCGTAAGTGAGGTCCACCGAGCTAAGGTCTGCCTCGACGACGGTGAATGCAACGCCATCCGCGGGGTGCCGATCGCAGAGCAATTCTGCGGCGCTGGCATGCGGGGTGTCGTACTGGTCCAGCAGCTCGCGCACCCGTGCGGTGGGATCGGTGCTCATCAACTTGCTCCTTATCGATCGTCGTATGGTTGGCCCGACCGGTTACGTTGGCGGCTCGTCATACGTACTGTTCACCCCCTATGATCTAGCTCACAAGAGAACTTCACTACCCCCAGAAAGGGGTACCTGCGTGAACCGACATGCTTCGTCACTTCTGCGTCCCCGCGACGGGGACGCAATGCGAGGTGAACTCCGAACAATTGCAGCTCAGGGCGTTGTTCCCGTGCTGTTCGGAGGCGAGGTCCAGGACGGAACCCTGCACCTGAGCGAATTCGTCGGCACCCGCACCAACAACCTCAAGGGCTTGGCCATCCCGCCGCGCTCGGGCATGGGCGGACGCGTCGTCGCCCAGGGTTCACCGATCACCGTCAACGATTACGGCAATTCGCAGTCCATCACTCATCACTTCGACCGGCCTGTTCTCAGCGAGGGCCTGCATTCGATCATCGCCGTTCCGGTCATGGTGTCCGGCAAATCGCGCGCCGTCCTCTACGCCGCGATCCGTGATTCCGCTCCGTTGGGTGACCGCACAGCAGACGTCATGGTCAACGCATCCCGGCGCCTCGGGATGGAGTTCGCCATCCGCGACGAAGTCGACCGTCGCCTGCAACTACTGCAGGCCGCCGCCGCGACCACCGCCGACGGTATGTCTTCGGAAGAGATCCGCGGAGTCCACGCCGAACTACGCAGTGTCGCCCAGACCGTCACAGACACCGACTTACAGACCAAACTCCGCGGACTCTCCCAGCGGTTGGCCAACCTGCTGCGGCCTACCGTCGACGCCGAATCCGACGTCACGCTCACCCCACGTGAAGTGGATGTTCTCTCGCAAGTCGCACTCGGCTGCACCAACATCGAAGCCGGCCAAAGGCTTTCCCTCCGCCCGGAGACCGTGAAGAGCTACCTGCGTAGCGCGATGGGCAAGCTGGACGCGAGCTCACGCCACGAAGCTGTGGTGACCGCCCGCAGGTTGGGACTGCTCCCCTGACGAGTCAGTAGCCTTCCGGCAAGGCGGTGAGCATGTCGCGGGTGACTGCGACGGCGTTGTCCGAACTTCCGCCCCGCACAACCAGAGTCGCGAAGGCAAGGTTGCCTCGATAGCCGACGAACCACGCATGCGATCCCCCTTCGACCTCGGCTTCACCGGTCTTGCCGTACACCTCACCCTGATCTTCGACGCGTTCGGCAGTACCGCTGGTGACCACGAGTCGCATCATTCCGCGCAGACCGTCGACCATGGCGGGCGTGATCGCCGGGCGCTCGCCGTCGATGATGGTTTCGCGCCCCGAAATCAGTTGCGGCACCGGAGTCGACCCGTTCGCGACCGTCGCGGCTGCCATCGCCATTCCGAACGGACTGACCACGACCTTGCCTTGACCGAACCCGTCTTCGGTGCGCTGGACCAGATCCGACGCCGGCGGCACCGAACCCGAATCGATCGGCAATCCCACCACGTTGTAGTCCTGGCCGATACCGAACTGCGCTGCGGCAGTGGTCAACGTGTCCGGTTGCATCTCGCTGGCCAGCTTGGCGAAGGACGTATTGCACGAACGCGCGAAGGCCGTTGCCATCGGCACCGTGCCGAGTGAGAACTCGTTGTAGTTGGGAACGCTGCGCTCACCGATCTCGATCCGGCCCGGGCACGGCACCATCGTGTCGGGGGTCGCCTGACCGGTCGAAATCGCCGCACCCGCCGTGATGATCTTGAACGTCGAACCCGGTGGGTACTGACCCATCGTCGCGACCGGTCCGTCACGGTCCGCCGCCTTGTTCTGTGCAACGGCCAGAATGGCCCCACTCGACGGTTCGATGACCACCATCATCGCCTGGTCCTTGTTCACGTTCACCGCGCGCTGCGCAGCGATCTGGATGTTACGGTCCAGACTGATACTGAACGACGGAACAGGTTGCGGCGCAGTCTCGGTCAGCACGTCGGTGTCGACGCCGTTCTGGTTGACCGTGACGACACTCCAGCCGGCTTTACCGTCAACCTCGTCGATGATCGTCTTCTTGATCTGCCCGAGTAGGTCAGGCGCGAACTCCGGGTCCGTCGAGACGAGATCCGATTCGTCCGAGACAGATACTCCCGAGATGGCTCCCAGTTGCGCCGAAACCTGGTCGTAGTCGTCACTGCGCAGCCGGGTCACCAGATAGTCGCCCTTGACGGCCGTCGAGGATTCGGCGATCGACTGACCCGTCAGCGACGAATCGAACCGCCCGAGAACACTTGCGAGACTGTTTGCGGAACCGATGATGTCGTTGCTCTTGGAGCGATCGAACTTCACTCGGTAGACGATTCCCGGCACCAGGACATCGGTCCCCGAATGTTCGTTGACCCGCGCTCGCGGCGCCGCGGTTGCCCGCAACGACATCGTCTGCTTGTCACCGAGGCGCGGATGAACGTCCGTCGAACTCCACCGGACGGACCAGTCGCCGTCCTTGCGTCCCATCTGCAGCTCGCCGTCGTACGTCCAGACGCGGTCTTTCGGAAGGTGCCACTCGTAGGTGTAGCCGACCGTCGCGGTATCACCGTTCATCTTCACCGAGGTGGTCTCGGCAGTCATCGACTCCGCCTGGAGCGCATCCCAGGTGTCGCTCAATACAGGACCCGCGGAATCAGGCCGGTCCGTCAGTTTCGCTGCCTCGTCGATGTCCCTGTCACCGAACGCACTCAGGAACTGCTGCGCGACGGGCTCGGGACCGGCGGGTTTCGGAGTACACGAACTGATCCCCACCGCCATGAAAATCACGGTGCAGGAGGCCAACAGTTGGGCCGAGCGACTACGAGAGAAATGCCGAGTGTTCATCGAGCCCCATAGTAGGGCGACAAATGCTCCACCCAGCGTAGGCGCGACCATTGCCTGCAACTTGGACGCTCAGTCGAGCAGCACCGTCGAAAAGGTCGCGACCTGCCGGAACCCCACGCGCGAATAGGTCGACCGCGCAATCGTATTGAAGCTGTTGACGTACAGGCTCGCAATGCGACCGGTCGCCATGATCGACTCCGCTACAGCCGCTGTACCGGTCACGCCGAAGCCTTGTCCCCGAAACTCGGGATTGACCCACACACCCTGAATCTGGCCACAGCGCGCAGACATCGAACCGACCTCGGCCTTGAACACGACCTGACCGTCATCGATATGCGCCCACGCTCGCCCGGCGGCGATCAGGCTTGCGACACGATGTCGGTACCCGCGCCCACCGTCGTTGGCACGTGGATCGACGCCGACCTCTTCGATGAACATTGCGATCGCGGCAGGAAGATAGATCTCGAGTTCGTCCGAACGAACCTGCCGGACCAGCGGATCGGACGGACACGCCAACGGCTCGGATACCGCGAGCAAAGGTTGTTCGGGGCGGACCTCCCGCGCAGTTCCCCAATCGAGCTCGAGCATCTCCCATAGCGGCAACGCCAACTCGGCGCGTCCGACTACCGACGAGCACATACGCGGAATCCGGCAAGCACGGTCAGCGAATGCCCGAATGTCATCCGGCTCGCCCCGCAGCGGAACCAAATTCGCCCCGGCAAAGCACAGGGAAGACAACGGCCCGCCTCGACTCCACAGCTCGCCGTGAATCATTCGCGGATCGACGCCGCATTCTTCGACACGCGCGGCAATCATGCAGGCCGCCACCGGATCGGCGTCGAGTACCGCCCGGACGTCCTCGAGATCTCGACTTCCGACCTGCTTGGCTCCGAGGAGTTTGAGCATCCGTCAACCCCCTCGACTCGACTGCGCGTCCACGAATATCACTACCCGATCATGATGCACTCAGATTGCCACGAACCTGACACCGACGGGGAAGATTCATCCGGCAATCACTCAACTCACGGTGACGACCGGTGCACCCTCCGAAGCGTCACCCTCCATGCTTTCGGCAATTTTCATCGCCTCTTCGATCAGCGTCTCGACGATCTGAGCCTCGGGCACCGTCTTGATGACCTTGCCCTTGACGAAGATCTGGCCCTTGCCGTTGCCGGACGCCACTCCGAGGTCCGCCTCACGCGCTTCACCCGGCCCGTTCACGACGCAGCCCATGACTGCCACGCGAAGCGGAATCTCCATACCCTCGAGGCCGGCAGAGACCTCGTCGGCCAGTGTGTAGACGTCGACCTGTGCACGGCCGCACGAGGGGCACGACACGATCTCGAGCTTGCGCGGACGCAGGTTCAGCGACTGCAGAATCTGGTTACCGACCTTGATTTCCTCGGCCGGCGGGGCAGAGAGCGATACGCGGATGGTGTCGCCGATACCCTCCGCGAGCAGCGCACCGAAGGCGACCGCGGACTTGATCGTGCCCTGAAACGCAGGGCCCGCCTCGGTGACGCCGAGGTGCAGCGGGTAATCGCACTTGGCAGCGAGTTGGCGGTAAGCCTCGACCATGATCACCGGATCGTTGTGCTTGACCGAGATTTTGATGTCACCGAAGCCATGCTCTTCGAACAGCCCGGCTTCCCACAGCGCGGACTCGACCAACGCTTCGGGCGTCGCCTTGCCGTACTTCTCCATCAACCGAGGATCGAGCGATCCCGCATTGACACCGATGCGGATCGGAATGCCCGCGTCACCGGCAGCCTTGGCAACCTCTTTGACGCGGCCGTCGAATTCCTTGATGTTGCCCGGATTGACGCGCACCGCAGCGCATCCCGCCTCGATTGCCGCGAAAATGTAGCGCGGCTGGAAGTGGATATCCGCGATAACCGGGATCTGGCTCTTCTTCGCAATGATCGACAACGCGTCCGCGTCTTCCTGACGCGGGCAGGCGACACGGACGATGTCGCAACCGGACGCGGTCAGTTCGGCGATCTGCTGGAGCGTTGCGTTGACGTCATGCGTCTTCGTGGTGCACATCGACTGCACCGAGATGGGGAAATCGCTGCCCACACCTACCGTGCCGACCTGCAGCTGCCGTGTCTTGCGTCGAGGAGCAAGAATCGCTGCGGGTGCCGAGGGCATTCCCAGTCCGATAGGGATGGTCACGTCTGTGCCTTCTTTCATAGCTTCACTGCAAGTTTAGCCGGGCGATCGCCGCACTACCGCGCGGCAACCGTCGCCCTTCTCACACGGTCAGAAGATCTTGATCGGATTGACGATGTCAGCCGTGAGTGTCAGCAACATGAACGCGCCACCGATCACGATGAATACGTAAGTAATCGGAAGGAGTCTCGTGTAGTCGACCGGGCCGCCCGGAATCAGGCCGCGGCGTGCGCGGAACCAATCGCGGATCTTCTCGTAGAAGACGACCGCGATGTGCCCGCCGTCGAGCGGCAACAGCGGCAGGATGTTGAAAACTCCGAGGAAGAAGTTGATCGACGCGAGCAATCCGACGAACATCGGCCACTCGGCTCGATCAGCGGCCTCGCCGCCGATCACGCTGGCACCGACCACACTGATCGGTGTGTCCTGAGCCCGCTCACCGCCGGTGACCGACTCCCACAGAGCCCCCACCTTCGACGGAATGTCAGCCAGCGCCTTCACCGAGTCGACCATGATCTGTCCGGTGTAGTCGAAGGCTGCCGGAACAGCAGTGAGCGCGTTGTACTCGACCAACGCCGAGCCCGGACCACCGATTCCGACAGCGGATACTTCCTGCTTCACGGGAACGCCACTGGCCGAGTTCACATATCGCTGGACTCGTTCGGGGACGACCGTGATCGACAACGCCTCTCCGTCGCGATCAACCGACAACACGATCGGGCCATTCACACCTCGAATAGCAGCTGCCACCTCGGGGAAGGTGCTCGTCGACTTTCCATCGACTGCGGTGATCCGATCCCCCGATTTCAGGCCCGCATCTCCTGCGGGGCCTCCACCCGAGCACTCTGTCAGCTCGAAGTTGCCGTCCTGGCCCAGCTGATCGGGGGCTACACACGTGACCTCTTGGACCACTGGCTGAGCGGGCTCAGTTCGACCCCAACCGAGGAGCAACGCGTAGATCAGGAGGAACCCGAGAATGAAGTTCATCGCGATACCGCCGGACATGACGACGACGCGCTTCCACGCCGCCTTCTTGTACATCGCGTGCGGCTCTTCTTCGGGCGTCATCTCGTCGAGGGCCGTCATGCCGGCGATGTCGCAGAATCCACCGAGCGGCAGCGCCTTGAGTCCGTACTCGGTCTCACCTCGACGGAACGAGAAGATCTTCGGTCCGAAGCCGATGTAGTAGCGGCGAACCTTCATTCCCAAAGCCTTGGCCGTCCACATGTGGCCGGCTTCGTGCAGGGCGATGGACACGCCGATGCCGAGGGCAAACAGCACTACGCCCAGTGCAAAAACCATGAAAGCTCTAGCCCTCCTGCTTCACGAGCTGACGCGCTCGTGTGCGTGCCCAGCCGTCTGCGGCCAGAACGTCGTCCACGGTAACCGGTTCCGCGGACCATTGACCTGCATCGTCGAGAACAGCGGCCACCGTGCGGACGATTGCCGGGAAGGAAATGACACCGTCGAGGAATGCCTGGGCTGCCACTTCGTTGGCCGCGTTGTAGATCGCGGTGAAGCAACCTCCGGATTTGCCCGCGCTTCGCGCCAGATCGACGGCGGGGAACACAGACGAATCGAGCGGCTCGAATTCCCAGGTGGAGGCGGTGGTGAAGTCGCATGCCGACGCCGCGCCTTCGATACGGTCCGGCCAGCCGAGAGCGAGCGCGATCGGCAGCTTCATGTCCGGCGGGCTTGCCTGTGCCAGCGTCGATCCGTCGAAGAAGGTCACCATGGAATGCACGATCGACTGAGGATGGACGGTGACGTCGATCCGGTCGTAGTCGATCCCGAACAGCAAGTTCGTCTCGATCAACTCGAGGCCCTTGTTGACCAGGGTTGCCGAGTTGAGAGTGTTCATGGGTCCCATCGACCAGGTGGGGTGCGCTTTTGCCTGTGCCGGGTTCACACTTTCGAGATCCTCGGCACTCCAGCCGCGGAATGGCCCACCCGAAGCGGTGAGGACCAAGCGAGCCACCTCGCCGGCCGATCCGCCACGGAGGCACTGAGCCAGCGCGGAATGCTCGGAGTCGACCGGCACGATCTGACCGGGCGCGGCAGCCTTGGTCACCAGCGCTCCGCCCGCCACAAGCGATTCCTTGTTCGCCAGCGCCAGACGCGCCCCCGAGTTCAAAGCAGCCAGCGTCGGCTCGAGTCCCAACGAACCGACGAGCGCATTGAGGACAACGTCGGCACCACTGTCCCGAACCAGTTCCGTCACGGCGCTCGGTCCCGAACGGGCGGTGACCGATTCCAGCGCCGATGCCGCCGCAGGATCGGCAACGGCGACGTCGGTGACGCCTGTTGCGCGAATCTGTTCGGCCAACAACTCGACATTGTTGCCACCCGCCGCGAGTCCCACTACTTCGAAACGATCGGGGTTGGCGGCGATGACCTCCAGCGCTTGGGTACCGATCGAACCGGTACTGCCGAGGAGGAGGACGCGGGTACGTGTGGTTTCCTGCACTCGCCCATTGTTCCTGATAACACCTGAGAACAACCTTATCGACGCCCAACTACGTACGACAGGCAGTCGTATGTCACCATATTGGGCAGTAGTGCAACCGAATGAGCAGGAGGATCGACCGTGGCCGATACCCAGTTGGACGTCAAGTCCAGCGCCCCCGTCGTGGTCTCGCACGTCGATGAGGCCGAGGTTCCCTCTGCCGCATGGGGGTGGAGTGGTGAAGGACTCAAGTTTTTCCGTTTCCTCGGATGGTTCTTCGCAATATTCCTGCTTCTGATGATGATCGGAAACCATCACGGCAAGGTCGAGGATCTGTGGCTCATCGGCACCGCCGGATTGATGATCTTCATTCTGGTCCGCGACATCGTCATTCGTCGCCGCCCGCGCTAGAGACCTGACATAGAGAAGGCCTCCACGAACGAAAGTTCGTGGAGGCCTTCTCTTTACGTGTTTCAGGCCTGGAGCGTTTCAGTTCTCCGCGGCCAACTGACCACAGGCTGCGGCGATTTCCTGACCGCGCGTATCGCGCACCGTGCACGAGACTCCCTGAGCGATGACCCGACGCACGAACTCACGCTCGACGTCCTTGGGGCTCGCGTCCCACTCGCTGCCCGGAGTCGGGTTGAGCGGAATCAAGTTGACGTGCACCAAACCGCCGAGCGCCTTCTTCAGCTTCTTGCCCAGCATGTCCGCGCGCCACGGCTGATCGTTGACGTTCTTGATCATCGCGTACTCGATGGAGACACGGCGACCGGTCTTGTCCGCGTAGTACCGGGCAGCCTGAAGTACCTCCGACACTGACCAGCGATTGTTGACCGGGACAAGGGTGTCGCGCAGTTCGTCGTCCGGCGTGTGCAGCGACACCGCCAACGTGACGCTCAGGCCTTCGTCAGCGAGCTTGCGGATCGCCGGGGCAAGCCCGACGGTCGAGACGGTCACGGATCGCTGAGACAGTCCCAGTCCGTCCGGTGCAGGTGACGTGATGCGTCGTACCGCTGCCACTACGCGCTTGTAGTTCGCCAAGGGCTCACCCATGCCCATGAACACGACGTTCGACAAGCGGCCGGGGCCGCCGGCAACTTCACCGTCGCGCATGGCGGCCGCTGCCTCGCGTACCTGATCCACGATCTCGGCAGTCGAGAGGTTGCGGTCGAGGCCGCCCTGACCCGTCGCGCAGAACGGGCAGGCCATTCCACAGCCTGCCTGACTCGAGATGCAGAGTGTCGCCCGATCGGGATAGCGCATCAGGACGCTTTCGAGCAGCGTTCCGTCATGCGCCTTCCACAGGGTTTTGCGAGTGTCGCCCGAATCGCACGCGAGATGCTTGATCGGCGTCAACAGAGTCGGGAAGAGCGACTCCCCCACCTTCTCGCGCACCGATGCGGGGAGATCGGTCATCTTCTCCGGATCGGCTTCGAGCCGCGCGTAGTACTGACGCGCCAGCTGATCGGCCCGGAAAGCCGGCAGGCCGAGCTCTTTCACCGCTTCTTTGCGCTCGGCGGAATCGAGATCGGCGAGGTGCCGTGGAGGCATTCCGCGCTTGGGTGCAGTGAAAACGAGGGGAAGAGAGGCAGCCATAGTTACACCATTGTCCCATTGTTTTGGGGTGCTACCCCACTGCCACCCGATTGTGGCCGGATTACCCGTGCAACTTCGCGCAGGTTGCGTGATGATCATGTCATGTCAACCACACCAGAGGATCCGTCGAACTCCCCCGTGTACGGCCCCGCCGACGGTTTCGGTCCCGACCCGGAACTTCCGAAGGTGGGCGAGGACAAGGCCGTCGAAAAACACGATCCCGAGCCGACGCCGGCGCCGGAACCTACGCCGACCGGAACGGCGGTCACCGACCGAACCAGAGCTGCGACAACCTGGGTTGGCCTGGTCATAGGCGCAATCGTGCTGATCTTGCTGCTGGTGTTCATCCTGCAGAATCTCGAGAGCGTCTCCGTCAAGATCCTGGCCTGGCAGATCGACTTTCCGCTCGGAATCACGATCCTGCTTTCCGCTATCGCGGGCGCGCTGATCATGGCATTGGCCGGCGGCGTTCGCATCATTCAGATCCGGCGCGCAGCGAAGCGGCAAATGTGACTGAAATCTAGTTACGCAATTGGGTCGATCGATGGGCTACCAGGCATCATTGATGTCGTGGAAATCACCGGAAAGGCCCTGATGTGACTACTCACATGGAGAGACCTGTGACCTCGCGAATTGCCCCGCAGCAGGCAAGATCCTGGCTCCTCGTCCCCGCGTCCAAACCGGACACCTTCGACGCCGCCCTCGCGAGTGCGGCCGACGCCGTCATTCTCGACCTCGAGGATGCCGTCACCGCACCCAACAAACCGGCCGCCCGCCGGGATGTCGCCGCATTTCTGAGCGAGCACAATCACGCCTGGGTTCGGATCAACGACGCCACGACACCGTTCTGGGAAGAGGATCTCGCCGCACTCGCGGGCCTCCCCGGACTCGAGGGTGTCATGCTCGCAAAGACCGAAAGCGGACAGCAGGCCGACGCCACTGCCGAGCGACTACCCGAGGGCACCAAGATTCTTGCCCTCGTCGAATCCGCTGTGGGACTCGAAGCTGCCCCCGAGATCGCACGCACCGACGGAATCTTCCGTCTGGCATTCGGCAGTGGCGACTTCCGGCGCGACACCGGGATGGACGACTCGCCCACCTCGATGTCGTACCCGCGTTCGCGGCTCACCATCGCCAGCCGCGCGGCACGCATCGCTCCGCCGATCGACGGCCCCACACTCGGCCCCGATCTGGATCTGCTCGCCCGAGACTGTGCGATCACGTTGTCACTCGGGATGGCAGGCAAGCTCTGCATGACCACCGCACAGACCGCCCCCGTCAACGCGGGCCTGAGCCCGTCCGTTGCCGACGCCATCTGGGCTCAGAACGTCATCGACGATCTCGGCGAAGACGGCTCACGCGTACGCGATGGCAGTGACCTGCCCAAGCTCGCCAAGGCGAAGAAGATCCACAAGCTCGCCACCCTGTTCCACATCCCCACCGATCACTGATTTTTTTCGAACTGAATCGGTCCAGAAAACGTCAGGCGCTCAAGTCGGAGCGCCTGACGTTCGTCTTTTCAAGCCTTGCTTCACGCAAGTTCGAGTGAGCGTGGTTTGTATCGGACGTGGATCCGGTACCCCACCGAAAAGGCCAGACCCGTCACTTGTGCGAATGCACGCTCGGCGGTCTTCTCGGTGAATTCGATACCGAGTACTCGCCGTAAATCGTCTCGATTCTCGAACTCCCAACGGGCCTCGACACGGGTGAGCGAGAATCCCTGAGCGTCGAAGAAGGCTTCGACTGCCGCGGGATCGTATTTGGGCAGATCCGCCCTCATCCACTCTCCGTACGGACCGGCGCTCACATCGAGGTCCACGATGAGCAGGGCTCCCCCAGGCCTCAGGATGCGCATGGCCTCACGAATTCCCGGACCGCAGCCTTTGCCGAAGAAATACGCCGTTCGGGCGTGGACGAGGTCGACTGAAGCATCGACCAGACCTGTGGACTCTGCCGAGCCATGGACTATGTCGATCGACGCCGAATCGCGGGTTCGTTCCCGCGCGGCCTTCACCAGCGGTGCGTGCGGCTCCACTCCGACGACACGACGCGCGGTACGAGCGAACTCCGGTAGATGAAACCCTGCCCCACAGCCGACGTCGACGACGTCACGTCCGGACCAGTCGATCTGGGCTCGCATCGCGGCCCAGATAGACCCGTCGACGTCCTGCGCGCGGTTCTCGACCTCGTAGACGTCCGGCCAATGCCAGATGTTCGGACTGGGGATCGGCTTGGAACGGCCGGAGAAGAAATCACGCACGAGAAATCAGACGAGTGCGTACAGAATCAGCCAGGTCACAAATGCCGACGGCAGGAGCGAATCCAGGCGATCCATGATTCCGCCGTGTCCGGGAAGCAGGGTTCCCATGTCCTTGATGCCGAGTTCACGCTTGATCTGCGATTCGATCAGGTCGCCGACCGTCGCGACTACCACCAGGACGACACCGAGCAGGACGCCGATCATCGAGTTCGCGTCGAGGATCAACGTCACCGACAACAAGCTGCCGATGACACAGAAAATGAGGGACCCGACGAATCCTTCCCATGACTTCTTCGGGCTGACCGCCGGAACCATCGGATGCTTTCCGAACAGGACGCCGGCCGCGTAACCACCGATGTCGGAGCACACGACACCGATCATCAGGACGAAGACGCGACCCGGGCCGTCGTCTTCGAGCACCATCAACGCACCGAAGGACGCCAACAGCGGGATCCATGCCAGAACGAACACCGTGATGGAGGTGTCTCTCAGGAAGTTCTTCGGGGTTGCCTTGAGCCCGTGGTCGAACAACCGCCACACCATGCACACCAGGACGGTCGCGGTGAATCCGCTGAGCACCCCGACAGGTCCCCACGGCCAGCCGAGCCAGATCGTGGCTTGTCCGCCGACGAGCAGCGGAATTCGCGGCACCTCGATGTCGGCTTCTCGGAGTCGCGTGGTGACCTCCCACGTCGCGATGAACATCGCAACCGCGACGACGGCGATCCACCCCGGGGGCAGGAAGATCAAAGTGCCGATGACCAGGGCGCCGAGACCGGCTCCGACGCCGATGGCGGCAGGTAGGTTCCTGCCCGCCTTCGACTTCGGCGGTTGCGCGCCCTCAGCGCCGCCCGTAGGCCCGTCCGTGACGGGACCACCGGCGGTTCCCTCTTGTGCGTGCACCCAAACTCCCTGATCTACTCCCGACGACAAACACTGCAAACGAGGAGGCTATACCTCCATCAACTCTGCTTCCTTGTGCTTGACGAGTTCCTCGACCGTGTGCACGTACTTCGCCGTGGTCTTGTCGAGTTCTTTCTCTGCGCGACCGACCTCGTCCTCGCCGGCTTCACCGTCCTTCTGGATCCGGCCGAGCTCGTCCATCGCCTTACGGCGGATGTTACGCAGCGTGACCTTCGAATCCTCGCCCTTGGACTTGGCCTGCTTCACCAGTTCACGACGACGCTCTTCAGTGAGCTGCGGAACCGAGATGCGGATGATGCTGCCGTCGTTGGACGGGTTCACACCGAGATCCGAGTTGCGGATCGCCGTCTCGATCGCGTTGAGCTGCGAAGCCTCGTACGGCTTGACGATGACCATGCGGGCCTCGGGAACATTGATGCTCGCGAGCTGCGTGATCGGCGTGATCGAACCGTAGTAGTCGATCACGATGCGCGAGAACATACCGGGGTTCGCGCGTCCGGTGCGAACCGAGCCGAGATCGTCCTTGGCTACCGTGACAGCCTTTTCCATCTTCTCTTCTGCCTCGAAGAGCGCTTCATCGATCACGGCTGTTCCTCCATGTTGTTCTGCATCATTTTTTGGGTGTCACTCACGACTTGATCAGGGTGCCGATCTTCTCACCGGACACCGCGCGAGCGATGTTTCCTTCGGTGAGGAGGTTGAACACCATCATCGGCATCGAGTTGTCCATGCACAGGCTGAATGCCGTCGCGTCCGCGACCTTGAGCTCACGCTCGATGACCTCGCGGTGCGTGATCTGTTCGTACATCGTCGCGTCCGGGTCGATACGCGGGTCGGCCGAGTAGACGCCGTCGACTGCCTTGGCCATCAGCACCACCTCGGCACCGATCTCCAGTGCGCGCTGCGCAGCAGTGGTGTCAGTCGAGAAGTAGGGCATACCCATCCCGGCACCGAAGATGACTACGCGACCCTTCTCGAGGTGCCTACGTGCGCGAAGGGGAAGGTACGGCTCGGCGACCTGTCCCATGGTGATGGCCGTCTGCACTCGGGAATCGACGCCGGCCTTCTCCAGGAAATCCTGCAGAGCGAGGCAGTTCATGACGGTGCCGAGCATGCCCATGTAGTCGGAGCGGGCGCGATCGAGGCCACGCTGCTGCAGTTCCGCTCCGCGGAAGAAGTTTCCGCCGCCGATGACCACTGCAACCTGCACGCCTGATCGAACGACCTCTGCGATCTGCTCAGCCACCTTGGTGACCACGTCGGGATCGAGACCGACTTTGCCGCCTCCGAACATTTCGCCGCCGAGTTTGAGCAGGACCCGCTTGAATCCTGGACGTTCGTTGGCTGGTTCGGACATTGTTCTCCTCAGTTCGATACAAGACCTTGTAGGTCCTTCATTCTTCTTCTGCCGCGAATCGGACACCGCGACATAGGAAAGCCCCCGGGACTCGTCCCGAGGCACTCTCATCCTGCCTCATCGGAGGCCCCAGGTACACGTAGACCCCGCCGGTAGAGCAAATGCTCTTCAGGCGGGGTCCATGTGTGCGGGCTCCGAATTAAGCGGAGGCGCCGACCTCGAAACGCACGAAGCGCTTGATGGTCACGCCTGCCTCGTCGAGGATCGCCTTGACGGTCTTCTTGGAGTCCGTGACCGAAGACTGCTCGGTCAGAACGACGTCCTTGAAGTAACCGTTGACGCGGCCTTCGATGATCTTCGGCAGCGCCTGCTCGGGCTTGCCTTCTGCACGGGCGGTCTCTTCGGCGATGTGACGCTCGGAAGCGACGATCTCCTCGGGAACCTCGTCACGCGTGACGTACTTCGCCTTGAGCGCTGCGACCTGCATTGCAGCGCCGCGAGCGGCCTCAGCAGCAGCATCGCCTTCACCGGTGTACTCGACGAGAACGCCGACAGCGGGCGGCAAGTCGGAGCTGCGCTTGTGCAGGTACACGGCAACGGGGCCGTCGAAGGAAGCGACGCGGCTCAGTTCGAGCTTCTCACCGATCTTCGCGGACTGCTCCGCAATGACGGTGTCGATGGTCTTCCCGTCGAGCTCGAGCGCCTTGAGAGCGTCGAGGTCAGCAGGCTTACCAGCAGCAGCGACGGTCACGATCTCGTCGGCCAGCTTGATGAACTCGTCGTTCTTGGCGACGAAGTCGGTCTCGCAGTTGATCTCGATCATGACGCCGTCCTTGGCGACGACGAGACCCTCAGCGGTGGTGCGCTCTGCGCGCTTTCCGACATCCTTCGCGCCCTTGATGCGCAGCTGCTCGACGGCCTTGTCGAAATCGCCGTCTGCATCTGCGAGTGCGTTCTTACATGCCATCATTCCGGAGCCGGTGAGCTCACGGAGCCGCTTGACGTCAGCGGCGGTGTAGTTCGCCATGATTAGCGAGCCTCCTCATGTGTCTGTTTCGGACCTAGGACTAACGGTGAAGCACGGCCTAACGGTGAAGCACAGCCTGACGGTGGTGCTCGGGCCTAACGGTGAAACGGCCCTGACCAAATGAACTCTTGGTCAGGGCCGGTTTCAACGAATCAGGCCTCGGTGGCCGGTGCCTCTGCGGCGGGGGCTGCTTCAGCCTCTGCAGCCGGAGCTGCCTCAGCCTCTGCGGCGGGAGCTGCCTGCGAGAGCAGTTCCTGCTCCCACTCGGCGAGGGGCTCGCCTGCGCCGGCTTCGGGCTTCGCGTCCTTGTCGGCGCTCAGTCCTGCACGTGCCTGCACGCCCTCGGCAACCGCGGAAGCGACAACCTTGGTCAGCAGTGCTGCGGAACGGATGGCGTCGTCGTTGCCCGGGATCGGGTAGTCGACGAGGTCGGGATCGCAGTTGGTGTCCAGGATCGCGATGACCGGGATGTTCAGCTTGCGAGCCTCGGCAACTGCCAGGTGCTCCTTGTTGGTGTCGACGATCCACACCGCGGAAGGCACCTTGGCCATGTCGCGGATACCACCGAGGGTGCGATCCAGCTTGGTCATCTCACGCGTGAGCATGAGGATTTCCTTCTTGGTGCGACCTTCGAATCCACCGGTCTGCTCCATTGCCTCGAGCTCCTTGAGGCGAAGCAGACGCTTGTGAACGGTGGTGAAGTTGGTGAGCATGCCGCCGAGCCAACGCTGATTGACGTAGGGCATTCCGACGCGAGTCGCTTCGGAAGCGATGGACTCCTGCGCCTGCTTCTTGGTGCCGACGAAGAGAACGGTGCCGCCGTGGGCAACGGTCTCCTTGACGAACTCGTACGCCTTGTCGATGTACGTCAGCGTCTGCTGGAGGTCGATGATGTAGATGCCGTTGCGGTCGGTCAAGATGAATCGCTTCATCTTCGGGTTCCAGCGACGGGTCTGATGTCCGAAGTGGGTTCCACTATCGAGCATCTGCTTCATGGTTACGACAGCCATGGCTGTGTACCTCAAACTTTCAATCCGGTTGATGCAGGCGATCGGGTGATCCCTGCCCTGGCACCCGCACGGCCGTCGGACCTGTTTCGTGAGAATCAGGACCAGCCGAGGCCGGAAAACGTGCGCGGGCGCGCGAAGTCGGACTGTGCGAGCACAGACCGCTCGACAAGTGTACGTCCTCGTCCCCCGATGCCATAACCACCCCGGAAGCAACAGACCGAACCGGCGGTTGTGGATCGGCGGTTCTCTTGTGGATTACCCGTCTGATCTGCGTTGAAGCACGCGCGACTCCACGGAAGATCAAGGAATGACGATGTCGAGCGGAGCCCGACGCGGCGTGGTCGTTGCTGCGATCTCCTGCTGTGCCGCCGTCGGCACGGCGTCGGCAGACACGCGTTTCGACTGGCCGCTCGCTCCCCGGCCACACGTGGAACGCGTATTCGACAAACCGGCCGAGAACTGGCTGCCGGGTCATCGCGGCGCCGATCTCGGCGGCAGCGCCGGCCAACCCGTCCTCGCTGCCGGCGAGGGCATCGTGGCGTTCGCCGGAGTCGTCGCGGGCAAGCCGACGGTCTCGATAGATCATTCCGGCGGCCTACGCACGACCTACGAACCCGTGGTGGCCGACGTTCGCGCCGGTGAACGTGTCGCGGCCGGGGCCGTGATCGGCACCCTGGAATCCGGCCACGAAGGGTGCGTCGTCGCTGCATGTTTGCATTGGGGCGTGCGACGAGGGCGCGAGTATCTCGATCCCCTCGGTCTTGTTCGGACGCAACCGCTCAGGCTCAAGCCACTGAGAGATGGTTGATCAGTCGCAGAATCAGTGCCATTCGGAAACGGCGTGCCGACCCACAGCGTCCGCGAAGTCGTCGGCCACCATCGCTGCCAATTCCATGAATGCTCGCCTGGTGGCCGGTCGCATCAACTCGAGGTCCATCACCGACCCCTCCGCGAGATGCTCGTCGAATGGAATGACCTCGACGGCGCGGCATCGACGCATGAAATAGTCCACCAACGCGTCCATGTCGATCACGCTCGACCCTGGACGGGCGGCACTGATGACGACGACGGTCCGTTCGACCAGGTGACCGTAACCATGCAACTGAAGCCAATCGAGCGTCGCCGCCGCACTTCGGGCCCCGTCGATTGCCGGCGAACTGACGAGCACCAACGAATTGGCAAGATCGAGAACGCCGTTCATCGCCGAGTGCATGATCCCGGTACCGCAATCGGTGAGAATGATGTTGTAGTAGACCTGCAAGATGTCGATGACCTGGCGATAGTCCGCCTCGCTGAATGCTTCCGAAATCGCCGGATCCTGCTCACTCGCCAGGACCTCGAGACGACTCGGCGACTGCGATGTGTGCACTCGCACGTCCGAATAACTCTTGATGTCCGGCCGCGCGGCAATCAGATCGCGCACTGTCGAATTGGTCTGCAGCGGAACACGTTGCGCCAAAGTTCCGAAATCGGGATTGGCGTCGACCGCCACGACACAGTCGCCGCGAAGCGACGCAAACGTTGCACCGAGCCCCACCGTGACCGTTGTCTTGCCCACGCCCCCTTTGAGCGAGAGCAAAGCAATTCGGTAGTCGTTGCGTATCGGCTGTTCGATGCGGGCAGCCAGGGCGCGGTTGCGCTGTTCGTTGGTCGATTCCCCCAGATTGACCACACCACCGGTCGCACGATGCAATCCTCGCCGCCAGCCACCCCGGGGTGTCCGTTTGGGGCGTTTCAGTAAAGCCTCGGCAACCAGATCCTGGTTTGTCACCTGCTGCTGACTGGACGGCGGCGGTGGCGCCGTCCAGGCCTCTTGCGGTCGCACCGCAGGCTCCGGCGTCGGCACCGGCAGTGGAGCCGGTTGCGGCGCTTCGGACAGCCAGGCCGGTTGGCCACTGTTCGGCGGGTGCTTCACATCTTGGCGGTTCACGAATCCCCCGGATATCGCATGTAATCGAGTGTCTCGACACGACGATCGAACTTTGCCGATTGTTCACTCTTCCGACCTGCGACGCTACCAAATACCGGCCGAGAACTCGCGTCGCTTCACGATCTAGGCGCGTGGATGGGCCTGATCGTGGACGGATCGAAGCCGTTCGACCGACACATGCGTGTACAGCTGAGTGGTCGCCAGACTCGCATGCCCGAGGAGTTCTTGGACCACACGAAGATCAGCACCACCCTCCAGCAAATGTGTCGCAGCCGAGTGCCGAAGCCCGTGCGGACCCATGTCGGGAGCTCCTGGAATTGCAGCCATCGTTTCGTGGACCACCGAACGCGCCTGACGCTGATCGAGCCTGCCGCCTCGAACTCCGAGGAGCAATGCTCGCCCGGACCGATCCGAACTCAGTGCGGGTCGCCCGTGCTCCAGCCACCCGTTCAGTGCCGATTCTGCGGGCAGTCCGTAGGGCACCGATCGCTCCTTGTTGCCCTTGCCGAGAACACGAAGCAATCGTCGATCGGCGTCGACCGACTCTACGTCCAGTCCACACAACTCACCGACACGAATTCCGGTGGAGTACAACAATTCCACGATGAGCCTATCCCGCAGGGCGAGCGGCTCTTGTTGCTGCGCACCGCTTTCCGCCGCATCCATGGCGTCGAGGGCTTGACTCTGACGCAGCACCGTCGGCAGTGTACGACGAGCAGGTGGAGCCGCCAGACGTGTACCCGGATCGACGGGAATGCGTCCGGTCTGTGCGAGCCACGCTGTGAAACCGCGCGCCGACGACGCCCGACGAGCGACCGTCGTGCGGGCCGTTCCGACGGCATTCTGGGCGGCCAACCACGAGCGCATGACCCCTAGGTCGAGGCCGTCGAGATCTACCTTCTCCGAACCCGCGGCGAAATGGGTCAGCAATGCCCGTGCGTCGCCGACGTAGGCGCGGATCGTGTGTTCCGACCGACCCCGACTCAGTCGGAGGTGCTCGGCATAGGCATCGAGGTGAACACTCAAGCTCGCCGGCAATGCGTCAGTCATGAATACACGCTCGCCCGCCGCGATTGAAACTGCAAGCTGCCTCGCCGATAGGGTTGATCGGTGAATCGAGCAATTCCTCTGAAGATGTTGTGTGTACTGGCACTGATTTCCGCAATCGCTCCACTGTCCATCGACATGTACCTGCCTGGCCTACCCTTGATGGCGGATGCACTCGACACTACTGCGGCCAGCGTTCAGCTGACACTGACCACCTTCATGGCGGGCCTCGGAATCGGGCAGCTGATCATCGGGCCGATCTCCGACGGACTGGGCAGGCGACGAATACTGCTGGCCGCGACGATCATCACGGCACTGAGCGGCGCGGCATGCGCAGTGGCACCGAACATCGAGTTTCTCATCGGTGCGCGACTCGTCCAGGGATTGAGTGGAGGCGCTGCCATAGTCCTTGCCCGCGCTTGTATTGCCGATCGAGCACGTGGCGACGACGCGGCGAAGCTTTTCAGCATCATGATGATCATCGGCGGTATCGCTCCCGTGGTCGCCCCACTGATCGGCGGTGCACTTCTCGGCCCCGTCGGATGGCGCGGAATCTTCTGGGTGCTGGCCGTCGCAGGTGTGGTGATGGTGGCTGGCGTCGTGTTGCTTGTTCCCGAGACACTTCCACCCGAGCGACGCCATGGCGGTGGATTGAAGGCACTGATCTCGAATCTGCGATATGTCGTCCGAAATCGGCACTACCTCGGTTATGCACTCGCATTCGTCTTCGGATTCGGCGCCCTGTTCGCGTATATCTCCGCATCACCGTTCGTCGTTCAGAACGTCCTGGGGCTCACTCCGTCACAGTTCTCGATAGTGTTCGCAGTGAACGCCACCGGAATGGTCACGGCAGCGATGATCACCACTCGCCTTCTCGGCCGAGTCGGTGCTCGCACATTACTGCGATTCGGGGTGTGCCTACTCCTCGCCGGCGGTGCCGTATTGTTCTGCACCAGTGTGGTTTTCAGCTCCACGAATCCCTGGTTGATCTTGGGCCCGCTGTTCGTCGCCATTTCGAGCATCGGGTTCATCATGGGCAATGCAACCGCTCTCGCCCAAGGAGAGGTCACCAACGCGGCCGGAACCGGCTCAGCACTGATGGGAGCGGGCCAGTTCGGCTTGGCCGCGCTGGTTTCGCCGTTGGTGGGAATTGCGGGAGAAGACACGGCAGTTCCGATGGCAATCGCAATTCCCACCTTCGGAGTTCTCGCGGCCGTTGCGCTCGTGTTGCTGACTCGCGGCAAGGCCGCAGCAGCTTAGCTTTCGGCCGCGGCGAATTCGGACTTCCACACTCGGAAGCCTTCTTCGGTGCGACCACGACGCCAGTATCCGGAGATAGAAGCGGCCGACGCCGGGACATTTCGTTCCTTGCGAATGTATGGCCGAAGGTTATGCATGACGGCTTGCGCCTCGCCGTGAATGAATACGTGAGGTTCGCCTGGCAGCCACTCGAGCGCCTTGACCGCGGCAACAACTGGCGCGTTGTCACCTGCCGACTCTTCACCCACCGCGTCGGACGACGCTCCGCGATGTAGCCAGGTCACGGCAATGCCCTCTGGAGCATCGAGTGCAATCTCGTCTTCCGGTCCACCGACTTCGACGACGGCGTAGCCGACCGCATCCGGCGCCAATCTTGCTATCGACGCAGAAATGGCAGGTATTGCGGTCTCGTCACCGACGAACAGATACCAATCAGCGGACGGTGACGGTGAAAATGCGCCGCCTGGTCCACGCAGGGTAATCTCAGTGCCCGGCTGAACTGAAGCCGCCCAAGGACCTGCAACTCCGACGTCACCATGGACGACGAAATCGATCGCTATCTCTTTGGTAGCAAGATCGTAGGAACGGATCGTGTAGGTACGCAGGACGGGCTGATCAGGAGTGCCGAATTCGATCTTTACATAGGAATCGCTGTATTCGCTGGGAGTGAACGACTCGAAGCCTGGCCCCCCGAGAAACACTCGTACCATATGGGGGGTCAATTGTTCGGTCCGCAGAACCGTCAATGCAGTTGTCGGCTTGGCCACAGAAAGATCCTTCCGAAAGTTAGTGTTACCTAACTAATGTACACGACAATTGCAGCACGAGGGCGAAATACCTCGCCGACGACTCCACACAGCGCTCTGTCAGCCCTTGTATGCAACGAAAGAAACCGACCAATCTGCTGGGTAAATACGGTGCCGTATACGCGGATTCTCTGATCAGCTTCACATAGACGACCTGTCGGACAAAGCTGTCCGAGAACTCGGCAAAGCAACAGTAAAATACACCTCTGGCTCCC
>NZ_QAJJ01000002.1:185792-247735 GCF_003852455.1 Rhodococcus sp. KBW08
GGGAGCCAGAGGTGTATTTAATTCAATCTAGTGTGCAGCGTCGAAAGCGTCGATGATTTCCGCTTTGATACGTCCACGCGGAGCAACTTCGTAACCGTTCTTACCCGCCCAGTCACGGATGGCCTGGAGCGTCTCCTTGGAGCGGCCTGAACCCGACGTGGCCTGCGGAGATGCAGCCTGAGCCTTCTTACCGCGCTTCCCGCTCACCTTCGCGGCCGCCTCGACGAACGGCTTCACCGCAGCGTCGAACTTCTCCGCATTGGTGGCGCGCAGATCGATCACGTAATCCGTTCCCTGGTAAGAGAACTCAATTCGATCACCGAATCCATCGTCAATCGGCTTACCGTCAAGGTCGTCGATGAGTTGCCGAATCAGCTTCTCAGCCATTGCACTCCTCTTTCAATGATCGATTCAATTCTCCTTCACAATACACAGATAGAGCGTTGATGAACAAAAGAAGTTCGTAAGTCTCCGTGATTTCCGAACAGACTCAATGGTCCGAATTAGCAGCAGGTTAGCGGTATTGCCTCGAACGAGCATGGTCCCGAAATTTTGTACATTCACACTTCGGGTACCGGGTGTCGATCAATACCCGCCGTCATCGTGATCCAGACTAATCGGACTTCTATGCACATAGACCTGAGGCTTTCCTGAGACTTGTCGAACCTGCAGGTCGGGTCGGCAAAGCGGGGTCGAGAATTACATTGCACACAGTCGAGCAAATTCACGAAATATAGCCCTGACGTGCAATTACCGATGCACTGACGGTATTGAAGATTCGCTGCCTTCGGAAACGATTAGTGAGCATCGCCACGCATGGTCGGACAGCGCAGAGAGGTTCACGAACTACCGCGTCCGAAACCAACCACTCGAATCAGAACTTGCAAATCCCTCGAGTTCGAGCAGAGGAAGAGTTGCACGAACCTGAGCTATGAGCAAGCCCGATTCCTCGGACAACTCACGGGTACTACGAGACCCTGTTCCCGGCAGAGCTTCGTATACCAACCGAGAATTGCCGCGCAATGAGTCGATGTCACGCGTCGCCGCAGCATCCTCCGCGGAATCCCCGACACCAAATGGACCTGACGCTTCGACTACATCCACGGCATTGGAAACGAGTTGCGCTTCACCTTCGCGAATCATCCGGTGACATCCGGTCGACGATGCCGATGTCACCGGTCCCGGCACCGCCATTACCGGGCGCCCCAATTTCCGAGCCCAATTGGCGGTATTGCGTGCCCCACTGCGCCAACCCGCCTCGACAACCACGACTCCGTCCGACAACGCAGCTACCAGTCGATTCCGTGCCAGAAATCGGAACTTTGCAGGTGTCGTGCCGGGTGGATATTCACTTATCACCGCACCCGAATTCGCTATCTGTTTGAGTAGTCGCGCATGCCCGGACGGATACGCTCGATCCACCCCACAGGCCAAGACGGCCAGAGTGGTTCCGCCTACGCCCAATGCAGCGCGGTGCGCGGCCCCGTCGATACCGAAGGCCGCCCCGGAAATCACGGTCCATCCGTCGACGGCGAGGTCACCGGCAATCTCTGCCGTCACATGTTCGCCGTATGCAGTCGATGCCCGCGTGCCGACAATCCCAACCGATCTCTCGGTGAGATCAACCAAATCCCCAGACCCCAACATCCACAACACAAATGGTGCCGTCTCGCCCCCGGAGGCATCGAGTCCGTCGAAGGAAAGCATCCGCCACGCAGGCCAATCGGTGCAGTTCGGAGTTACGAGCCTGCCACCCATTGCCTCCATCAGGTCGAGATCTCGCTGGGCGGTGTCGATGTGAGCGCGGGCTCGCGTCTTCTCCTCGATCGAGGGCGGCAGATCGCCCTTGCGAACCGCCCTCGCAGTTTCTTCGACCCCGAGCTCGTCGATCAACATGGACATATACGCGCTGGGCCCCTGCACGACGCGGGACAGATATGCCCAAGCGAGTAGTCGTGGATCGTGTGCAGTCATTGGAATCCCCTGTCTCGGAAGTCGAGTGCGGTGACAACTTGGTCGGGCCCTGGCATCGCCTCACCTGCCAGATCGGCGACACTCCAGGCAACCCGCAACGCTCGGTCAGCCCCACGAGCGGTTATCACCCCTTTACGCAGCGCCCGTTCCACCGGCGCCAACGCCGCACGCGAGAGTCTGAACTTCTGCCTCAACGCAGGCCCTGGCACTTCCGCGTTGGTCCGCCACCCGTACTCGCTCCACCGCTGGGCTGCAGTGTCTCGAGCTGCCGCCACGCGCGCACGAACATCGCCGGTGCTTTCCCCCACTTCGTCGATCAGCGCTCCGGTCGCAACGGCTTGCATCCGGACCCTGATGTCGACTCGGTCCAAGAGCGGGCCGGACAATTTCCCCAGGTACCGGCGACGCGCCGCGGGTGCACAGACACAATCCGCGTCTCTCGGCGGCGCGCACGGGCAGGGATTGGCGGCCAGGATCAGCTGGAACCGCGCCGGGTACCGCGCAACTCCGTCTCGCCGGGCGATTCGCACCTCCCCGTCTTCGAGCGGCGTGCGTAGCGCTTCGAGCACTTTCACCCCGATCTCGGCACATTCGTCGAGGAACAGCACGCCGCGATGGGCGCGGCTGACCGCACCAGGACGAGCCATCCCGCTACCACCACCCACCAGCGCGCTGACCGACGAACTGTGATGCGGCGCAATGAAAGGCGGCATGTCTATCAACGGCCGATCCTCCGGCAACACCCCCGCCACCGAATGAATCGCCGTCACCTCCAACGACTCCCCCTCCGTCAACGGCGGCAGAATCCCCGGAAGCCTCTGCGCCAACATCGTTTTCCCGATCCCCGGCGGACCCGTCAACATCAGATGATGCGCACCCGCCGCCGCAACCTCGATCGCCCACCGAGCATCCGTCTGCCCGACAACCTCACTCAAATCCCGCACCACCACCGAATCCGCACGCTCGAAAACATCAGGAACAGCCAACGCCAACTCCCCACGCAACCACCCGATCACCGCAGACAAATCGTCGGCACCCAGCACCTCGATCCCCTTGACCAGGCCCGCCTCTGCCAACGCCCGAGCTGGAACCACCACAGTCCCCCACCCCGCCCGCTTCGCCGCAAGCACCGCAGGCAACACACCACGCACCGTCCGCAAACGACCGTCGAGCGCCAACTCCCCCAAAAACACAGTCTCCCGCAACAACTTCCGCGGCAACTTCTTCGCCGCATCGAGAACCGACAACGACAAAGCCAAATCGTAAACACTGCCCACCTTCGGCAACGTCGCCGGCGACAACGCCAAAATCACCTTGCTGTCCGGCCACTCCTCACCAGAATTAGTCACCGCCGCCCGAATCCGATCACGCGACTCGTGCAACGCCGTATCAGGCAGCCCCACCAAATGCACCGCTGGCAACCCGCGCCCGATATCCGCCTCGATCTCCACGATCTGGCCGTCCACGCCACTGACCGCAACAGAATGCGCCCGCCCCAACGCCATCAGAACGCATCCACAAAATGCTCGACCGAAAACTCGCCGCCGCGGCCGATCAGCACCGCCACCACATCGAAACGCACCCTCGACCACGACCGACCCGAATCCGTGAGCCACTGCATCGCCAACACCCGAATCCGACGCTGCTTCGCGAACGTCACCGACTCCGCCGGACTCCCGTACCCGACACCAGAGCGAGTCTTCACCTCCACGAACACAATCCGATCACCGGATGTCGCAACAACATCCAACTCGCCGTACCGACAACGCCAATTACGCTCGACAATCTCCAAACCCGCATCGATCAGGAACTCGACAGCCACATCCTCGCCCCGAGCACCCAACGCCATATTCCTCGCCATCACAGCCCCCACCACTCACACCCCGCGCCCGCCCATACGAAACGCGTCCCACCCACCACCCTCAACCCACCACCACAAAACCAAGCCACCCACAACCGACCTGTGGACAACTCAGAACCTGTGCAATTCGGCAGCGTGATACATCAACGACGGCGCACACTTCGACAATTTTCTGAAATCCCCACAAATTGGACGAAAGTCCAGTAGAACTAGTTACAGTTTTGCTCAAACCGTCACGCACCCCGCTGAATGGAGTTCTACATGGCCCGCCGCTCACTACGCCACGCAGTAGCCACCACCACTTCCCTCGTTCTCCTCGCCGCCGGCGTCACCGTTGGACTTGGAGCCTCGGTGGCGCAAGCAGCACCGGCCTGCGCGCTCAACCAGTCGGTGACCGACGATTGGCCCGGCTCCGTCTGGACGCCCTACACCGTCAGCAAGCAGGTTGTCGGCGACGGCAAGGTCGCAGCGGGTCAGACAGTCACCTACATCACCAAGGTTTCCGGTTCGGGAGCACTCGTCAACGAGATCCGCGATTTCCACCCGGCAGGATTCCAGCTCGTCAAGGCTCGCCTGAACGTCAAATGGCTTATCGGCGACCAGAAGTGGGACGACGTCACCAAGACCGTCGTCGTCGGCAACAACTCCGTGGTGGCAAAGGGCGGCGGATGGACCACTGCTGGTGGCGGCATCATCGCATTGGAGACCACCTACAAGGTTCCCGATAACGCAGTTGTCGGCTCTCAGCTCGACAGCGGCGCCGGCACCAACATTGTGCTGGCGGCGGGCGACTGGAACATCAATCCGATGGGCGTGTGCGTCACCATCCGGCAGCCGAACCCCGTCGAGGCGGGCGCCGGAAGCCTCGAGGACATGGGCTTCGGCTCACTCAACTCCGGATCAGGCCAGGTATTCGGCTCCCTCACCGACCCGCAGGGGTCGATGACCAATGTCATCAGCGGTGTCCTGGGCAATGTGCTCGGCAACATGAGCTGACTCAGTTCAGATTGGTAAATCGGCCGAGCTACCAGCAGATGCTGGTAGCTCGGCCCATTTCTACCTTGCCGAACAAAGCTTTGCCGTCAACCGAGTTCAAGAAATCATCAGCAAATCACCGCATCAGCTTTCCGCCGTACCGGGCCGGCGTCGTACCGAAGGTTTCCCGAAATGCGGCGATGAACCCGCTACTGGTCCGGTAACCCACCTGCGGGGCAACGTCATTGACGCCCTCACCCCGCGCAAGCATCTCCAGAGACGCATACATGCGTGCCCGAGTTCTCCACTGCCCGAACGTAATCCCGGTATCGGCAACAAAGGCTCGCATCAAGGTCTTGGAACTGACCCCGAGTTCGCCCGCCCACTCCCCCAGCGTCCGTGAGTCCGCCGGATCAGCCAGGATCCGGGCTGAAACCGAACTCGCCGCAGCGTTGCGAGGAACCGCGAGGACGTCGTGCCGTTCGGGTGCTGAAGCAAGAATGTCGTAGAGCAACTCCTGACTCATCAACCGCCGAGCATCGTCGATGGTCCGGTCGGCGAGGTGCCGCAACAATTGAGCGGACAGTGCATCGACTTCGAGAACACGTGGCTGAGTCCACCGCGGCCCGGCAGGGCGTAGATCCGGACGCGCATAGGCTGCGATCATGCATCCCTCCGTCAGAAGAGTCATGTCATGGAGGACGGTGCCCGGCAGCCAGACCAAGTGTTCGCTGTGCAGGTGCCACACATTGCCCCCGGCAGCGATCTGCATCGTGCCTTCACTCATCCAGGCGATCTGATGCTCCGGGTGTCGATGAGCTCCGTACGCGGTCACGCCGTCGACGATGTTGGCGTAAACCTGAAAATCTTTGAATGTCCGTCCGCGACTATCGGGGAGTGCTAGCAAGGAGTTTGGGCGAGTCGAGTACTCGAGAGTGGACATTTTGCGTCTTCCTGGGCGTATCCGAGTCCATCCGGAAGGATGGACCGACAATTCTGCAAAGGTTAGCCTCACTTTATTGCTGATGCGACCAGTTCAGCACTTTCCTGCGGAACTCAGATCACTCGCCCACCACTTCGAAGGAGCATGTACGTGCCCTCACGTAGCACCCGAATCCTCGCCGCCCTACTCACGACGGCCGCGATCATCGGGTTCTCGACCGCCTGCGGAACCTCACAAGGCGTCGACACCACATCAGCGACCCAGAGCAACGACGCATTCCCCGTGACGATCGAGCACGCCCTGGGTTCGACGACAATCGACGCCGAACCACAGCGCGTCGTCACACTCGGCTACACCGATCACGAACCACTGCTTGCCTTGGGAGTCGAACCCGTCGGCATGGCCGAATGGTGGGGGTCCGGCATGGATGAAAGCTGGCCGTGGACGAAGGACTACTGGAAGGGGAAAACTCCGACGTACATCAACAGCGGCGGAGACTTCAACTTCGAGCAAATCGCCTCCCTCGCACCAAATCTGATCCTCGCGCTGTACGCCGACATCGACACGGAAACCTACAAGAAGCTGACCTCGATTGCGCCGACCGTCGCACAGAGCAAGGACTACGACGCATACACAACGCCGTGGACCGACATGACGGTCACCGCCGGGCGCGCCCTCGGCAAAGAACCACAAGCTCGACAATTGATCACGGATACCGAAAATGCGTTTGCCACCGCTCGCGCTGCGCACCCGGAATTCGCCGGGCAAACCGCGACGATCGTCAACCTCGACACTCCCGAGGGATACGTGTTCTCGTCGCACGACCCACGCGGAATCTTCCTCTCGTCACTCGGATTCACCCTCCCGCCGACGGTCGACACATTTGTCGGCGACCAGTTCGGCGACTGGCTCCCGAACGAGCGCTACGACATCCTCGAGCCCGTCGACCGCTTGATCGTGATGGCCGATCCGGAGGGCGAGAAGGCTCTCGCCGGCAACACTCTTTACCAGCGGTTACCCGCTGTGAAAAACGGAAATGCGATAGTCGTGCGATACACCGCAGATCCACCCGTCGGCGCTGCAATGTCCGGCAACACCGTCCTCAGCATCCCCTATGCCATCGACCAGCTGACAGCTACCTTGTCGAAGTAGACAACAGGACCAGGTATCGAAAATATGTTCGAAGAGTGTTAGCCTCAATCCCAGGAAGCACCCACGAACATCGAGGACCGCCATGGACGAGGTACCGGACACCGCGTTAGATCTGGCTCGACTGGTCGACGAGTTGACGGTTCTCGACCAGCGACGCGTCGACATCGGCGAGAGCTTGGTTCACCTCGAGTACCTCTACTCCCGAATGGGCGCTCGGCAACAGGCAGATGCTGCCCGAAAAGCCTTTCAGGAGAAGTATGTCGGGCGAATCTACGAACTCGCAGACGGCCTGCGCACCTGAAAAGGGGTTGCACACAACCACGGACGAAGCGCATGGTCAATCCTGCACGACACACGTCGGACCGATCGGTTCGGCTGTGAACTATGTGGGAGAAATCTGATGGAGAAGATCACCAAGAGGCTGTGGAACTGGGCATCGATACTCGACGAGAACACTCGTGAGCAAGCGCTGCGCACGTCCCAGATGCCTTTTGTCCGTCCACATCTGGCATTGATGCCGGATGCGCACCTCGGTGCGGGTGCGACGGTGGGTTCGGTCATTCCGACGGAAGGCGCAATCATGCCCGCCGCCGTAGGAGTCGATATCGGCTGCGGAATGATCGCGGTCAAAACCCAGTTCAGCGCATGCGACCTTCAAGGCCGCGACCTGAGCATTCTTCGCCACAGCATCGAACGCTCCGTCCCGCTCTCGGCAGGTGTCTACAACACGACGCTGAGCGACACGGCGCACATCCGCATCGCAGAACTCGAGGCGATGGCGGGCGATCGTCTGGCTTTCTACGACAAGTTCAAGAACAACTGGAGGTTTCAGCTCGGAACGCTGGGTTCGGGTAACCACTTCATCGAGGTGACGCTCGACGAAAGCGACGGCGTCTGGCTGTTCCTGCACTCGGGAAGCCGCGGTATCGGAAACAAGCTCGCACAGCATCACATCAAGATCGCCAAGGACTTGTGCGAGCGGTGGTACATCGACCTTCCCGATCCGGATCTTGCCTACCTGGTCGAGAAGACACCCGAATTCGACTCGTACATCACCGATCTCAACTGGGCTCAGCATTTCGCCCTGCTCAACCGAGAAGAGATGATGGACCGCGTCGTGAAGGACTTCGCGCATTTCATCGGTGACGGCAAACCCGCGATCATCGACGAGCTCGAGCGGATCAACTGCCACCACAACTTCACCCAGAAGGAGTTCCACATGGGTCGCGGAGTGTGGTTGAGCCGTAAGGGTGCGATCAAGGCAGACGAGGGCACGCCCGGGCTCATCCCCGGTTCGATGGGAACCGCGAGTTACGTCGTCGTCGGCAAGGGAAACGTGCCCTCGTTCAAGTCCAGCCCCCACGGCGCGGGTCGGGTGTACGGACGTAACCAGGCACGCAAGACCTTCACCATCGAAGATCTCGACAAGGCGATGGTCGGCATCGAATACAAGCGCTCCGCGGCGTTCCTCGACGAGATCCCGGGTGCGTACAAGGACATCGACGTCGTGATGGACGACGCGAAGGACTTGGTCGAGATTCGACACACCCTGCGTCAGATCGTGAACGTCAAGGGCAACTGATCCGGCACAAAGCAGCGAAATACGAAGTGCCCCGCCGATATCGGCGGGGCACTTCGTCGTCGAGATCTGTGCAGCACGCACAGGTCAGTCAGGAAGGCGCAGATCCGGCTTGTCCAACTCTTCGATGTTGACGTCCTTGAACGTCACGACGCGCACGTACTTCACGAATCGCGCCGGGCGGTACATGTCCCACACCCAGGCGTCGGACATCCGCAGCTCGAAGTAGATTTCCCCGTCGGAATTGTGGGGCAGCAACTCGACCGTGTTGGCCAGGTAGAAACGTCGTTCGGTCTCCACGACGTAGGAGAACTGTCCGACGATGTCCCGGTATTCACGGTAGAGCGACAGCTCCATCTCGGTTTCGTACTTCTCGAGATCCTCGGCACTCATCGGTTTAGCCAGTCCTCCCAGTTCGTCTGAACTTCCATCATCCCGTACGGCCTGCACGTTGTTCCAACCGGACTCCCGCAGCCACCACGTTGGCATAGGTCATGCGGTGTTCGGGGCACGGCCCCAGGTCTTCGAGAGCGTCCATGTGCAGGGGCGTGCTGTATCCCTTGTGAATCGCGAAACCGTATCCGGGATGAGTGCTGTCCATCTCCGTCATCACACGATCTCGGGTGACCTTCGCGAGAACGCTGGCCGCGGCGATACATGCAGCGGCGCCGTCACCGCCGATGACCGGCAGCGACGGAGCCGTCAAACCCGGAACCCGGAACCCGTCGGTGAGGACGTAGCCCGGTTCGAGGTCGAGGCCCGCAACTGCTCGTCGCATCCCCTCGATGTTGGCGACGTGGATACCGATCTGATCGACTTCCGCAGCGGGTACCGAAATAACACTCCACGCCAACGCCAAACGCTTGATGGCCGGGAAAAGCTCCTCGCGCGCGCGTTCGGTCAACTTCTTCGAATCGTCGAGCCGCGCCAGTGCCGCTTGCGGTTTCGGCGCCAGGACACACGCGGCAATGACGAGTGGACCAGCGCACGCTCCGCGCCCGGCTTCGTCGACGCCGGCGACCGGACCGAGTCCGGTTCGCGCCAACGCAGACTCCATCGTCCGCAGACCTGCCGATCTGCGAATGACAACGCGAGGGGGCCAACTACTCACTGCCTCTGCCTACTCGGAACTACGCGAATCCATGTGTGCGGTCCGACAACTCAGTTGCCCTGAATATCAGGCGCATCGATGCCGCCCATTCGCGACGGGGGAAGGACGATGAATCGAGCTTGACCGATGATGTTGTCGATCGGGACTGTTCCCTGGAACTCGTCGTCCACGTGGTAGCGCGAGTCGGCGGAATTGCTGCGGTTGTCACCCATGACCCACACGTGACCCTCGGGAACGGTGATCGGTCCGAAGCATCGGCCCGACTTCACTTCGGTGTCACACGTTTGTGTTCCCGGAGTGAACGGGAAATCCATCTTGATGTACGGCTCGTCCAGCGGTTTGCCGTCGACCAGGACTCGGCCCTGGTCATCACAGCATTCGACGGTCTGGCCACCTGTTGCGATCACTCGCTTGACCAAGTCGTTCTCGTCCGGCGGAACGAGGCCGACCCACGAACCGACTTCTTGAATGCCGCGGACTACAACGTTGTCGGACCGATTGGACACATATTTCGTGTTCCACGAATCGGGTCCCTTGAAGACGACGACGTCGCCGGGTTCCGGATCGCCGAAGCGGTATCCGATCTTCTCCACCACGATGCGGTCACCGGTACATCCTGCACAGCCGTGCAGTGTCGGTTCCATCGACTCGGATGGGATGAGAAAAACTCTGAAGACAAATGCCTGAAGGACGATGCTGAGTACCAGCGCTACGCCGATCAGAACAGGGAGTTCTCGCAGGAACGATCGCTGTTTCTTCTGCGGCCGATGTGAGGTCGGTTCCGCGGAACCGCTTGATCCCTCGTGATTCTCGGGTCCGGACGACAATGCCTGCTCCTTCGAAGAATCTGCCACAGAAACCAGATTAGCCCGACACCGCGCGTACGCGGTGCCGGGCTCATCGGAAAGATCAGCGCTTTTCCTTGATCTTCGCCTTCTTGCCACGAAGCTCACGGAGGTAGTACAGCTTGGCGCGACGGACGTCACCGCGGGTCAGAACCTCGATGGAGGCCAGCGTGGGGCTGTGAACCGGGAAGGTGCGCTCGACGCCGACGCCGAAGGAGACCTTACGGACGGTGAAGGTCTCGCGAACGCCGCCGCCCTGGCGACGAATAACGACGCCCTTGAAGACCTGCACGCGCTCCTTGGAGCCTTCGATAACCTTGACGTTCACGTTGAGCGTGTCGCCGGGACGGAACTCGGGGATGTCGTCGCGGAGCGACTTTTTGTCCAGGAAGTCCAGGGTGTTCATATGTCATCCTTGTATTTCGCAGGAGCAGAGGAACCGAGCGGCACGCGTTTCGGTCTCCCGAAACGGCGCTCGTCTGGTTCGTGCCCAGATCAAGTGCTGCTGCCTGGTCCAGGCAACCCGTCCATTGTGCCAGACGCGGACACCAGCGGGGAAATCGGTGGTGGCGGAGCCGCGTGGATGGTGTGGTCCAGTTCCTGCTCGGCCGCGGTCATCGCATGCTCGACGCTCGGTGATCCGGCAATGAGATCCTGGACGTAGATCTTGGCCCGGATGACGGGCCGACGCCACTTCCGCTCACGCTCGAGCGCGCGGTTCATCCGTTTCGGCTTGCGCGTGTACCGCCAGCGAGCCCACGGTGCACCCGGCCGGCTCAAGCGAACCGCTCCGATTACCAGCAGCGGAAAGACGAACAGACCGACGAGCCCCGTCCAGATCTTCCCCTTGAGAATCACGATTGCCGCCAAGGCGAAGTTGATCAACGCGACGAAAACGAAGACCAATTTGATCCACGGATCTCGTTCTTCACGGAATCCGGCGACGTCGAGAAGTTCGAGGGGGCGGAAACCCAGCAGCACCAGACCGGTCACGGCGATCGCGACGAAGACCGCATCCACCGATGTCCGACCTTGTTCGGACCAGTACACATCCTTCAGATAGAAGATCAGTGCGAACTCGTCGAGCACCAACGCCGCACCCATACCGAAGATCGCCGCCAGGACGGCGCCGGTGGTCTGCGAACCATCGACGTAGACCGCGATCAACGCACCACCGGAGATCATCATGGCGATCACACCGAACACGACGTGATGCACATGCTGACCTCCGGGCGCGATGTTGCCCGGCCACCATTTCACTTGCGCGCGAATCATCCGAACGCTGAGGCGGATGAAAAGGAACGCGGACAGGAACCCGAGCAGGAAGAACAGCAACGGCAATCGGCCATGGGCGATGATCTCGCGCTCGAGCCACTCTCGCATCGCTGTCCTCCCTTCACCGAATTCATGATCCGACCCTGATCGGATTCATACCGCCAACCGACTCGATTGTGACGATACGGACTTCGAAAACCCGGCGGACGGATTTACTTGCCGAAGCCCGCCTTGCGCAGAGCGTCGGCCATCGACCCGGCAGCAGGCGCGCGGTTGTCCGGTCGCTGCTCGCGCCCACCCTGGCGTCCGCCATTTCCTCGTTGCTGACCCTGCCCCTGACGCTGACCCTGCGGCTGGCCCTGACGCTGAGGTTGCCCACCACGCGGGCCTTCGGACTTGCGGGGCGCACCCACCTCGTCGTCGAGACGAAGCGTCAGCCCGATGCGTTGGCGTGCCTCGTCCACTTCGAGAACCTTCACCTTGACGACGTCACCGGATTTGACGACCTCGCGTGGGTCCTTGACGAAGTTGTGTGACATCGCCGAGACGTGAACCAGACCGTCCTGATGAACTCCGATGTCGACGAAGGCGCCGAAGGCTGCGACGTTGGTGACCACGCCTTCGAGAGTCATACCTGGCTTGAGATGCGCCACCTTCTCGATGCCTGCGGCAAAGGTCGCGGTCTTGAATTCGGGTCGTGGATCTCGTCCCGGCTTCTCCAACTCGGAGATGATGTCCGTGACGGTCGGCAGACCGAATCGCTCGTCGACGTAGTCGGACGCCTTGACCGATCGAAGTGCCTGCGAGTTTCCGATCACGGTGCGCACGTCCCCGCCCGCACTCGCAACGATCTTGCGAACCACCGGATATGCCTCCGGGTGGACGCTCGACGCGTCGAGCGGGTCGTCACCGTCGGTGATCCGCAGGAAGCCTGCGCACTGTTCGAAAGCCTTGGGCCCCAGGCGGGAGACGTCCTTGAGTCCCTTGCGGGATTTGAACGGACCGTTCTGATCCCGATGTGCAACGATGCTCTCCGCGAGAGAACCCGCGATTCCGGACACCCGAGCGAGCAGCGGCACGGACGCGGTGTTGACGTCGACGCCGACCGAGTTGACGGCATCCTCGACGACGGCGTCGAGGGAACGTGAGAGCAGCGATTCGGTGATGTCGTGCTGGTACTGACCGACACCGATGGACTTGGGATCGATCTTGACCAACTCCGCCAACGGATCCTGCAGGCGACGCGCAATGGACACCGCACCGCGAATCGAGACGTCGAGGTCGGGAAGTTCCTGCGACGCGTAGGCCGAAGCCGAGTACACCGATGCGCCTGCCTCGGATACGACGATCTTGGTCAGGTTGGGCGCGCCGGTCTTCTTGATCAGTTCGGTAGCGAGCGTGTCGGTCTCACGTGAGGCCGTGCCGTTGCCGATGGCGATCAGTTCGACGCCGTGGTTGGCGACCAGCCCGGCAAGCGTCGCAAGAGCCGCGTCCCACTTGTTCTGCGGCTGATGCGGGTAAATCGTCTCGTAGGCAACAACTTTGCCAGTTCCGTCGACGACGGCAACCTTCGTTCCGGTGCGGAATCCGGGGTCGAGTCCCATGGTGGGTCGGGCGCCGGCGGGAGCTGCGAGGAGTAGATCCTTGAGGTTGGTGGCGAAAACGTCGACGGCGTCCTTTTCGGCCGACTGCCGCAGACGCATCCGAGTGTCGATACCGAGTGTGACGGCGAACTTCGTCTTCCAGGCCCACTTGACGGTGTCGAGAAGCCACCCGTCGGCGGCCCGACCACGGTCGGCGATCTCGAACCGCGACGCGATGCGGCCTTCGTAGACCGTGCGCTCCCCCGGCGCGAGTTCTTCGGTGTCGGCCGCCATGTTGAGCGACAGCACTTCTTCCTTCTCGCCGCGCAGGACGGCGAGGATGCGGTGCGAGGGCAATTTGGAGAATGGTTCCGAGAACTCGAAGTAGTCAGCAAACTTCGAGCCATCGGTCTCCTTGCCCTTGCGGACCGAGGAGACGACCTGGCCGCGATTCCACATCAGCTCGCGCAATTCACCGACCAGATCGGCGTCCTCGGCGAAGCGCTCCACGAGGATCGACCGGGCGCCGTCGAGTTGTTCGTCCGAATACTGCGCGGGATCGGTGGTGGGATCTCCGATGAGAGCATCCGCGACGGGCTCGTGGCCGGCTTCGCGGGCGATCTGCGCCTTGGTGCGCCGCTTCGGCTTGAAGGGGAGGTAGATGTCCTCCAGCCGCGCTTTCGTCTCGGCCAGCATGATCTGACCGCGCAGTTGGTCGTCGAGTTTGCCCTGAGAGTCGATCTCCGTGAGCACGGCGTCACGACGGTCGTCGAGCTCGCGGAGATACCGCAGCCGCTCGTCCAGGAGTCGCAGCTGGGCGTCGTCGAGCGTGCCGGTGACTTCCTTGCGGTACCGGGCGATGAAGGGCACCGTGGCTCCGCCGTCGAGAAGGTCGACTGCTGCTGCAACCTGGCCTTCGCGGACGTCGAGTTCCTCGGCAATGCGCTGGTTCACGGTCTTGAGAATCACGAGATCCGACCCTACCGCTATCCTGAGACAAGAAGATCGGCAACAGTGCCGTGTCAGGGCTACCGGGGGAAACAGATGAGTACGCGGTACGTCCGGATTGCCGCAATGGTGGCCGCAGTTACTTTTGCGGCTTCGTGCAGCGGCGGACAGAACCCGGATGATCCGATGCAGACCCCCGCCTTTCCCGACACCAACGTTCCGGTTGCAGAGACCCTCGACGGCCGCCTGGCGCAAGCTCAGGTAGCGGCGCTCGGGCGTGGTGCGGACGTCTCCATCGCGATCCTCGACCGCTCCTCGGACAAGTACCTCGACGTCGCCGGTGACCAGCAGATCGAAACCGCCTCGGTGGCAAAACTTTTCATCGCCGAGGATCTACTCCATCAGGACGCTCGCGGCGAGCGGCCCATCACGGACGACGATCGCACCCTCATGGCGGCGATGCTCGAATCCTCCGACGACACCGCAGCCAACCTCCTCTGGGACGAGGTCGGCGGCCAAGAGGTGATCAGCCGCGTCGCCGAGCGTTACGCACTGACCGCGACGACGCCGCCGTGGGACGGTATGTGGTGGAACACCGAAACCACGACACGTGACCTGGTCACCTTCTACAGCGGGATCCTCGACGACTCCGACCAACTCGGACCTGAACGGGTCGAGCAGTTCGTCGAGTACCTGCGGCAATCCACTCCCGAAGGAACCGACGGCTACGACCAGAGGTTCGGCTTGCCCGAGGCCTTGTTCGGCGAGCCGGTCATCGGAGTCAAACAAGGCTGGATGTGCTGTGTCGAGGACAAGTGGATCCATCTGTCCACCGGCATCGTCGGCGACGACAACCGATACATCATCGCGATCGGTTCACGAGAAGACGTCCAGTACACCGACGAGGACAGCTTCTATCCCGACACCTCGTTCACCGATGCTGTCGACGACGAGAGCGCACTGCACGCTCGCGACACGGTCACCGGCGTCACGCAGATCCTCTTCCCGAGCGGAAGCATCGACGACTGGGCGGCGACATCCACGACCGCGGACTCGGTGATGCCCGAAGCGTCCGGGCCCTGATTCGATCCACGCGGTCGTGTTCGTCCTCAAGGCTGCTTGTAGTCGAGGACCGAACCGATGACCCGGTCCTGTTGTTCGGACGTGAGCATGGGCCACAGCGGCAGGCGAAGGATCGACGCGGAGAACTCGGCGCTACGCACACACGGCTCCGGTGTTCGTCCGTAGCGCACACCGGCCGCACTCGTATCGAGCGGGACGTAGTGAAACGGCGCCACGATTCCGTCAGCGGCAAGATGCCGGATCAACCCGTCTCGACTCTCTTCGGTCGGCATCTTGAGATAGAACAGGTGCGCGGTGTGCTCGCGATCATCGGGGACCGACATGGGAACGACACCGTTCTCGGACGCCCACTCGCCCAGACTCACGCTGTAGGCATCCCAGACGCGATGCCTGGCCGCTTGAATCGCGTCGAACTCCGAGAGTTGTGCGTCGAGGACAGCGGCATTGAGTTCACTGGGCAGATAACTCGACCCGATGTCCTGCCACGAATACTTGTCGACCTGGCCGCGTAGGAAACGCGCACGGTCGGTCCCCTTCTCACGGATGATTTCGGCGCGGGTCATCAGCTGATCGTCGGAGAGCAACAGCGCGCCACCCTCGCCGCAATGAACGTTCTTGGTGTCGTGAAAACTCTGCGTACCGATAGTTCCGATGGTGCCGAGCGCCCGCCCACGCCACTTTCCGCCGAGGCCATGGGCGTTGTCTTCGATCAACGCGACGCCGTGGAGTTTTGCGACGTCGAGGAGAGGTTCCATGTCGGCGGCGACTCCGCCGTAATGCATGACCAGTACAGCTTTGGTGCGCTCCGTGACCGCCGCTGCGACGCAGTCGGGATCGATATTGCCGGTACTCGGATCGATGTCGACGAACACAACAGTGGCACCGCGCAACGCGACGGCAGTCGCCGCCGAACTGAACGCGAAGCTCGGAACGATCACCTCGTCGCCAGGTCCCAATTCGAGGAGCAGCGCACCCAATTCGAGTGCATGAGTGCACGAGGTCGTCAGCAGAGCATGCGTGGATCCGGTGATCGCCCTGAGCGCAGCGGTCGCGGACTTGGTGAAGCGTCCGTCACCGTGAATGTGATCGGACTCCAGAACCGTTGCCAGATTCGACAATTCGTTCGATGCCCGATAGGGGCGGGAGAAGATGATGCGATCAGTGCTCACGACTATGCCGATCGATCGAGGTTCCGGGCCGCGGTGAATCGACAGTCAGATACAGCGGCTTTCCGACAAGGACGTGCAGTGCAACACCGAGGTATTCGGCGATGAGACCGAGCGAAAACAGGATCGCACCCGAACAGACCAGCAGCGCCATAATGATCGACGCCCATCCTTCCGGGTCGTTGTTGTCACCGGTCATGGCTTGGATGAAGATCACCGCGGCCATGATCACACCGGCCGACGCCAGAGTGACTCCGAGCAGACTCACCAACCGCAGACCGCGGGTTCCGCTACACAACACCATCTTCCAGAACAACGAGAACAAACGCCGATAGTTGTACCCGGATTCCTCGCGGCCTTCGGCTCGAAGAGTCACCGGCGCCGTGGCCGTGTTGCCGACCACCCACGTCAGCGCGACGTCCAGGTACACGCCATTGGCGGCGACGCCGGCCAACTGTCGGCCGATGTCACCTCGGATCAGGCGGTAACTTTCGAATCTCGTCGAATCAGGGAACGCGAATACCGTCGCCAAGACGATCTTTGCGCCGCGCGATGTCAGGTTCCGCAAGAATCCATGCGGGCGAGTGTTCGTGGGTTTGGAATACACGAGATCGGATCGCTCCGTCAGCGCCGTGTCGAGGAAAGCCCCGATATGCACCGGGTCGTGCTGGCCGTCCTCGTCCATCGTCACGATCCACTGTCCACGGGCAGCGGCCATACCGGCGATAGTCGCCGCGTCCTGGCCGTAGTTGCGACTGAGCCACACGACGCGCACCTGATCGAAACGACGCTCCAATTCGAGTAACACGACGTCGGAGCGGTCCGGGCCGTTGTCGTGGACCAGAACGATCTCGTCGACGGTGAACTGCGCACCACCGGGCGTCGAACTCGGCGCGCACAGGCCGTCCAACTCCTCGACGAGCGCCGTGATCGTCTTTTCGCCCTGATAAACGGGCACTACGACGGAAATCGAGTGCACTCGCTTCCACTCCCTTCAGGGGGCTCGACTGGCGCCGAGAGACAGGCACGATCGGGCCCACACCGTCGCGAACTTTAACACGCAGAGGTGTCCGGACTTCGGATGCCGACGGCGCGTGACGCGCTCGCGTCTCCGTGCGCCCCACCTGCCCTGTTAAGGTCTGGAACTCGTGGTGGAAACTCGCACTCTCGCCCGGGCAGACGTGTACAAGTGGGGCGCCGTCACGGCGGTCGGTGTCATCGCCGGCTACCTGGCCGTGGTACTAGCGAACGCTCGTCACTTCTACACCGACGACACCGAGTCCCAGTACGCGCCGCTGTGGGTCATGCTCGGCCGTAGCCTGCGGGACGGCCACCTGCCGGTACTCGTCCCCGAGAACTGGATGGCGGGCAACTACGCGATCGAGGAAGCGGGCCTTCTCAATCCGCCGCAACTTCTGATCGACCTGATCGCACCGTCCTTCGACAACCTCGCGCTGTACGCGACGATCGTGAAGTTGATCTTCGCGATCATCCTTGCGCTGGGCGTCTATCGGATCTGCCTGGAGTACGGCTCGAAGCCCACGTGGGCTGCGGTCGCCGGAGTCTCGATTCCGTTCACCGGGTTCCTCCTGTTCTTCGACTCCGCCAGTTGGATGACAGCCTTCACCGGCACCGCATGGATGGTTCAGGCATGGGCGTCGGCAATCCGCTACGCCCGCGGCAAGAGCGGTCCGATCCCGACCTTCGTGTTCTTGTATCTCGCGATGTCGGTCCAATATGTTTTCCCCGCAGTCGAATCCGGCTTGATGATCGGCGCGGTCGCAATCGGCGAAGTTGTCTATCAACGGCGTTGGTTGCCGTCGCTGCGGCTTCTGGCGGTATCTGCCTGTGCCGCCCTCGCCGGTCTCGCGACGTATCTACCGAGCCTGCTCACCGCCGACGTCACCTGGCGCGGCGCATCCGAAGTCAAGAACGACGCTTTCCTCGCCGTTCCCTGGTCGGAATCGCTGAACGCGAGCCTGCCGAGCACCATGCCTGCATTCTCCTCGTGGTGGGGATACATCCAGACCATGCCCATGGTCTACATCGCCTGGTTCCTCATACCCGCCCTGGCGTTCATAGACTGGGGCAAGGCACGCGGCGCGGCACGCGAATTGACCGCCGTCGGGATCTTCACGGTCGCCGTCCTCATGTGGACGGCCGGGCCGAGCACGATCGGCCCACTTCGGTGGCCCGCGCGCGTTCTTCCGATGGTGGCCATCGGACTCCTGCTTCTGGTGTGCATCCTGCTCGGGCGTTACGCCACGACCGACAAGTTGCGCGGGCGCGCCGTTGCAGCGGGAATCCTCGTCGGCCTGCTTCTGATCAGGTCCGCCTCGGCAGCCCCCGGGCTCGCGAAATGGCACGTGATCTCAGCCCTGGTCGTTGTCGCACTGGGCGCCGCGATGGTCTGGCTGGGCCGTACGAAGGGCACCGCGCTCGCATGTCTGTTGGCAATCGCCGCGGTCTCCCCCATCGCTTACGCCCAGGTTCGAGCCGCGCAACCGACCCCGATGAGCTGGAACCTGCCCGAATCCCGCTCGGAGATGAAAGAGGCCTTCCCCGACTTCGACGGCACGACACTGCAACTGGGCGACCGTGCGCTCATCGCTCCCGGGGACAAGACCCTCGACGGAGCGTACGGTTCCCTGGCCTTCGGCAACTACCCCAAAGACCTCGAACTGACCTACACCAGCGGCTACACCCCCAACGGGCACTTCTACTTCGGTGATCTGCTCTGCATGCGCTGGGACATGAGCGTCTGCCCCGACGCCTTCCGACGTGCATTCACCGTCGAACCCACCACTGGCCGCACCATCGTCGACCTGATGAACGTGGACCGCGTCGTACTTCAGAACGCCCTCTACCCCGATGCACGCAAGAACCCGGCGCCCGACGGATGGACATGGGTCGACTACCCCGGCCACGAGAACTACATCTCGGTGCTCGAACGCGTCGACGGCCCCGTCTCGACACGCAACGGACGCATCGCCGACGCCCAAGACGTCGAGGCTGTTTCGACCGGGGAAACGAACATGTCGAGCACCCTTCGTGTCAGTTCGGAGACCGGCGGCAGGGTTGTGTTCGCACGGCTCGGCTGGCCCGGATATCGGGCGAGCCTGGGCGGTCAGTCTGTCCCGATCGACGTCGTCGCGAAGTCCTTTGTCACCGTGGACATTCCCGCCGGGACGAAGGACGCAGAGCTTGTCCTGACGTGGCGCCCGCCGGGTTGGAAGGTCGGCGGCGCTTCGATGGTCGCCGGAATCCTCGGCCTCGGCGTGCTCGAGTGGATGTATCTGCGGACCCGGCGCAAGGACCGGATCGAGACCGTGAAAACCGAGTCTTCATGACCGACGACATCGCATCACCCGAGAACCCCGGTCCACTGCTGCGGGTGGTCAAGCATCAACCCATCGCGTTTGCCATTGTCGGAGTGGCTAATACGGCGATCGGATACGTGCTCTTCGTGATCTGGTCACTGATCCTCGACAACAAGGATCTGTATCAAGTGGCTGTGATCGGCGCGTACTCCATCAGCGTGCTCATCGCTTTCGTTCTGCATCGGACTCTGGTTTTCCGCGTCCGCGGACATGTCGCACGCGACCTGGGTGCGTTCATCGTCGTCAATTCCGGTGGCCTGGTGCTGAATCTGATACTCGGAACAATCGCGGTGTCGATTCTTCATGCCCCTCCGCTTCCCGCCCAAGCGGTTGTCATGTTGATCGTCGCCGGTGTGAGCTTCTTCGGTCATCGATACTTCTCGTTCCGCCGCAAACCTGCCGAACGGCACTGACCTCCTACGATTCGCGGGGTAACGCTCGATCCACCGCCGCCTCGACGATCGTACGAATATCTTCCTCCCCGAACAGGTTCGGCAATGTGAGTCGATCCAGTACGAGCCAGTTCAGCGACAAATAGAGCAGGCGAACGGTCATCGCATCGCCGGGCACCCCGGATGCCAGGTGATTGGCGACATTGAGGTCGAAGTCTTCTCGGATGCGGACGGTCAAGACCGCTCGCAGGTCCGGTCGACGCGTCGCCTCCAGTCGCAACTCCATGAGCGCGAGGAAACCCGTTCCGAACGAGGTGACCCGCTCGACCACGTCGAGCATGAGCGTCACCAGGCGCTCACGATCGGTGCCGTTGACGGGATCGATCATCCCTGCGAGGTCGTCCGGAATCAGTCGCTCGTAGATCCGGCCACCCGCTTGGGTGAGCAGGTCGTCGCGATTGGAAAAGTAGTTCGACGCTGTCCCGTTCGGCACGGCCGCCTGGGTGTCGACGGCTCGAAAAGTCAAGCCTCGAGCACCCTCTCGGGCCAACACCTCGATTGCCGCGTCGATCAGGGCAAGCCGACGTTCCGGGTTCTTTCGCACTTGACATCACTCCTGACACGACCCTAAGTTAAACCACTACAAACATAGTACTACGAACGGAGCGTCAAGATGCGAAAGCTTGTGTACTACGTGGGAGCTTCTCTCGACGGCTACATCGCGGGACCAGACGGCGAATTCGATTTCTTTCCGGTATCCGAACAGATCACGGCCTGGATACGCGATCGATATCCCGAGACCGTGCCAACGCATGTGCGGCCCGCTCTCGGAATCGAGGACGCGCCCAACAGAACCTTCGATACGGTCATCATGGGCCGCGGCTCTTACGAGCCCGGGCTGACCGCCGGCGTGAGAAGCCCCTTCGCACACCTGCGCCAGTTCGTCGTCTCCACAACCGTCCCTGACGCCGAGGATCACGCGGTCACAATCGTCCGCACCGATCCACGTGCGGTCGTCAGATCCCTCAAAGAGGAAGAAGGACAAGATATCTGGCTGTGCGGCGGCGGGACTCTCGCCGGCGACCTACTACCGGAGATCGACGAGTTGATCATCAAGAGGTATCCGGTCGTCGCCGGCGCAGGCATACCGATGATCAGAGGTGACTACGCGCCGACACTGTTCACACCGACTGCAACCGAATCGCTCGACGACGGCGCAAGCATCACCTGGTTGAAGCGAAATACCTAAGGAAGAAGATCGGGTCGACGCTCGGCCGTGCGCTGCAGCGACTGCTCATGGCGCCAAGCCTTGATCTTCGCGTGATCACCGGAAAGCAGAACCGGCGGAACTTCGAGGTCGCGCCAGACAGCCGGGCGAGTGTAACTAGGCCCTTCGAGAAGACCGTCGGAGAACGAATCCTCTTGGTGTGACAGCTGATTGCCGAGAACGCCGGGCATCAGTCGCACAACAGCCTCGACCATCACCAGCACGGCTGCTTCACCGCCGATCAGGACGTAATCACCGATGCTGACTTCTTCGACCCTGACCCGCTTGGCGGCGTCGTCGAAAACCCGTTGATCGATACCTTCGTATCGGCCGCAGGCGAAGACAAGGTGCTTGGCGGTGGACCAGCGGTGCGCGGTCTCCTGGGTGAACGGAACGCCGGCGGGAGTGGGCACCACCAGAATGGTCTCGGCATCATCCGGGCCGGAAGAATCGGAGCGCCCGATCACGTCGTCCAGTGCCGGGCCCCAGACGGTGGGTTTCATGACCATGCCGGGTCCGCCGCCGTACGGGGAATCGTCGACGGCTTTGTGTACGTCATGGGTCCACGACCGAAGATCGTGGACGTCGACCGAGATCAAGCCACGTTCGATTGCCTTGCCCAGCAAGGCAGCACGAAGCGGTTCGAGATACTCGGGAAAAATGGTGACGACGTCGAGACGCATGACAAACGATCAGTCGTTGTCTGAGTTCGAATTGTCACTGTTCGAATTGTCACTGTTCGACTTGTCGCCGAAATCCGGGTCGAGCAGTCCCTCGGGAGGCTCGATCACCACGACACCGTCGGCAATCGACACCGAGGTGACGATGGCGGCGACAAACGGGATCAGCAATTCACCGGACGTCTCACCGGTACGGCGAATCGAAAGCAATTCGCCTGCCGCGGAATGCAATACCTCGATGACCGAACCGACCTCGGTACCGTCGGTGAGGACGACCTTCAGCCCTTCGAGTTCGTGATCGTAGAACTCGTCCGGATCATCCGAAGGCTCGAGTTCGGAGCTGTCGATGACGAACAGTGTGCCGCGCAACGCATCTGCGTCGCCGCGGTCACTGACGCCTTCGAGGCGCAGCAGAAGCCGCCCGGAATGATCCCGGGCGGCTTCCACTGTGTACGACTTCAGTGTGGACTCGCGCGGCTTGCGCCCACGCAGCACGGAACCTACGGCAAAACGATCCTCGGGCTCGTCTGTACGAACCTCGACTACCAATTCACCTTTGATGCCATGCGACTTCGCGACACGACCGACTACGAGTTCCACCTGTTTACTGCCGTCTACTGATCGGTGTCGACGACATCAACACGGATACCGCGGCCACCGATGCCGGAGACCAAGGTCCGCAGAGCGGTCGCCGTGCGACCACCCCGACCGATGACCTTGCCGAGATCGTCGGGGTGCACGTGCACCTCGACGGTCCGTCCCCGACGTCCGGTGATCAGCTCGACACGCACATCGTCGGGATTGGCGACGATGCCACGCACGAGATGCTCTACCGCATCAGCGACGACGGCACTCACTTGTCAGCAGCCTCGGCGTCTGCAGCGGGAGCCTCGGCGTCAGCCGCGGTGTCTTCTGCCTTGGCCTCGTCAGCCTTTGCAGCCTTCTTCTTCTTGGGGGTGATTGCTTCTGCAACCGGCTCGTTCTCGGCCTGCGCGAGCGCAGCCTGGAAGAGCTCGAGCTTGGTGGGCTTGGCTTCCTTGACGCGCAGGGTGCCTTCGGTGCCCGGCAGGCCCTTGAACTTCTGCCAGTCACCGGTGATCTTGAGGAGTGCCTCGACGGGCTCGGTGGGCTGTGCGCCCACGGACAGCCAGTACTGAGCGCGCTCGGAATCGATGTCGATCAGCGAGGGCTCTTCCTTGGGGTGGTACTTGCCGATGGTCTCGATCGCACGGCCGTCACGACGGGTGCGCGAGTCGGCGATGACAACGCGGTACTGAGCGTTGCGGATCTTGCCGAGGCGGGTGAGCTTGATTTTGACAGCCACAGCTGCAGTTCTCCTTCAGCGCGCACAACAGTGCTGCGCATGTCACGTGCAATTCAGCGACCCACACGATTTGTGAGCCCGGTTTTGCCTCTATCCTGTGACCGTCGCAGCGGTACGTAACCGGTTGCGACGAACAATGGTCCATTGTGCCAGATGGGTGGGCTCGTTCGGAAACCACCCTGTGCGCGCTTCGAGAGTGCGGGGACTCCCTAACCACTCACGGGGGTGCCGCGGAGGATGACACGCGTCGGCTTCGCGAGCACATCGGGGTTTCCGCGCGGATCTTCGGAGTAAACCACCAGGTCGGCGGGCGCTCCTTCCTCGATGCACTGCGCACCCAACCAACTCCGCGCGTCCCAGCTCGCTGCGCCCAACGCCTGGTGAGCTGTCAATCCGGCAACTTCGAGTTCGGCGATCTCGTCGGCGATCCGCCCGTGCCTGATCGATCCGCCTGCGTCCGTTCCGGCATAGATCGGAATCCCGGCCTCGTGAGCGGCACCGATCGTCTGGTGTCGACGAGCGTGCAGATCGCGCATGTGCGCGGCGTAGATCGGATACCGCGTGGCGGAGTCCGCGATCTCGGGGAAAGTAGCGATGTTGATCAGCGTCGGAACCAGGGCCGTGCCGTGAGCGACCATCAACTCGATGGTCGCGTCCGTCAATCCGGTTCCGTGCTCGATGCAGTCGATGCCGGCGTTGATCAGGCCGGGCAGGGCGTCTTCGGCAAAGACGTGAGCGGTGACCTTTGCGCCTTCGGCGTGGGCGGCAGCGATGGCCTCGACCAGGATCTCGTCGCTCCACAACGGGGCGAGGTCACCGATGGAACGGTCGATCCAGTCGCCGACGAGCTTGACCCAACCATCACCGGCGCGTGCCTGACGCACTACCTCGCCCGGCAGCTGAGATTCGTCGTCCAGGTCGACCGGCAGGCCCGGGATGTACCGCTTGGGTGCCGCGATGTGCTGGCCTGCGCGAATAATCCGCGGCAGGTCGAGGCGCTCGTCGACGAACCTGGTGTCGACCGGTGATCCGGCGTCGCGGAGCAACAGCACACCCGCGTCACGTTCGGTCTTCGCCTGCCCCAGCAAGCCGTCGACGGTTTCGCCCCCACCACCGCCGTAGCGGATGCCCACGTGACAGTGCGCATCCACGAGACCCGGTGTGATCCAACCCGATTCGACGATCGTCTCCGCACCGGACACCGGCTCGAAGGAAATCAGCCCGTCGACGATCCACAATTCGATCGGCTCGGCATCGGGCAGACCGATACCCCGGAGATGAAGCGCAGCCACCGACTACTTCTTGGGCAGCTTGAGCTGGGAGAGATCGATGCCTTCCAGTCCGGGCGGCAACTGATCGAGACCCTTGGGCATGTTCGACAGGTCGGGCATACCGGCCGGCATTCCGCCGGGCATACCCGGGAATCCGCCCATACCGGGGAATCCTCCGCGCATCTTGGGCTGCGTCGGGCCCTTGCCACCCTTTTTGCCCTTCTTGCCCTTCTTGCTGCGAACCTGCTTGCGTGCGCCGGGCATGCCCATACGGCCGGCCATGGCAGCCATCATCTTGCGAGCTTCGAAGAAGCGATCCACCAACTGGTTGACGTCGGAAACCTTGACGCCCGAACCGTTCGCGATACGCAGACGGCGCGAGGCGTTGATGATCTTCGGATCGTCGCGCTCGGCGGGCGTCATACCGCGGATGATTGCCTGAATGCGATCGAGTTGCTTCTCGTCGACGTTGGCAAGCGCGTCCTTCATGCCGCCGGCACCCGGCAACATACCGAGGAGGTTGCCGATCGGGCCCATCTTGCGGACGGCCATCATCTGATCGAGGAAGTCTTCGAGGGTGAGCTGGCCGGAACCGATCTTGGCTGCGGTCGCTTCGGCTTGATCGGCGTCGAAAACCTGCTCGGCCTGCTCGATGAGGCTCAGGACGTCGCCCATGCCGAGGATCCGGCTGGCCATGCGATCGGGGTGGAAGACGTCGAAGTCTTCGAGCTTCTCGCCGGTGGACGCGAAGAGGATCGGCTGGCCGGTGACCTCGCGCACGCTCAGTGCGGCGCCACCGCGGGCATCGCCGTCGAGCTTGGTGAGGACGACGCCGGTGATGCCGACTCCCTCACGGAAAGCGTCGGCGGTGCTGACCGCGTCCTGACCGATCATGGCGTCGAGAACGAAGATGGTCTCGTCCGGGTTGACGGCGTCACGGATACCGGCGGCCTGCGCCATCAACTCCGAGTCGATGCCGAGACGACCGGCGGTGTCGACGATCACGACGTCGTAATGCTTGTTGCGGGCTTCCTCGACACCGGCGCGGGCGACCTCGACGGGGTCGGCTGCGGAAACGCCCAGTGCGTTCTCGCCACCGCCGATGGAGGTGCCGGGATGCGGCGCGAAGACCGCAGCGCCTGCACGCTCACCGACGATCTGGAGCTGAGTGACGGCGCCGGGACGCTGAAGGTCGCAGGCAACGAGCAGGGGTGTGTGCCCCTGATCCTTGAGCCACTTGGCCAACTTTCCGGCCAGCGTGGTCTTACCGGAACCCTGCAGACCGGCCAACATGATGACCGTCGGCGGAGTCTTGGCGAACTGGAGTCGACGGGTTTCGCCGCCGAGAACCTCGACCAGCTCTTCGTTGACGATCTTGACGACCTGCTGCGCCGGGTTCAGTGCACCCGAGACCTCGGCGCCCTTGGCGCGTTCCTTGATCTTGGCGATGAAGCTACGCACTACGGGAAGCGCGACGTCGGCCTCGAGCAGGGCAAGGCGGATCTCGCGGGCCGTAGCGTCGATATCGGCGCCGGACAGACGACCCTTGCCACGCAGATCCTTGAGAGATCCGGTCAATCTGTCGGAAAGGGATTCGAACACCGAGTGCGCTCCTGAAGGTCGTGCGAGTTAGCCGTGGATATTCTCGGGCACCAGCCTAGCCGCTACGCCCGCACCGATCCCAGCCGATGCGGGCGTAACTGCCGAAACCGGTCCGTCAATCCTCTTTCTTCTTCGGTTGTGGCACCGGAACCACGGCCAGCACTGCCTCCTCGACGCGCTCTCGCGCGGCACGGGTATCTGCCTCACCGAAGTCGAGGCAGAACGCGTCGACCACCGAGGAACCCAACGTGGCGACCTTCGCCCATCGGATGTCGGCACCACTGTGTTCGAGTGCTGCGGCCAGTCGGCAGAGCAGGCCGACGCGGTCCTCGGTTCGCAATTCGAGGATCGCGTGACCGTCACCGGGCGCGTCGAACCAGATGACCCGCGGCGGCGCCTGCGAATAGAGCACCGGAACCGCCGAATCCTTGTTGGTCTGGATCGGGTCGTCCCACTGCTCCGCCCGTGCCTCCTCGTCCTTGGCGTCGAGAAGTTCGAGCAGATTCAGCTCGCCGGCCGAAGCTCGGATCAATTCCTGCCTGAGCAACACCGCCTGCGGAGGTGTGCCGAATCTCGGCGTGACGACAAACGAGTTGACCGCCGAACCCGCATGCGACCCCAGCGATGCGGAATGCACCCGCAACGACTGCAGCGCCAGAACTCCAGCAGCCCGAGACAGCAGCCCGGGAGCGTCGGGCGCGATGACCGTCACGACGTAGGTGTGCGGATTCTCGGCCGGCACGAGCGAGACGTGAACCCCGCCCTCCTCGGCGATGGCCAACTGCTCGGGAGCGAGTGGATCGGGTTGTGGGAGGTCCTCCCCCGCCATCAGCAAACGGCATCGACGCACGAGCTCACCGATCAGAGACGACTTCCAGTCGCCCCAGACGCCAGGCCCGGTGGCCAGCGAATCCGCCTCCGCCAACGAATGCAGGAGATCGAGAAGGGTCCCGTCCCCTTCGAGTGCGTCGACCACTCGCTGCACGGTTGCCGGATCGTCGAGGTCGCGACGGGTGGCGGTTTCCGGCAACAGCAAATGATAGCGCACCATCGCCGTCAACGTCGCGACGTCGGAAGGCCAGAGCCCCAAACGATTTCCGATCGCGGTGGCCAATTCGGCGCCGACGACGCTGTGGTCTCCCCCTCGCCCCTTGCCGATGTCGTGGATCAACGCACCGAGCATGAGCAGGTCCGGCCGGGCGACGCGCGTGGTGAATCCGCTTGCATAAGCGGCAGTTTCGACGAGGTGGCGATCCACCGTCCACGTATGGACGGCGTCGCGCGGCGGAAGATCGCGAATGGTGCCCCACTCCGGCAGTAGTCGACCCCAGAGCCCGGTCCGGTCCATCGCCTCGATCACCGGAACGGCACGCGATCCCGAACCGAGCACGACCAGGAGATCGTTGACCGCATTCTTCGGCCACGGCTCGCGCAATTCCGGGGCATTGTCGGCCAGGCGGTTGAGAGTCGACGCGGAGATGGGCATGCCGTTGGTGGCCGCCGCTGCCGCGACCCGCATCACCAGACCGGGATCCTTCTTCGGTCTCGCGTCGCGCGCCAGAACTACTTCGCCGGCATGCTCGACGACGCCCTCGTCCAGTGGCCGCCGCACCGGCGCGCGACGCAGCCGCGACAAACCACGACGGGGCAAGGAGTTTCCGGCGGTACGGATACCGACGTCCACCGAATAGCTGATGGTGCGCGCCGATTCGCTGAGAAGGCGTGCCAGGTCGAATCGATCACCGATCCGCAGCGCCGCACCGATTTCGTCGGCGTCCTGAGCTCGCAGTTGATCGCGGGCGCGACCGGCAACGCGGTGAAGTTCGGTGCGCACGTCGAGCAACCGCCTGTGCGCAAGTGCCAGACCGCCGCCGGGCGAGTTGGGTCCCAGCCCCGGCATCCCGTCGGTCAATTGCGCGATGGACAGGGCGTTGAGCAGTTGGACGTCACGCAGTCCGCCACGTCCGCTCTTGAGATCGGGTTCGGCGCGATGGGCGATCTCGCCGCTGCGCTCCCACCTCGTACGGGTCTGGGTGATCAGTTCGTCGAATCGGCTGCGGATGTCCATTCGCCACTGTCGACGGACACCACTGATCAACAGGTTGCTCAGTTCCACATCGCCGGCAATGTGGCGTGCTTCGAGCATTCCGAGTGCCGCCGTCATGTCGGTAGCCGCAACCTGAAGCGCCTGCGGAAGCGTCCGCACGCTGTGGTCGAGTTTGATGTGCGCGTCCCACAGCGGGTACCACAGGCTGTCCGCGACCTGGGCCACGACCGCTGGGTCCATGTCGTCGTGCAGCAAAATCAGATCGAGATCGGAATACGGCAACAGTTCGCGTCGGCCCAGACCACCCACGGCGACGATGGCGAACCCACAATCCGGTTTGATGCCCAGTTCGGTCCCCTTGGTGGTCAACCAGAATTCGTGCAGATCGACCAGTGCATGTCGCAGCGAGGGGGCGTCGAGCCTCCTGTTCTTGACGCCTCCGGTGAGTAGGGCCTTGCGTGCGCGGGCCAGGTCCGCAGCTTCGTCGGATCCCCCTGACGAGACCGGCCCTGGCCCCGTCGCTTTCGCGACGGAACCAGGGCCGAAGTTCTCGGACCCTTTCGGGTCAGAGTGCATCGCCACCGCGTTCCCCGGTGCGAACCCGGATGACCGACTCGACTGGCGAGACCCACACCTTGCCGTCGCCGATCTTGCCGGTTCGAGCGGCCTCGACGATCACCTCGACCACCTTGTCCACGGCCGCGTCGTCGACGACGACCTCCACCCGGACCTTGGGTACGAAGTCCACGGAGTACTCCGCGCCTCGGTACACCTCGGTGTGACCCTTCTGTCGGCCGTAGCCCTGAACTTCGCTGACTGTCATACCCAGCACTCCGGCCTGCTCGAGTCCGGTCTTGACGTCCTCGAGCGTGAACGGCTTGACGATTGCTGTGATCAGCTTCATGTGCTCATCCCTTTCCAAACTCTGAAGTGCCTGAATTCACTTTAATCACGTGCTGATCACGCGAGGTCGTATGCGGTCTCTGCGTGTTCGGTCTCATCGATGCCGCGTGCCTCGTCCTCGGCCGAGATTCGCCAGCCCAGGGGCTTGAGTGCGAAGCCGATGATCGTCGTCAGAACGCCGGTGAAGACGAGTGCTGCGAGTGCGATCACGATCTGAACCACCAATTGCTTGTAGTCGCCGCCGTAGAAGAGGCCGGTTGCGGTGCCGAAGAATCCGATACCGATCGTGCCCCACAGGCCGGAGACGAGGTGAACGCCGACGACGTCGAGCGAGTCGTCGAAGCCGAAGCGGAACTTCAGGCCGACTGCGAGAGCGGACAGGATGCCGGCAACGGCGCCGAGGAAGATGGAACCGACAGGGTTGAGCGCACCGGCAGCAGGGGTGATGGCGACCAGACCGGCGACCGCACCGGAAGCTGCGCCGAGGCTGGTGGCGTGACCGTCACGAATACGCTCGGTGGCGAGCCAGGCCAGGACTGCGGCGCACGTCGCGGTGGTCGTGTTGACCCAGGCGAGACCGGCGTTACCGTCGGCGGCGAATGCCGAGCCGGCGTTGAAGCCGAACCAACCGAACCAGAGAAGTGCGGCGCCGAGCATCACGAAGGGCAGGTTGTGCGGACGGAAGGCGGTCTTGCCGAAGCCGAGACGCTTGCCGACGATGAGAGCGAGGACCAGACCGGCCATACCCGCGTTGATGTGAACGACTGTGCCACCGGCGAAGTCGATCGGAGCGACGTTGGCGACGGTGACTCCGTCGTCGTTGACCGTGGTGCCGAAGAGCTTTGCCGCGATGCCGTCCTCGGAGCCCGAAAGGAGTCCGCCGCCCCACACCATGTGTGCGAGGGGGAAGTAGACGACGGTGACCCAGATACCCGAGAACAGGAGCCAGGTGCCGAACTTGACTCGCTCGGCCAGGGCGCCACTGATGAGGGCGGTGGTGATGATCGCGAACGTCACCTGGAACGCGATGTCGATGACGTTGGGGTAGCCCCAGGCGCCGGCGATGAAGTTGCCGTCAGCATCGGTGATGCTGTTCTTGAGGCCGAAGAACTCGAACGGGTTGGCAAAAATGCCCCCGATGTTCTCGGTGCCGTAGGACATCGACCATCCCCACAGAACGTAGATGACGCCGATGACGGCCATTGCCCCGAAGGACATCATCATCATGTTCAGGACGGACTTGGACCGAGACATCCCGCCGTAGAAGAAAGCGAGGCCGGGTGTCATCAGCAAGACCAGAGATGCAGCCATCAGCATCCATGCGGCGTTACCGGAGTTCGCCAACAAATCGTCGGTACTCACTTACTACCTCCTAGTCGCACGTGCCGGGCAGCACGTCGTTAAGGAGAAGAGTGCTGGGCTGGTGTTTCGTCCATGGCGCTGTCGCGTTTCGCAGACGTGAACCAATTGCCCAACTTTGTTGCAAACAGGTTTCGCCAGGGGGTTCTACGGCCCCAGTGCGCCTTTTCGGTGGTTCGCGCTACCGAAAAGGCGCACCGCGGCGTCAGCCCAGCAGGGCGTCGACGAACGCACCCGGCTCGAACGGCGCCAGATCGTCGGCGCCTTCACCGAGACCGACCAACTTCACCGGCACACCCAGTTCATGCTGAACCTGGAAGACGATTCCGCCCTTGGCAGTTCCGTCCAGCTTGGTCAGTACGACGCCGGTGATGTCCACGACCTCCGCGAACACTCGTGCCTGCGCGAGTCCGTTCTGGCCGACCGTCGCATCGAGAACCAGCAGAACATCGTCGACCGAGGCCTTCTTCTCGATGACCCGCTTGACCTTGCCGAGCTCGTCCATCAGACCGGTCTTGGTGTGAAGGCGGCCGGCGGTGTCGATGAGGACCACGTCGACGCCGTCCGCGATGCCCCGTGAGACCGCGTCGAAGGCAATCGCAGCGGGATCTCCACCCTCCTTGCCACGAACAACTTCAGCGCCGACACGCTCGGCCCACGTCTGGAGCTGATCAGCAGCGGCGGCGCGGAACGTGTCCGCGGCACCGAGCACGACGCGACGACCGTCGGCGACGAGCACGCGAGCCAGCTTGCCGGTTGTGGTGGTCTTTCCCGTCCCGTTGACGCCGACGACGAGCAGAACAGCCGGGTGATCGTCGTGCGGCAAGGCGCGAATGGAGCGGTCCAGCTCGGGACGCAGTTCGGCGATCAACACCTCGCGCAGCAGGGCGCGGGCGGCAGCCTCGGTCCGGACGCTGCGGGCCGCCATCTGCTCACGAAGCTTCGTGACGACCTTCTCCGTTGTCGCGGAGCCGAGGTCCGCGATGAGGAGGGTGTCCTCGACTTCTTCCCACGAATCCTCGTCCAGATCGCCGCCACCGAGCAGACCCAGCAAGCTCTTGCCGACTGCCGACTGCGAGCGAGAGAGGCGCCCGCGCAGTCGGTCCAGCCGACCCTCGGTCGGGTCGATCTCGTCCAGTACGCGCGGTGCTGGCTCGACGGTTTCGGGAACGACGACAGGTTCGGGAACGACAACAGGCTCGGGAACGACAACAGGTTCTTCGACAACCGGTTCTGCTACCGGTGCCTCTTCTACTACCTTCTCTTCGACAACCGGCTCCTCGACAACCGGCTCCTCGACGACGGCCGGCTTCTCCGCAACAGGTTCTTCGACAACCGGTTCCGCGACAGCTGGTTCCTCGATAACCGGTTCTTCGACGATCGGTTCTTCGACAACCGGCTCTTCGACGACGGGCGGCTTCTCCGCCAACGGAGGTGTCGGAACCACCGGAGGTGGCGCTGTTGCCGTCGACCCCTGACTGAAGTTGAACCCGCCGCCGGCCTTGTAGCCGCCTGACTTGTCCTTCTCGGGGGCGCCGAGCTCCGGCTTCGTCTCGGGCGCCTTCAGCGAAACCTGCCCCTTGCGGTAGCGCAGGAATCCGGCAACGAGAACGACGAGTAGTACGGCCGCTACAGCCGCGATGATGATCCAAGCCTGGGTAGTCACCGGCCCATTGTTTCAGGCTCCGACCCGGAAAGTGAGCAGGGCTTACGTAGAGGCCATGTCTTGACCGCGAAGTCGCTGCGAAATCACGGTGGTGATGCCGTCGCCGCGCATGCTGACGCCGTACAGCGCGTCGGCGATTTCCATCGTCGGTTTCTGGTGGGTGATCACGATCAACTGCGACTTCTCCCGCAATTGTTCGAAGAGTCCGATCAGCCGCCGCAGGTTGGTGTCGTCCAACGCCGCCTCGACCTCGTCCATGACGTAGAACGGGGACGGGCGTGCCCGGAAGATCGCGACCAGCATGGCCACCGCGGTCAACGACTTCTCGCCGCCCGACAGCAACGACAACCGCTTGACCTTCTTCCCGGGCGGACGCGCTTCGACCTCGATGCCTGTGGTGAGCATGTCCGACGGATCGGTGAGAACCAGTCGTCCTTCTCCCCCGGGAAACAGTTTCTCGAACACGCCCACGAACTCCCGCTCGACGTCGGCATAGGCCTCGGTGAACACCTGCAGAATTCGTGCGTCCACGTCTGCGACCACGGCGAGAAGGTCCTTGCGTGCGGTCTTGACATCTTCGAGCTGAGTGGAGAGGAAGGTGTACCGCTCCTCGAGCGCTGCGAATTCCTCGAGCGCCAGCGGATTGACCTTGCCGAGGGTGGCGAGGTCCTTCTCCGCCCGCTTGGCGCGCCGTTCCTGAGTCGCACGGTCGTACGGAAGCGGAGCGGGGGCGGTGACCTGCTCCCCGCGCTCCTTGGCCTGCTCGTACTCCTCGATTTCGAGGGCGGTCGGCGGCAGTTCGACGTCGGGGCCGTACTCGGCGATCAGATCGTCGAGGCCGATACCGTACTGATCGAGGATCGACTCCTCGAGTTGTTCGATGCGCAGCGCCGCCTGAGCCTTCGCAACCTCGTCGCGATGGACGGCGTCGGTGAGTGAAGCGAGCTGTCCGGTCAGTGCCCGGACGATCTCGCGGACCTGATCCAGCTTGGCCGTGCACTCGGAGCGTGCCCGAGCCAACTCGTCGCGGTGAGCAAGAGCTGCGGCAACGACGGTCTCGAGTTCGGCCGCCACACGCTGTCCCGATTCGGCGACAGCAGCTGCAACTTCCGCAGCGTGCGCTCTGGCGCGCAGCGCCCGTTCGGCACGAATCCGCGCCTCTCGTTCGGCAGCAGCGGCGCGGCGAAGCGAATCAGCCTTTCCGCGTACGGATTCCGCGCGCTCTTCGGCGGTGCGCACGGCAAGGCGGGCATCCATTTCGACGATGCGTACTTCCGCCAACGCGGCTGCGGCCATTTCACGATCGGCAGCGGTCGATTCCGCGCCGTGCCCCGGTGCACTGCCGTCGGTTTCGGCGACACGGAGTCGTTCCTCCAGGTCTGCCAGCTTCGTCAGAGACTCACCGCGGCCCTCCTCGGCACGCACTCGCTGGGCGGTCAATCGCTCGGATTCCGCGTGGGCCACGCGCGCGGCTTGCCCCAATCTGCCCAACTGCTCGTAGATGGCGGACATGGCAGCGTCCGATTCGTTGAGCGCGGCCAAGGTCTGCTCCGCGGTCTCGCGTCGAGCAGCCTGTTCGGCCAGCGCGCCGGACAGCGCAGCGTCGAGTTCTTCGGATCGGCTTTCCGTGGCCGTCAACTCCGCCGTTGACGCGTCGATCGCCGCCTGGACCTCCAGCGTGCTCGGCTGCCGATCCGACCCGCCGATCATCCACCCCGGGCCGTGCAGATCGCCGGAACGCGTCACTGCACGAATTCCCTTGTGGTCAGCGATAACTCGAATCGCGTCATCGAGAGTTTCGACGAGGACGACGCCATCGAGGATTGCGGTCAATCCGGCACGCAACTCGTCAGGGCAGTCGATGACGTCGACGGCGTGACGGCTGCCCGGTGCGATCTCGCTCTCGCGTTCGATCGCCGGTTCGCCGCTCACGATCAGTGACGCACGCCCACCGTCCTGATCGGCCAGTGCCCCGACAGCCGAGCGAGCCGAATCCAACGACTGCGCAACGACGGCGTCCGCTGCCGGCCCCATCGCGGCAGCGATTGCAGCTTCGTAGCCGGGTTCGACGTGAATCAATCCGACAAGCGAGGTGATGCCGTCGTCGCGGCGGTGTTCGAGCAGCCAGCCGCCACCGTCCTTGCGCTGCAAGCCCATCGACAGCGCTTCGATTCGCGCACGGAGCGAAGCGATGCGTTGCCCGCTCGTCTTTTCTTCCTCGCGAAGTTCTTCGACGCGTGCGTCGATCATCTCGAGAGCTTCGACTGCCCGTTCATGATTGGTGTCGAGGCCGACTTCACCGGCGTCGAGGTCCCCGATGCTTTCCTGCACCGTGTCGAACTCGGCTTGTGCGGCATCCCCACGCAGACGGGCCTCGTCGATCGCCTCGGTCAGTCGAGAAACTTCCGCGTCGACGGATTCGACGCGGGTACGCAGAGTGTCGACCTGGCCGGAGAGTCGAGCAAGTCCTTCACGGCGGTCGGCGACGGCACGAACTTCCGCCATGTGCGCCCGTTCCGCTTCTGCTGCAGCATCTTCGGTGGCCGCCAGCTGGTCCCGAGCAGCTTCCGCCGCCGCTCGCGCGATTTCTACGCCTTCGAGGAGTTCGGCCTCCTCGGCCGCAAGACGTTCGGCTCGCGCTTCCATCTCTTCCGGGTCCTGGCCGCGGTTGCCGACGGGTTCGGAGTCGAGATGGCGTGCACGCTCGCGGGCGATGCGCACGGTGGCGTTGACTCGTTCGGCAAGCGCAGAGAGCTGGAACCAACTCTGCGCGGCGGCTTCCGATCCCGGAGTCAGTCGAGCGAGAGCTTGCTCCTGACGCCCGAGTTCGAGGTTGGCCTCGTCGAGCGCGGCCGCCACCTGGTTGTGCTGTTCACGGGCAGCTTTCTCGTCCTGCGCCTGGTCGTTCAGTTGAGTTCGACGGGTCACCAAGTCGTCAGCGGCCAGCCGCATCTTTGCATCACGCAGGTCAGCCTGGACCGTCTGTGCTCGCCGAGCAACCTCGGCTTGGCGCCCCAGCGGTTTGAGTTGCCGACGCAGTTCGGCGGTGAGGTCACTGAGTCGAGCGAGATTGGCCTGCATGGAATCGAGCTTGCGCACCGCTTTTTCCTTGCGGCGGCGATGTTTGAGGACTCCCGCGGCTTCTTCGATGAAGGCGCGTCGATCCTCGGGGCGGGATTCGAGGATCGCGGCGAGCCGTCCCTGCCCGACGATGACATGCATTTCGCGGCCGATACCCGAGTCGCTGAGCAGTTCCTGGACGTCCATCAGGCGGCAGGACGAACCATTGATCTCGTACTCCCCCGCGCCGTCGCGGAACATGCGGCGCGTGATCGACACCTCGGAGTACTCGATCGGGAGCGCTCCGTCGGCGTTGTCGATGGTCAGGGTCACTTCGGCGCGGCCCAGCGGTGCTCGACCGGAGGTGCCGGCAAAGATGACGTCTTCCATCTTGCCGCCGCGCAGGGCTTTCGCGCCCTGCTCGCCCATCACCCAGGTCAACGCATCGACGACGTTGGATTTACCCGAGCCGTTCGGGCCGACGACACAGGTGATCCCCGGCTCGAACCGAAGAGTCGTTGCCGACGCAAAGGATTTGAATCCCTTGAGTGTCAGACTCTTGAGGTGCATGGGGGGAAACTTTACCGCCAAACAGGTCAGCGTTCGACGAACCCTGTCAGGTCACCCCTTGCGGGGTCCCAGCTGTCGACCACGAGATCCACCGTGCCCGGGGTGGTTCCCGAGCGCAGCAACTCCAACAAACGCTCGAGTTGCGTGCGTTCGCCTTCTGCCACGACGAGCACTCGACCGTCGCGTTGGTTCGACGCATATCCGATCAACCCGAGTTCGAGAGCGCGAGCCCTGGTCCACCAGCGAAACCCGACGCCTTGAACGTATCCGTGAACCCACGCCGTCAGTCGCACAGGCGGTGTCTCAGTCATGACATTCAGCCCGCCACACGTTCGAGACGGTGAACCTCACCCAGGAAACCGGTGGTGTAGAGCGAGTTGGGATCCCAGCCCGGGCCGGCGCCGAACTTCACCGCCGACGTGAACGGAAGACCTGAGGCGATCTCACACGAAGATCCCGAATTCGGATCGACGCGAACAACTTTGCCGCCGGCATTGAATGCGACGTACAGCGCGCCGTCCGGTCCGACGGTCAGATCGTCCGCCATGTTTGCCGGACCGAATCCGGGGAGCGTGATCGTTCGCACCGGCCCGCCCAGATCGTCTGCGTCGAGGACGTGGACGGCAGTCACCATGTCGAAGGTCGTCGTCACGTAGATCGTCGAACCGGAGCGTGCGAGGCCGTCGACGGTGCCGAGGTCTTCACGAACGATCGAACTCGTTCCGTCACCGTTGACGACCGTGAGCCCCGGCCTGGTGAGTGTGCGAGCAGTGAGGAAGCGGTTATCGTCCAGCGGCACAAGCCCGTTCGGCATCACCAGACCGTCGGCAATCGTTGTCACCGATCCGTCTGCCACGTCGACCTTGCGGAGGCTGCCGTCGGCGATTCCGAACAGCCCCGAGACAGTCGAGTTACCCGTGGTGAAGTACACGGAACCGTCACGCGCGACCAGTCCGCCAGGCCCTGTGACGTCACCGACCAAAGGTGTCCGTGTTCCGTCCGGCGCCACTTTCAGCAGTGCACCCGGCCCGATCAGAGCGGACTGCGACAACACCATCGATCCGTTTCCGTCGAACTCGAGATTCTCGAGCATGCCCGCACCACTCGTCACGACGCTCGACGTCCACGAACCGCAACCTCCGGGTGAGCCACCGGCCGGCACCGAGGCCTGCGCCGGAGCACTCACCGCCACAACGGAACCCAGTGCGATCGCAGCGACAACGCTGCCCGCGCGGGACATCAGGCTTCCGTGTCGAACGACAGTGTGACCTTGGTTCCGGTCTTGAGAGTGCGCCCGACCGTGCACACCTTGTCGACGGAACGCTCGACGAGAGTGATGAGGCGCTGCTGCGCTTCGGCATCCAACTCGCTGAGGTCGAGTTCGAGAACCTCGTCGAGCTGCGGGTAGACCTCGTTCTCACGATCGGCGGCACCGGACACTCGGACCGTCGCGTCGTAGTTGTCACCGAGGCGGCGAGAGATCGGGAAGTCGGAGCTCATACCGGTGCAGGCAGCCAGAGCGATCTTGAGAAGTTCCCCGGGTGTGAACACTCCTGGCACCGATTCGGAGCCGATGAGAACCTCTGCGCCGCGCGAACTCTTGCCGGTGTAGAGGCGGGTTCCGGTGCGCTCGACCCAGAGTTCCGTGTGAGCCGGGGCGGTTGCAGCGTTGTCAGCAGTCTGTTCAGCCATGACGCAATCTTGCCACTCCGCCGAACCGACGGGGCGGGAGACCTAGGCGATTCGCCGTGCCCTCGGGGTCGGCTGACACCGCGGGCAGCTGAACGACGATCGATTCATGAACTTCTCACGCTTGATCGGCGCGCCGCATCGCGGGCACGGAAGATTCTCCTGCCCGTACGCCGACAGTGACCGGTCGAAGTAGCCGGACTCCCCGTTGACGTTCACGTACAGCGCGTCGAAGGACGTACCGCCCTGATCGAGCGCTTCGCCCATCACCGAGTGCGCCGCGGTCAACAGTTCTCGAAGTTTGGGCCTGGTGAGCGTTTCGGCGATTCGGTTGCCGTGAATCTTTGCTCGCCACAATGATTCGTCGGCGTAGATGTTTCCGATTCCGGAGACCACCGCCTGGTCGAGAATCGCACGCTTGATCTCGGTGTGCTTGCCCCGCAGGACTTTCACGACGGATTCGAGATCGAACGCAGCATCCATGGGATCGCGAGCGATGTGCGCCACCGACTCGGGCAGCATCGTTCCGTCGACCTCGACGAGGGGGGAAATCGACCAGCCACCGAAGGTTCGCTGATCGACGAATCGGAGATCAGCCCCGGAATCGAGGGCCAACCGAATGCGTAGGTGCTTTTCCCAGTCGACTGTCGGGGGCTGGACCAACATCTGTCCGCTCATCCCGAGATGAACCACCAGTCCGACACCGGCAGGCTCGAGAACCAGCCACAGATACTTGCCGCGACGCTCTGCCGAAGCGATGGTCTGCCCGGTGAGTTGGCCGATCAAGTCATCGGAACCGAGAATGTGGCGCCTGATCGCGCGGGGATGGAGTACCTCGACGGCCTCGATCGCCGCACCTACAGCATGAGACTGTAGGCCGCGGCGAACGACTTCGACTTCGGGAAGTTCAGGCAAGAGTGAACTCAGCCGGCGAGATCAGACGGGCCGTCAGCAGCGACTGCGGTTGCAGCGGCATTCTCCGACATCGTCTTCCATGCCGAACTTGCTGCCTTCTGCTCGGCTTCCTTCTTGGAACGACCGACACCGACGCCCAAGGGCTTGCCACTGATGAGAACGGTGGCCGTGAATTCCTTGTCGTGATCGGGTCCGGTAGCGGTGATCTCGTAGACGGGAACTCCGGCACCGTGTTCTGCGGTCAGTTCCTGCAGACTCGTCTTCCAATCCAGACCCGCGCCCAGAAGCGGTGCGCGAGTAAGTAGATCGTCGAACAGATCGAGAACAACGCGTCGCGCGGTCTCGATGCCGTGCTGCAGGTGGATGGCGCCGAGAATCGACTCCATACCGTCGGCGAGGATGGACGGCTTGTCACGGCCGCCCGTCATTTCCTCACCCTTACCCAGCAGCAGGTGCGCTCCGAGTCCACCTTCACCCAGAGTCCTGGCAACCTCGGCGAGTGCATGCATGTTGACCACGCTGGCACGAATCTTCGCCAGATCACCTTCGGATTTGTCCGGGTGGGACAGATAGAGATTTTCGGTCACCGTGACGCCGAGAACGGAATCCCCGAGAAACTCGAGGCGCTCGTTCGTGGGCAGTCCGCCGTTCTCGTACGCGTACGAGCGGTGCGTGAGGGCCAGGGTCAGAAGACCGGGCTCTATATCTACGCCGACAGCGGCGAGGAGCTTGTCGTGATTGCCCTCGCCGCCGGCGGCTGAAACTGTATTTTCGCTCGTCATAGTCTTTCTCCGGGGAGAACTAGACAGCAGCGGTTACCTGGCGGCCCTTGTAAGTACCGCATGACGGGCATGCGATGTGGGGAAGGGTCTGCTCGCCACAGCCACGGTTGGGGCAGGTAACGAGAGTGGGCACAGTGGTCTTCCACTGGCTACGACGCGACCGCGTGTTGGATCGCGACATTTTGCGCTTGGGGACAGCCACTTCTACTTCTCCTCGGCTTCGGTGATCACAAGATTTTCGCTGGTGTTTGATTCCACGCCAAATTTGGCCGCGAGACCAGCCCAGCGAGGATCAAGTATGTCATGCCCATGCCCAGATTCCGCAATCGCCAGGCGAATGCCACATTCTGAGCACAATCCCAGGCAATCGTCACTGCACAGAGGCTGGAGCGGAAGCGCCAGCCCGACTGCATCGACGATGACCGGTTCGAGGTCGATTTCGTCGTCTTCGACCGCGTAGACCTCTCCCTCTTCCGTCGTCTCCTCGGTGGCGCTGTCCGGGTATGCGAACAACTCCGTGAGATAGATGTCCACGGTGTCGGTGAAAGGTTCGAGGCACCGCGAGCATTCACCCTTGGTGGGTGCATGCACGTTTCCGGTGACGAGAACACCTTCGGACACTGCTTCGAGACGAAGATCGAGATCTATGTCCGCGCCCGCTTCGATCGCGATCAGATCGAGACCGATACGGTTCGGGGACTGAATTGTTCTCTCGACGGTACGCATCGACCCTGGACGACGACCGAGCTTGACCGTGTCCAGCAAAAATCCCGCATCACTTGACTGATGCGACGAACTACGACGATGCGTTGACAAAGAGAACTCACCTAACTGTTGAAACTGGTATGGGCAACCACTCCACAATACGGCAGCGACAAGGCAAATCCCAATTCCGTCCACGAAAAAGTGGGCCGCCCCATACCGGACGACCCACCTTCGACTGTCTCGTTCGCTCTAGCGACGACGCTCCGAACGACGATCGTCGTCCTGGTAATCGGGAACTCCCGAACCCGTACGAAGCTGTTGGCGACCACGCCCGACCGATCGAACGGTTCCGGTGAGGAACTCTTCGAATTCGGCCAACTTGGTGTCGACGTACAGGTCACACTCCGAACGCATCCTGTCGGACTCCGCGTGAGCGGCATCGATCACTCGCGCGGATTCCGCGTGAGCGGACTGGACTACCTCGGTCTGCGACACCAGACGAGCCTGCTCTGCCGTTCCCTCCGCCACCGAATGTTCGTACGAGGCCTGGCCGGACTCGATCATCCGATCGGCCTCGGCACGCGCCCGTCCGGTGACGGCCTCGTACTCACGACGGCCGTCGGTGACGGTCCGTTCCGCTTCTGCTTCGGCGTCCTCGACCAGCTGATCGGCGTGTGCACGTGCTTCGGCAACCATGCGATCGGCCTGAGCCTTGGCATCGGACAGAATCCGGTCGGCATCGTCGCGTGCGTTCTCCACCGTCGACGTCGCCTCGGCGTTGGCGCTGCTGACCGTCTTCTCGGCGGTTGCTCGCGCGTCACCGACCAATTTGTCCCGATGATCGAGGACGTCCTGAGCGTCGTCCAGCTCGCTCGGAATTGCGTCCCGGACGTCGTCGAGCAGCTCGAGTACGTCACCGCGAGGCACCACACACCCCGCGGTCATGGGAACACCGCGCGCCTCTTCGACAATTGCGACCAGTTCGTCCAGTGCCTCGAATACGCGGTACACAAGCAACCCCAATCTCTACCGGCCGAAATCGGCCCACATCGTCACCGGTCCACTCGGACCTGTGCCCGTTCCTGTCCAAGTTTGCCGGAAGAACAGCCAACGGGGTGTCGTCGTGGTCGGTGTGTCGGGGATCAGCTGTTTTCGGCTGCTCGCTCGGCGATACGCGCGAGTAGCCGAGAATGCACCTTGGCAGGCAACATGTCGGAGACGTCGCCGCCGAAGGTCGCGACTTCCTTCACCAGAGAACTCGACAGGTAGCTGTACGTCGGATTCGTGGCGACGAACAGTGTGTCGACGCCGGTGAGCTTCTGATTCATCTGAGCCATCTGCAGCTCGTAATCGAAGTCGTTCGCGCCGCGCAGACCCTTGACTATCGCGCTGAGGCCTTCTTGTTTCGCATAGTCGACCAGCAGTCCGTGCCACGACGTGACGCGAACGTTGGGCAGGTGACTCGTCGCGTCTTCGAGCATCTCGATCCGCTCGTCGATCGTGAACATGCCACGCTTGCTCTTGTTGATCAGCACGGTGACCACGACCTCGTCGAATTGCGCAGCAACTCTTCCGATTACGTCGAGGTGACCGTTGGTCACGGGGTCGAAGGATCCGGGGCAGACGGCGCCAGTCATGAGTCCAGACCGTAGCAGGTGGCCAGCTCGATGCGGGCTTCACCGTAGTTCTTGGCCTTGATCGGCTCGTAGCCCTGCGGCCACACGGTCTCCGGCGAGCGCGACGAACGTTCGAGTACGACGATTGTGCCCTCCCCCACCCATTTGTTGGCCTGCAGATCAGTGAGCATGGACACGACGGCATCGTCGGTCACCGCGTACGGCGGGTCCGCGATCACGATGTCGTATTCACGCGCGCTCGGACCCGAGACCACGGCCGCGACCGGAGCGGCACGAACCGTCGCTCCCGGCAACGCGACAGTGCCGATGTTCGCCTTGATGACGGCAGCAGCCTTGGCATCCGATTCCACGAGAACGACGTGCTCGGCCCCCCGCGAGAGCGCTTCGAGGCCCAGAGCACCCGAACCAGCGAAGAGGTCGAGAACCGCGCACCCTTCGAGATCGATGCGCGCTTCGAGAGCACTGAACAGCGCCTCCCGAACCCGATCCGACGTGGGACGGGTGCCGCTCGGCGGGACTCGCAGGCGTCGACCGCCCGCGAGTCCCGAGATGATGCGTGTCACTCTGCGGCGCTCTCCCCCGTCGAGACGACTACCAGCAGGTCTCCGCCCTCGACCTGTTGGACGGCGCTGATCGCGATCCGCGATACGACGCCGGCGCGCGGCGAGGTGATCGCCGCTTCCATCTTCATCGCTTCGATCGTGGCCACGGTGTCGCCGGCCTCGATCTTCTGGCCTTCCTTCACCGCGAGCGTCACGACACCCGCGAACGGCGCCGCCACGTGGCCCGGGTTGTTCTTGTCGGCCTTCTCCGCCACCGGTACATCACTGGCAATGGAGCGATCACGGATCGAGACCGGGCGCAGCTGGCCGTTCAGGATGCACATGACAGTGCGGTAGCCGCGCTCGTCGGGCTCGGAGATCGCTTCGAGACCGATGATCAGCTCCACGCCGGGAGCCAACTCGACGCGGTGCTCGTCGCCGCGCCGCAACCCGTAGAAGAACTGGTTTGCCGAAAGCCGCGACGTATCACCGTACTTCTCGCGGTGCTCGAGGAATTCCTTTGTCGGGCCGGGGAACAGCAGACGGTTCAGCGTCGCCTGACGGTCCTTCGACGAGCCCTCGAGCAGCACCTCGTCCTCGGCGGAGAGCGTCGCTTCCGGCTTGGCCTGGCCACGTCCTTCGAGGGCCTTGCTGCGGAACGGTTCCGGCCAGCCACCGGGAGGCGTACCGAGTTCACCGCGCAGGAAGCCCACCACGGAGTCGGGGATGTCGAACTTCGCCGGATCTGCGGCGAACTCCTCCGAAGGCACGCCGGCGCCGACAAGATGGAGCGCGAGGTCGCCGACGACCTTCGACGACGGCGTCACCTTCACAAGGTGCCCGAGCATGCGGTCTGCGTCGGCGTACTTGGCTTCGACCTCTTCGAACCGGTCGCCGAGACCGAGAGCAACGGCCTGGGTCCGGAGATTGGAGAGTTGGCCGCCCGGAATCTCGTGCGTGTACACGCGTCCCGTCGGTGCCGGCAGTCCGGATTCGAACGGCGCGTACACCTTTCGCAGCGCCTCCCAGTACGGCTCGAGGTCGCACACGTTCTGCAGGTTCAGTCCGGTGTCGAACTCGGAGTGCGCAGCGGCGGCAACGATGGCCGAGAGAGCAGGCTGGCTGGTGGTTCCGGCCAGTGCCGCGGAAGCACCGTCGACCGCGTCGGCGCCCGCCTGCCATGCTGCGAAGTACGTGGCCAACTGTCCACCGGGAGTGTCGTGTGTGTGAACGTGAACCGGCAGATCGAAGTTGCTGCGTAGAGCCGTCACCAGCTTGGTAGCCGCCGGAGCACGCAGCAGGCCTGCCATGTCCTTGATCGCGAGCACGTGAGCACCGGCGTCGACGATCTCTTCGGCCAGCTTCAGGTAGTAGTCGAGCGTGTACAGAGTTTCGTTCGGATCCGACAGATCACCGGTGTAGCTCAACGCCACCTCGGCGAGGGCCGTTCCGGTCTCACGCACCGCGTCGATGGCAGGGCGCATCTGGTCGACGTTGTTGAGCGCGTCGAAGATTCGGAAGATGTCGATGCCGGTGTCCGTGGCTTCCTGAACGAATGCGCGCGTGACCTTTTCGGGATACGGCGTGTAGCCCACCGTGTTTCGACCGCGAAGAAGCATCTGGAGGCAGATGTTGGGAATCGCCTCGCGCAGTGCGGCGAGCCGGTACCACGGATCCTCGTGCAGGAAGCGAAGTCCCACATCGTAAGTGGCGCCGCCCCAGGCTTCGATCGAGAGCAGTTCCGGAGTCAGCCGGGCCACGTGCCCGGCAACTCCGAGCAGTCCGCTGGTTCGAACTCGCGTGGCCAACAACGACTGGTGCGCGTCGCGGAAGGTGGTGTCGGTGACGCCCACGGCCTTCTGTTCGCGCAGTGCCTTCGCGAAACCTTCGGGTCCGAGTTCGAGCAGGCGCTGACGGCTACCGGCAGGAGGAGGCGTCGAAAGATCGATCTTGGGCAGCTTGTCCTGCGGGTACACCGCCGAGGGTCGCTCACCGTGCGGCTTGTTGACCGTCACGTCGGCGAGGTAGGTCAGGATCTTGGTGCCTCGGTCGGCGGAGGAACGCAGGGTCAGCAGCTGCGGACGTTCCTCGATGAAGGAGGTCGTCACGCGTCCGGCACGGAAGTCCGGGTCGTCGAGAACCGCCTGCAGGAACGGAATGTTGGTCGAGACGCCACGAATGCGGAACTCGGTGACCGCGCGGCGAGCCCTCGCGACAGCGGCTTCGAGGTCGCGACCACGGCAGGTGAGCTTGACCAGCATCGAGTCGAAGTACGCTCCGACCTCGGCTCCGAGCGTGGCGCCGCCGTCGAGTCGGATACCGGCTCCGCCCGGGGTGCGGTACGCGGTGATGCGGCCCGTGTCGGGGCGGAATCCGTTGGCCGGATCCTCGGTCGTGATGCGGCACTGCAGTGCGGCGCCGCGGAGCTTGATCGTGTCCTGTGACAGACCAAGTTCTGCAAGCGTCGAACCGGACGCGATCTTGAGCTGCGACTGGACGAGGTCTACGTCCGTCACTTCTTCGGTGACGGTGTGCTCCACCTGAATTCGCGGGTTCATCTCGATGAAGACGTGGTTGCCGCGCTTGTCGAGAAGGAACTCGACGGTGCCCGCGCACGTGTACCCGATCTCCTTCGCGAAGGCGACGGCGTCGGCACAGATCTTGGCGCGCAACTCTTCCGAGAGATTGGGCGCCGGAGCGAGCTCGATCACCTTCTGGTGGCGACGCTGCAGCGAGCAGTCACGCTCGAAGAGGTGGATGACGTTGCCCTGCTCGTCGGCGAGGATCTGCACCTCGATGTGGCGGGGGTCGATGACGGCCTGCTCGAGGAAGACCGTCGAATCGCCGAAGGCCGATTCCGCTTCGCGCGCTGCGGCTTCGATCGCTTCCTTGAGTTGTGAGCGCTCCGCAACGCGGCGCATTCCGCGTCCACCGCCGCCTGCGACGGCCTTGACGAAGATCGGGAAGGTCATGTCCTCGGCGGCCGCGAGCAACTCGTCGATGTCCGCTGACGGCTCCGAGGACGCGAGCACCGGCAGGCCGGCGGCCTTTGCCGCTGCGATGGCCCGAGCCTTGTTACCAGTCAACTCGAGGATCTCGGCGGACGGGCCGACGAACTTGATGCCTGCCTCGGCGCACGCCGCCGACAGATCCGGGTTCTCGGAGAGGAAGCCGTAACCGGGGTAGATGGCGTCGGCTCCGGCGCTCTTGGCGGCGGCGACGATTTCCTCGACCGAGAGATAGGCGCGAACGGGGTGACCCTTCTCCCCGATCTGGTAGCTCTCGTCTGCCTTGAGACGGTGGATCGAGTTCCGATCCTCGTACGGGAACACCGCGACGGTTCCGGCACCTAGTTCGTAGGCGGCGCGGAAGGCACGGATCGCAATTTCGCCGCGGTTCGCGACGAGCACTTTGGAGAACATTCGAGAAAACTACCCCGATTTCATCTTGCGTCTACATGCGGAGTCTCATATTTCGGACTGAATCGAGAAACCAACCCGGCGGTCCTCGTGCTATTCGATTTCAGCTTGTCGTCATACCCGTCACGACTTCTCGAGGTACTCGATCCGGTCGGAGTCCAGGGCAGCGGTCACCATGGAAGCGAGGGCGGGATGACCCTCGAGCGACGGATCGGAGTCGACGATTCCCTGAGCGAACTCCCTGGCGGACTCGAGGATGTCCCCGTGGGCCATGAGGGAAAGCAGTCGCAGATTCGAGGTTGTGCCCGACTGCGCCGCACCGAGGATGTCGCCTTCACGTCTGGTCGCGAGGTCGAGTTGAGCCAGTTCGAACCCGTCGTTGGTCGCTGCCACCGCCGAGAGCCGCTCGTACGCCGGTCCCCCGGGATTGCTTCCGGTGACGAGGATGCACAGTCCCTGATGTTTGCCTCGACCGACTCGTCCGCGCAGCTGATGGAGCTGACTGACGCCGAACCGCTCGGCGTCGACGATCACCATCACCGTCGCGTTCGGAACGTCGACACCGACTTCGACAACGGTCGTACAGACAAGGACGTCGATGTCACCGACGTTGAACGCGCTCATCACGACGTCTTTTTCGTCGGAAGGCAGTCGACCGTGCAGTAACCCCACTCGCAGGTCGGCCAGCGGGCCGCTCGACAGCTCCTCGAAGACGTCGACCGCCGACTTGGTCTCCGGCTGCTTCTCCTCGGTGAACTGGTCCTCACCGGCACCCTGCTCGCCGTCGCCGATCCGCGAGCACACGACATACGCCTGACGACCGTCCGCGACGTCCTCACGGATTCGTTCCCATGCCCGATCCACCCACTGCGGCTTCTGCTTCGCGGGCACGACACTGCTCTTGATCGGGGTTCGCCCACGCGGAAGCTCTCGCAGGGTCGATACCTCGAGGTCGCCGAGCACCGTCATGGCGATGGTTCGCGGAATCGGCGTTGCCGTCATCACCAGCAGATGCGGACTCAGTCCTTCGCGGGCACGTGATCGCAATTGATCACGTTGCTCGACGCCGAAGCGGTGCTGCTCGTCGACCACAACCATGCCGAGGTTGAAGAACTCCACGTTGTCCTGAATGAGTGCATGGGTACCGATGACGATCCCGGCGTCGCCGGTCACGGCTTCGAGCAGCGCTGCGCGCTTCGCAGCCACAGGCAGCGAGCCGGTCAAAAGGGCGATCCGGGTGGAATGTTCGGCCGAACCGAGCTCACCGCCTGCGGCCAGCGGGCCCATCATCTTGCGCAGTGATCGCGCGTGCTGGTTTGCCAGGACCTCGGTGGGTGCGAGCAACGCACACTGATACCCCGCATCGACGACCTGCAGCATCGCGCGCAGAGCCACGATCGTCTTGCCTGACCCGACCTCGCCTTGGAGAAGCCGGCTCATCGGGTGTGGGCGGGCGAGGTCGCCGGAGATCTCCTCGGCGACTGCTTGCTGTCCCTCCGTCAGAGTGAACGGGAGCATCTCCTCGAACTGATCCGCGATCCCGCCGGCAACCGGAGCGCAGGCCGGAGCCACACGCTCGGAGTTGTCGTGACGACGCATCGCGAGGACCAACTGCAGAGACAGCGCCTCGTCGAAACGCAGACGATCCTGTGCTCGTTCGATGTCTTCCTTGGTATCCGGGAGGTGAACGGTACGCAGCGCCTCGTCCAAACCGATGAATCCGTGTTCCGCTCTGGTCTCGTCAGGTAACGGCTCCTCGATCGGATCGAGTTGGTCGAGTACTTGCCGCACGCACCGCATGATGGTCCAACTCTCGACCTCGCGGGTCGCCGGATACAGCGGGATCAATGCGCGGTCGAAGACGGACAGATCGAGTTCGGCGCCGGGATCCTGATTTGCGCGAGCCAGGCCCGCAAGGTCACCGGCTCCCTTGATAGACGCCAAGGGAACCACCGAATCCTCCTCGCCGACACGAGGTTCCGGCAGGATCAGGTAACTCGGATGAGTGAGAGACCACTTGCCGCGGAAGTACTTCACCGTCCCGGAGAACATCGCCCGCACGCCGGGCTTGATGACGTGCCGCACCTTCTGCGGGTTGAAGAACGTGACGTCGACGGTCTGCGAATCAGTGGCCAGCGATACTCGCAACATCTGCCCCGGACGGTTCTTCATCTTCACGACGGCCGCCGACGCCACCCGCGCGATGATGGTGATGTGCTCACCCTCGGGCGGCTCCTTCTCGGCAAGTTCCTTGCCTGCCGACGCGTACCGATGTGGGTAGTGACGCAGCAGGTCCTCGACCGTCCGGATCTCGAATGCCTCGTCGAGCGCGTCCGCGGTCTTCTTTCCCAGCAGCCGATCGAGCGGGTCGGCGAGCGTCGCCATCAGTTCCTCCAGCACAGTGTCGCGGTAAGCACATGTGTTCGTATATCAGTAGTCACCGACAGACCCAGTTCGATCACTCCACACCCAACTGGAACAGGTCACCCGGCTGATCACCCTGATAGACGAGCACGTCGACGCCCGGGTGATGCGCGATCACGTGTGCCTCGAGTTGCCCGGCCAGGTCGTCCGGCGCGTCCGCACCCATGAGTAGGGTCACGAGTTCGCCACCGGATCCGAGCGCAAGGTCGACCAGTCGCGCACTCGACTCCGCGACGTCGGGTCCGATGAGCACCACCTCGTGCCCCATGAGACCGATCGCGTCACCCGGGTCACAGGTCCCGACGTACGTCAGCGAGCGTTCGACGGCAATGCGCAGCGATCCCCACCGAGTCGCAGCTGCGGCCTCGGACATCGTGAAGCCGTCGTCGGCGACGTTGCGCTGAGCGTCGTGAACGGCGAGGGCCGCCAGGCCCTGGACCATCGACGATGTCGACAGCAGCAGAACCTGGTGAAGCGGATCGCGGGCAGCGGCACTGACCGCGACCAGTTCCTGAGCGGTCAAAGCTCCGTTCGGAAGCACCAGAACTTCGCTTCGCTCCATCTGACGGATGCGGCCGAGCAGTTGCGCGCGTGTCACCGGCGCGTCGTCGCACCGAAGAACCGTCGCGCCCTCACTCTCGAACAACGCCGCCGCACTGTCACCGGCGACGACAGCCAGTACGCCGCGCGCGCCGGCGCCGGGGAATCGCCTCTCCGCTCGTGCCACCAGCTGGTCTCGTTCGTCGACGAGAAAACTGCTGATGCGAATGCCGTGGACCTTCCCGGCCTCGAGACCTGCCTCGACGGCAGCGCCGGCATCGCAGCAATGCACGTGCACCGACCAGCCACCGAAGCCGTCGCTGACGATGACCGTCGAATCCCCGAGGACGGACAGCCGCGTGCGCAGCGCCGTCATGCGATCGTCGTCCGAGTCGTCGACGAGGTACATGACCTCGAAATCCTGTTCCGAGTGATCACCACATTCGATCGGGCTCTTGTGAGCCCAATCGTGATCGAAAGCGCTGACGTCGACAACTGCGCTCGACTTCGGGTCCGGCGTCCCCAGATCCTCGCGAACCTGCGCTTTCCCGGTCACCACCTCGACAAATGCGTCGAGAATCAGAACGAGTCCGAATCCCCCGGCATCGACCACTCCGGCGGAGGCCAGAACGTCCAGTTGCTCCGGGGTCTTGTTCAACGCGACCGCAGCCGCATCGGCAGCGGCGGCAACCACGGAAGCAAGGTCCTCGCCACTCGGCGTCCTGGTGTCGACGCACTCCTGCGCCGCCTCCCCCGACGCGCGCAAAACCGTGACGATGGTGCCTTCCACCAGATCGGAGACAGCCCGAGAGGCCAGCGCCGTCGCCGTTGTCAGCGAGTTCGCAAAGCTGCGGCCGTCGATGTGCTCGCCGTGGACGCTCTCGGCAATGCCCCGGATCACCTGGGACAAGATCACTCCGGAATTGCCCCTGGCACCCGATACCGCGCCCCGAGCCAGAGCGTTGGCGACGCGACCGGCACTGCGGACGTCGTCCTCGATCGTCTCGGCGGAATCGAGGGCAGCTCGCATCGTGAACAACAGGTTGGTGCCGGTATCCGAATCAGGGATGGGAAAGACGTTGAGGCTGTTGATCTCTCCACGACGTTTCTGGAGGCTGTCGACCGCCCGACGGGCCCAGCGCCGCAGCAGATGGCCGTCCGCGACGGATTCCACTTCATCGGCGACGCGTTGCACTTCCCCCACTGACGGTTCCCTTCCACGACGGAAAGACTGACGACTGACTGACCGCGACGAAAACGAGATCGGCGATCGGTGCAGTCGAGGGTAGTCCGACGCTTCGGCGCAACCGTGACTACCGGGCGGTTTGGCCATTCGGGCCGGAAGCGGTTACTCTTACACGGTTGCCTCGAACGGGCTACACGAAATAATGCTGCACATTGTTTGTTGCTGATTGACTGTTTTCACGTTCGACTGCACAGTGAGCGGTCAAGGATCGGTTCGAAGTCGAGTATATTCGGATTGTAATTCTGGCTGCCCTACCGTGTAGGGTAACCACTTCAATATTCATTTCTAACAAGGAGTTCGCGACTATGGCTGCCGTCTGCGACGTATGCGCCAAGGGGCCCGGCTTCGGTAAGTCGGTCTCGCACTCGCACCGGCGTACCAATCGTCGCTGGAACCCGAACATTCAGTCTGTTCGTACCGAGGTTGCCCCGGGTAACACCCGTAAGGTCAACGTGTGCACCTCCTGCCTGAAGGCAGGCAAGGTCGCTCGGGGCTGATTGCCCGAGCACAAACTATTGCAGGCTCTGCCCCCGTCACTTCGGTGACGGGGGCAGAGCTGTATCTATGTGTCCCCGTGTTTCGTTTGGCTGTCAGGCACCCGTAATGTGCGTTGAGTGACTTCTATCGATGACCTGAGCAAAGTGACCCTCGACGAGGGCGTACTCCGCATCACCATTTCCACCGCCGCCAACGGCACCTCACTCGACGACGAAGGACTGGTTCAGGGCGCGCAGGCGCTCGAGACAGTCGGAAACGACATCGGGAGCATCCTTCTGGTCGGCGAGGGCGCAAACTTCTGTGCCGGCGGCAACGTCCGTGCCTTCGCAGCAGCCCCCGACCGCGGCGAGTACGTGGCCGAAGTTGCCCGCGTCTTCCACGTGTTCGTACGCGCGCTCGACGCCGCGACCGCTCCGGTGGTCGCCGGAGTCCACGGATGGGCAGCCGGCGCCGGAATGAGCCTGGTCTGCCTCGCCGACGTCGCGATCGGCGGAACCGGCACCAAGCTTCGCCCTGCCTACCCCTCCATCGGTTTCACCCCGGACGGCGGGATGTCATGGACACTCCCCCGCATCGTCGGTGCGGCACGCGCTCGCGAGATTCTTCTCAACGATTCGGTGATCGGTGGCGACGAAGCCGTCCGCCTGGGGATTCTCACGCGACTCGTCGGCGACGACGAGGTTCAGGAAGAAGCAGCTCGCCTCGCCCGCGCCTTGGCCAACGGGCCGAGCACGTCGTACTCGGGAATCAAAGCGCTGCTGCGTTCGTCACGGACGAACTCGCTTGCCGAGCAACTCGACGCCGAAGCTGCGTCCATCGCCCTCGCGGCGAACAGCCCGATCGGCCGCGAAGGTGTCGACGCATTCGTCGAAAAGCGTCGCCCCGATTTCACTTCCGCAAAGCAGGCGTAAGTCAGCGGCATGCCGAACGTCGCGCCACGACGTTCGGCATGCCAGGTGAGTGCAGACGCAGTTCGATCAGCCCAGATTCCAGTCGACCGGATCGGCTCCCAGTCCGGTCAAGAGTTCGTTCGCACGACTGAACGGGCGCGAACCGAAGAAACCGCGCGAGGCCGAAAGCGGTGACGGGTGCGCGGATTCGATGATCGGTGTGTCGCCGAGCATCGGCGCGAGGGTGGCCGCGTCCCGACCCCACAAGATCGCCACCATCGGCGACGACCGCGCGACCAGAGCGCGGATAGCCTGCTCGGTGACCGGTTCCCAGCCCTTCTTGCGATGAGAAGCGGCTTGCCCAGGCTGCACGGTGAGAACGCGATTGAGAAGCAGCACACCTTGTTTCGACCACGGCGTCAGATCGCCGTTCGGCGGTATCGGCAACCCGAGATCCTGGTGATACTCCTTGTAGATGTTGCCGAGGCTTCGCGGAACCGGCCGCACGTCCGGGGCAACCGAAAAGCTCAACCCGACAGCATGACCGGGCGTCGGATAGGGGTCTTGACCGACGATCAGCACCCGAACGTCGTCGAACGGGTTCGTGAATGCACGCAAGACGTTCTCTCCCGCAGGCAGATACTCCCGTCCCGCAGCGATCTCGTCGCGCAAGAACTTACCCATCGCGGAGATCTGCTCCGAGACCGGTTCGAGTGCCCGCGCCCACCCTGGATCGACGATCTCTGCAAGCGGCGCCATCAGTCGAGCCTGCGCAACGCATCGCGGTAGTACGCCGCATTGGCTGCGTACATCTTGACGTTCCCGTCGAGGTGACCGAGCGGAACCTCGTATCCCGCACGGACCTTGGCCGGCACACCGAGTGCCATGCTGCGCGGCGGAACCTGCATCTTGTTGGCCACCACCGCACCAGCGGCGACGATCGACCCCGTCCCGATCACCGTACCGTTGAGAACAACTGACCCCGATGCGATCAGGCAGTGGTCCTCGATGGTCGACCCCTCGATGTGCGCGTTGTGGCCAACGACGCAACCAGCGCCGATGACGGTTGCATCGATGGCGGTGCAGTGGATGACAGTTCCGTCCTGGATGTTGGATCCGATTCCCACCGAAATGGTTCCGTAGTCACCACGCAATACCGCTTGCGGCCAGATAGAGGTTCCCGCCGCGAGAGTCACGGCGCCGATCACCACCGCGTCCGGGTGGACGTACGCGTCCGGATGGATGTCCGGAACTCTGTCTCCAAGTGCATATACAGCCATGAAAGCAACCTATACCGCGGTGGTGCCGGTGGTCGAAAAGCTGTGCCAACCTCCGCCGCTCTCGCGGAGGGAACCGTCGACCGTCACACCGGACCCGCCGACGACCTCACCGATCACAGTCCACCCCGAAGGAATCTCGACTTCCGGCCCGAAAGTTGCTGCAAATCCGTGATCTTCACCACCGGAGAGGATCCAGTCCAGCGGATCGACGTCGAGGACCTCGGACGCCGACGCGACGTCGGGTGAGGTCGGAACCGTCGCCGAGAAGATGTCGAACCGCACGTCCGATGCCTCTGCAAGATGTCGAAGATCCGCGATCAATCCGTCGGATACGTCGGTCATCGAATGTGCTGATCCTGCCGCCGCCCAAGCCGATTCATAGGGCGGATTCGGAACCCGATGAGAAGCAAGCAAATCCGGAAAATCTTCCGCTTCGTCGAGAAGTAGGGCCAAACCCGCTGCCGAGCAACCGAACAACCCGGCGACCGCGATCCTGTCACCGACCTTCGCTCCCGACCGCAGCACTGCCGGACGGCCGCCGAGATCGCCGAGGACGGTCACCGACACGACGATCACCGGTGATTGGACGAGGTCTCCGCCGACTACACCGGCTCCCAGATCGGTTGCCGCGTCCCAGATCCCGGCCGAGATCCCGTCGACCACGTCGACGGGAGTCGACGGTGGGCACCCCAGAGACACGGTGAATGCCGTCGGCCTCGCTCCCATCGACACCACGTCGGCAGCGTTCTGGGCCACCGCCTTGCGGCCGATGTCCCGCGGCGAAGACCAGTCCATTCGGAAATGCCGACCTTCGACCAGCATGTCGGACGAGACGACGACGCGACCGTCACCGGAGGTCACGATCGCGGCATCGTCACCCGGCCCCAATTCAGTGGTGACCGGTTGGATTCGGCCGACGAGAGAGCGCGCGATCACGTCGAACTCCCCCACCTGTTCGACGGTGTGCTCTGACCCGAACTCCGATGATGCAGCGAGCCCCGATGATGCAGCGAACTCCGATGATGCGATGAGTGTCTCCAATGCCGACGCAATTCGCTCGTAAGCGGCCTGCGGTACCTTCTAGCTGTGGTCGTGAATGCTTCTGCAAGCTCACGCGTGTGTCGGCAATCCTACCGATTCACCGCCGTGTCCTCAGAAGTGACAAGACCGCCGATCGACTGGACCAGGACCCGAGCGAAGAACTGAGCATGGCAGAAAACACTTCCACCGCAGACAACACCGACATCGACCCCGACGGCGACGACGATCCGTCCGAGCGCCGCAGTCCGGCACTGATCGCGACCGCCATCGCGCTCCCGGTGGCCCTGATCGTCGGAGTGGTGATCGCAGCCGTCGTCGCGGGAAACAACCCCGAACTCTCGCCCGTGGCGCTCGGTCCCGTGCCGGCACCGGCTGCAGAGTCGGAGGCCTGCGTTTCCCTTCTCGATGCGCTTCCCGACAAGATCGACGACTTCACGAAAGCGGAGTTGGTGGAACCTGCTCCGGTCGGAGCCGCCGCTTGGCAGCGCAGCGAAGGTGAGCCGATCGTGCTGCGCTGCGGGCTCGACCGTCCGTCCGAGTTCGATCAGGCGGCAGCGCTACAGGTCGTCAACGGCGTGCAGTGGTTCCAGGTCTCGGGAACCGACATCGGTCTGGCGGCGAGCACGTGGTTTGCCGTAGACCGCGGCGAGTACATCGGTATCACGATCCCCGACGGGACCGGCCCGACGCCGATTCAGGAGATCTCCGACACCATCACGGCGACTCTCGAACAGAAGCCTCTCGACCCGGCACCGGTCGCGGTTCCCTGATCAGCGAAGGCCGGTGCCTCGAGCGATGGCGGTGTCGACCAGTGTCGAAATCAAAGTGCGGTAATCGATTCCGGTGGCGTTCCACATCTTCGGGTACATCGAGATGGAGGTGAACCCGGGCATCGTGTTGATCTCGTTGATCACCGGGCCGTCGGCCGTGACGAAGAAGTCGACTCGCGAGAGTCCTTGGCAATCGAGGGCCTTGAACGCGCGGACTGCAAGCTCCCTGATCTGGTCGCTCACCGACTCGTCGAGTTTCGCAGGGATGTCGAATTCACAGACGTCGTCGAGGTACTTGGTGTCGAAGTCGTAGAACGCGTCCGAATCGGCGTCGGAATCCGGCATCCGGATCTCGGCGACCACACTCGCCTTGACGTCGCCGTTCGGGAATTCGAGGACGCCGCATTCCACCTCGCGGCCGATAATCGCGCCTTCGACGATCACCTTGGGATCGTGCAGGCGTGCATGAGCAATCGCCCCGTCCAGACCGTCCCAATTGCTCACCCGAGTGATGCCGATGGACGAGCCTCCACGAGCGGGCTTCACGAAAACCGGAAGGCCCAACTCCGCCTTCTGCTCTTCGGTCAGCGTTGCGGTTCCCGGTCGAAGCACGACCTGCACTCCGACGGGAAGTCCTTCAGCAGCAAGAAGCTTCTTCGTGAATTCTTTGTCCATGCCGGCGGCGCTGGCCAGGACTCCGGGCCCGACGTACGGAACCCCGGCAAGTTCGAGCAGACCCTGAATGGTGCCGTCTTCGCCGTAAGCCCCATGCAGAACGGGGAACACGACGTCGACCGACGCGAGCACAGCACCGGCGTCCGACCCGTCGAAGGAGATGACTTCGCCCTCGCGGGTGGGGTCCGCGCTGAGGACCACCGACGTTCCGTCCTTGTCGACCGACGGCAGTGCGCGCCCGCTGATCGCGAGGGAGCTGGGGTCGCTCGAACCGAGCACCCAGGAACCGTCGACGGTGATGCCGATCGGTACGACGTCGTACCGATCGGGGTCGAGGTTGCTCAGGACGCTTCCGGCGGAAACACAGGACACTGAATGCTCATTGCTCCGGCCACCGAAGATCACGGCCACGCGGGTACGGCTGCTGTTCACGCGTCAAACCGTACCGCCGAATCGACTTCGGCACGCGATCGGGCCGGACCCGAAATCATCGACGTGGTCCGCTCACGCGTCGAGCGCACGCTCGATGTCGGCCAGAAGATCGGCGGTGTCCTCGATGCCACAAGCGATTCGGACAAAACCCGCACTGACCGGATCGCCCCAGCGCGCACGGCGATCCGCCGTCGTGTGGATCCCGCCGAAGCTGGTGGCGGCCGTGACGAGCGCGCTCGCTTCGACGAACGAGTGGAATGCCTGAGCCGAATCCAGTTCGACGCTCACCAGTCCGCCGAATCGATTCATCTGACCGGATGCCGTTGCGAAGGACGGGTCACCGCGAAGGCCCGGGTAACGAACGGACCGGACCGCTTTGTGTCCCGCCAACATCTCGGCCAGGGCCAGCGCGTTGTCGCACTGACGTCCGAATCGCAGGCCTGCCGTGCCGAGACTGCGGTGCGCAAGCCACGTCTCGAAGGGGCCGAGCACTGTTCCCGAAAGTAGTCGCTCACGCTCGATTCGCTGACTCACAGCCGCATCGGAGGTGGCGACGTAACCCATCAGGAGGTCACTGTGCCCGCTGAGGGCCTTGGTACCGCTGGCCACGACGATGTCGGCACCCAATTCGAGCGGGCGCTGCCCCAGAGGTGTCGCAGTCGTGTTGTCGACGATCAGCAGCGCGCCCGATCGGTGGCACACGTCGGCGAGCACGCGAAGGTCGACCACGTCCAGCACCGGGTTGGAGGGCGTCTCGGCGACGACGACCACGCGGCCCGGCGACGCGGCGAGCAGATCCGCGAAGCTCGCGTCGCCCATCCGCAGAGTCGAAACTTCGCGAACCGTGATCCCCAACGGCGCGAGGCGCTCGTTCGCGTACAACCGCACCTGGTAGTACCCGTCCGAGGGCACGACGACGGTATCTCCGGTGACGAGCACGCTGCGCAAGGTCGCGGTGATCGCGGACATTCCCGATCCCATGACGAGGGCGTAGTCCGCTCCTTCGAGCGCCGCGAGCGCTGATTCGAGTCCGCGCCAACCCGGGTTCGATGCACGAGCGTAGGTATCGGACTCGGAGCCTTCCTCGGGCGAAAGTTGGTACGGCGCAGCGAATATCGGCCCAAGCTGCATGGGCTGACCCGCGGCGTGTTCGCGCGCGACGGCGCTCACGCTGCGCGTCGAATCCCCGTAGTCCCCGCGATGACTCATACCGATTTCACTCATTCCGGCTTCGTCCGGCGTCCGAGCAACTGACCGATCGCATCGCTGACGGCCATGCCTTCGTGGCACACCCGATGGACCGCGTCGGTCAACGGCATCTCCACGTCGTATCCGGCAGCGAGTGCGCGTACCGACGTGCACGACTTCACGCCCTCGGCGACCTGACCGTTGGTTGCCTTCTGCGCCGACTCCATCGACCCGCCCCGTCCGAGCCGCTCTCCGAACGTCCGGTTTCGCGACAACTCGGACGTGCAGGTCGCTACCAGATCACCGACACCCGCCAAGCCTGCGAGAGTCGACGCCTTGGCTCCGAGCGCAACACCGAGCCGGATTGTTTCGGCGAGCCCGCGGGTGATGATGCTGGCAACCGTGTTGTCGCCGAACCCACTACCGGCGGCCATGCCACAGGCCAGTGCGATCACGTTCTTGCACGCACCGCCGATCTCACAACCGATGACGTCGGAATTGGTGTACGGCCTGAAATAGCCGGTAGCGCAAGCATCCTGGAGAGCGAGGGCACGCGAGGAATCCGAGCAGGCGATCACCGTCGCCGCGGGCTGCCCGCTGGCGATCTCGTGTGCAAGATTCGGGCCCGAGAGCACCGCGACGCGCCCCGGTTCCACACCGGTCACCGACACGATGACCTGGCTCATGCGCATGAGCGTCCCGGTCTCGATTCCCTTGGCCAGACTCAGCAGAGTCGCATCGGGTCCGATCGAGCCCTTCCACTGCTCCAGGTTTCCCCGTAGCGACTGCGAGGGAACCGCCAGCACGATGAAGTCAGCGCCTGCCATCGCCTCCTCGTGGTGGTGGGTCGCGCGAATCGACGAAGGCAAAGCAATGCCTGGCAGATAGTCGCTGTTCTCGTGCGTGGTGTCGATGCGCTTCGCGACCTCTTCACGCCTGGCCCACATCGTCACGTCGGTTCCGGCCTCGGCCATCACCTTCGCCAACGCCGTTCCCCACGAACCTGCGCCCAATACAGCTGCCTTACTCACACGCTCACCCCGTCTACCCGGCGAAGCGGGTCGCCGCCAGAAAAATCGTCTGCACAGAGTATCGCCTGTGGTGCACTGCGGTGGGCAGCCGCGGACACCGAGCGTGATGACTGGCAAGATCGAGGGATGGACAGCGCGGAACCCCCGTACCCACACGTCGTGGAGACACCGCATGCGCGCACGGAGATCGAACGCCCCATGCATGCGATAGTGGCCGTCAAGTCCTTGAGATCGGCCAAGTCCCGCCTCGCGGGCGAACTCGACTCGGACGCGCGTGCAGACCTGGTGTTGGCCATGCTTCACGACACCCTCGCCACCGTCGCAGCCGTCTCGGCCATCGACAGCGTCACAGTGGTCACCCCAGACCCCACCGTTGCCGCCCTTGCATATTCCGTCGGCGTGACTGTCTACGCCGATCCAGCTCCCGACGGCGACCGAACCAACGGCACAACACCGCGCACGGAGGAAACCCTCAATGCGGCGCTGAGTGCAGCGGCCGCCGATATCCGAGCCAAGCGCGGAGTGGTCGACCTCGTTGTGCTGCAAGCCGACTTGCCCGCCATGCAACCAAGCGAACTGACGGAGGCCGTGGCCGACGCCCGAAGCGGCGGACGTTCCGTCGTCGTCGATCATCACGGCACCGGCACCTCCGCATTGTTTGCGTGTGGAGAGAGTGCGCTCGACCCTCGATTCGGACCGGAATCTGCACTTGGACATACTAATTCAGGTGCTCGTCCACTCAACGGCCAATGGCCGGGACTGCGCACCGACGTCGACACCCATGCCGATCTCAGCACTGTGCGAGCACTGGGAGTAGGCCCCGCCACATCGGCTTCGTTGACCAGACTCAAGGCCACGCCGTCGAACAGCCGATGAATTTTCTTTCATCGATTGTCGGACCGCGCGATTGTGGGGGATGATCGACGAGTGAGCAATGGCGAAGCACTCGAAAACCGTATTTCCGAAGACCAGTCGGACGGAGACCACAGCTCCGGCCGGCACGAGAACGGCGCGGCCACCTCGCCGCGATCTCAGGCCGTCGCGGTCGCCACCAACATCCCGGGCGCGCCCCCTGCAGCTACCAAGGCAGAGCTACCCGAATTGCTCGTCGGGCTCCCCGAGGATCGTTACCTCAACCGCGAACTCAGCTGGCTCGATTTCAATGCCCGTGTTCTCGCATTGGCCGCCGACGAGTCACTGCCGTTGCTCGAACGCGCAAAGTTCCTCGCCATCTTCGCTTCCAATCTCGACGAGTTTTTCATGGTCCGGGTCGCCGGACTCAAGCGCCGCGACGAGACCGGACTGTCGGTCAGGTCCGCCGACGGCCTCTCCCCACGCGAACAATTGGCGCTCATCGCGCGTCGCACCCAGGAACTCGCCGACAAGCACGCGCACGTGTTTCTCGACTCGGTCCGCCCTGCCCTGGCGGCAGAGGGCATTTCGATCGTTCGGTGGGCCGATCTCAGCGCCGATGACCACGGCCGACTCTCGGCACATTTCCACGAGCAGGTCTTCCCGGTACTGACGCCGTTGGCAGTCGATCACGCTCACCCGTTCCCCTACATCAGCGGACTGAGCCTCAACCTCGCCGTGACGGTGAAGGACTCCGTCACCCGCGGCGAACACTTCGCTCGCGTCAAGGTTCCCGACAACGTCGGCCGGTTCGTCCGAGTCAAGAGCACGACGTCTTCGTCCACCATCGATTCGTTCCTCCCGATGGAAGAACTGATTTCGGCTCATCTGGACGTGCTGTTCCCCGGAATGGAAATCGTCGAACATCACGCTTTCCGAATCACACGTAACGCCGATTTCGAGGTCGAAGAGGATCGGGACGAGGATCTGCTGCAGGCACTCGAACGTGAATTGGCGCGTCGCCGTTTCGGTTCACCCGTTCGACTCGAAGTTGCCGACGACATGACCGAGCACATGCTCGAACTGCTTCTGCGTGAACTCGACGTCGATCCGGCCGACGTGATCGAGGTTTCCGGTCTGCTCGACTTGTCCTGCCTCTGGCAGGTTTACGCCGTCGACCGCCCGGCTCTCAAGGACGCGCCGTTCGTCCCGGCGACGCATCCGGCGTTCGGTGAACGCGAGACTCCGAAGAGCGTCTTCTCGACCCTGCGCGAAGGCGACGTGCTCGTCCACCACCCTTACGACTCGTTTTCCACAAGCGTTCAACGCTTCATCGAACAGGCCGCCGCCGACCCGCAGGTACTCGCGATCAAGCAGACCCTGTACCGCACTTCCGGCGACTCCCCCATCGTCAACGCACTGATCGACGCCGCCGAAGCCGGCAAGCAGGTTGTGGCGCTGGTGGAGATCAAGGCGCGCTTCGACGAGCAGGCCAACATCAAGTGGGCACGCAAACTCGAGCAGGCCGGCGTTCACGTCGTCTACGGTTTGGTCGGTCTCAAGACTCACTGCAAGACTTGCCTCGTCGTCAGGCGAGAGGGCTCGACCATTCGTCGTTACTGCCACATCGGCACCGGCAACTACAACCCGAAGACCGCGCGCATGTACGAGGACGTCGGATTGCTCACCGCAGCACCGGAGATCGGTGCGGACCTCACCGACCTCTTCAACTCGCTGACCGGATACTCCCGAAAGACGAGTTACCGCAACCTTCTCGTTGCGCCGTACGGGGTTCGACGCGGGATCATCGAGCGGATCGACAACGAGATCGCGCACAAGCTCGCAGGCCGCGAGGCCGGTATCCGCTTGAAAGCCAACGCATTGGTCGACGAGCAGGTCATCGACGCGTTGTACCGCGCGTCCAAGGCCGGTATCCCCGTCGAGATCGTGGTCCGCGGAATCTGCGCGCTCAAGCCGGGTGTTCCCGGCCTCAGCGAAAACATCGAAGTACGTTCCATTCTCGGACGCTTCCTGGAACACTCGCGAATGTTCCATTTCCGCTCGGCCGACGAGTTCTGGATCGGCAGCGCAGACATGATGCACCGCAACCTCGATCGCCGCGTCGAGGTCATGGTGCAGGTCAAGGACCCGAAACTGTCGAAGCAGCTCGGTGACATCTTCGACTCCGCGCTCGACCCCCGAACTCGCTGCTGGGTACTGCATCCGGACGGGAGTTGGGTCGCTGCTCCCGAACGCGGTGAGGACGTACGTGAGCATCAACAGTCGTTGATGCGCAGCCGCACCGCCAGCGGGTCTTGACGGGCTCGGATCACACAATGAGCGACAAGCCGGTCAAAGCCAACATCTTTGCCGCAGGCGCGGTTCTGTGGCGGAAGGCTCCCCAGGATCCTTCCGCCATCGAGATCGCCGTCGTACATCGACCGAAGTACGACGACTGGTCATTCCCCAAAGGAAAGCTCGATCCCGGCGAGACCTTCTTGACCGCGGCAGTTCGCGAGGTCCGCGAAGAGACCTCGATCACCGGACGTTTCGGAAGGCACCTCGGTGGCGTGACGTACCCGATCCCGGGACATCGCAAACTCAAACGGGTCGAATACTGGTCGGCCGAAGCAGTAGACGGAGATTTCGGGCCGAACAACGAAGTAGATGTTCTCTATTGGCTTCCGGTCGCCGAGGTCGCCGATCATCTTTCCTACCCGATGGATCGGATGATTCTTCGCCGCTTCGTTTCCATTCGGCCGGACACGAAAACGGTATTGCTCGTCCGCCACGCAAAAGCTGGAAGCCGTAAGCGGTACAAGGGCGACGACAATGTGCGTCCACTCGACGCCAAGGGCAAAGAGCAATCCGCCGCCTTGGTCGAACAGCTGAAAATCTTCGGAGCCGATTCGGTTTTCGCGGCTGACCGTACGCGCTGCGTCGACACCGTAATGCCATTGGCGGAGGCATTGGGTGTCGAAGTTTCGACGGAACCTCTTCTGACCGAAGAAGGTTACGAGGCCGATCCCGAGGCCGCCAGGGCACGTGCGCTGCAGATCGCCGCGTTGGAGGGCACTCCCGTGATCTGCAGCCAAGGAGGCGTCATCCCCGATTTGATGCGCTGGTGGGCTGATACGGCCGGTGTAACACTGCCCTCCGCACGCAACCGTAAGGCGAGCACTTGGGTGCTCTCGTTCCTCGACGGCCGTCTGGTTGCCGCCGATCACCTCGACAGCCCGCTCCCCAAAGTCGCCAACTCCTGAGGGATTTGGACCAACCGACACCCAGCTCGAGTCGGTAGTTTTGCAAAGCACTGAAACACAGGAGAATTCACACTTCTCCCAGGCGGCAAAAAGAGGTGCAGCCGCGGA
>NZ_QAJJ01000002.1:247987-383937 GCF_003852455.1 Rhodococcus sp. KBW08
TCTTGGCCGGAGCCTTCTTTGCCGGAGCCTTCTTGGCTGCGGTCTTCTTGGCAGCAGCCTTCTTGGCTGCAGCCTTGGTGGCCGGTGCTGCTACGCCACGCTTGACTGCCGGGCCGGTGGCCGGAAGCTTCTGTCCACCAGCGATAACAGCCTTGAACTGCGCACCCGGACGGAAAGCCGGAACCGACGTCGGCTTGACCTTGACGGTCTCGCCCGTACGCGGGTTGCGTGCAACACGTGCTGCACGACGACGCTGCTCGAAGACTCCGAAGCCGGTGATGGTCACGCTCTCGCCACGGTGGACGGCGCGGACGATGGTGTCCACGACGTGCTCCACTGCGTCGGTCGCTGTGCGCCTGTCCGAACCCAGCTTTTCAGTCAGAACATCGATGAGCTCTGCCTTGTTCATTGAAATTCCTCCGCTAATTGTGGTCCACCGTCGGACCGACTGAGAACCACGGTAAACCTGATAACGGCAAGAGTCTATGTGCCACGCCAATTCTCATTCAACGTGACTGCGAAATGGTGACCTATTTCTCTTCCCGCGCGGAGTCGCGGATTTCGGTTCAGCCCTGCGAAATTCGGACTGGAAGGGTAGTCGGTTTCCATGAAGGCCTTGACTTTTCGAACTCGGAAATCGCTTCTACCTGCCGCAATGTCAGTCCGATGTCGTCGAGACCCTCCAGCAGACGCCACCGTGTGTAGTCGTCAATATTGAACGGCACCACCGTAGTTCCGGCGCTCACGGTCCGATTCTCGAGATCTACTGCCAATTCCAGTCCGGGCTGCTCTTCGAGCAACTTCCAGAGCAATTCGACGTCGCTCTGCTCGACCTGTGCCGCCACGAGACCGGCTTTTCCGGCGTTCCCGCGGAAGATGTCGGCGAACCGGGAAGCGATGACGACTCGAAATCCGAAGTCCGAGAGAGCCCACACGGCATGCTCACGCGAAGAGCCCGTGCCGAAATCGGGGCCGGCTACGAGGACACTTCCCTTGTCGTACGGAGCCAGATTGAGAATGAAGTTGGGGTCGGTACGCCAACCTGCAAACAGCCCGTCCTCGAATCCCGTGCGCGTCACCCGTTTCAGGTACACGGCGGGGATGATCTGATCGGTATCGACATTCGAGCGTCGCAGCGGGACGCCGATACCCTTGTGCGTGGTAAAGGATTCCATCGAAATTCTCCTAGAGAAGGTAAGTGGGTCAGACCAGATCGGCCGGTGCCGAGAGCGTTCCGCGGACCGCCGTGGCCGCCGCGACGAGCGGGGAAACCAGATGGGTCCGACCGCCTTTACCCTGTCGGCCTTCGAAATTCCGGTTGGACGTCGATGCCGAGCGCTCGCCGGGAGCAAGCTGGTCAGGGTTCATTCCCAAGCACATCGAACAACCGGCCTGACGCCATTCCGCCCCTGCCGCTGTGAAGATCTCACCGAGACCTTCACTTTCGGCTTGAGCACGCACCCGCATCGAACCGGGAACGATGAGCATCCGAACGCCCTCTGCCACATGGCGACCTTCGAGCACCTCGGCTACTGCGCGCAGATCTTCGATCCGTCCGTTGGTGCACGAACCGACGAACACGGTGTCGACAGCTACATCCCGAAGCGGCATGCCGGCGTCGAGACCCATGTAGGTGAGCGCCTTCTCAGCTGCCTGACGCTCGCTCTCGTCGACGATGAGTTCGGGATCGGGCACACGGTCACCGAGTGGCGCACCCTGTCCCGGATTGGTTCCCCAGGTGACGAAAGGCGTCAATGCGCTTGCGTCGATGTGGACCTCGTTGTCGAATTCCGCACCCTCGTCGGTCTTGAGCAGCTCCCACGCGGCGACGGCTTCGTCCCACTCTGCGCCCGACGGTGCATGCGGACGGCCCTTGATGAACTCGTATGTGGTCTCGTCCGGTGCGATCATGCCCGCACGGGCTCCGGCCTCGATCGACATGTTGCAGATGGTCATACGAGCTTCCATCGACAGTTTGCGAATGGCCTCACCGCGGTACTCCAGGACGTAGCCCTGGCCGCCGCCGGTGCCGATCTTGGCGATGACGGCGAGGATCAAGTCCTTACTCGTGACACCGGGAGGCAGCTCGCCGTCGACCGTGATCGCCATGGTCTTGAAGGGGCGCAACGACAATGTCTGCGTCGCCATCACGTGCTCGACCTCGCTCGTGCCGATTCCCATTGCGAGCGCACCGAATGCGCCGTGCGTCGACGTATGACTGTCACCGCACACCACGGTGGTTCCGGGCTGAGTCAGGCCGAGCTGCGGTCCGACCACATGCACGATGCCCTGATCGAGATCGCCCATGCGGTGCAAGCGAACTCCGAACTCCTCACAATTTCGGCGCAAGGTGTCGACCTGAGTCTTGGACACGGGATCGGCAATGGGCTTGTCGATGTCGATCGTCGGGACGTTGTGGTCCTCGGTGGCGATCGTCAGGTCAGGGCGGCGCAACTGGCGACCCGCCAAGCGAAGTCCGTCGAATGCCTGCGGGCTCGTCACTTCGTGAACGAGGTGGAGATCGATGTAGATGAGGTCGGGATCCTGCCCCTCCCCTTTCACGACAACGTGGTCGTCCCACACCTTCTCGGCGAGAGTGCGTGCTTTCTGTGCCATGTCTTCCACCTCTGTACGTAGCCTCGCGTCGGCGGACTACGGGCTGGCCCGCCGCGCGTGAAGTAGGTCCCCAGCCTCCGCAGCAGATTCAGACTGTCCCTTTCGGAACTTGCGCCACCTCCGAGGAAATGCGCTAGCTCATCCTGAAATGCGCTAGCCCACCAGGAAATGCGCTAGCCCACCAGGAAATGCGCTATCATCCCACTATGCGAGAAACTGGTATCGACCTATGAGACAGCATAGCGGCATCGGCGTCCTGGACAAAGCAATGGGCGTGCTTCATGCAGTGGCTGAGGAACCGTGCAGCCTCACCGAACTCTGTGCACGAACCGGTTTGCCGCGCGCGACCGCCCACAGACTCGCCGTCGGTCTCGAAGTCCATCGACTCCTCACTCGCGATTCGGACGGTCAGTGGTGCCCAGGGCCCGGGCTCGCCGAACTCGCTGCCACCGCTAATGATCCACTCATTGCAGCGGCCGGACTCATCCTCCCCCGCCTTCGCGAAATCACCGGCGAAAGCGTCCAGCTGTACCGCCGGGAAGGCACCCAACGCATCTGCGTCGCGTCGATGGAACCGCCGACCGGCCTGCGTGACACGGTGCTCGTCGGAGCCCGACTGCCGATGAATGCCGGTTCCGGCGCCAAGGTCCTTCTCGCATGGGCAGATCCACAAACCCAACGGACCGTCCTCGCTGATGCGTCGTTCGGCGAACGAGTGCTCCTCGAGGTTCGCCGGCGCGGCTGGGCTCAGAGCGCGGCCGAACGTGAGCCCGGTGTCGCCAGCGTCGCGGCTCCTGTCCGAGACTCGGCAGGCGCTGTCATTGCCGCGATTTCGGTCTCCGGCCCCATCGATCGGATGGGTCGACGACCGGGAGCCCGCTGGGCGGCCGACCTTCTCGCAGCTGCCGAAGCGCTCCACAAGCGTCTGTAATTCGTGACACAGTAAGGTCTTCAGATCCTCGAGCACGTAGGAGTACGACGCGACCATGGCAGGAAAACAGCGTAGTCAGATCACAATGACCGAGGCCGAAATTTCGAGCTTCGTCGAAAAGAGCCGTACGGCAACGATGGCGACGTTGAGCGCCGACGGAATGCCTCACCTGATCGCGATGTGGTTCGCAATAGTCGACGGCGAAATCTGGTTCGAGACCAAAGCCAAGTCACAGAAGGCGGTCAATCTTCGCCGGGACTCCCGTATGTCCGTCCTGATCGAAGACGGTCTGACGTACGACACACTCCGAGGCGTATCGATGGAGGGCACCGGAATGATCGTCGAGGATCCCGAAGCCCTCTTCGCCGTGGGAGTCAGCGTCTGGGAGCGATACACCGGCCCGTACACCGAGGATCTCCGCCCGGCCGTAGACGCAATGCTCCACAAACGCGTCGCGGTGCGGTTCGTTCCCGATCGAACTCGTTCGTGGGATCACCGCAAGCTCGGGATGCCCGCGATCCCACTTTCCGGTTCTACTGCACCACCGTCGTAGAGCCCGAGATTCGTGAAGCGAAAATTCACGAGCATTCGAATTCGGGCCGGCGTAGTTTCACCAACAGGCCCAACAACAAGGAGTGAGCATATGAGCGATCTCGACAGCAATACCCCGTCCGAATCCGAATCCCAATCGGAGGAGACCAAACGAAAGTTCCGTGAGGCCCTCGAACGGAAGAATCATCAGAACGCCAAATCGACTGACCATCGCGACGGACAGTCCAAGGTCCACAACACGCATGGCCCGGCCGATCACAAGCGAGAGTTCCGCCGTAAGAGCGGATAGCCGATCGAGGACAACAGAGTGAGATGACGATCACCCCCAGTCGAATTCGACTGGGGGTGATCGTTTTTCGCATGGCAGGTAAACATTTCCACACAAACGAAAAGACCCTCCGATCAATGATCGGAGGGTCTTTCCTTTGTAGCCCCGACGGGATTCGAACCCGCGCTACCGCCTTGAGAGGGCGGCGTCCTAGGCCGCTAGACGACGGGGCCAGGACACGCTTTTAAACGTGGTATTCAGTCTTGCTCTTGGATGCTCAGCAAGCTTAGCTTGTCTGAGTCCGGCCACAAAATCGACCGGATTTCCGCTGGGGTACCAGGACTCGAACCTAGAATGGCGGTACCAGAAACCGCTGTGTTGCCAATTACACCATACCCCAAGGTCTTGCTCACCAGCCTTGCCCGATCCGCTTCGCTGTTGTGCTCGGCGGCTCGTCTCCGGCCGAAAAGAAGATTACCAGTACCCCTGCCCCAAATACCAAATCGTATGGTCACAGGAGGTTTTTGCTTCATTTTCGGCCGGAGGACCGTCCGATCTAGGCGGTTACCGCTGCCCTACCCGCGCGCAACCGAGCAAGCGAGACCTCACGACCGAGCAATTCCATCGACTCGTACAGCGGAGGGCTGATGTGAGAGCCCGTGATCGCGACTCGAACCGGAGCGAAGGCCTTACGCGGTTTGAGCTCCAGATCCTCGATGAGGGCCTTCTTGAGTGCTTCCTCGATACTGGCCGCCGTCCACTCCGAAGTGGCATCGAGCGCCGCAAGAGACGCGTCCAGAACCGGACCGGCATCTTCCTTCAGGTTCTTTGCCGCCGCGGCCGGATCGAGAGCAAACGACCCTTCGTCGACGAACAGGAATTTCAGCAGATCCCACGCGTCGGACAGGACGACGATGCGCGTCTGCACGAGGTCCGCCGCAACAGTGAACGTCGCTTCGTCGACGTCGGCGCCGATATGGCCGTGTTCCACCAGGAACGACTTCAGGCGGCCCGCGAAGTCGGCCGGCTCGAGCAGGCGAATGTGCTCGGCATTGATCGCGTCGGCCTTCTTCTGGTCGAAGCGCGCGGGGTTGGAGTTGACCTTGGAGACGTCGAAGGCCGCAACCATCTCGTCGAGTGAGAAGACGTCGTGATCGTCAGCGATGCTCCACCCGAGCAGAGCCAGGTAGTTCAGCAATCCCTCGGGGATGAAGCCGCGATCGCGGTGGATGAAGAGGTTGGACTCGGGATCGCGCTTGGACAGCTTCTTGTTGCCCTGACCCATCACGAAAGGCAAGTGCCCGAACGACGGTGTGAAATCGGCAACACCGATGCGGATCAATGCCTCGTACAACGCGAGCTGACGCGGAGTCGAGGACAACAGATCTTCGCCGCGCAGTACATGGGTGATCTTCATCAACGCGTCGTCGACCGGGTTGACCAACGTGTACAGCGGAATACCGTTACCGCGAGTCAGCGCGAAGTCCGGAACGGTGCCGGCCTTGAACGTGGTCTCGCCGCGCACCAAGTCGTTCCAGGTCAGATCGTGATCGGGCATGCGGAGTCGGACGACGGGCTTGCGTCCCTCGGCGACGTACGCAGCGCGCTGCTCGTCGCTCAGGTCGCGATCGAAGTTGTCGTATCCGAGCTTCGGGTCGCGGCCGGCAGCCTTGTGCCGCGCTTCGACTTCCTCGTTTGTCGAGAAGGACTCGTATGCCTCACCCGCGGCCAGCAACTTGGCCACGACGTCGAGATGCAGGTCACGACGCTCGGACTGGCGATACGGCGCGTGCGGTCCACCGACCTCCGGGCCCTCGTCCCAGTTGAGCCCCAACCAGCGGAGGGCGTCGAGGATGGCCTGGTAGGACTCTTCACTGTCGCGCTGCGCATCGGTGTCTTCGATACGGAACACGAATGTGCCGCCGTGGTGTCGTGCGAACGCCCAGTTGAACAAGGCTGTGCGCACCAAACCTACGTGCGGGGTTCCGGTGGGTGACGGGCAGAAACGGACGCGTACTTCGCTGTTGGTCATGGCTCACTTGGCTCGGCGATGATGGATGGTCGTACTACAGGTTAGTCCGGTAGCGCTTCCTCCACGCCCCGATCACCTACCCGGTAGGACGTTGATTCGCGTCATGTCACCGTCGTAGTAGGCAAGTAGGCGCTTGTCCATCACCTTTCGCCACAGCGGCGGCACCCAGGCGCACACGATCATGACCGCGTAACCCGCTGGAAGTTGCGGAGCTTCGGCCGCACTTCGCAGGCTCTGGTACCGCAGACGCGGATTCGCGTGATGGTCGCTGTGACGCTGAAGTTGATAGAGGAAAAGGTTGCTGACGACGTGGTCGCTGTTCCAACTGTCCTCAGGAGAGCAGCGAACGTACGAGCCGTCAGGCCTCTTGGCACGAAGCAATCCGTAATGCTCGAGATAGTTCGCGGTCTCGAGGAATGTGAAACCGGCAATAGCCTGAACGGCCAACCACGGTGCGATTTCCCACCCGAACACTGCGATCAAACTGCCGAACAACACGACACTCATCGCCCACGCGTTCAGGATGTTGTTACGGTAACTCCAGGTCCGCCTCCCTTGACGCTTCAGACGAGCGCTTTCGATCCGCCATCCCGAGCGCAGGCCGCCGATGACACTGCGCGGCAAGAAGAACCAGAAATTCTCCTTGTATCGCGAACTGGCAGGATCCTCCGGCGTCGCAACACGGACGTGGTGACCATGGTTGTGCTCGACGTAGAAATGGCCGTAGAAGGACTGCGCCAGCGCTACTTTCGCGAGCCACTTCTCGAGCTTTTCGCTCTTGTGCCCCAATTCATGTGCCGCGTTGATCCCCACACCGGCAACCACGCCGGCGGTCATCGCGAGCGCGAACTTCTCCCCCGCCGCCATCGGCGCGTTCACCCAGCACCAGGCGACGAACACGAGACCGACGTATTGGAGGGGCAGGAACAGATACGTGCACCAGCGGTAGAAACGATCCTCCTGCAGATGCGGAATCGCTTCGTCCGGCGGGCTGTTCCCGTCTTCGCCGGCCAGGAGATCGATGAGGGGAATGACGATCACGATGAGCCAGGCCCCGATGGCCCAGAAGAGCCCAAGGCTGAATTTGTCGACCAGGAACCACGCAGCGAACGGACTGAGAGGAACCAGCAAACCCAACGGCCACAGGTAGCGCTTCTTGTCTCGCCACACGGGCCGCTGCCCGTTTCGTGCTTCCCCTGTCGCTGACCGGGAGGCTTCCGCGAAGGTCGTCATGTATCACCACGTTTCTGCGCAATCCACTCGATTGCCCCATCGGCTTCTATCCAGTTATCGGTTACCCTACTGCTCAGCGTTACATTTCAGGGAATTTGGTCTGTTACGGGCCGTGGCAGCAAACCGAGGGGCGAACCCTCCCAACCTGATCAATTCAGACATAACGCCAGGAGGATCAGTGGCGAAGCTTCGCCTGGCTCACAAAACTCGCAGGTCAGTCCCAGGGCCTGATCACTTCGATCCGAAAGGTAATCCCCATCAATCCCCCGGCGATAGTTACTATCTTGCAACTTTTCTTCGACAGACACCTCTCGACTCACCCCACGACGGAGGCCCCATCCAGTTGGGATGGGGCCTCCGTAGTCACATGACTGAAAGAACCGGGTCAGATCACTTCTTGGCGGTCACCGGGTTGGTGAGCGTGCCGATCCCCGAGACCGTGACCGACACCGAATCACCGTCGACGATCGGGCCCACTCCGGCGGGGGTGCCGGTCAGGATGACGTCGCCGGGCAGGAGGGTCATCACCGCCGAGATCCACTCGATGATCTTCGGAATGTCGTGAAGTAGGAATGCGGTGCTGCTGTCCTGCTTGACCTGACCGTTCACCTCGGTCTTGATGTCGACGTCGGACGCATCCAGGCTGGTCTCGATCCACGGACCGAGTGGGCAGAAGGTGTCGTGCCCCTTCGCGCGCGTCCACTGCCCGTCGTGACGCTGATGATCTCGTGCCGACACGTCGTTGGCGATCGTGTAGCCGAGAACCACGCTCAACGCCTTTGCCGCCGGAACGTCCTTGCACGGTTGACCGATGACTACCGCGAGTTCACCCTCGAAGTGCACCTCGTTGGAGGTGGGAGGCAAGACGATCGGGGCACCCGGGCCGACGATGGACGTATTGGGCTTGAGGAAGATCACGGGATCCGCGGGGGCTTCGCCGCCCATCTCCGCGATGTGATCTGCATAATTCTTGCCGATGCAGATCACCTTGCTGGCGAGAATCGGAGCCAGCAGACGAACATCGGCGAGCGGCCAACTTCGGCCGGTAAATGTGGGGTTCCCGAACGGGTGCTCCGCAATTTCCTTGGCGACGAGGGCATCCTCTTCACCTTCGATACTGACGAACGCAACACCATCGGGACTGGCAATTCGACCAAGACGCATGCCGGCCAGTCTATCGGGGTGTCGGAAACGACTGACGCGCGCAAGCCGAAAGGCTTACGCGCGTCAGTCTCGTGAAAGAAATCCTTACAGCGCTGCGGTGATCCGGTCGCCGATCTCCGTCGTGGAGATGGGGCCTTCGCCGCGGGTAGCCAGGTCAGCAGCGACCACAGCCTCCACCCGAGCGGCGTCGTCCTCGCGCCCGAGATGGCGAAGAAGCAGTGCGGCCGAGAGGATCGCGGCGGTGGGATCTGCGATTCCCTTGCCGGCGATGTCCGGGGCACTACCGTGAACGGGCTCGAACATCGAGGGGTTGGCCCCCGACGCGTCGATGTTTCCGCTTGCGGCCAAACCGATTCCACCGGTCACCGCGCCGGCGAGGTCGGTGATGATGTCACCGAAAAGGTTGTCCGTGACGATGACGTCGAAGCGCGACGGGTCGGTGACCATGTAGATGGTGGCAGCATCGATGTGGCAGTACGCGGTTTCGACGTCCGGGTACTCGGCTCCGACGGTCTCGATCGCACGCGTCCAGATCGCGCCCGCGTTGGAAAGCACGTTGGTCTTGTGGATCAGTGTGAGGTGCTTGGAACGTGTCTGCGCCAACGCAAATGCATAACGAACAACACGCTCGGCTCCGAACCAGGTGTTGATCGACACCTCGGTCGCGATCTCGTGATCGGTGCCGACGCGGATGGCGCCACCGTTACCGGTGTACGGGCCTTCGGTGCCTTCACGAACCACGACGAAGTCGATCTCAGGCTGGGCCGCCAACGGCGACAGCGCACCCGGATACAGCTGAGCGGGGCGAAGATTCACGTGATGATCGAGCTGGAAACGCATGTTCAGCAGCAGACCACGCTCGAGGATGCCAGGCGCGACGATCCGCGGGTCACCGATGGCGCCCAACAGGATTGCGTCGTGTTGACGGATCTGGTCCAGCTCGTCCGCCGGGAGCAATTCGCCGGTGGCGTTGTAGCGACGGGCACCGAGATCGTATTCGGTGGTTTCCAGATCCGGAACCAACTTGCCGAGCACCTTGAGTGCTTCGGCTGTGACCTCGACACCGATTCCGTCGCCCGGAATGACCGCAAGCTTCATGGAGTCCTCATCTCAGTAGAACTGTGCGCCTTTATTAACCGCGGGCGGTTAATAAAGGCGCACAGCAAAAACAATCAGGAAAGGTCGACCTGGGCGACGCGAGCGTCGAGCTGCGAGACGATTGCCTCGACCTCGGTGTCACCGACGACGCGGTCGACACGCAGGATGACCGTTGCGCCTTCGCCTTCGGCGTCCTGGCTCAGTGCTGCAGCCAGGATGTCGACGCCAGCGTTACCGAGAACGGTACCGAGCACACCGAGAACGCCCGGGCGATCGCTGTAGTGGACGACGATGTTGTGACCCTCGGCGCGCAGGTCGAAGCTGCGTCCGTTGATGTTGACGATCTTCTCGACCTGCTGCAGGCCGGTGAGTGCGCCCGTGACCGACGTGACCGTGCCGTCAGCCGCAACTGCACGAACCTCGACCGCGCTGCGATGAGCCAGTGCCTCGGAGTGCTTCTCGACCGACACGGTCACGCCACGCTGCTCGGCAAGTGCCGGAGCGTTGACGAACGTGACGGCCTCGTCGCTGCTGGCGGAGAACACGCCGCGCAGTGCAGCCAGGCCGAGGATGTCGACGGTTTCGGCCGACAGCTCGCCGGTGGCGACAACCTGCACGGTCTGGACAGCTTCAGGCGACAGCGTTGCAGCGAGGAGACCGAGCTTGCGGACCAGCTCGAGCCACGGAGCAACTTCTTCGCCGACGGGTCCGCCGGAGACGTTGACAGCCTCGGGAACGAATTCGCCTGCCAGAGCGAGGAGAACGCTCTTGGCCACGTCGATGCCTGCGCGGTCCTGAGCCTCCGATGTCGATGCGCCGAGGTGCGGGGTGACAACGACGTTGTCGAGCTCGAAGAGCTTGGAATCGGTGCACGGCTCGGTGCTGAACACGTCGAGGCCGGCGCCGCGAACCTTGCCGGAGACCAGTGCGTCGTAAAGCGCATCTTCGTCGATCAGACCACCGCGGGCGGCGTTGACGATGATGACGCCGTCCTTGGCCTTGGCCAGACGCTCGGCGTTGATCAGGCCGGCCGTTTCCTTGGTCTTGGGCAGGTGCACGGAGATGAAGTCGGCGCGCTCGACGAGCTCGTCGATGGTGACCAGTTCGATGCCGAGCTGCGCTGCGCGCGCTGCGGGCAGGTAGGGGTCGTACGCGATGATGGTGGTCTCGAACGCGGCGAGACGCTGCGCGAAGAGCTGGCCGATACGGCCGAGTCCGACGACACCGACGGTCTTACCGAGGATCTCGACACCGTTGAACTTGCTTCGCTTCCAGGTGTTCTCACGCAGGGTCTTGTCTGCTGCGGGAATCTGGCGAGCGGTCGACATGAGGAGCGCGACAGCGTGCTCGGCAGCGGAGTGAATGTTGGAGGTCGGTGCATTGACGACCATCACGCCGCGCTCGGTGGCTGCGGGGATCTCGACGTTGTCCAGGCCGACACCGGCGCGGCCGATGATCTTCAGCTTGGTGCCGGCGGCCAGAACCTCGGCGTCGACGGTGGTAGCGGAACGAACGAGAATCGCGTCGGCCTCGGGTACCGCGGCGAGCAGCGCCGGGCGGTCAGGTCCGTCGACCCAACGCACCTCCACACCGTCACCGAGCGCCTCGACTGTGGACGGCGCGAGCTTGTCGGCGATCAGAACAACGGGACGGCCAGGCTGGCTCACGTGCAAACTCCCTGATTAGGTGGGTGTGAAGGTGGTTTAACCACCGATAGTTTAGTGCGCGCTGACTTCGAATCCACAACGCGGTAGGCAATACCACATAGTGGACACTTTCGCGGGCAAATTCTCGATGGAATATGAATCCGGGCTCAACCGGCCCGGAAAACGACTCCGGCCCAATGCCGCGCTGGTTCAACGTAATTGAACCGGCGCGACATCAGGCCAGTGGAGACGTGGAGCGTGAAACGACGAATTACGCGGTTTCGGTGATCGGACGATCGACCCAGCTCATCAGGTCGCGCAGCTTCTTGCCGGTGACCTCGATGGGGTGCTCGGCGTTGGCCTTGCGCAGGCCCTCGAGCTCGGTGTTGCCGTTCTCGACGTTGGCAACCAGACGACGGGTGAACTCGCCGGACTGGATGTCGGCCAGGATCGCCTTCATGCGCTCCTTGGTGTCGGCGTCGATGACGCGCGGGCCGGAGAGGTATCCACCGAACTCAGCGGTGTCGGACACCGAGTAGTTCATGCGGGCGATGCCACCCTCGTACATGAGGTCGACGATGAGCTTGAGCTCGTGCAGAACCTCGAAGTACGCCATCTCGGGTGCGTAGCCGGCCTCGACCATGACCTCGAAACCGGTCTTGACCAGTTCCTCGGTGCCGCCGCACAGCACAGCCTGCTCGCCGAAGAGGTCCGTCTCGGTCTCTTCCTTGAACGTGGTCTTGATGACGCCTGCGCGGGTTCCGCCGATGCCCTTGGCGTAGGACAGAGCGAGAGCCTGGCCTTCACCCTTGGGATCCTGGTCGATGGCGATGAGCGCGGGAACGCCCTTGCCGTCGACGAACTGACGACGCACCAGGTGGCCGGGTCCCTTGGGGGCGACCATACCGACGGTGACGAACTCCGGAGCCTTGATCAGGTCGAAGTGAATGTTCAGGCCGTGACCGAAGAACAGCGCGTCGCCGTCCTTGAGGTTCGGCTCGATGTCGTTTGTGAAAATGCTCGCCTGAGCGGTGTCAGGTGCGAGCACCATGATGACGTCGGCCCACTCGGAAACCTCGGCCGGCGTACCGACCGTCAGTCCCTGCTCCTGTGCCTTTTCGCGGGACTTGGAGCCCTCCTTGAGGCCGATGCGCACATCGACGCCCGAGTCGCGCAGGCTCAGCGAATGGGCGTGGCCCTGGCTTCCGTAGCCGATCACAGCAACCTTGCGGCCCTGAATGATCGACAGATCGGCATCGTCGTCGTAGAACATCTCGACTGCCACAGTTCTCAACCTCTCCTTGGATTTTTACGTGTCTAAAAGTACTAGCGGGTGGCCGTGATCGACTTCGGCCCTCGACCGACTGCCACGACCCCGGACTGAACGATCTCCCGGATACCGTACGGATCAAGCATCCGCAGCAGGGCATCCAGCTTGGACCGAGTACCGGTCGCCTCGATGGTGACGGACTCCGGGGAGACGTCGATCACCTTGGCGCGGAACAGGTTCACCGTTTCGATGACCTGCGTGCGCACGCTTGCATCTGCGCGCACCTTGATGAGCACGAGCTCGCGAGCGACGGATGCTTCACCGTCCTGCTCGACGATCTTGATGACGTTGATCAGCTTGTTGAGCTGCTTCGTCACCTGCTCGAGAGGGAACTCGTCGACCGTGACGACGATGGTCATTCGTGAGATCTCGGGGATCTCGGTTCCGCCCACCGCGAGGGATTCGATGTTGAATCCGCGGCGGGAGAAAAGTGCGGAGACGCGAGCCAGCACGCCTGGCTTGTCCTCGACGAGAACACTGAGGGTGTGACTGGTGCTCACTTCTGATCCTCCCCTGTGCCCGCGGCGGGTCCGGCTTGCTCGCGTGACATGGCTTCGTGGATGACGGCGGGCTCGGCAACTGCCTCGTCGTCGTCGAACAGCGGCCGGATGCCCCGGGCCGCCATGATTTCGTCGTTGCTCGTTCCGGCAGCGACCATCGGCCACACCTGTGCGTCGGCGGTGACGATGAAGTCGATCACGACAGGCTTGTCGTTGATGGACTGCGCCTCACGGATCGCAGCTTCGACATCTTCTTCACGCTCGACACGAATTCCGTGGCAGCCCAATGCTTCTGCGAGCTTCACGAAGTCGGGGATGCGGATGGCGCCGTGCGTTCCGAGGTTGGTGTTGGAGTAGCGCTCTTCGTAGAAGAGTGTCTGCCACTGACGCACCATGCCGAGGTTGCCGTTGTTGATGAGGGCAACCTTGATCGGGATACCTTCGAGTGCGCAGGTTGCGAGTTCCTGATTGGTCATCTGGAAGCAGCCGTCGCCGTCGATCGCCCACACCTCGGTGTCGGGCATGCCCATCTTGGCGCCCATGGCTGCGGGAACCGCGTACCCCATGGTGCCCAGTCCGCCCGAGTTGAGCCACGTGCGCGGCTTCTCGTAACCGACGAACTGCGCGGCCCACATCTGGTGCTGACCGACGCCGGCGCAGTAGATGGCATCCGGTCCGGCGAGCTTGCCGACGGTCTGGATGACGTACTCCGGGCTCAGCTGACCGTCGGTGGGGCGGTCGTAGCTCAGCGGGTACGTACGACGGATGTCGTTCAGGTACGCCCACCACTCGGTGAGGTCGAACGTGGTGCCCGTGGCCATGTCGGCACGGATCGCCTCGATGAGTTCGGTGATGACCTCTTTGCAGTCGCCCACGATCGGGACGTCGGCGTAGCGGTTCTTGCCGATCTCGGCCGGGTCGATGTCGGCATGGATGACCTTGGCGTCGGGCGCGAAGGAATTCAGCTGACCGGTGACGCGGTCGTCGAAACGCGCGCCGAGGGTGATCAGTAGATCGCTACGCTGCAGAGCGGCGACTGCGGCGACGGTGCCGTGCATTCCGGGCATACCGCAGTTGAGGTCGTGACTGTCCGGGAACGCGCCGCGGGCCATCAGCGTGGTTACGACGGGGATACCGGTCAGCTCGGCCAATTCGAGCAACTCCGGCGAGGAGTCGGACTTGATGACGCCGCCACCGACGTACAGCACCGGCGACTTGGCGTCGGCGATCAGACGCGCAGCTTCGCGAACCTGCTTGCCGTGCGGCTTGGTGACCGGGCGGTAGCCCGGCAGACGCATCTCCGGCGGCCACGAGAACGTGGTCTGCGACTGCAGGATGTCCTTGGGGATATCGACCAGGACGGCGCCGGGGCGACCACTGGCCGCGAGGTAGAAGGCCTCGGCCATGATGCGCGGGATGTCGATCGCGTCGGTGATCAGGAAGTTGTGCTTGGTGACCGGCATCGTGATGCCTGAGATGTCGGCTTCCTGGAAGCCGTCGGTACCGATCAGCGAGCGCGCCACCTGTCCGGTGATCGCGACGATCGGAACGGAGTCCATCTGCGCGTCGGCCAGTGGCGTGACCAGATTGGTCGCACCGGGACCCGAGGTAGCCATGCACACGCCGACCTTGCCGGTCGCCTGGGCGTAGCCGGTGGCAGCGTGGCCTGCACCCTGCTCGTGGCGCACGAGCACGTGGCGAACCTTGACCGAATCGAAGAGTGGGTCGTAGACCGGGAGCACGGCACCGCCGGGAATGCCGAATACCGTGTCGACCTCGAGCTCTTCGAGGGCGCGAACCACAGACTGGGCGCCGGTTACCCGCTCAGGCGGGAGCTGGCGACGGTTGGCCGTCTGGGTTGCGGCAGCCGCGGTTGTCGGGCTCGGTGTCCCTGACTTGCGCGGCGTGGGTTGAGGCCGTGCTGTTGGTGCGCTCACTGGGAAATCCTCTGATTCTGGCTCCGGGCAACAAAAAACCCCCGTCAGCATCTGCTGAGCGAGGGTGGCGCGTCGTTATCTGGTGAGTTGAAAAATCGACTCAGGCGACGACGCGCCGGCCGATTACGAGCAACTCATTCTGTTTCACGCACTCGACAGTAGAGGCGCTAGTCGCGAACGGCAAACTTGGTGAGTCGACCGTCCCAGAATCTGAGATACATCGGCTGCAATGCGAAGATGTAGAGGTGTCAACTTCGCAGCAGCCCGTGCCACCGGCTCAATCATCCCACACGCCGAAACCACTTCGGCACGTCATCCGCATTTCGCAGCTCGCTTACATGGCGTGCGCATTCCTTCTGTTCGCGGTCAGCTTCCCGATCTTCGGGTGGCCCGTCGCCTTCAGCTGGTTGCTGATCCTTCCGATCATCGCCGTCTATCTCGTCGCGCGACTGCGCACCACCGTCAGCCCCGACGGCCTCGAGGTCCGCTCGACATTCTCCAAGCGCACCCTCGCCTGGGACGACGTCAAGGGTTTCCGCTTCCCGAAGCGCAGCTGGGCGCGCGCGGAACTCACCGACGGAACCGAGGTGACCCTGCCTGCGGTCAGCTTCGTCAGACTCCCCGAGATCGCGATCGCCAGCGGCGGCCGCATCACCGATCCCTACGCATCGGCGGCAGAAGCCTTCGCCGCCAAGGAAGCCGAAGAAGAAGCAGCGGCAGAATCGGAAGCAGAATCCGGGGTCGAGTCCGACAACGCCGACAACGGTTCGATCCAGCCCGAAGAGAAGCGCCAGTAGCACGCGAGTAGCGTTGAAAGGCCCTCGCTTCTATTTGAGTGGACCAGCAACGATCACATAAGGAACACGCCCATGCCCCCGTTGAGGTCACGCACCACCACCATCGGACGTAATGCTGCCGGAGCCCGATCCCTGTGGCGCGCCACAGGAATGACGGATTCCGACTTCGGTAAGCCGATCGTTGCCGTAGCGAACTCGTACACCCAGTTCGTACCCGGCCACGTGCATCTCAAGAACGTGGGCGAGATCGTTGCCGAGGCCATCAGCGCGGCCGGCGGCGTCGCTCGTGAGTTCCACACCATCGCAGTCGACGACGGCATCGCAATGGGCCACGGCGGAATGCTCTACTCGCTCCCGAGCCGCGAGATCATCGCCGACTCGGTCGAGTACATGGCAAACGCCCACACGGCCGACGCACTGGTGTGTATCTCGAACTGCGACAAGATCACTCCCGGCATGCTCAACGCCGCGATGCGTCTGAACATCCCGACTGTCTTCGTCTCCGGTGGTCCGATGGAGGCCGGTAAGGCAGTGGTCGTCGGCGGCGTGGCCCAAGCCCCCACCGACCTCATCACCGCGATCTCCGCCTCTGCCAACGATGCCGTGTCCGACGAAGGCCTCGACGAGGTCGAGCGCAGCGCGTGCCCGACGTGCGGCTCGTGCTCGGGCATGTTCACCGCCAACTCCATGAACTGCCTGACCGAAGCCCTCGGCCTCGCATTGCCGGGCAACGGCTCCACGCTGGCAACTCACAAGGCTCGTCACGCACTCTTCTCTCGTGCGGGCACCACCGTGGTCGAGGCTGCACTCAAGTACTACCGCGACGGCGACGAGTCGGTGCTGCCGCGCAACATCGCGACACCGGCAGCGTTCCGCAACGCAATGGCTCTCGACGTCGCCATGGGCGGTTCCACCAACACCGTCCTGCACACGCTGGCTGCGGCACAGGAGGGCGAGGTCGACTTCGACCTCGACACCATCGACGCGATCAGCCGCAAGGTGCCGTGCCTGTCCAAGGTCTCCCCCAACTCGGATTACCACATGGAGGACGTCCACCGTGCCGGCGGAATCCCCGCGCTGCTCGGTGAGCTTCGCCGCGGCGGACTCCTCGAAACCGATGTGTCCACCGTCCATACCAAGAGCTTCGACCAGTGGCTCGACGACTGGGACATCCGCTCCGGCAAGGCAACCGACGAGGCGATCGAACTTTTCCACGCGGCTCCCGGCGGCGTACGCACCATCGAACCGTTCTCCACGGACAACCGTTGGTCCGCCCTCGACACCGATGCGGCCGGCGGCTGCATCCGCGACGTCGAGAACGCCTACACCGTGGAAGGCGGCCTGGTTGTCCTGCGCGGCAACATCGCACTCGACGGCGCAATCCTCAAGACGGCCGGCATCGACGAGGAACTGTTCACCTTCCAGGGCCCGGCGCTCGTCGTCGAATCCCAAGAAGAAGCCGTCTCGGTCATCTTGCAGAAGAAGATCAAGGCCGGCGACGTTCTCGTCGTGCGTTACGAAGGCCCCAAGGGCGGCCCCGGCATGCAGGAAATGCTGCACCCCACTGCCTTCCTCAAGGGCGCAGGCCTCGGTAAGGAATGCGCACTGATCACCGACGGTCGTTTCTCGGGCGGAACTTCCGGGCTGTCCATCGGCCACATCTCCCCCGAGGCTGCCGCAGGCGGAGTCATCGGACTCGTCCAGAACGGCGATCAGGTTCGCATCGACGTCGCCTCGCGCACGCTCGAGATCCTTGTCGACGACGACGTCCTCGCCGAGCGACGTGCCAAGATGGACGCCTCCGAGCGCCCGTGGCAGCCGGTCGATCGTCAGCGCACCGTGACGACAGCACTGCGCGCCTACGCCGCTCTGGCAACGTCCGCCGACAAGGGCGCGGTTCGCTACGTTCCGTAAGTTTTGCCACGAATCGAAAAAGATCCCCGGCCGTTTTTCGGCCGGGGATCTTTTCTGTCAGCGCGCGGCTCGAGATGCGCGTAGCCGATGTGACAGCCGCACAAGGTTTTCGGGCAGTCGGACGTGCGGCAACCAACTCAGCTCCACGAGATGCTCGCCAACGGGCGACTGCAGAGGATCGACAGAGTCGGATTCCCCATCCCGCCTGTCGCCCCGATACGGGTGAACAGTTTGCAGAAGCCGCACCGCACTTCCAAAACGGGATGGGTTGATGCAACTCGTCGACAGCAAGACCGACCGACAGGTACCGAATAACCGGGCGACACGCGGAGCACCAACGGAACGATATGAGCTATCAGACATTTCAGACCGAATCGCGCGTCCGGCTCGTGAGCGAATTCACTTGGACGTAGGGTTCCAGACACCAGCTGATCAATTCAGATACATGAGGGGGGATGACTTTCAGTCAGGTGATCATTTCGGTCAGTTCGAGCGACCTGACTTGCACACAGCGCTCACCAGTGGTTCCCTCATCAGGTCGCTGAGACGCACATCACAACGACGACAGTCAGCCACCGCCCGTCACCCACAAGGTCGACGGGAAACAACCAAGGAGCAATACATGCCCGGAGTCGGCATATGGCGCACCAAATCCGTCGAGCAATCGATCGCGGACACCGACGAGCCTGAGACAAAGCTCAAGAAGGAACTGACCGCGAAGGACCTCACGGTATTCGGAGTCGCCGTCGTCATCGGCGCAGGCATCTTCACGCTGACTGCTCGAACCGCAGGCAATGTCGCAGGACCCTCGATTTCACTGGCATTCGTTCTCGCTGCGATCGCCTGTGGCCTTGCCGCGCTGTGTTACGCGGAGTTCGCCTCCACCGTTCCCGTCGCAGGCAGCGCATACACGTTCTCCTACGCGACGTTCGGTGAGTTCGCCGCCTGGATCATCGGCTGGGACCTCATCCTCGAGTTCGCTCTCGCCTCCGCAGTCGTCGGCAAGGGTTGGTCGCTCTACCTCGGCAATGTCATCGGGGCCAGCGGCAGCACCACCGCCCACATCGGTTCGATCAGCTTCGACTGGGGCGCCCTGCTCATCATCGGCGCGATCACTCTGATCCTCGCGATCGGCACCAAGGTTTCCTCGCGAGTCTCCGCAATCATCACCGCGATCAAGATCGCAGTAGTTCTGCTCGTCATCGTCGTGGGCGCGTTCTACATCAAGAAGGAGAACTACTCCCCCTTCATCCCGCCGTCCGAAGGAACCGAGAGCTCTGCAAGCGGAATCCATCAGACCTTGTTCTCCTGGCTGACCGGTGCAGGCGGAAGTAGCTACGGCGCTTACGGATTGCTCGCAGCAGCCAGCCTCGTGTTCTTTGCCTTCATCGGCTTCGACGTCGTCGCCACCACGGCCGAGGAAACCAAGAACCCGCAGAAGTCGTTGCCGCGCGGAATCTTCGGCTCGCTCGCCATCGTCACCGTTCTCTACGTTGCCGTCACACTCGTCCTCACCGGCATGGTCAAGTACACCGAGCTCAAGGACGGCAGTCCTCTCGTCGGCGATTCCAGCGCCACCCTCGCAACCGCATTCGAGGCCAACGGAATCGGTTGGGCACAAACCGCCATCAACTTCGGTGGCCTGGCCGGCCTCACAACAGTTGTCATGGTCATGATGCTCGGCCAGACCCGCGTCCTCTTCGCGATGTCCCGTGACGGCCTCATGCCGCGCAGCCTGGCCAAGACCAACGCCAAGGGCATCCCGATGCGCATCACGTTGATCGTCGGTGGCATCGTCGCCGTCCTGGCAGCCTTCTTCCCGATGGGCACACTCGAAGAGATGGTCAACATCGGAACGCTGTTCGCTTTCGTCCTGGTTTGTGTCGGCGTCATCGTCCTGCGCCGCACCCGCCCCGACCTGCCGCGCGGATTCCGCGTCCCACTGGTGCCGTTCGTTCCGATCGTCGCCGTGCTCGCCTGCGGTTGGCTGATGCTCAACCTCTCGGTCGAGACCTGGATCCGGTTCCTCGTCTGGATGGCCATCGGTGTTGTCGTCTACTTCGCCTACGGTCACCGCAAGTCGGTCCTCGGTCGCAAGCTCAAGGACGGAACAGCCATCCCGTCCGCGAACGCCGACCCGGTACTCGTCAAGGACTGATCCTTCACAAACGAACCGCCGCTCTNNAGAGCGGCGGTTCGTTTGTTCGACGGCGCGAGTTTCAGATGAGCGGATTGGCACCGTTCAGGAAGATCCAGGTGCAGACGCCGGCAGCGATACCGAGGATCAAGACCACGAGCGATCCGACAAACGGGCGGGTTGCCCAGCCACGACGACCGTCGAGCGCAATCCGACCCGGGCCCGTCAAAATGATGACGCCCGCACAGATTCCGAGCAGCATCTCGTATTCGGTGCCGTCAGGGGCAAAGTACTCGAGGCCGGGGGCACTGGCCTGACGCAGCGCCCACGCGTTGATCATCACCGCAAGAACCGACGCCGCCGCAACGGGAGTCAGCAACCCGAGGATGAGGAGCGCACCACCGGCGACCTCACCGACGGCACCCAGTATCGCCATCCATTTCGCCTGCTGGAACCCAGCGTCGGCCAGCATCGTCTCGAACCCGCCGAGACCCGGCCCGTTCCAGATACCGGTCAACTTCTGCAGACCGTGCACCAGCGCGGTTCCGCCGACGGCCAACCGCAGTGCAAGCAGGCCGAGATCGAGAGTGCCTCGGCCCCGCGGAGTCTCGGTGGTACCTGCCACCGCTTCGGCGGTGGGAACGGCAGCGATCGGAGCGTCGTACGCCGTCTCGCGCTCGAGAGCTACTGTCGGCTGATCCGCACCCGGTGCTCGGTACGTCGGTATCTGCTCGGTCAGGGAATTGGCGTTCGTGGAACCGAAATCGAGATCGTCGTCGGTTCGCGGCAACGGATTCTTGGCGCTCACCGTCGGAAATTGTTCGGTGGGCGAATCATACGGACTGGACACATTGCCCGTCGGCTTGTCCGCATCCGACAACTCGCTGGGATCTTTTCGCTCGTCAGTCACGTAGGTGAGCCTATGACCGATTCACGAACTCGACGGGGAACCTTGGTCCGGCGTGGCGGCATCTGCCGTGCGTTACGTAACGTCTTGGGCATGACTACGGGTAGGCATGCAGCGCTGGGCGCACTGGCTCTGATGCTCGGGACATCGTTGCTCGCAGGTTGCGCCGACTTCGACGAATCGACTGCCTCGCCGTTCACACCCGAACCGACCAACCAGGCCAGCGCCGAAGTACAGCCGGAGAACCCGCCGCCGTCGACCACGCCGCCGGCGCCGCGGACCGGCCCTCTCGGGCCGTGTCAGGACGCCGACACCGCCGTGATCGCAACCTGTCTCGACACCACCGGTGGGCTCGTCACACTCCCGGACGGGAACTCCGGACTGGTCGCCGAACGGCGGACTGGCCGGATCATGCAGGTAGCGCCCAACACGACACCGGTCGAGGTCGCCAAAATCGACGTCGACGGCAGCGGAGACGGCGGACTGCTCGACATCGCCCTCTCCCCCACATTTGTCGAAGACAACCTGATCTACGCCTACGTCACCACCGGAACCGACAACCGGGTGGTCCGCATTGCTCCCGGTGACACCGCCAAGGAGGTCCTCGGCGGAATTCCGCGCGGCGCGAGTGGCAACGGTGGATCACTGGAATTCGCGGCACCCGATCAGCTCATGGTCCTGACTGGCGATACCGGCAACCCTGCCGTTGCTCAGGATCCCGGCTCGTTGGCGGGGAAGCTGTTGCGAGTCCGATCGTTGACGCCCAACGCTGCGCCGCCTCGCCCGGAAGTTGTTCTGTCCGGAATCGGAAACGGCGGCGGCGTATGTGTCGATCCAGGCATCGCGACGTGGGTCACCGACCGAACCACTCTCGAAGATCGCCTCCAACGCGTCGGCGCCGACGGCACGGTGACATCCCCCGCGTGGACGTGGCCCGACCGACCCGGAGTCGGCGGGTGCATCGCAGCGCAGGGAGTGGTAGCTGTCGCGCTGGGGGCCGGCAAAGCGATCTCGGCGCTGGCCGCCGATCCGGGAACAGGAGCAGTCACGACCGCACCGTCGGCAGTGGCGAAAGACACGTACGGCCAACTGGGCGGTTTGGCGCTCGGATCCGACGGTTTGATGTGGGCGAGCACGATCAACAAGACCGCGGGCGAGCCGGGACCGAACGACGACAAGGTGGTCAAGATCCCGATGCCGAGTGGCAGCGGCGGGATCGACTGAGCCGCGATCGCCGAGCGCCATGTCTGTTCGGTCACGGATCCCGTGACCGAACATGCACAGATGCGTACTCTTTTGTTAGCGGGGCTAAACACCACGCATTTGCCAGGACCGGTTGGCCAACCACGACAAAGGAGTCGGTATGAAGGCAATCCAGTACACGAGAATCGGCGCAGAACCCGAACTCACGGAGATTCCCAAACCCGAGCCCGGTCCAGGTGAAGTGCTCCTGGAAGTGACCGCTGCCGGCGTCTGCCATTCGGACGACTTCATCATGAGCCTGCCGGAAGAGCAGTACACCTACGGCCTTCCGCTCACGCTCGGTCACGAAGGCGCGGGCAAGGTCGCGGCCGTCGGCGACGGTGTCGAAGGACTCGACATCGGAACCAATGTCGTCGTCTACGGGCCTTGGGGTTGCGGCAACTGTTGGCACTGCTCGCAGGGACTGGAAAACTACTGTTCTCGCGCACAAGAACTCGGCATCACTCCTCCTGGACTCGGCGCCCCTGGCGCGTTGGCCGAGTTCATGATCGTCGATTCACCTCGTCATCTCGTCCCGATCGGCGACCTCGACCCGATCAAGACAGTGCCACTGACCGACGCCGGCCTGACGCCGTACCACGCGATCAAGCGTTCACTGCCGAAACTTCGCGGAGGCTCGTACGCAGTTGTCATCGGAACCGGTGGTCTCGGCCACGTCGCCATCCAACTCCTCCGCCACCTCTCGGCAGCAACTGTCATCGCACTCGACGTGAGCGCGGACAAGCTCGAACTGGCAACCAAGGTAGGCGCTCACGAAGTGGTTCTGTCCGACAAGGACGCGGCGGAGAACGTCCGCAAGATCACCGGAAGTCAGGGCGCCGCACTGGTTCTCGACTTCGTGGGCTATCAGCCCACCATCGACACCGGATGGCCGTCGCCGGTGTCGGATCCGACGTCACCATCGTCGGGATCGGTGACGGTCAGGCCCACGCCAAGGTCGGGTTCTTCCAGAGTCCTTACGAGGCTTCGGTGACAGTTCCGTACTGGGGTGCCCGCAACGAGCTGATCGAATTGATCGACCTGGCGCACGCCGGCATCTTCGACATCGCGGTGGAGACCTTCAGCCTCGACAACGGAGCCGAAGCCTATCGACGACTGGCCGCCGGAACGCTCAGCGGCCGCGCGGTTGTGGTTCCTGGTCTGTAGATCGACGGTGGTGGAACGACCGCGGAGAAAACCACTGCGGAAAAACACTGATGCCCGGCCGAATTCGTTTCGGCCGGGCATCAGTGTCAGAAATTCAGTGTGCGCTAGCTGCACGCCTCGATGACAAGTTCCTTCACACGAGCCGCGTCTGCCTGCCCACGAGTGGCCTTCATGACGTCGCCGACGATTTTGCCGGCGGCCTGGACCTTGCCACTGCGGATCTTGTCGGCGATGTCGGGGTTGGCTGCGAGTGCTTCGTCGACGGCCGCCTTGAGCTTGGTTTCGTCACGTTCGACGACCAATTCCGGGTGGGCTGCGACAACCTGCTCCGGATCGCCCTCACCGTCGAGGACGTGATCGACGACCTGGCGAGCAACCTTGTTGTTGAGCTTGCCGCTGTCGATGAGAGCTACGACCTGCGCAACCTGCGCCGGGGTGATCGGCAGAGCACCGAGTTCGACGCCGCGGGTGTTTGCCTGCTGCGAGAGGTAAGACAGCCACCACGAGCGCGCTGCCTCGGGCGAAGCACCGGCCTCGGTGGTCGCGATCACCAGATCGATGGCACCGGCATTGACGAGGTCTCGCATGACCTCGTCGGAAATTCCCCAGTCCTTCTGGATCCGCGCGCGGCGAATCCAGGGAAGCTCCGGCAAGGTGCCACGCAGTTCTTCGACCCACTCGGCGCTCGGAGCAACAGGCTCGAGATCCGGTTCCGGGAAGTAGCGGTAGTCCTCGGCCGTTTCCTTGCGGCGTCCGGCAGCGGTGGTGCCGTCGGCCTCCTGGAAGTGGCGGGTCTCCTGGATGACCTCACCACCGGCGTCGAGAACTGCTGCCTGACGGCGCATTTCGTAGCGAACGGCGACCTCGACGCTCTTGAGGGAGTTGACGTTCTTGGTCTCGGTACGCGTTCCGAGTTCCTTGGCGCCGATCGGCATCAGCGAGATGTTGGCGTCGCAGCGCATAGATCCCTGATCCATGCGCACGTCGGAGACGTCGAGTGATTTGAGCAGATCACGAAGCGCCGTCACGTACGCACGAGCAACCTCGGGAGCGCGCTCACCGGCACCGTGGATGGTCTTGGTGACGATCTCGACCAGCGGCACACCCGCACGGTTGTAGTCGAGCAGTGAGTGGCTCGCACCGTGGATACGGCCGGTAGCGCCACCGACGTGGAGGGACTTACCGGTGTCCTCCTCCATGTGCGCACGTTCGATCTCCACGCGCCACGTCGTGCCGTCGTCGAGGATCACGTCGAGGTAGCCCTCGGTGGCGATCGGCTCGTCGTACTGGGAAATCTGGTAGTTCTTCGGCTGATCCGGGTAGAAGTAGTTCTTCCGCGCGAATCGGCCCCACGGCGTGATGGAGCAGTTGAGCGCAAGGCCGATCCGGATCGCGGACTCGACAGCGGCTGCGTTCACCACCGGCAACGAACCGGGCATGCCCAGACAGACCGGGCACACCTGGGTATTGGGTTCGGCACCGAACTCGGTGGGGCACGGGCAGAACATCTTGGTCGCGGTGCCGAGTTCTACGTGCACCTCCATACCCATCACAGGCTCGTACTTGGTCAGTACTTCGTCGTAATCGAGGATGTCGGGCGCATCGACAGCAGTCATGGTGATCAGTTTATGCGTCCGCGGCTCAGCCGAAGAATGCGGCTGCCTCCTCGTAGCGCTCCTTGGGCACCGTCTTGAGCTTGCGTGTCGCCTCGGCGAGTGGAACGAGGTCGATGGACGTTCCGTGCAACGCGACCATCTGACCGAAATCTCCGCGGTGAGCTGCGTCGGTGGCGTGAACTCCGAAGCGAGTGGCGAGGATGCGGTCGTGCGGCGTCGGGGTACCGCCGCGCTGAATGTGTCCGAGGACTGTGGTGCGAACTTCCTTACCGATGCGGCGCTCGATCTCGTTGCCGAGTTGCTGCGCGACGCCGGTGAAGATCTTGTGGCCGAACTCGTCGATGCCGCCCTCACGCAAAGTCATCGACGCGGGATCGGGCATCGCACCTTCGGCCACGACGCAGATGAAGTGGGAGTCGCCACGCTGGAAGCGCTTCTTGACCATCGCGCACACCTCGTCGACGTCGAACGGCTGTTCCGGAACCAGAGTCAGGTGTGCCCCCGACGCCAGTCCGGCTTGCAGCGCGATCCAACCCGCGTGCCGGCCCATGACCTCGACGAGCATGACGCGCTGGTGAGATTCGGCCGTGGTGTGGAGCCTGTCGATGGCGTCGGTCGCGACGGCCAAGGCGGTGTCGAAGCCGAAAGTCACGTCGGTGCAGTCGATGTCGTTGTCGATCGTCTTGGGCACGCCGATCACGGGCACGCCGCTCTCGGAGAGCCAGCTGGCCGCGGTCAGTGTGCCTTCGCCACCGATCGGGATCAGGACGTCGATCCCGTTGTCGTCGAGGGTCTGTTTGATCTGGTCGAGGCCCGCGCGGAGTTTGTCGGGGTTCACGCGAGCTGTGCCGAGGATCGTGCCGCCGCGGGTGAGGATGCGATTGATGCGGTCGTCGGAGTCGAGTGGCACCTTGCGGTCCTCGAGCAGTCCTCGCCAACCGTCCCGGAATCCGACCACGGTACTGCCGTAACGACCGGCCGACGTACGTACGACGGCGCGGATGACCGCGTTCAAGCCCGGGCAGTCGCCGCCGCCCGTGAGGATTCCGATTCGCATAGTGCAGCACCTCTCGTGACCGGATTGTGGATCTTGATGTCCATCTTCCCCCAGTCACCGCATTGCCGCAGGATAGCGGCGTTGCCGAGCCGCAACGCCGCGCCGAGCGAGAGCACTAGCCCGGCGTGACGAGCCCGCTTTCGTAGGCCAACACGACTGCCTGGGCACGATCGCGCAGATCGAGCTTGGACAGCACCTTCCCGACATGGGTCTTGACCGTTTGTTCGGCGACGAACAAACGCTCGGCGATCTCGACGTTGGACAGCCCGCGGGCGATCAATTCGAGGACCTCACGCTCACGCGGGGTCAAGGCGTCGAGCGCTGCGGGTCGCGCGCGCGGGGCCGCCCGGCGACTCGTCACATCGGCGATCAGACGCCGCGTCACCGTCGGGGCCAACAAGGCCTGCCCTTCGGCGACGACGCGTACCGCCCGAATCAGTTCCTCGGCCGGTGCGTCCTTGAGCATGAACCCGCTCGCCCCGACGCTCAGTGCCTCGTAGACGTAGTCGTCGATGTCGAAAGTGGTGAGCATGAGAACTCGCACCGGTGGTTCCCACCCGGCGGACAGAATCTGGCGGGCAGCGTCGAGTCCGTTCATCTCGGGCATACGAACATCCATCAACACCACATCCGGGCGCAGACGCGCAACCTCGGCGACGGCGATCTTGCCGTCCGGCGCATCGCCGATCACGCTGATGTCGGGCTGGGCGGAGAGTAGGGCTCCGAACCCTTGTCGAACCATCGCCTGGTCGTCTGCGATGAATACTGTGATGGGCACTCGGACAGCCTAGGCGGGCATCGACGGCAACTCGGCCCGGACCTCGAACCCTCCATCCTCTCGCCGGTTTGCCAGCAGCATGCCGCCCACCGCCGAAGCCCGCTCACGCATTCCACGGATTCCGTTGCCACCAGTGGTTTCCGACGCCGAGTGCTGATTGCCGCCCGATGGCGAAGGTCCGTTGTTCACGTACGCGCTCACCGATTGCGGACCGAAGGCCACGGCGACCTCGATGGGTCCGCCGGGTGAATGCCTGGCCGCGTTGGTGATCGACTCCTGAATGATCCGGTAGAGCGCAAGGCCCGTGGATTCCGAGACCGACGCTCGATCGCCGTCGACTCGCCACGACACCGGAAGTCCGGCACGGGTACTGCCGAGCAACAGTTCGTCCAACTGGTCGACGCCCGGTTGCGGAGCCTTCACCACGGTGTCCCCGTCGCTGCGCAGGACTCCGAGGAGGCCGCGGATCTCGTTGAGCGCTGCTCGCCCTGTCTCACTTATCGATTCGAATTCCGTTCGGATCTCCGGGGTGACTGCATCGAGCCGGTAGGGCGCGCTCTGCGCTTGCACGACCACCATCGACATGTGATGGGCCACGATGTCGTGCAAGTCGCGGGCGATCCGCGCCTTCTCCTCGAGGATCGTGCGCCGAGTGCGTTCGAGTTCACTGACTTCCTCCTGCTTGGCCAACTGGCGGCGCGAGAGAACCAACCAGCGGATCAACAGGCAGAAGACGACCAGCGCGCTCAGCCCGACGGCCCAACCGGCTCCGTCGCTTCCCGGCGCGTTGCCGAGGAAGAGCAACACCGTGGCGATCCAGGCGACACCGACAACCTGAATGGGCGCCCGCAGACTCACCGCGGCCAGCAACGACATCAGCACGATGATGTGGACGACCTGCCACGGATAGTCGTAACCGGGAGTGTTGTCGAACACCAACGGGATGATCAGCGCCGAGACCGCCGACACCGCCCAACCCAACGGAGCGTTGATCCGGATCAGGACGAACGGAAATGCCGCCAACGCGGCGACGAAGGGCATGATCGGCGGCGAAACATGATGCGTCAGTTGCAGTGTCGGCCAGGCAATCGAATAGAGGATCAGAGTGATCACGACGACGACGATGTTCCAGAACTGACCGCGCGCCACGAAACTGGTTGCGCGGCGAACCTTCTCCGAATGTACTACCGCCCCGTCGAGGCCGGACAGCATCGACCCAGCAGTGGCGTATGTCGGCGCGGACACATCCGGTGCGCCCCTGTTCTTCCTTCGGACCTTGATCACTCGTCAAGCCTATGAAGGTGAACCCCGAAAGTCCTCATACTGCAGAGTGAGATCCCCCTACCTCCGAGGTATCACAGGGGAGGGAATTCTCACCCGATCGCGCGCCGGAGAACCCCTCCACAGAGCGATGACCGCCAGGATTGTCCGTTCATAGCGTGAACGGCATGCGGATCACACGAGTGAAAGACCTCTCTCGAAGCGGCGGTACCTGGGCTGCCTTGGCCTTGGCTGCAACGGCAGCGATTACCGTCACCGCCGGAGCGAGCGGCGCCGAGTCGCCGCGCACCGAGAATTCGAACGCATCCAGGGCCATCGCCACCGTGACTACCGCGAATGCCTCTGACGCTGCGACCACCATCCCGGCAGATTTCGCCGCATTTGCCGGCTACACCCCCACTGTGGTCGACGGATACCTCGCCAATCCCCACGGCGACTGCTCGTCCCCGGTCCCACTGCCCGACGAATTCGACTCGGCCTGCAAAGCACACGATCTCGGGTACGACCTACTCCGCTACGCGCATTCACACGGAACGGAACTGGGGCCGTGGGCCCGGCAGGTCCTCGACGGTCAGCTCGACGAGCGAATGCATGCGGCCTGCGAAGACCGTACGTCCTTTCTCTCACGTGGGTATTGCTTCGCGATGGCCGATGTAGCCGTCACGGCGGTGAACGGAAACTCCTGGCGCCAAAGCTATCTGACACCGGTCACGGAATCTGGATTCGGTTACGGCACGGCCGGAGTTCTTGCTGTTTCCGCCCTCGGCTTCACCCTCATGCGGTCGCGGCGCCTCGCCCCGTCGAACGAGTTCTCCATCTCCCCGAAAGCGATTGCAGCATGAGCGTTCTGAATGCGTCACGGACCCCCGTCCTAGCCCGAGTCGGGGCGCTGGCGGTCCCTCGAGTGTCCACGAGTGTCGCCGTGGCAGCGATGTCCGCCATCTCGCTGGCCCCCGGACTGCTGCCGAGATCAGCCGCACTCCAGGGTGTGTTCAGCGGACTGCTCGTCGCGGTCGGGCTGCTGACGGTGTGGGTGTTCTCCGCGATCGCCCGTCCACTCGTGCCCGATCGCGTCAAGGACCGATTCGACGAACGTCATTGGCGCATCTGCGCGTTCGGACTGTCGACGGCCGCCACCGCCGTAGCGATGTTCGCCGCCGCCGGTTGGCAGAGTTCGTTGCGAGCAGCGATGGGGGCACCGCCTGCCGGACTGCTCCACTGGGTGGAGGCGGGTTGCATTGCCGCGCTGACCGCCCTTGGCCTCTGGGGCATCGGGGTCGGGATGTCGAAGGCGCTGCGGTGGATGGGTTTCGCGCGGGGTGTGGGCGCCCTGGTCATGGGAGTCCTCGGAGTGCAGTTGGTCGTCGGCCCTGCCGTCTGGAACGGTCTCGCCGATTCGTTCGACAAGTCCAACTCGTACATCGACAGCGCTCTGACACAGCCACTTTCGGCGTCCGGGTCAGGCGGCCCCGATTCTCTGATCTCGTGGACGTCGATGGGGGCGGAGGGACGCAAGTTCGTCGCTGCCGGCGAAGACTCGGTGCGCGTCTATGCCGGTCTGGATTCCGCACCCGACGCCACATCACGTGCCGCTCTCGCGGTGAGCGAACTCGATCGCGTCGGCGGCTTTGCCCGCAACAGCGTCGTGGTGGCCGTTCCGACCGGCTCGGGGTGGATCGACACCCACGCCGTCGACGGTATCGAGCAACGGTTCGGCGGGGACGTCGCGATCGTCGGACAGCAATACTCCGACGCACCCAGCTGGGCGACATTCCTGTTCAGCCGCGACGACGCCGAAGAATCAGCCACCGCCCTGTTCACGGCTGTCGGCAGCCACATCGCCGCGATGCCCGCCGAGGATCGACCGGACCTGTTCCTCTACGGACAGAGCCTCGGCGCCGTCGGCGGAAGCGCCGCACTGACCGAGGCTTTGTCCGAGGGCACTCCCATCGTCCCGTGCGACGTGTTGTGGGCCGGTCCCCCGGCCGGCGCGACACGAACGGACGGCGCAACCGTCCTCGCGAACACGTCCGACCCGGTGGTGTGGTGGTCGCCCGCCCTCGCGACACAGAAGCCGGATCTGAGCCGAGCGGCCCAGGATGCACCGATTCCTCAGTGGATCCCGGGTGTCACGTTCCTGCAGACCACCGTCGACATGCTCGGTTCGCTCGGTGTCCCCGCCGGCCACGGCCATCGCTACGGAACCGATCAGGGAACGGCTTTGGGGACGTGCTCCTGAAACTGCTGTGCGCCTTTATTAACCGCGGGGGGTTAATAAAGGCGCACAGCAAACAGGTCAGACTGCAGTTGCAATCGGGCCGCGAGCAGCTTCGTAGGCGGCACCGACGCGGTAGAGGCGCTCGTCAGCCATGGCGGGCGCCATGATCTGCAGGCCCACCGGCAGGTTGTCGTCCGCCGACAGCCCCGAGGGCACCGACATCGCGCAGTGTCCGGCCAGGTTGGTCGGCAACGTGCACAGGTCGGAGAGATACATGGCCAGCGGGTCGCCGACCTTCTCCCCCAACTTCCACGGCGTGAACGGGCTGGTCGGCGAGACCAGTACGTCTACCTTCTCGTAGGCCTTGTCGAAATCGCGCGCGATGAGCGTGCGGACCTTGAGCGCCGAACCGTAGTAGGCGTCGTAGTATCCCGAAGACAGTGCGTAGGTACCGATCATGATGCGGCGCTTGACCTCCGGGCCGAAACCGGCGGCGCGGGTTGCCGCCATGACCTGGTCGGCACTCATGTTGCCTTCGTCGACGCGCAGTCCGTAGCGCATGGCGTCGAAGCGGGCCAGGTTGGACGAGACCTCACTGGGCAGCACCAGGTAGTACGACGCGAGCGCATGCTCGAAGCTCGGGCACGAAACCTCGACAACTTCGGCGCCCAAAGCCTTGAGTTGCTCGACAGCAGCGTCGAAGGAAGCGATGACGCCGGGCTGGTAGCTGTCGGAGTGAAGTTCCTTGACCACACCGACCTTGACGCCGCGCAGGTCGCCGGCTGCACCTTCACGTGCCGCAGCGACCACCGGACGCACGGGGGCGTCGATGGACGTGGAGTCACGCGGATCGTGCCCGGCGATGACCTCGTGCAGCAGAGCGGTGTCGAGCACGGTGCGACCACAGGGGCCGCCCTGATCGAGCGAGGAGGCGCACGCGACGAGTCCGAAGCGTGAGACAGTCCCGTACGTCGGCTTGGTTCCGACCGTCGCGGTGACCGCAGCGGGCTGACGGATCGAACCACCGGTGTCGGTGCCGATGGCCAGCGGGGCCTGACGGGACGCGAGCGCCGCTGCGCTACCGCCGCCCGAACCACCGGGGATGCGGGTGACGTCCCACGGGTTGCGCGTCGGGCCGAAGGCCGAGTTCTCGGTCGAAGAGCCCATCGCGAACTCGTCGAGGTTCGTCTTGCCGAGGATCGGGATGCCGGCCGCGCGCAGCTTCGAGGTCAGAGTCGCGTCGTACGGCGCGACCCAGCCTTCGAGAATCTTCGACGCACAGGTGGTCGGCATGTCCGTCGTGGTGAAGATGTCCTTCAACGCGATCGGAACACCGGCGAGTGCCGAAGCGGGTTCGTTTCCGCCTGCGAGCGAGTTGTCCACTGCTGCGGCGGCTTCGAGAGCCTGTTCGCCTGCCACGTGCAGGAACGCGTGGTACTCGGTGTCGACAGCAGCGATGCGGTCGAGATGCGCCTGCGTGACCTCTACCGAGGACACCTCACGCGAGTGGATCTTGCCGGCCAGCTCAGCGGCGTCCAGCGTGGTCAGATCGGTCATTCGCCCTCTCCAAGGATCTGCGGAACCGCAAAGCGATCCTGTTCGACTGCGGGTGCTCCGGACAATGCCTGCTCGGGGGTCAATCCGGGCACGATCACGTCGGGGCGCGTCACGTTGGTGACGGCATTGGGGTTCGCCATGGGCGGGACGTCGTCGGCCGCGACCTCGGTGACCACCTTGACGTGGTTGAGAATCGAATCCAACTGACCGGCGAACTCGTCGAGTTCGGCATCGGACAGGGCGAGTCTGGACAGCCGCGCGAGGTGCGCGACCTCGTCACGGGAGATGGCAGGCACCGCGGGGCCCCTTTCGGAAGAGGACGTGAACATTGCCGGTCCAGCCTAGTTGCTCGCCGCGACAGACCTGTAAGCACGCCTGCAGTACCGAACGACGAGCACTCTCACTGTGTCGATCGCCACGCCGGATTCCGGCGGTGTGTTTCGCTCGTGTGACAAGCATGTGCATCTGGCGTGACGCCGCCGCGGCGCCCACCATCGCAGGTTGAGCAAGTGCAAAGATGAGTCAGACCCGGGTCGACGTGATCCGGGTGAGAACCGATCAGCGAAAGGCACGCACGTGTCGTACCTGCTTCGCGTCCAACTGCCCGATCGACCCGGCAGCCTCGGCGCTCTCGCCGTAGCGCTCGGTTCGGTGGGCGCAGACATCCTCTCCCTCGACGTCGTGGAACGAGGCGACGGTTTTGCCATCGACGATCTCGTGGTCGACGTCGAACCGGGCGCGCTGCCCGACACTTTGATCACCGCTGCCGAGCACCTACCGGACGTGCTGGTCGATTCGATCCGCCCCTACGCCGGGATTCTCGACACTCACCGTGAGCTCGAACTCATCGATTCCGTTGCGACGGCCCGAAACGATCGACTACAGGTCCTCGTCGACGGCGCGCCGCGTGTACTGCGAGTCGGTTGGTGCGTCGTCGCGGACATCGGCAAGCACGGTGCGTACCGCGTCGTCGGTAGCGCCGGCGCGCCGGAAACCCATGCCACCGACATTCCGTGGATGCCACTGGACAAGCCCACCGCCCTCGACGGCGAGGCCGACTGGGTTCCGGACGTATGGCGCGACATGAACACCAGCCTCGCTGCCGCACCTCTCGGCTCCGGCAATCGAGTCCTCATGCTCGGTCGTCCTGGTGGGCCTGAATTCCGCCCTTCGGAGATAGCCCGCCTCGGCTATCTCGCGGGAATCGTGGCGACGGTCCTGGGTTGACCAGGCTGGGTAATCAGGCGAGACCGCGAACCATGACGGTCAGTTCCATACCGCGAATCGGCTCCCACGCCCGCTCAGGATCAGGGACGAAACCGTTGCGGTCGTAGATGCGACGCGCATCGACCATCTCGGGCTGCGTCGAGATGACCACCGAGTGATCGCCGCGGTCGTAGGCCTCGGCGATCACGGCGCGAACCAATGCCGTTCCGGCGCCCGATCCCCGAGCTTGCGGCGAGACCGCGAGCATGCGGAACTCGAGTTCGCCCTTCTGCGCAACATCCGCGAAGGGCGTGCCGGGTTCGGCGATCGTCAACGAGCCAACGACCTCGTCGCCGAGAACGGCAACCAGTACCCGTCCCTGCTCCACCCGAGTTGCGGTGTCGCGCAGGCGCTCCGCGTACGGGGATCCGTCGGCGACGAATCCGCCACCCACGTACGACTGCACAGTCAGTTCACCGACGGTCTCGAACTCAGCCGGTAGAACTTCACGAATCTCGATCATGGCGTCACTATCGCACCCTGCACGCCAATCTCAGAAATCGGACAAAGTCACTCTGATTCGTCCAATTCGGTGGGCGCGACCGCATCCGGGCCATCTTCGAGCAACCGCCGGAAGCCGTCTTCGTCGAGCACCGGCACACCCAATTCGACTGCTTTGTCGTGCTTGGAACCGGGCGCTTCACCCACGACGACAAACGCAGTCTTCTTCGACACCGAACCTGCGGCCTTGCCCCCGCGCACCAGAATCGCTTCCTTCGCCTGATCTCGCGAGTACGTCTCGAGCGAACCGGTGACGACGATCGAGAGGCCCTCGAGATTGCGCGGAATCGAGTCGTCTCGTTCGTCCTCCATGCGCACTCCCGCCGCGGCCCACTTGTCGACGATCTGCTGGTGCCAGTCGACGGAGAACCACTCCACAACAGCGGCGGCGATTGTGGATCCGACGCCGTCGACTGCAGCCAACTCGTCGACCGACGCTTCCCGAATGCGTTGCAGCGAGCCGAATTCGCCGGCCAACGCCCTCGCGGCAGTGGGGCCGACGTGCCGAATCGACAGTGCCACAAGCACTCTCCACAGCGGCTTGTCCTTGGCCGAATCCAGGTTGGCCAGCAAGCGTTTTCCGTTTGCGGACAGGGCTCCCGCATTGGTGCGGAAGATCGGAACCTCGATCAGTTTCTCGGCGTCGAGTGAGAAGAGATCACCCTCGTCACCGATGACCTTCGCCTCCAACAGCCCGGTCGCGGCCTCGTAACCGAGCACCTCGATGTCGAATGCACCGCGCCCCGAGACGTGGAACACGCGCTCGCGCAACTGCGCCGGGCAGTACTGCTGATTGGGGCACCGCACGTCGACGTCGCCCTCTTTCGCGGGTGCCAACAACGTGCCGCACTCGGGGCAGTGCGTCGGCATCACGAACTCGCGCTCGGTACCGTCGCGTACGTCGGCCACGGGACCGAGAACCTCCGGGATGACGTCACCGGCCTTACGCAACACCACGGTGTCGCCGATCAGCACACCCTTGCGCTTGACCTCGGATCCGTTGTGCAGCGTGGCCAAGGACACAGTGGATCCCGCCACCGTGACGGGTTCCATGTACGCGAACGGCGTCACGCGACCCGTGCGACCGACGCTGACCCGGATGTCGAGGAGCTTGGTCGTGACCTCTTCCGGTGGGTACTTGTACGCGATCGCCCACCGTGGTGCGCGTGACGTTGTCCCCAGGCGACGATGCAACGACATCTCGTCGACCTTGACCACCAGGCCGTCGATCTCGTGCTCGACGTCGTGGCGATGTTCTCCCCAGTACTTCATCTTCTCGACCACCGCGTCGGCGCCGACCACCCGCGAGGTGTGCGTGGACACCGGAAGACCCCACGCTGAGAGGGCCACGTAAGCGTCGTATTGCGACGCCGGCTCGAAACCTTCCATGCGCCCGAGCCCGTGGCAGATCATGCCGAGACGACGACGCGCGGTGACAGCCGGATTCTTCTGACGCAGGGATCCCGCCGCGGAGTTGCGCGGATTGGCGAACGGCGCCTTGCCCTCCTCGACCAGGGAGGCGTTGAGTGCCGCGAAGTCCTCGAGGCGGAAGAACACCTCACCGCGTACCTCGAGCAGGCTCGGGATCGGGTACTCGTCCGTGGCGGTGAGCCGCTCCGGGATGTCGTTGATCGTCAGGGCGTTGAGTGTGACCAACTCGCCTGTGCGGCCGTCGCCGCGGGTTGCGGCACGCACGAGTTTGCCGTTTTCGTAGACGAGGTTGAGCGCGACACCGTCGATTTTCACCTCACACAGATAGTGCAGTTCCGGGCCGGTTTCCTGCTCTACCTTCGCGATCCACCCGCGGAGTTCGGACTCGTCGAAGACGTTGTCGAGACTGAGCATCCGCTCGAGGTGATCGACGGACGTGAAGTCCGTCGCGAATCCGCCTCCGACCAATTGCGTCGGAGAGTCGGGAGTCCGCAGATCCGGGTACCGCTCTTCGAGAGCATTGAGCTGCCCGAGCAATGTGTCGAATGCACCGTCCGAAATGACGGGCGCATCACGAACGTAGTAGCGGAACTGATGCTGGCGTACCTCTTCGGCCAGCTCCGTCCACTGCTCGCGCGCCTCGTTGGGCGCTGGCTGCATTGCATCCGCGGTTTCAGTCACAGCTAGGAGAATATCGGTTCACACCGACACACCCCATGACTCCACACATCAGAATGCCGACGGATCGTCCACCAATGCCTTACCGACGTCAGTGCACAGCCGAAGGGCGGCGCGACTCCACTCGAGGCTCGCACCCGCAAGACCACAGCTTGGGGTTACCGCGACCTGGGTCTGCAGGAGTTCGCGCGAGAAGCCGAGACGATCGATCAGGGTGACGGCGGGCATCGCGCACTCTTTCCACGTCACCGGCTTTTCCGGCGGGGCGGAAGGAACCAGACCGAGCGCCAATTCCTTGCCGGCGTCGAACAACTGGCCGATGCCGTCGAGATCACGAGAACCGACGAGCGACATGTCCAAGCTCACGCCGAACGCCTGGCTTCGCCTCAGTAGATCCCACGGCATGTCGGCAGCGCAGCTGTGAACGATCGTCGGCAGCCCGCAACCGCTGATCGTCGAGTCGAGCACCGCCAGCGCCTCGGGTTCCGGCAGAGCCGGAACGCTTTCCATCTTGGTACGCCCGGGCAGCGAACCGGCCAGCACTGCCGCGATCTGAGGCTCGTCCAACTGGATCACGACCTTGGCGCCGGTCCGGCGTGTGACCTCGGCCGCGTGTCGCGCGAGACCCTCACCCAGTGATTCGGCGATGTCACGCAGCGCCCCGCGGTCGACGAGAACTCGCGAACCGTTCGCGACCTCGATCTCGGCGCCGAGTGTCAGCGGGCCGGCAGCTTGGAGCTTGACGATGTGGTCCCCGCCGACGAGACGGGCCGACTCCCAGGCTTCCTCGAGTGCGTCGAGATCCTGGTTCAGGAAGTCCTCGGCTCGCTTCGCGACGTTGCCCCTCCGCGGCACGACGCGATAGGCACGCGTCGAGGCGTCGAGGTTGATGTCGACCAAAATGGCTCCCGCCCGGCCGACCATGTCAGCGCCGAGACCGCGACCCGGCAACTCCACCAGGTGTGGGAAACCGCCCAGTTCACCGAGGATGGTTGCGGCACTTTCGCGGGCGTCCGTGCCCGGCCAGGATCCGATTCCGGTGACGAGGCCACCGATGGAAACCTGCTGTGTCACAGTGCGTTCGGCTCGGATTCGGTGCCGGAGATGGTGCCACTGCCGAGAACCTGGTCGCCTAGTTCGCTGTCGGGGCGATACAACACGACGGCCTGGCCCTTCGCGACGCCGGTCAGTGGTTCGCGCAACGAAATCGCGATACCGCCGGTTGAAGTACCGTCATCGACGGCCTCCGCAACGGCCTGCGCCAATCCGCCGTGCGCACGAACCTGCACCATGCACTCGACGGGGCCTTCCGGCGCTTGGCCCGAAGTCCAGATCGCGCGCTGGGCCGAGATGGCCCAGACGTCGAGATTCTTGGCCGAACCGACTCGTACCGTTCCGGTTTCGGGCTCGATCGCAGTCACGTACCGCGGACGGCCGTCACCCGCGGGACCTTCGACGCCGAGCCCCTTGCGCTGTCCGATCGTGAAACCGTGTACGCCGTCGTGCGCAGCGAGGACCTCACCCGAATCGGCGTCGACGACGCTTCCGGGACGAACGCCGATCCGCGCACCCAGGAATGCTCGAGTATCGCCGGTCGGGATGAAGCAGATGTCATGGCTGTCGGGCTTGTTCGCCACAGCCAGGCCTCGTTCGGCGGCTTCCTCGCGGATCTGTTCCTTCGGTGTGTCACCGATCGGGAACATCGCCCGCGAAAGCTGATCAGCAGTCAGCACACCGAGGACGTACGACTGATCCTTGTCCGCATCAACCGCCCGGCGCAGGACGCCGTCTTCGAGGCGCGCGTAGTGACCCGTCGCCACGGCATCGAAACCGAGAGCGACCGCACGATCGGCCAGTGCGGTGAATTTGATCTTCTCGTTGCACCGCAGGCACGGATTCGGGGTCTCACCCGCTGCGTACGACGCCACGAAGTCGTCGATCACGTCTTCCTTGAAACGATCGGCGAAATCCCAGACGTAGAAGGGTATTCCGAGGACGTCGGCAGCGCGCCTGGCGTCGCCGGCATCTTCCTTCGAGCAGCAACCACGCGAACCCGTCCGCAATGCGCCCGGCGCCGTGGACAGCGCAAGATGAACACCGACGACGTCATGTCCGGCGGCAACGGCGCGGGCGGCGGCGACAGCGGAGTCGACGCCTCCGCTCATGGCTGCGAGTACTCGCATCAGCGATCCCCTCCACGCGAACCGGCGCCGGCAAGACCGGCGGCCCGAGCGCGCTCTACTACTTGTGGAAGCGCAGCGATCAGCGCGTCCACATCGGTGACACTCGACGTATGTCCGAGCGAAAATCTCAGGGAGCCACGCGCGACAGACGATTCGACGCCCATCGCGATCAATACGTGGCTGGCCCGGGCCACACCAGCGGTGCAGGCCGAACCGGTGGAGCATTCGATACCGGCCGCGTCGAGGAGCATCAACAGCGAATCGCCCTCGCAACCGGGAAAGGTGAAGTGCGCGTTACCGGGAAGCCGATCGGATCCGGTCGGGCCGTTGAGCACCGACTCGGGAAGGATCTCCAGGACTCCGTCTATCAACCGATCGCGCAACTGCGCCAATTCCCTTGTGCTGGAATCGAAGTTCTCGACATTCGCGCGCAGCGCCGCAGCCATCCCGACAACACCCGCAGTATCCGGAGTGCCCGAACGCAGATCACGTTCGTGTCCGCCGCCGTGAAGGAGCGGCACACAGGGAACCTGGCGTCCGAGCAGCAGTGCGCCGACGCCGTGCGGACCACCGAACTTATGCGCCGCGATGCTCAGCGCGGACAACTTGCTCGCCGCGAAATCGACGGGCAATTGTGCAACGGCCTGGACCGCGTCGCTGTGCATCGGAATCTCGAACTCTGCCGCGACCTCTGCCAACTCCATGATCGGCATGATCGAGCCGACCTCGTTGTTGGCCCACATCACCGTCACGAGTGCCACCTCGTCGGCGTGGACGGACAGCTCGTCGCGCAACGTCTTCGGGTCGACGACACCGTTCTCGTCGACCGGCAACCACGTCACACGCGCGCCCTCGTGCTGCTCGAGCCACTCGACGGCGTCGAGCACCGCATGATGCTCGACGGAGCTGGCCAGAATTCGAGTGCGTCGCGGATCGGCGTCACGGCGAGCCCAGTAGATGCCCTTGACCGCGAGATTGTCGCTCTCGGTTCCTCCGGAGGTGAAGATGACCTCCGACGGCCGCGCGCCCAGGCTCGCGGCGATCGACTCGCGCGATTCCTCGACGCGGCGCCGGGCCGCACGGCCGGAGCCGTGCAGCGAGGACGCGTTGCCCACGGTTTTGAAGGTATCGGTCATCGCCTCGATAGCGGCTGCCGACATCGGAGTCGTGGCGGCATGATCGAGGTACACCGGAAATCCGGCGTGGGCACTGTGTGCAGGCAGAGTCATGGCTTGACAAGGATAGCCCAGCACGAGAGTTCGCCCAGCCTCGCTCAGGAGGCTACGCGGTCATCGCCGGGGAGGGATCGATTTGTCCCACGGCTTGTGTCACGAGTTCCGGCGCGGGGTCGAAGATGTCGTGAGCTGCCAGATCGATGGTTTCGACGCCCCGTACGGCTCTCTCGCATCGCTGTGCGAGGTCGATTCGACACTCCCCTGCCTCCTCGAATGGAGCCAGCCTGACCTTCACCTCGACGTTCTTCTGACGCAGGATCCGGCGGATGGACTGACCGATCGTTTCGGTGCCGACAAAGCACGGTCCGGTGCACAGGGAACCGTCGGCGTTCTCGTAGCGGATCGCCATGGGCTGAACCGGGCATTCGGCGTCGACGGCAGCTTGGAACATCGCCGGGCGAAAACCGCCGTACGCCCGGCCGCACCAGGTCGTTCCCTCGGGAAACACCATCACACGGACACCTCGCTGCAAGCGCTCGCGAACGACGTCGACGGTTCCGGGAAGTTCACGCAGTCGAGCGCGATCGATGGGGACGACGCGCATCCGGCGCGCGAGACCACCGAGCACTGCCCAGTCGAGCAGGTCGGCACGGGCGACGAAGTTGGCCGGGGCAACGGCACTCGCGACGAGGACGTCGGTCCACGACACGTGGCCGGCGACAACCATCACGCCCGCCGGTTCGGCGCGCCCCAACCGCTGATCGTCGACCGTGAGCTTCATCCCCAGGCAACGCAGCAACGCCCGCGAGTATCCGCGCTGCATCTCCGTACGCCAGGCGCGCGGGAGCAGCCAACCGGCCGAAAGCACCGGCGCAGTCACCAGTGCGGCGCCGACCATGACCCCGCGGGCCACCACGGTGATACTCGACACACGGGGTGCGTCCGCGGGTAGGCACCCGTCGCCGCAGGGGCTCGTCGGCACCCAGTACGGCAACGTCGCGGTCATCAGCCGATCCCCGATTCGTGCGCGGCGGCCGCCGATCGCAGCCGTTCGAGGTAGCGCTTGTTGGCGGAGTGAAGGCCTTGCAGCGCAACAAAATCGGCCACACCGAATTCGGGATCGTGAGCAGGTTCCCCGCAGATCGTCGCGCCCATCCGCAAGTAGCCACGAAGCAACGGCGGCATCGTGACGCGTTCCGGTGCGGCAATCTCGTCGAGCGTCAGACCGCCGAGGACCACCGGGTTTCGTGGAGTCACCCGCCGTGACGCCGGACTGGCGTGTTTGTTCATCACGAAGTCACGGACGCCGCGGACATCGGCGCCGGCGATTGAATCGGGGCTCGGGAGGACGGGCACGGAGACGCAGCCCATCACCCACTCGTATCCGGTCAATTCGAGGTAGTGCAGGATTCCTGACCACATCAGGCTGAGGACGGATCCGGTGCGGTGAGCGGGATCGACGCACGCGCGACCCATTTCGACGATTCTGTTCGCCACCGGATCGAGCGCGGAGATGTCGAATTCCGTTGCGGTGTAATACCCACCCGCGGCCGCAGCGGAATCCGGCGGCAGCATTCGGTAGCAGCCGACGTACTCCTCGGTGATGTTGTCGCGAACGAGAAGATGATCACAGAATTCGTCGAAGGCGTCGGCGTCGAGCTCGAACACGCCGGCCGAGGCCGGGAGGGAGAAGCCTGGCTCGGAGGCGAACACTCGGTATCGAAGGCGCTGCGCTGCGACACGATGCTCGCGGTCGGAGGAGACGATCAGGGAATATCTCGGCTGGGCGACCTCACGGCCGAGATTGTCACTCGCGGAGCGAAGGACTGACGTAATTGTCATGCGCAAGGTTTATCGAGCGCGAACGGCGTCTCGGTATCGACGAAGTGACATGCCGATGCAGGCCGGGTGAATAAAGCACTGTGCGCCTTTATCAACCGCGGGGGGTTGATAAAGGCGCACAGCAGTTTGTGCTTTCTAGCCCTTGTGGGACTTCACAGCTTCGGTGAGCTGCGGTGCGACGTTGAACAGGTCGCCCACGATGCCGAAGTCGGCGATCTCGAAGATGGGTGCCTCTTCGTCCTTGTTGACCGCGACGATGGTCTTGGACGTCTGCATGCCGGCACGGTGCTGGATGGCACCGGAAATGCCGAGCGCGATGTACAGCTGCGGCGAGACCGTCTTACCGGTCTGACCGACCTGGAACTGTCCGGGGTAGTAACCCGAGTCCACAGCGGCACGCGAAGCACCGACTGCAGCGCCGAGGGAATCGGCCAGCTCTTCGACGACGGAGAACTTGTCCGCGCTGCCGACGCCACGTCCACCGGAGACGACAACCGAGGCCTCGGTGAGCTCGGGGCGGTCGCCGCCGACGATGGGCTCACGCGAGGTGACCTTGACGGCACTCTCGTCCTGAGCCGGAACCTCGACGGTGATCTGCTCGCCTGCGCCGGCCTGCGGAGCAGCCTCGACTGCACCCGGGCGAACCGAGTAGACGGGAACGTCGCCGTTGGCCTTGGCCTCGACGGTGAACGCGCCACCGAAGATGGAGTGGACGCCGGTGCCGTCAGCCTTGATCTCGATGACGTCGGTCAGCAGTCCGGAGCCCAGACGTGCGGCCAGACGACCGGCAACCTCTTTGCCCTCGGTGCCGGCCGCGGTGATGACCGCTGCCGGGCTGGTGGACTCGACCAGAGCGGCGAGAACGTCGACCTTGGGGGTGACGAGGTAGCCGTCGATGTCGTCGGACTCGGCGACGTAGATCTTCTCGGCGCCGGCTGCTGCCAGAGCGTCGGCGAGCTTTGCTGCGGTGCCCGCGGGGCCGGCGACAACTGCCGACGGCTCACCGAGTGCGCGTGCAGCGGTGATGAGTTCGGTGCTGACCTTCTTCAGCGCACCCTCTGCGTGCTCTACGAGCACAAGTACTTCTGCCATGACTTAACTCTCCCTGAGTTCTTCTGCTGGATGTCTAGAAGGGCGCGGTCAGATGACCTTGTTGCTGACGAGGTAAGCGGCAATCTTGGTGCCACCGTCTCCCTCGTCGACGATGCGCTCACCAGCGGTACGGGGGGGCTTCGGGGTGGAGGACGTCACGGTGGTGCCGGCGTTCGCAACACCGACGGTCTCCGGATCGACTCCGAGGTCGGCCAGCGTGTAGACGAGAACTTCCTTCTTCTTCGCGGCCATGATGCCCTTGAAGGACGGGAAGCGCGGCTCGTTGATCTTCTCGGTGACCGAGACGATCGCGGGCAGCGAAGCCTCGAGGCCGAAGACGCCCTCGTCGGTCTCGCGCTCACCGGTGATCTTGCCGTCGGCGACGACGACCTTGCGCAGCTGCGTGAGCTGCGGGATGCCCAGGTACTCGGCGATGATGGCCGGAACAGCGCCGACGCGGCCGTCGGTGGCCTCGTTGCCGGCGATGATCAGGTCGGCAGGCTCGTCGTTCTCGAAGGTGATCTGTCCGAGAGCAGCAGCGAGCGTCCATGCGGTCTGGATCGCGTCGGAGCCGTGCAGTGCCGGGTCGTTGATGTGGACGGCCTTGTCGGCGCCCATCGACAGAGCCTTGCGGATAGCGTCGGTGGCGCGGTCGGGACCTGCGGACAGCACCGTTACCTCACCGCCCTGAGCTTCCTTGATGAGGAGTGCTTCTTCGACGGAGCGCTCGTTGATCTCGTCGAGGACTGCGTCGGCGGCTTCACGGTCAAGCGTGTAGTCGCCGTCGGTCAGCTTGCGCTCGGACCATGTGTCGGGGACCTGCTTGATCAAAACAACGATATTCGTCATGGGTCTTCGTCGACCTCCTGTGTGTAATTCACCTGATAAATCGTCTGTGGTGCTCGCGCAGTCCGAGCGTCCGAAAAGAGAGTCCGACAGGTCTCCCCACGGGCGGATTTCTCGGTTCACGTCGGCTGTGCGTTAGATTACCCCACGTTAAGTTACCGGTGGGTAACTTAACGTGGAACCTCGTCCACCATAACGGCACGAACAGGAATTGACAGCAGTGATCTGGACCACGGCGAACACGTTCTACTCGGATGGCACTAATCTCGCACGGGTGAGTGAAACGAGTGTCAGCAACCACGAGGACGCACCCCTGCCCTTGACGGGCGAACGAACCGTGCCAGGAATCCCCGAGGAGAACTACTGGTTCCGGCGCCACGAAGTGGTGTACCGCGCACTTCTGGAGCGCTGCACGGACCGCCGAGTCCTCGAGGCCGGATCCGGAGAAGGCTACGGCGCCAACATGATTGCGGACGTCGCAACGAAGGTTACGGGCCTGGACTACGACATCTCCGCGGTCGAACACGTTCGTGCGCGCTACCCCCGCGTCGAGATGCTCCACGGCAATCTCGCCGAGCTTCCACTGGCCGACAACTCGGTTGACGTCGTCGTCAATTTCCAGGTGATCGAGCACCTGTGGGATCAGGGTCAGTTCCTGCGCGAGTGCTTCCGCGTTCTCGCTCCCGGCGGTGAACTTCTGATCAGTACCCCCAACCGGATCACGTTCTCCCCCGGCCGCGACACGCCGCTCAACCCTTTCCACACTCGTGAGCTCAACGCCGCCGAAATGACCGAATTGCTCGAAGACGCCGGATTCCGCGTTCAGTTGATGACCGGCGTCCACCACGGTTCTCGTTTGAAGGAACTCGACGCGAAGCACGGCGGATCGTTCATCAACGCGCAGATCGACCGCGCGTTGGCCGGCGAGCCCTGGCCGGAAGATCTCACCCGCGACGTCGAGGGCATCACCGTCGACGACTTCAGCATCAGCGAACCCGACATCGACGACAGCCTCGACCTCGTCGCCATCGCCGTGAAGGACACCGCAGTGAAGGACATCGCCGTGAAGGAAACCGGCGAGTGAGTAACGCAACACCCGTCACCGAACCGGGGATGTTCGCCCTGGTTCTGCACTCCCATCTGCCGTGGCTCGCCAACCACGGCAGATGGCCCGTCGGCGAGGAATGGATCTACCAGTCCTGGGCTGCGTCGTACATTCCGCTTGCCGCCGCGCTTCGACGCCTGGCCGACGAGGGCCGATCGCACCTGCTGACACTGGGAATCACGCCGGTGCTCGCGGCTCAGTTGGACGATCCCCACTGCCTCGCCGGGATGCATCATTGGCTCGGCAACTGGCAGATCCGTGCCCACGAAGCCGCCGGGATGCCGGACGCGGCGCACCGCGAACTCGGCGCGCGCGAACACCGGGCGTCAGCCGCCGCTCTGGAGGATTTCGAGACTCACTGGCAGCACGGCGCTTCCCCGGTGTTCCGGGACCTCATCGATCGCGAGGCCTTCGAGCTTCTCGGCGGGCCGCTGGCCCACCCGTTCCAACCCCTGCTCGATCCTCGCTTGCGGGCCTTCTCTCTCCGCGAGGGTCTCGCCGACGCGCATGCCCGGTGGAGCCACACTCCGACCGGGATCTGGGGACCCGAGTGCGGGTACACACCGGGTATGGAGCGCGGGTACGCCGAAGCGGGCGTCACCCACTTCATGGTCGACGGTCCCGCCTTGCGCGGCGACACGTCCCTCGGCCGCCCGGTTCGTGAATCCGACGTGGTTGCCTTCGGCCGCGACCTGCAGGTCAGCTACCGCGTCTGGTCCCCGAAATCCGGATACCCGGGTCACGCTGCTTACCGCGACTTCCACACCTACGACCACGAGACGGGCCTCAAGCCGTCGCGGGTCACCGGACGGACCGTCGACTCCGCCGACAAGTTGCCGTACGACCCCGAACTCGCTGCCGCCGCCGTCGACAAGCATGTTGCCGACTTCGTCGAAACCGTTCGGGCGCGTCTGCGCAGTGAGTCCGCCCGTATCGGCCGCGACGCCCTCGTGGTCGCGGCTTTCGACACGGAACTGTTCGGGCACTGGTGGCACGAAGGTCCGCAGTGGCTCGAAAAGCTCCTGCGCGCGCTCCCCGAGGCCGGAATTCGCGTCGGGACCCTCGCTGACGCCAAGGCATCGGGATACGTCGGCGAACCCGTTCAACTCGAGGATTCGTCCTGGGGATCGGGCAAGGACTGGCGCGTGTGGGCCGGCGATCAGGTGTCCGACCTCGTGCAACTGAACTCCGAAGTAGTCGAGACTGCCCTCACCACCGTGGACAAGTCTCGCGGACGCGACAACGCTCCCGGCCGACCGGAACTGCGAAACCGCGTCAACGATCAGGTACTTCGCGAGACACTGATGACAGTTTCGAGCGATTGGGCATTCATGGTGAGCAAGGATTCGGCCGCGGGGTACGCCCGCGAACGCGCACACAAGCACGCCCACGCGACCAGGGAAATCTCCGAAGCGGCGGTTTCCGCCCGCGACACCGTCGCCGAGCGCCTAGCCGAAGGCTGGAATCGTGCCGACGGACTGTTCCCAGGTCTGGATGCACGCCGTCTGCCCGACACGGAACTGGCGAACGGGAGTGCGTCGTGAAGATTCTCATCGTCTCGTGGGAGTACCCACCGGTCGTCGTGGGCGGGCTCGGTCGCCACGTCCACCATCTCGCCACCGAGCTTGCGGCTGCAGGCCACGAGGTTGTGGTCCTCTCACGGCGACCGTCCGGCACCGATGCGTCCACGCACCCGACGGTCACGCACATCTCCGAAGGCGTCCTTGTCGTCGCGGTGGCCGAAGACCCCGCTCACTTCGTCTTCGGTGAGGACATGCTCGCGTGGACCCTCGCGATGGGTCACGCGATGGTCCGCGCCGGGATGGCGCTGCACAAGCCGGGAGTGGGCGAGGGCTGGCAGCCGGACGTCGTACACGCGCACGACTGGCTGGTCGCACATCCGGCTATCGCCCTTGCCGAATTCTATGACGTCCCACTGGTTTCCACACTCCATGCCACCGAGGCGGGTCGCCACAGCGGCTGGATCTCCGGACGCATCAACCGCCAGGTCCACTCCGTCGAGTGGTGGCTGGCAAACGAATCCGACTCTCTCATAACCTGTTCGGCGTCCATGCAGGAAGAAGTGACCGAGCTCTACGGCCCGACGCTTCCGCCGATCACCGTCATCCGCAACGGAATCGACGTGACCACGTGGAACTTTCGCGAACGTGGACCGCGGTCCGGACCGCCGAAACTCCTCTTCGTCGGCCGCCTGGAATACGAGAAGGGCGTGCAGGACGCCATCGCGGCTCTCCCCCGAATCCGTCGTAGCCACCCCGGCACGACCCTCGCGATCGCGGGCGAAGGCACCCAGTTCACGTGGCTCTACCAACAGGCGCGGACTCATCGCGTCGCGCGGGCAGTGGACTTTCTCGGCAACCTCGATCACACCGAACTGCTCAGCTGGCTGCACGGAGCGGACGCCATCGTCCTGCCGTCCCGCTACGAGCCCTTCGGGATCATCGCCCTCGAAGCGGCGGCAGCCGGCACTCCGCTGATCACGTCCACCGCAGGCGGACTGGGCGAAGCCGTCGTCGACGGGGTGACGGGGATGTCCTTCCAACCGGGCGACATCGCCGGGCTCACCTCGGCTGTCCGCGAGGTTCTCGACGATCCCGCCGGGGCGCAGGAACGGGCAGTGGCCGCCCGCGCACGCCTGACATCGGACTTCGACTGGCATCAGGTCGCCGAGGAGACTGCGCACGTCTACGCGGGCGCAAAGCGTCGGGTGCGGCAGCCGTTGGCTCGTCCGCAGATCCCCGAGCGTCCGCTACCCGGCCGCTGAAGCGCTGACCTCAGCGGATCGGGAAGGGCGCGGTGAAGCGAGAACTCGCGTCCCCGAGCAGATGGCCGGGTGGCAACATCCGGCCGCACAGCACCAGCAGCAGATCCTGCGCCGCTCCGTGGACCTCGGCGCCGGCGCCGTACGTCCAGTCTCGGTCGTCGGCGCGCAACCGAGCGCCGTCGAGGTCCGTCCCGAAATACTTCACGGTTTTGGGCGAGAGTCCGCTGAGCACGCGAGTGAGCCGGTCTTCTGGCACCACGTAATCGTCGCCGAGTGCCACGCGAATGTCCTGACCGTGGATCACGTCGTGCGAGAGTGCACCCTCGAAGCCACCACCCGGCGGCTTCCACGGGTGTGCAACATTGTCGCGAAGCGAGGCAAGCAATTGTTGCTCACCGACTTCCGACGCGTCGGCGAGCGCTCGCCGATTCGACATCTTGTTGAAGTTTCCGCGTGACTTGACCATTTCCACGACGAATCGCGGCGCCGAGTATCGGTAGGGCATGGTGATGTGCGCGATCACTTCGCGGACCCGCCACCCGTCGCACAGGGTCGGCGCGTTCCACTGCTCCGTGCTCAGGCCTTCGAGAAATCCCACCAGTTCGCGGCGCTGCGCCACGACCCATTCGGGTGTCTGTTCGCTCATGTCGGCACTCCTTTCACCGGCGCAGACTTTCGGCGCCGATACCGATACAGACCGGTGGCGGCGCCGAAAGTAATCGCTGGTGCTGTCAGAACGTGAGCTAAGGCGTCGACGACGCGTCGGCAGCGTCCGCAGCAGCCTTCTTGCGTGCGATGTCCTCGAGTGCCGCGATGTACTTCGCACGATCGGCAGCGCCGGCTTCCCAATCGGACTTGCGGTTCTTGACCGCCTTTGCGGGCGAGCCGACGGCGATGCTGTAATCCGGGATGTCTCCCTTGACGACGGCGTGCGCACCGAGAACACAACCGCGTCCGACGCGGGTATTTCGCAGCACGGTGACCTTCGCTGCCACCCAGGTGTCCGGGCCGATACGGACGGGGCCCTTGACGATGCCCTGGTCCTTGATCGGTGTGTTGATGTCGTCCATGCGGTGGTCGAAGTCGCAGATGTAGCACCAGTCGGCTACGAGCGTCGACGCACCGATTTCGATGTCGAGATAGGTGTTGACGACGTTGTCCTTGCCGAAGACGACCTTGTCGCCGATGCGCAGCGAACCTTCGTGGCAACGGATCGCGTTGCCGTCGCCGATGTGTACCCAGCGCCCGATCTCGAGGCGGGACAGATCGGGGGTGGAATGGATTTCGACGTTCTTGCCGAGGAACACCATGCCGCGCAGGATCACGTGCGGGTTGGCCATCTTGAACTTGGCGAGACGGTAGTACCGCACCAGGTACCAGGGCGTGTACGCCTTGTTCGCCAGAACCCATTTGAGGGAATCGACGGTCAAGAACTTGGCCTGATCGCTGTCGTTGCGGCGTGATCCCCGCCATCGAGTGCGCAACGGTGCGCCCCACATGCTCGTCATGAGTGTTCAGCCTACGTGGGGCCGACTCACCGACCCTCGGGGTGTGCCCCGTCACGTTGCCCCGGTCGGGATAGTCTCTGCTCCGGGCTTGTGCAGTTACCGAAGGCTCTTGACGAAGTGAAGGCAGGGAGATTGTGATGCGGCGGGTCCTACGGTCGTCCGTGATGGTGTCGACGGCGATCGTTGCGGTCCTGATCGCCGGTTGCGGCAGCGACGACGGACGGGTGGACCGGTACGCGTCGGCGGGTTGGCCGGCCATGCACGCCGACGCCCGCAACAGCGACACGAGCCCGGTCACCGGTTCACGCGATGTCGAGTTCGCCTGGTCACGCCCCCTCGGCGGTCCGGTTGCCGCGTACGCGTCGGTGGCCGCGAACGGCCAGAGTTTCGTCACCGCCCGCACCGAGAACGGCTGCAATCTCTTTTCTTTCCAGATGGATTCGGGTCGCAAGAAGTGGTGCGCTCGACTCAACGACGGAGTAGTCGCCTCGACGCCCATCGTCGACACGGCCACCAATGTCTACGTCGGCGAGAGCGGCGCGATGATGTCCTTCACTGAAACGGGTCAATTGCGTTGGCGCACGCTCGTTGTGGGCACTCCCCTCTCGTCGCAGTTCACCGGCGACGGAAACCTGTTGTTCATCACCCAGCTGGGTCAGATCAACGTGCTCAACCCGCAGACCGGCGCAAAGGTTCTTCCGTCGTTCGACCTGATCCCGCCGCCGTCGATCGACCAGGGCTCGAATGCAGAACTCATTCCCGACAACAAGGGTTTGAACGAGTGCTTCCTCGGTACCGCCGGCTGCCCGGTGGCCAATACGCCGGCAGTCGACCTGGGCACCGGCAAGTTCTACTTCACCTTCTACGGACCCAGTTCTCAGGCAGCCGATCTGGTCGCCATGAAGTACACGGGCGGTGACAATCCGTCCATCACCCGCGAGTGGTCCACCGACGCGCTTCCCGGTGGGACGGCGTCGAGCCCGGACCTGTCGAAGGACGGCAAGACCGTGTACGCCACCGACAACAACGGGTCGCTGTGGGCGGTGGACGCCGAAACCGGTGACACCAGATGGAGTTACGACATCGGCTTCAACTCGGCCGGTAGTGCCTCGACGTCCGACGACGGTTTGATCATCCCCGCCGGCGGCGACAAGGGTCACCTCCTTGCCGTGCGCGACGAGGGAGATCACGCCGAACTCGCCTGGGAACGCAAAGACCTTCTGCAATTGGGCGTTCCGGCGCAGACCGCCGGCAACACCGGCTACACCGTCGTCCGCGAGGGTGAGAACGGATTGAGCCTGATCACCTTCGACACGGAGACCGGTGAGACGGTGGATCAGGACACGCTGCCCGGAGCGGTCGGCTTCACCGTCGGCACCTCCATCGGCCCGAAGGGTGAAGTGTTGACGCCCAGCGCAATCGGTGAGCTGTTCGTCTTCAAGTGAGCTAGCGGGACGCCTCACAGATGAAGGCCGACGCCGATCGTCCGATCCGCACGATCACGACGCTCAGCGCAAGCGAGCCCTTGAGCTTGAGCCGTGGACGCAGCACTGCCGGGTCGACGTCGACTCCGCGCACCAAAATTTCGGCCACACCGCAGTCCCTCTTGGACAGCGTCTGTTTGAGCAGTTTCTCCGAGTACTTGATCTGCTCGAGGATCCGGAATCCGCGAACTCCCTCAGGGACGCTGTCGCCGGTCAGATAGGCGATCCGCGGATCGAGCTGCCACAGGCCGTGTCTGGCCGCGTAGTGGCGCACCAGGCCTGCGCGCACTACCGCGCCGTCCGGGTCGATGATCCACTCCCCCGGAGCCTGCTCCGGAATAACGTCGTCCTCGGCGTCGGTGATCGCCCACCCGCTCCCGTCGGAGCGAAGCACCGAAGCTCGACGCGTGACGCCGGACTCGGCCAGTCCCGTCGACCACAGGCAAGCTTCCTTGACTCCGCCGTCGAGCGAGACGACCTCGACTTCGCCGGCCCAGCCGAGGTTGTCGAAATCGAGTCCGGGAGCGCACTTCACGGCGAGATCACGGCCGGAGTACGCCTCGATGAGGTCCGGTAGCGGCGGCATCAGGGCTGCGGGATCGTGAGTGCGACGACCGCCCGATCGCCGCGCCGGGTCCGCCAGTACGACGGTCTCGCGTGTCGTCGGGCGGAGTGCGTCGGCACGCAACAACGCTGCGCTCGGCACATTGCGCTGCGCCATCGCCAGCCGGACGGAATCGATGTCGCTGCCGATCACGCGATGCGCAACTCCGGTCAAGGCGTGCAGTTCGGCGCCGATCGAGCACGTCACGTCGTGGACGTCGCGCCCGATCAGACGCTGCGCGCGGTGCGCCGCCACGACGCCGGGAGTGGCCTGCTGCATCGCGTCGTCCGTGAACAACCACTGATCGCTGCCGGGCAGTTTCGCAGCGGCTTTGCGTCGAAGCAGAACGGTGTCCACGAGCGCAGGCATGTGATCACCGAAACGCGTACGCGCCCGGCCGATGTCGGCCAGACGCGTACGCGTGGACAGTTCGAGCTGATCCACCTCGGCCAAGGCAGCTACGCCGGAATCACTTCCGAGATAGTCGACGTCGCCGAGGGTGAAGTCATAACCCAATTCAGTTGCCGGGCTTCACGCCGGTGATCATGACGTTGTAGAAGAATCCGCGAGGAACGACGTGGCGGAGCACCTTCTCGTCGACCCAGCTGAGCGTCTTCCAACCACCGAAAGCGAAACGCCCCCAGCCCCAACCGAGCTTCTCCGGCGGAACAGCCGCCTCGAAGGTACGGACCGGCCAGCCGAGCAGCGCCGCGGCGAATTCCTCGGTGGCAGCGTGGACCTGATCGGCGCCGGCGGACTTCGCCATGTTCTCGAGGTCCGTGGGGTCGAACGTGTGGATGTCGACGACAGCCTCGAGAGCTGCTGCGCGAGAAGACTCGTCGAGCTCCTCCTGCGGGCGACGCCAATCTGCCAGGAACGGCAGCTTGGTCACGCGTGTGGTTGCTTCCCACGTCGCGCGGCCGAGCCAGCGGGCGTAGAAGTTGCCGACAGTCGTGGGCTCACCGGCGAAGACGAAACGACCGCCGGGCTTGAGAACACGGAGGACCTCGCGCAGCGACTTCTCCACGTCCGGGATGTGGTGCAGCACGGCGTGGCCGACCACCAGGTCGAAGGTGTTGTCCTCGTACGGAATGGTCTCGGCGTCGGCAACACGGCCGTCGACCGGAAGGCCGAGGCTTTCGGCATTGCGCAGTGCGACCTTGACCATGCCGGGCGAGAGGTCGGTGACCGAACCGGTCTTGGCGACTCCGCCCTGCATCAGGTTCAGGAGGAAGAATCCGGTGCCGCAACCCAGTTCGAGGGCGCGCTCGTACGGGAGCGGCTGGTCGCCCGCGACGGCGTCGAAACGACCACGTGCGTAGTCGATGCAGCGCTCGTCGTACGAGATGGACCACTTGTCGTCGTAGGTTTCGGCTTCCCAGTCGTGGTAGAGCACCTGAGCGAGCTTGGTGTCCTTACGAGCGGCCTCGACCTCTTCGGCCGTGGCGTGCGGCCGCGGCGCGGGGTCGACTACCGAGGTGTCGGTAGCGGCGGGCGGCGTGACGGTTGCGTCGTCATTCGGGCTGGCTGTCATGGCGGCTATCCTACTCGCTGGTAAGAGATGAACAAGTTCTAGTTTAGGGGAGCCTACTCGCCCGTGAACTCGGCCTTGCCCGGACCGTTGGCGATGAACGACTCCATGCCGATCGTCTGATCCTTGGTCGCGAACAATCCGGCGAACAGATGCTGCTCGATCTTGAGGCCGGATTCCAGGTCGGTGTTCAGACCTTCGTCGATGGCTGCCTTGGCAGCAGCCAACGCGCGTGACGCTCCCCCGACAAACTGCGAGGCCCATGTCCGGGCCGCGGTGTAGACGTCGTCGGGAGCGACGACCTCGTCGACCAAACCGATGGCCAACGCCTCGTCGGCCCCGACGAAACGGCCGCTGAAGACCAGATCCTTGGCCTTGGCCGGACCGATCAGCCGAGCGAGGCGCTGCGTTCCGCCGCCACCGGGAATGATTCCGAGCAGAATCTCCGGAACTCCGAGCTTGGCGTTGTCTCCGACGATCCGGCGATCGGCCGACAGTGCAACTTCGAGACCGCCACCGAGTGCGTATCCGGTGATCGCGGCAACGGTCGGCTTCGGGATGGACGCCACGGCGCCGAGTCCTGCCTGCATGCCGCCGATCGCGTCACGGATCTGGCCGTAGTCCATCTCGGCCATTTCCTTGACGTCGGCGCCGGCAGCAAAAACCTTCTCGCCGCCGTAGACGATGACTGCCTTGACTGCCTTGTCGACGGTCGCGGCGTGTGCAGCAGCGGCCAACTCGTCCTGGACCTGACGGTTCAGCGCGTTCATGGGCGGGCGCGCCAGACGGATGGTGCCGATGCCTTCGGAAACTTCGAGAGTCACAAATTCAGCCATGATCGAGAATCTACTTTGCCACCTTGATCGACCACGGATGCGGTCCGGCGGTGTAGTAACCGTCCTGGTTCGGGAATTCGACGCGCAGTGTTTCCTCGTCGGTGATCAGCGTCGGCAGGATGACGGGGATCTCCGGCTCGGCTGCGAGTATCTCCGCCACCGAGCTGAACTTGGCCAATTCGGTCAGCTGGCTCCACGTCGGCGGCAACAGGATGCTGCCACCCTCCCGCCAGTGCGCCAGCGCGTCCTGCGGGCTCTGCCAACGTACCTCGGCGGCCTCGGAGGTGACCCCGTCCGCGATCTGTCCGGTCGGTGACGCTGCGACGAAGAATCGGGTGTCGTAGCGGCGTGTCTCGCCCACCGGCGTGATCCAGTTCGCCCACGGCCGCAGCAGATCCGTTCGCAGGACCAGGTTCTCCTTCTTCAGGAAATCGCTGAACGACAGCTCGTGCTTTTCGAGAGCAACGCGGTCCTGTGCGTAGCCGGCCGTGTCCGCGACGACGGTGTCCGCGGTCGGTCCGGCGAGCAGGACGCCGCACTCCTCGAAAGTTTCCCGCACCGCAGCCAAGACGAGAGCCTTCGCCCGAGCCACATCCGTGCTGAATCGCTCGGCCCACCACTCGACGGAAGGGCCGGCCCACTCGACCTCGGCCGTCGCATCGGACTTGTCGACGCCGCCGCCGGGAAAGACCGTCATGCCCCCGGCGAACGCCATCCCCTGCACTCGTTGAAGCAGGAAGATCTCGATACCGGATTCGGCATCGCGCACCAAGATGACGGTCGACGCATCCTTGGGCTCGGGGACAGCGTTTGCATTCTCGTTAGCCATGCTTCGCGAACCTACGCGATCTGTGATCTGGGCCGCATTTCAGGTCCCACTGACGCTCACGCGCGATGAGCTCCGGACGGCCTCGCACGTCGCGCGAAGTATCGGCCGTCCGCCTTGTCGAGGCTGATGGACTGGCTGAATGCCGCGCTCAGATTTTCGGCGGTGATCACGTCGTCCAGAAGACCCTGGGAGACGACCTCACCTTCCTTGAGAAGGAGTGCGTGCGTGAAGCCCGGCGGGATTTCCTCGACGTGATGGGTGATCAGAACGGTAGCCGGGGCGTCCGGATCGGCAGCCAGTTCTGCGAGTCTGGCCACGAGTTCCTCACGGCCACCGAGGTCGAGCCCAGCGGCGGGCTCGTCCAGAAGTAGAAGTTCGGGATCGGTCATCAGAGCTCGCGCGATGAGGACTCGCTTGCGCTCGCCTTCGGAAAGCGTCCCGTACGTCCGATCCGCCAGGTGCTCGGCGCCGAGGCTTTCGAGCATCTCCACAGCACGCGAGGTGTCCATGGTTTCGTACTCCTCGCGCCACCGACCGAGGACGGCGTAGCCGGCCGACACGACGAGGTCGCTGACCTTCTCGTCGCCGGGCACCCGGTTCGCCAACGACGACGAGGACAGTCCGATTCGCGGGCGCAACTCGTTGACGTCGACCTTGCCGAGAACTTCACCGAGGAGGTGGGCAGAACCGCTGGTCGGGAAAGTTTCACCGGCTGCGATTCGCAGCAGCGACGTCTTGCCGGCACCGTTGGGTCCGAGCACCACCCATCGCTCGTCCAGCTCCACTTTCCAGGTGACGGGCCCCACGAGAGTGGACCCTCCCCGGCGGATGAGTACGTTGTCGAAATCGATGAGCAGATCTGGATCAGGTAGCGGCACCCGAACATCTTCCCGCACATTCTCCGGCCGTTCACGGCAGGATCATCTTGCGTGTCGCCTCTCATCGAAACTCCCGCCCCGACGCCCGGGTCTCCATTCCCACTCGGCGCCCACATCGTGGACTCCGGAACCCAGTTCGCGGTCCACGCACCAGCTGCGTCGAGCGTCCAGATCTGCCTGATCGACCAGGACGGAAACGAAGATCGCGTCGAACTCCGGCAACACACGTACGGAATCTGGCACGGGATCATCGCCGGGATCGGCGCGGGGCAGCGGTACGGAATTCGGGCGATCGGCCCGTGGAATCCGCGTGCCGGACTGAGACTGAATCCACACAAGCTGCTCATCGATCCGTGGGCGCGCCGCATCGAAGGGGAACTCGGTGACCACCGCGCCCTCCTGTCGTACGCCGACGATCCTTTCGGCGACCCGTCGACGCTCGACTCGCTCGGCCACGTGCCGCTGTCCGTGGTGACTCCCGGCCTCGCTCCCGCCTCGGCCCGCCTCGAGACGCCGTGGGAGGAAAGCGTGATCTACGAACTGCATGTCGGCGCATACACCGCCGCTCATCCAGGAGTTCCCGCCGCCCACCGCGGAACGTACCTCGGCCTGACGGCACCGGCTGTGATCGATCACCTCGTCTCACTCGGCGTCACCGCCGTGGAACTGCTTCCCGTACAGGCGTTTCTGACCGAACACAGCGTCCGCGAGCGAGGGATGCGCAATCACTGGGGATACTCGACGACGTCGTACTTCGCCCCGCATCCCGGATACGCGGCGACTCCGGGCGGCGAAGTCACCGAGTTCCGGATCATGGTCGACGCACTCCACGCGGCAGGCATCGAGGTCATCCTCGACGTCGTCTACAACCACACCTGCGAGCAGAGCGTCGACGGAATCAGTGTCAGCTGGCGAGGTTTGGACGGCCCTGGCTACTACCTTCTCGACGGCAACGGCCGCGACATCGATCTGACCGGGTGCGGCAACACGGTCGACGCCTGCTCCCCCATCGCCGTCCGCATGATCACGGACAGCCTCCGTTACTGGGCCACCGAAATGGGTGTCGACGGCTTCCGATTCGATCTCGCGAGCGCGTTGGGTCGGCCGCGCGGCGGGGCCTTCGACCAGCGCGCGTCCATCCTGTCCGCCATCTCCTCCGATCCGGTCCTGACTCGGTGCAAGCTCATCGCCGAACCGTGGGATGCGACGGCCGACGGTTACCAGGTCGGAAACTTCGGACTCCAGTGGTCGGAATGGAACGACAAGTACCGCAGCACCATTCGCCAGTTCTGGAACGGCGGCTCCAGCGTTCGGAAGGTCGCGTCGCGCCTCGCCGGTTCCGAGGACATCTTTGCCGGCAGCGGCCGTCGCCCCTGGGCGTCGATCAACTTCGTCACGGCGCACGACGGGTTCACCGCCGCCGATCTCGTGGCATACAACCACAAGCACAACGAGGCCAACGGTGAAGACAATCGTGACGGCGCCGATCACAACGATTCGTTCAACCACGGAATCGAAGGCCCGAGCACCGATCCCGAGATTCAGGACGCCAGGGCACGTCACGTACGGGCGCTACTGGCCACACTCGTGCTGTCGACAGGCACACCGATGCTCACCGCCGGAGACGAGTTCGGCCACAGCCTGGGCGGAAACAACAACGCGTATTGTGTTCCCACACTTGCCTCCCCAGCCGATTCGTGGGCACTGGACTGGGCGAGGGCCGATCAGTCGTTGGTGCAGTTCGTCTCCCGAGCGTTCGCGTTACGCCGAGCGGCACCGGCGTTGCGTCAGCCCGAATTCTTCGAAGGCAGAAGGAGACTGGAGCACCCGGACCTCGTCTGGTTCGACTCTGCCGGCGTCGAGTTCGACGACACCGCATGGTACGACGAGAGTCACCGAACACTGCAGGCCTGGATCGACGGAGCCGACGTTCGGTCTCACACTCGGACCGGGCGCCCGCTCGGTGACGACAGTTGGCTCCTGATTCTGCATTCCGGCGGACCGGTTCAGGTCACGGTCGGCACTCCGGAATGGTTCGACGGCACCTTGACTGCATCGTTCGATTCGGCGTCACCGACCGGCGAACCTGCCTCCACGGCGGAAGTTCCCGTCGGCACCGAGATCTCGTTGACCGGACCCACGGTCTTGGCCTTACGTTCGGTGTCACGTCCGCCGGTAACCGCTGCAGTCATGGAATCCGGCAGCACCTTGATCAGGAATTGAATGGTCGGCCCGATCCCGAAGGCGTACAACACGGTTCCGACGCCGACGGTTCCACCGAGAAGCCATCCGGTAGCGAGGACCGCGATTTCGATGCTGGTACGCACGAGCCTGACCGACAAGCCGGTGCGCGCGACCAGTCCTGTCATCAACCCGTCGCGGGGACCCGGCCCCATGCCTGCGCCGATGTAGAGAACGCTGGCCAGACCGTTGAGGAGGATGCCCGCGACCATGATCGCGGCACGAACTGGCATGGAATCGAAGACCGGCAAGAAGGCCAGTGAAGTATCCACCGAGATTGCAATGACAACGACATTCGCGACCGTGCCGAATCCTGGCCGCTGCCGGATCGGAATCCAGAGCAGCAGTACCACCGCACCGGTAATAGCAGTGATCACGCCGAAACTGAGCGAAACATGCTCGGCCACACCCTGATGAAACACGTCCCAGGGGTCCAGTCCGAGGCCGGCAGTGATCATCATGGCCATCGAGAAGCCGTACAACCACAGACCGACGAACAACGAGGCGAATCTCCGTATCAACACTCGACCATCTTGAAGGCCACTGGACTGTTCATCCATAGCCAAGTTGCCGACACTGGACTGGTCGGGTGAGGTCTCTACGGAACAGCGATGACTGTCATGGAGCCTGGTGCCACTTCCGTGAACCCCGCATCGCGCACCGCGACGGCCTCCGACCTCTTCAATCGACCTACTGCCTCGGCCCACTGTTTCGGACTTGCGTCGCGTACCGAGCAACGGAAGTCGTTCTGCGCCCATGCCCAGCACTGTTTCTCGGACATGGCCGCTGCCAACAACATCGAGGCATGCCCGACCTGTGCCGACGCCTTGCCTACCGTCATCTCGAGCGCCGAGTCGATCCACAGCACCGGAAGCCCAGGCTCGGGCTCGCCAGGCTCGTCGTGCTCGAGGTCGGTGCCACCGATCTGCAACTTCTTGATTCGCGGGTCCAGTTCTCCGACCGGCCCGGGAACCAGAGCCCGCGCCTGGGCACCATCCACGTCGACGGTGATTCCCGGTACCTCTTGCGCGGCGAGCCACTGGGCTCCACGCGCTCGGCGAGACACTTTCCGGATCCGGGCACCCACCCACGCCGAATAGTCCTCGTGCCACGGGCCGGGCTCCCCGTCTTCGGTGAACCCGACGCGTTCGTCCAGACACAGCGCCACTGCCGCCGTTGCGGCAGCCTCGAGCAGTGCGGTGCGCTTGGGCCGATCTGCCTTCGGAATGTGGAGAACGATCGGCATGGCCAGCACCAGCGCCGGATCCGCGGGGTCGTCTCGCCCTCCGTAGCCGGCAGCCAACACCGCGTGGCGCTCGCGCCAGCGAGAATCGGGGCCGGACATCACAGCTGGATCGGAACTGACTGCTGGATCGGAACTGACTGCTGGATCGGAACTCATGGAATCGGTACGCGTCGTACGCCACCGTCGACGGCGTCCGCAGCCTCGACCTCGTCGCGGGTCACACCGAGAATGAACAGCACGGCATCGAGGAAGGGATGCGACAAAGCCGCGTCCGCGACCTCCCGCAACGCAGGCTTGGCGTTGAACGCCACACCCAGGCCTGCGGCGTTGAGCATGTCGATGTCGTTGGCACCGTCACCGACAGCGACGGTCTGTTCCATCGGAACACCGACCTGATCGGCGAACTTGCGCAGCGCGACGGCCTTCGCAGCGCGGTCGACGATTTCACCGATCACACGTCCGGTCAGCTTGCCGTCGACGATCTCGAGGGTGTTGGCGTGCACGAAGTCCAGTTCGAGTTCGTGTGCGAGGCCTTCGATGACCTGGCGGAAACCGCCGGACACCACGCCACAGTGGAATCCGAGGCGGCGCAGGGTGCGAATCGTGGTGCGCGCTCCCGGCGTCAGTTCGATGCTCTCTGCCACCTCGTCGATGACGGAGGCGTCGAGTCCGGCGAGTGTCGCCACACGCTGGTGCAGTGATTCGGTGAAGTCGATCTCGCCGCGCATCGCAGCTTCGGTGACGGCGCGGACCTCGTCCTCGACTCCGGCCTTGGCGGCGAGCATCTCGATGACCTCGCCCTGAACGAGCGTCGAGTCCACGTCGAACACGATCAGACGCTTGGCTCGGCGAGCGAGACCTGCGCGCTCGACTGCGATGTCGACGTTTTCGAGAGCGGCGACCTCGGCGAGTCCGGTACGCAGTTTCGCGTCGCCGTCGACAGTATCGGCTGCGCTGACGCTGAGTTCGAGGCCGGTAACCGGATAATCGGCGACACCACGGATGGAGTCGATGTTGGCGCCCTGCTTCGCGAGTTCGCGTGCTACCGAGCGCATGGCGCGAGCATTGACCGGGCTGCCGAGAACAACGACGGCGTGAGTGGACACTGCAGGTCGCCCGGGATCGGCACCGATTTCGATGTCGACGTTCATTCCGACCGTCGCCATCGCCTGTTCGAGCTCTTCCTGAAGAGCTTCGGGATCGTTCGGGCAGGCCACCATGACCCCGAGTGTCAGTCGACCTCGAATCACCACCTGCTCCACGTCGAGCAGACGCACATCGTGCCGCGACAGCGCCGCGAACAGTACCGAGGTGACGCCAGGGCGGTCCGGCCCGGTCACAGTCACCAGAACAGTGGTGTCAGAGGCACCCACCGAAAACTCCGATCGTTTCTTCGTTCGCGTCTTGATCGTCACTATTGTGCCAAGCGAAAGGCCCCACCCGTTACTCGGGCGGGGCCTTCGCTGATTACTTCAGTGTGTTACTTCGCTCAGGAGCGGCTGTCGGTGCCGGGGTCGCCTTCGTCCCCGACTGTCAGCGGCTCGTGACGAGCATCTTCGAGCACGGTGCTGGCGTTCTTCCCGCCGTGACCGGGGCCGACGTGCGCTTCTGCGCGCATCCGCTCCACCATGTGCGGGTAGTGGAGCTCGAACGCCGGACGCTCGCTACGGATGCGCGGCAACTCGGTGAAGTTGTGACGCGGCGGCGGGCAGGTTGTCGCCCACTCGAGCGAGTTTCCGTAGCCCCACGGATCGTCGACGGTGACCACTTCGCCGTAGCGGTAACTCTTGAAGACGTTCCAGATGAACGGCAGCGTCGAGGCACCGAGTACGAAGGCGAAGATCGTGGACACCGAGTTCAGAACCGTGAATCCGTCCGAGGGCAGGTAGTCGGCGTACCGACGCGGCATACCTTCGGCACCGAGCCAGTGCTGAACGAGGAACGTGCCGTGGAAACCGACGAACGTGGTCCAGAAGTGCCACTTGCCGAGGCGCTCGTCCATCATGCGACCGGTCATCTTCGGGAACCAGAAGTAGATACCGGCGTAGGTGGCGAACACGACCGTACCGAAGACCACGTAGTGGAAGTGGGCGACGACGAAGTAGCTGTCGGTGACGTGGAAGTCGAGCGGCGGGCTCGCGAGGATGACACCCGACAGACCACCGAAGAGGAAGGTGATCAGGAAGCCGATCGAGAACAGCATCGGCGATTCGAAGGTCAATTGCCCCTTCCACATCGTTCCGATCCAGTTGAAGATCTTCACGCCTGTCGGCACGGCGATCAGGAACGTCATGAACGAGAAGTACGGCAGGAGGACAGCGCCGGTTGCGTACATGTGGTGAGCCCACACAGCGATCGAGAGAGCGGCAATGGCCAACGTTGCGTACACCAGACCGCTGTAGCCGAAGATCGGCTTACGGCTGAAGACCGGGAAGATCTCCGAGACGATGCCGAAGAACGGCAGCGCGATGATGTACACCTCGGGGTGACCGAAGAACCAGAACAGGTGCTGCCACAGGAGCACACCGCCCGTTGCCGGGTCGAAGATGTGTCCACCGAGATGGCGGTCGACGAACAGGCCCATGAATGCAGCGGTCAGCAGCGGGAACGCCAGCAGGATCAGGATGCTGGTGATGAAGATGTTCCAGGTGAAGATCGGCATGCGGAACATGGTCATACCGGGTGCGCGCAGGCAGATCACGGTGGTGACCATGTTGACGCCACCGAGGATGGTGCCGAGGCCGGCGACAGCCAGACCCAAGACCCACAGGTCGGCGCCGACGCCGGGGCTGTGCAGCGCGCTGGTCAGCGGCGTGTATGCCGTCCAACCGAAGTCTGCTGCGCCACCGGGCGTGACGAATCCGGCCGTCGTGATGATCGCGCCGAACAGGTACAGCCAGTAGCTGAACGCGTTCAGACGCGGGAACGCGACGTCGGGTGCACCGATCTGGAGCGGAAGAATGTAGTTCGCGAAACCGAAGACGATCGGGGTCGCGTACAGCAGCAGCATGATCGTGCCGTGCATGGTGAACAGCTGGTTGAACTGTTCGTTGGAAAGGAACTGCATACCGGGTACAGCAAGTTCGGCACGCATCATCAGTGCCATGAGGCCACCGATGAGGAAGAAGGCGATGGAAGTCGCCAAGTACATGATTCCGAGCACCTTGGGATCGGTGGTCGTGATCATCTTGAAAATGAATGAGCCCTTGGGTCCCTGCCGCGGCGGGTAAGGCCTGGCCGGCGCTATCGTGGGGACTGGCTGGGGCGCTACGGCAGTCACTGATCCTCCTGAATGTGCCTTTGGTCGCTCCGCAGACTCCGTCAAAGAGCCCTTGGTTGCGCCCGCAGGGTCCGTCGCCCGGGCTGCGGACAACGGCTTCTGGCTTGCGCTCATCGAATCGTAGACCGTGACTCCGAGGCACCGCGACCCGGTCCTACTCTGCGTCGTACTCGAGCATCCGTTTTTCACGGCACCGAACGAACGACCTGCGGTTTATGTTCCCTCGGGAGTCCGAACCCACTTCCGAATCGGCGTGTCGTGCCCGTCGAAGAATTCGGCCGGTGTCCGTTTTCGGCCAACTCCTCCACTGATAAGGTCACCCTCGCCTAACTCATCTCAGGAGTCAATCAGTGAAATTCTTTCCCCGCCGGGCCGCGATGGTAGCGGTCGCAGCCTCGATCGCCTTGGTCGTTCCAGCCTGCTCGAGTAACGACGAGCCCGCTGCAGCCACCACCTCGACCGAGTCGGGCGCATTCCCCCGCACTGTCGAGCACTTCCGTGGAAGTACCGAAATCCCGGCCGCACCCCAGCGGATCGTCGCGCTCGACAACAGCTTCACCGACGCCGTCCTCCTCCTCGAATCCCCGCTCGTCGGCTACGTCGACTACCGCGAGCCCGGTCTGCCCGACTACCTCGGATCCTCCAGGGACGAATTCGCCGCGGACGCCGTTTCGGTCGGCACTGTCAGCAGCGCGAGCCTCGAGAAGATCGCCGCACTGCAGCCGGACCTCATCATCTCCGCCGAGGTCCGTGACGGGAAGAACTACGACCAACTGTCCGCGATCGCGCCCACTGTCTTCACCCAGACGACCGGTCCGACGTGGAAGGACAACATCCGCCTGGTCGGTGAAGCGTTGGGCAAGGAATCGCTGGCCGAGGCGAAAATCACCGAATACGAAACTCGAGCGACTGCAGTCGGCAAGGAAATCAACGAGAAGGCGAACAACCCGGTCATCTCGGTGGTCCGATTCGCCGGTGAACCGACGGCTCGCCTCTACCGCACCACTTCCTTCAGCGGCATCGTCCTTCAGGACGCCGGATTGAAGCGCCCGGACAACCAGGGGCCCGACCCCGCCGATGCCGGCAACATCATGATGAAGATCAGCCCCGAGCTGATCAACGAAGCCGACGCGGACGTCATCTTCATCAGCACCTGGCAGGACGCCGAGGGCAAGAGCGCCGAAGCTGCGAAGCCGTTCCTCGAGAGCCCGCTGTGGCAGACCCTTCGAGGACGCAAGGTCGACGTGGACGATTCACGGTGGATGTCGCCGGTCAGCATCCAGGGCGCCCACATGATCCTCGACGACCTCTCGGACACGTTCGAGGTGGACAAGCAGAACAGCTGAGTCGAACGGCTAACCTGAACGGCGCCCGCTCACACAGGAAGCCGTCGACTTGTCTGTTCTCTCACGCACGTCCGTTCTCTCGCGCACGTCTGTTCTCTCACGCACGATCGCCCGCACGTCCGTTCGTCGTGTCTCGATCCTGGGGATCGCCGCCACGATGCTCGTCCTCGGCGGTTGCTCGTCCGACTCGTCGGACGATCCCGCGAGCACCATCGTCCGGACCACTACGTCGATCGCCGGTGCCGGCGTGATGGGCATCGAACGCGACACCGCCACCGCGTGCCCGACGCCGACGCAGGCCGACCCGGGTGCCGGCCCTGAGGTGAAGCGTCGAGTCGTACACACTGCGGGCGAAACCGAGGTTCCTTCCGACCCCCAACGGATCGTGGTCCTCGACAGCGTCTCGATGGACGCCGTGTGCGCCCTCGGTCTGTGGGAGCGGGTAGTCGGCGCCGCAACCGGCGTCGACTCGCCCCAGCCGTCGTACCTCGGTTTCGGTATATCGGAGATTCCGAGCGTCGGCCCCGTGAGCGCACCCGACGTCAACGCCGTGAAGGCCGCCGCGCCGGACTTGATCCTCGGGTCCAGTCCGGCGTCCGACGGTTTGTACGGGCAACTCGACGCCATCGCCCCTACCGTGTTCGCCGGTTCCGATCCCGTGTTCTGGAAAGCGCAGTTCGCGCTCGCCGGCCAGGCGCTGGGCCGTTCGTCCGCAGCTGCGACGGAGCTCGACCGCTACCAGCAGGACGTCGTGCAGCTCGGCGACGCATTGAATGCATCGCAGACGCAGGCATCAGTGGTTCGGTTCGGTTCGAAGGACCTGCAGATCGAGGGACCCGCATCCTTCGCCGGACAGATCCTCAGCGACGTCGGCGTCCGGCGCCCACCGGCGCAGCGATTGACAGATGCGACCACAGCACCGATTCCGGCCGACGATCTCAGCGCCGCCGAAGGTGACTTGATCTACGTACTCTTCGACGAGCCGAACGGTCGGACCTACGGCACCGAGATCATGAAGAGCGACCAGTGGCAGGACCTCGCCGCTGCCACCGACCGGCGTGTGTTCGTCGCTGAAGACGACATCTGGAACGGAAACGGGATGACTGCCGCCCGGGCCGTACTGGCGGACTTGAAGGGAACCTTGAACGGATATGCGAGCTGACCGGAACGAACGACTACTCCCACCTTCGAGGCGGCTCGCCACAACTGTGATGTTCGGGTTCTGATCATGCCGATCCCCGAATTCATTGTCGCACTGCGCGAGAAGGTCGGTCATGCGCCGCTCTGGCTGTCCGGCGTGAGCGTCGTGATCCGCGACGACGACGGCCGGGTCCTGCTCACCCGCCGCGCCGACAACGGTCAGTGGGCCGTCGTGTCCGGCGTTCTCGAGCCCGGAGAGGAACCGTCGGCGGCGGCGGTGCGGGAGGCGAAGGAAGAAACCGGCGTCGACGCCGAATTGATTCGGATCACGAGTGTCGATGTCACAGAACCCATTACGTACCCCAACGGTGATGTGACTCAGTACCTCGACGTGTGCTTCCTGGCCAGGTGGACCGGCGGAGATGCACACGTGGCGGACGACGAAAACCTCGAGGTCGCGTGGTTCGCGCCGAGCGAACTGCCGTCGGACATGACGGAAACCTCGCGTCTGCGCCTCGCAAAAGCGTTGCTGGACAAGCCGGAAGCGTGGTTTCAGCGCTAGTCCACTCCCCCACACATGGCCGAAGCCCGATTCCTGCGTGTGCAGGAGTCGGGCTTCGGCATGTAAGGCGGGTCGCTCTGGAAATCCCGAGCGGGTCGCTCTAGAAATCCTGAGCGGGTCGCTCTAGAAATCCCAGTCGTCGTCTTCGGTGTTGACGGCCTTGCCGATGACGTAGGAGCTACCCGAGCCGGAGAAGAAGTCGTGATTCTCGTCCGCATTCGGCGAAAGTGCCGACAGGATAGCCGGATTGACGTCCGTCTCGTCCTTCGGGAAGAGGCCTTCGTAACCGAGGTTGTTGAGCGCCTTGTTGGCGTTGTAGCGCAGGAACTTCTTGACATCCTCGGTCAGGCCGACGCCGTCGTAGAGGTCCTGGGTGTAGTCGACCTCGTTCTCGTAGAGCTCGAAGAGCAGCTCGAACGTGTAGTTCTTGAGCTCTTCACGCTCGGCCTCGGTGAGCTGTTCGAGGCCCTTCTGGTACTTGTAGCCGATGTAGTACCCGTGCACGGCCTCGTCGCGGATGATCAGGCGGATGAGGTCTGCGGTGTTGGTGAGCTTGGCGCGTGAGGACCAGTACATCGGCAGGTAGAAGCCGGAGTAGAAGAGGAAGCTCTCGAGGAGCGTCGAGGCGACCTTGCGCTTGAGCGGCGACTCGCCGTTGTAGTAGTCGAGAACGATCTGCGCCTTGCGCTGCAGGTTCGGGTTCTCCTCCGACCAGCGGAACGCGTCGTCGATGTCGGGGGTGGAGCACAGCGTCGAGAAGATCGAGCTGTAGCTCTTGGCGTGCACCGATTCCATGAAGGCGATGTTGGTGTAGACCGCTTCTTCGTGGGGGGTGATCGCGTCCGGGATGAGGCTGACGGCGCCGACGGTTCCCTGAATGGTGTCGAGCAACGTCAGGCCCGTGAAGACGCGCATGGTGAGCTGCTGCTCCTGCGCGGTCAGCGTTCCCCAGGACGGGATGTCGTTGGAGACCGGCACCTTTTCGGGCAGCCAGAAGTTGCTGACGAGGCGATCCCACACCTCGGCATCCTTCTCGTCCTGGACGCGATTCCAGTTGATGGCGGAAACGCGACTGACCAGCTTGACCATAATTCCTACCTAGCGAGAGAGATACTGCCGAATGTTGGCTTGCCTGAACACTACCCGTTGTGTCGGGTCCGCGATGCCAACACAACAACATGTGTCGCACGCGCCCCTCCACGAGTTCAAGAAATGTGATATCAATTAACTATCACTTACCGATGGAAAGCGAGTCTCGCATGACCAGCACACCCACCGTGGCCGAGAAACCGACCGGTGTCGCCACCACAACGATCGCCGAACGCCCAGGCTGGGACCTGTCCGGGAGCTGGATGCTCCTCGGCGGCGTACTTCTCTTCCTGGCCGGAATCGCACTGTCCGTCGTTGGCGGAGTTCTGGGACTCTTCGCCCTGATTCCGGTCGGAGTGGTGCTGTTCATCGCGTCACTCCCGCTACTGATGGGTCTGACCTTGGTGCAACCGAATCAAGCCCGAGTTCTACAACTCCTGGGAAGCTCGTACAGCGGCACCCTGCGCACGCCGGGACTGCGGTGGACAAATCCGCTGACTGTCCGTCGATCGATCTCGACGCGTATCCGAAACCACGAGACCGGTCAGGCGAAGGTGAACGACGCCGACGGCAATCCCATCGAGATCTCGGCGGTGGTCGTCTGGCAGGTGGCCGACACAGCGCTCGCCTCGTTCCAGGTGGACGACTACGAGGAGTTCGTCTCCGTACAGACCGAGGCGGCCGTCCGCCATATCGCCGGCAGCTATCCGTACGACGCCGAAGGCCGAGTCTCGTTGCGCGAGAACGCCGATATCATCACCACCACCTTGTCGGAGGAGGTTCACGCCCGCGTGCGTGCGGCGGGTGTCGAAGTGATCGAGACACGCATCAACAGGCTCTCGTATGCACCCGAGATCGCCAGCGCAATGCTTCGGCGCCAGCAAGCGGGTGCAGTGATCGCCGCCCGCAAGCAAATCGTCGAAGGTGCGGTGTCCATGGTCGACATGGCACTCAAGCAGCTCGAGGAAAAGCACGTCGTCGAACTAGACGAGGAACGCAAGGCGACGATGATCAGTAACCTTCTGGTCGTGCTGTGCGGCGACCGCGACGCACAACCGGTGCTGAACACCGGTTCGCTCTACCAGTAAAGGAAAGGCCACATGGCCACGGATCCAGCTCCGCGATCCGAGCGTAAGAAGATCCTGCTTCGGTTGGACCCAGCGGTGCACGACGCGCTTGCCCGCTGGGCCGCCGACGATCTCCGAAGTACCAACGCCCAGATCGAGTTTCTCCTTCGGCGCGCACTCACCGAGCACGGTCGAATGCCGAAGAACGCCGGCAAGATGCACGGTCCAGGCCGCCCGCCGGCTTGACGAGCAGGCCTGAAAAGCAAGCTGCCCCCGTGAGCCTTTCGGTAGCAGTCACTACCGAAAAGGTCCACGGGGGGAGCCCTTTACAGCATGCAGGAAACGCAGCCCTCGACCTCGGTGCCTTCGAGTGCCATCTGACGCAGACGGATGTAGTACAGCGTCTTGATGCCCTTACGCCACGCATAGATCTGCGCCTTGTTGATGTCGCGCGTGGTGGCGGTGTCCTTGAAGAACAGTGTCAGCGACAGGCCCTGGTCGACGTGTTGCGTTGCGGCAGCATAGGTGTCGACGATCTTCTCGTACCCGATTTCGTAGGCATCCTGGTAGTACTCCAGGTTGTCGTTGGTCAGGTAGGGCGCCGGGTAGTAGACGCGACCGATCTTGCCTTCCTTGCGGATCTCGATCTTCGACGCCACCGGGTGGATGGAGCTGGTGGAGTAGTTGATGTACGAGATCGAGCCGGTCGGCGGGACGGCCTGAAGGTTCTGGTTGTAGATACCGTGCTTCTGAACCGAAGCCTTCAGCTCACGCCAGTCGTCCTGGGTGGGGATGTGCAGCTTCGCATCGGCGAAGAGTCCGCGAACCTTGTCGGTTGCCGGCTCCCAGGCCTGGTCGGTGTACTTGTCGAAGAATTCGCCCGAGGCGTACTTCGACTCCGGGAAACCCTTGAAGTACGAGCCGCGCTCGATGGCGATCTTGTTCGACGCACGCAGTGCGTGGAACAGCACGGTGTAGAAGTAGATGTTCGTGAAGTCGATGCCTTCTTCACTGCCGTAGAAGATCCGCTCACGAGCGAGGTATCCGTGCAGGTTCATCTGACCGAGGCCGATGGCGTGGGAGTCGTTGTTGCCCTGCTCGATCGACGGCACCGAGTAGATGTGCGTCTGGTCGGACACCGCTGTCAATCCGCGGATCGACACTTCGATGGTCTTGGCGAAGTCGGGTGAGTCCATGGTCTTCGCGATATTCAGCGAACCCAGGTTGCAGGAGATGTCCTTGCCGACCTTCGAGTAGGACAGGTCGTCGTTGAACAGTGAAGGCGTCGAAACCTGCAGGATCTCCGAGCACAGGTTCGAGTGCGTGATCTTGCCTTCGATCGGGTTGGCCCGGTTCACCGTGTCCTCGAACATGATGTAGGGGTAGCCCGATTCGAACTGCAATTCGGCGACGGTCTGGAAGAACTCGCGAGCCTTGATCTTGGACTTGCGAATTCGCTTGTCGTCGACCATCTCGTAGTACTTCTCGGAGACGTTGATGTCGGAGAACGGAACTCCGTAGATGCGCTCGACGTCGTACGGCGAGAACAGGTACATGTCCTCGTTCTTCTTCGCCAGTTCGAAAGTGATGTCCGGGATCACGACGCCGAGTGAGAGCGTCTTGATGCGGATCTTCTCGTCGGCGTTCTCACGCTTGGTGTCGAGGAATCGGTAGATGTCGGGGTGGTGCGCATGCAGGTACACAGCACCGGCGCCCTGACGCGCACCCAATTGGTTGGCGTAGGAGAACGAGTCCTCGAGAAGCTTCATGATCGGGATGACACCCGAGCTCTGGTTCTCGATCTTCTTGATCGGTGCGCCGTGCTCACGAACGTTGGTGAGCAACAAGGCAACACCGCCACCGCGCTTCGACAGCTGCAGTGCCGAGTTGATGGAGCGACCGATGGACTCCATGTTGTCTTCGATACGAAGCAGGAAGCAGGACACGGGCTCGCCGCGCTGCTTCTTGCCCGAGTTCAGGAACGTCGGGGTGGCGGGCTGGAAGCGTCCGGCGATGATCTCGTCGACGAGTTCGACGGCCAGGTCTTCGTTGCCTGCAGCGAGGGTGAGCGCAACCATGCACACGCGATCTTCGAAACGCTCGAGGTAGCGCTTACCGTCGAAGGTCTTGAGCGTGTAGGAGGTGTAGTACTTGAACGCACCCAGGAACGTCGGGAAGCGGAACTTCTTGGCGTACGCGTGATCGATCAGGAACTTCACGAAAGTACGTGAGTACTGATCGAGAACCTCTGGCTCGTAGTAGTTTTCCTCGACGAGGTAGTCCAGCTTCTCGTCCAGATTGTGGAAGAACACGGTGTTCTGGTTGACGTGCTGCAAGAAGTACTGACGGGCTGCAGCGACATCCATCTCGAACTGGATCTCGCCGTTGGCGCCGTACAGGTTGAGCATGGCATTGAGTGCGTGGTAGTCGAGACCGTTGGTGGAATCGCCACCGCGTGCATCACGCTCTACGCTTCCTGCCGCGATCGTGTCAGTGATGGTTGGCGCCACTGCCCGTGCTCCTTCTCTGTTTCGAGATGATTCCAGAACTCCCCCAAGCCTTCTCGTACTCGGTCGACATCTTCGGCAGTGCCCATGAGTTCGAACCGGTACAGAAAAGGAACGTGGCATTTCTGGGAAATGATGTTTCCTGCATAGCAAAAGGACTCACCGAAATTGGTGTTTCCCGCCGCGATCACTGCTCTGATCAACGACCTGTTGTGTGGATTGTTCAAAAAACGAATGACCGGCTTCGGCACATAACTGGTGTCGCGCCCTGTCACGGTGACCCCGCCACCATAGGTGGGCAGAATCAGCACATAGGGCTCGTCTACGCGAAATGAGCCGTCACGGTCATGGATGGGTATACGTGTCGCAGGCAGGCCGAGACGTTGAACGAATCGGTGGGTGTTCTCCGACACGCTGGAAAAATAGACCAGCGAAGTCATCGGTTGTCACCATTTTCTTGTACGGTGCCCGGAACTACTCAGATGTGTCGGCGGAGGTCTCCACCGCCGACACTGCGGCGCTTCAAGCAGCGACGGTCAGGGTCTTGATGCGATCGGGACGGAAGCCCGACCAGTGATCTTCACCGGCAACCACGATGGGTGCCTGGAGGTACCCGAGAGCCATGACGTAGTCGCGGGCTTCGGCATCCTCGGTGATGTCGATGACGTTGTATTCGAGACCGGCCTTGTCGAGGGCGCGGTAGGTGGCATTGCACTGAACGCAAGCGGGCTTGGTGTAGACGGTGATGCTCATGAGAGTCCCTCTTTCGCTTAGCCAACAAAGGCCGATGTAGTGATGTTCAGCACCGATTCGACCGATTGCCGGAGTCTCGCTCGAGGCGTTCCGCGTTGTGGTCTCTCAGTGCTCAAGACACTACACCTAGTGGCCGACAGAAACACATAACGCGAGATGTTGTGAGTCACATCGTTGAAATTCCCAGGTCGCCCCAGTTCAGCGCACACAACTTCCGGCGCGTCGGCGTGTCGCGCGTCACATTTCGGTCGCGGGCTCGACAGCATCTGAAAACCACTTCTCGGACCTACCATGAGCGTCGTGGAAACACCTCCGAAGGACGAAGCTCCGCGCCACCAGGCAACCGTGACGAGAACGCAGCAGGTGACACCTAAGATGCGCAGAATCACCTTCGGCGGCGCGGGCCTGAGCGACTTCGAGACGAGCGGGAGCCCCGACGAACGGGTGCTCGTCAGATTCCCCCTCGATCCCCCTCACGCCCGTAGTTACACGGTCCGACGCTGGCAGCCGTCGAAGAACGAACTGGAGATCGACTTCGTTCTCCACGGCCACGGCGGAGCGGCACTCTGGGCCGAGAATGCGCAACCGGGCGAGACCGTCCATCTCTCGACTGCGAGCGGGTGGTTCACGCCGCCGGCAGAGTGCGACTGGCTGCTACTCGTCGCCGATCACGCCGCCCTGCCCGCGATCGGGCGGATCTTGGAAGAAGCACCCGACGATCTACCGATCCACGTCATTGCACAAGTGCCCGCGCCGAGCGAACAGCAGACGTTCACGACGCGCGCAGACGCTCACTACCGATGGATCGACGAAGCAGACTCACTGCTCGCCGAATTGGCCGGCGTTCGCACGCCTCCCGGCGAGGGCTACATCTGGTGCGCAGTCGAGGCCGCGACCGCCAGACGCATCCGCGCCCATCTGCGTCGAACATGGGAAATCCCGGCAACCCACATGCACGTGATGGGTTACTGGCGGGAGGACAAGGAGAACTGGGAGCGTCGGTATGCAGTCGTCGCCGACCGTATCGATGCCGCGATGGGCGAAGCGATGTTGGCCGGCAAGGATTTCGAGTCGGTTCGCGACGCCGTCGACGACGCGATGGAACGCGAAGGGCTCTAGCGGACGTATGGCCCTCGCTCGCATACGAGTGAGGGCCATACCTTCCGGCATGGCCCTCACTCGAGAAACGGTTTACGCGTTGACGAGCTGCTTGCTGGCGTCGACGAGGTCGGAGACGACCTTGGAGACCTGAGCGAGCACCTCTGCGTTCTCACGCGGGTGCAGCTCACCGAACAGTGCGCCGGTTCCACCGATGCTCAGTGCGGTGTCCTCGACGACCTTGCCGCCGGCGATGCGGACTGCCTTGGTGGTGTCTTCGTGAGCCCACTTGGCGCCGTTGCCGCTGGGCGAAGCGCTGATGACTGCGACAGCCTTGTCCTTGACTGCACCGATACCGTACGGACGCGAGATCCAGTCGATGGCGTTCTTCAGAACTGCGGGGATGGTGCCGTTGTACTCGGGGGTGACGAGCAGGAACGCGTCAGCGTCGCTCGCAGCGGCGCGCAGTGCGTCGACAGCGGGAATGGAAGCACCCTCGACGTCGATGTCTTCGTTGTAGAAGGGGACGTCGGCGAGGCCTTCGAAGACCGTCAGCGTGGCACCCTCGGGTGCGGCGGACACAGCCGTCTCGGCAAGCTGGCGATTGACGGATCCGGCGCGCAAGCTGCCGACGAGAACGAGAACATTGGTCTGTGACATAACGAGATTCCTTCGAGAGTGGTGCGGTTGGTGGCTCCGGTTGAAAGTTATATCAACTAAACGGACCGCGGTCCACTTACATTCCCCGGCCCTGTAACCTGATCCCGTGAGCGCAATCCCCCTCCCCCAGATCGGCGCCGCGCCGGTCGAGCGCGGCGACGCAGCACGTAACCGCGTACTTTTGCTCGACGCAGCAGCACTCCTCGTCGCCGAACGAGGTGTCGACGCGGTCACCATGGATGCCGTCGCTTGCCGAGCCGGTGTGGGCAAGGGCACAGTTTTTCGACGCTTCGGCAATCGATCGGGACTGATGCAGGCACTGCTCGATCACACCGAGCGAGAACTGCAGCAGGCATTCATGTTCGGTCCCCCACCACTGGGCCCAGGCGCACCGCCGATCGAGCGCCTCATCGCGTTCGGACGAGCCCGCATCGCCATGGTGGAAGTACAAGGCGAAGTCCTCCGTGCTGCGGAGAACGCTCCCGAATACCGTTTCGGCGGTCCGGCCCGGGCGCTCGGCATCGCTCACGTCATCGGACTTCTTCGAGGAGCCGGCGTCGAGGGCGACCTCGATCTGCTCGCGTCAGCACTGTTGGCGCCGCTCGAAGCATCTCTCGTCCTTCATCAGGTCCGCGATCTCGGGATGACCACCGAGCGCCTTGCCGCCGGCTGGGAAGACCTTGCCCGACGCGTTACTCGATGTTGACTCCCCAGATCCGTCCCACCACTTAATGTGAGCCCATGCGCATCGCTGCTGCCGTCATCGGCCTCCTGACCATCGCCGCGGTAAGCGGTTGCTCCGCTTCGTCCGACTCCCCCGAGGACAAGACGGACCCCTCCGGTCGTGTGTTCATCTCGACGGCCGTCGACGGAACCCAAATTCCCGGCGGCGGCCCCCTGACTCTCGACTTCAGCCAAGCCGGTCGAGTGTCCGCGAGCGCCGGATGCAACACGGCAAACGGCTCGGTCGAGTTCACCGACGGCACACTGACCACCGGCACCATGGCGTCGACGATGATGGGCTGTCCTCCCGGCATCGCCGAATCCGACGCCTGGACAACAACATTGCTGACCTCCGCGCCGACGTGGAGCCTCGACGGCGACACCCTCACCCTGACGTCGGACGACGCCACAGTGACCCTGCAGGACAAGAAGATCGTCACGCCGGATCGACCGCTCCAGGGCACGACGTGGACCGTTACGTCACTCATCAGCCCCGACGCGATCAGTACGAGCCTGGCTCTGGAGACGTCAGCTCCTGAACTCACGATTGCCGCAGACGGTTCGGTCAGCGGGACCACCGGATGCAATCGCATGACCGGAAGCGCCCAGGTATCCGACACCACAGTCACGTTCACGCCGATGGCAACCACGCGTATGGCTTGCCCCGAGGAGAACATGGACATCGAGCGCCAGATCCTGGCAGTACTCGACGGTGAAGTGAGCTACACCGTCGACGCCGACACGCTGACCCTGCGCAAGCCCGACAACACCGGCTTGATACTGACTGCGCAGGCTTGATCGGACGCTGCAGGTTGATCAGACGTTGTTCACCAGCCAGCGTCCCAATTCGCGGGCGCTGGCATCGATCATCGCGGGCCAATCCAGGGCCGAGTCGTCCGCATGGTCGCTGACGTGTTTGACGAGCCGGCAGGTGGCACCCGCGGCCTGCGCGGCGAAGGCGATGGCAAAACCCTCCATGTCGACCAGATCGGCTCGCTGAGCGAGGGCGTCCCGGGTCGCAGCGTCGGCAATGAATGCGTCGCCGGTCGCCAGCACGGAGTCGTCTCCGTCGGCGAGCACCAAACGGTCCGCGACGTCGTGCCCCAGCGCTCGGATCGCGGTGCTGCTGATGTCGTGATTGATGACGACGCCGGGAACATAGAGGCCGCCGTGGTGCGCGTGCAGCGCACCGGCGGTCCCGATGTTGACGACCAGCGGCAGATCTTCCCGCTCGTACCGCGCCAGAGCAGAGGCGACTGCTGTTGCAGCACTGACCTTTCCAATACCTGTGATCAGCAGTTCGTATCCTTGCGGCACATAGGCCGCTTCCGACTTCGTCGCACTGACCACCAGAACGTTGTTCGCACTCATGTGCGCGACCGTACCGCCCACGTTGTGGTGGCACTGCGCGCGCCTGCTCACATCGCTAGAGTCCATTCATGGCCACACTGCGTGAAAGCATCATCGAAGAACTCGGCGCAAAGCCGACAATCGACGCCGCAGCGGAGGTTCGCGCGCGAGTCCAGTTCCTGAAGGACTACGTGCGCTCGACCCCCGCCAAAGGATTCGTTCTGGGAATCAGCGGCGGTCAGGACAGCACGCTCGCCGGCGCCCTCGCCCAACGTGCGGTCACGGAACTTCGTGAAGAAGGCCACGAGGCCGAGTTCGTCGCCGTTCGACTCCCCTACGGTGCTCAGGCCGACGAGTCCGATGCTCAGATCGCACTCGGATTCATCAAGCCGGACCGCTCACTCACGGTCAACGTCAAGCCAGGTGCCGACGCCACAGCCCGTGAGGCCTCCGAGGCGTTGGGGAACGGTGAACTGCGCGACTTCGTCCGCGGCAACATCAAGGCGCGCGAACGAATGGTCATTCAGTATGCGATTGCCGGTCAGCTCGGCTACCTGGTAATCGGTACCGACCACGCCGCAGAAGCGATTACCGGCTTCTTCACGAAATTCGGTGACGGCGGCGTCGACATCACGCCGCTCACCGGCCTGAGCAAACGTCAGGGCGCTGCGCTACTGCAGGAATTGGGCGCACCCGAGAGCACGTGGCGCAAGGTGCCGACCGCCGACCTCGAGGACGACCGACCCGCGCTGCCCGACGAAGTTGCCCTCGGCGTCACGTACTCACAGATAGACGACTACCTCGAAGGAAAGGACGTTTCCTCCGAGGTAGCCGAAAAGCTCGAGAAGATGTTCGCCAACACTCGTCACAAGCGCACGGTGCCGGTCACACCCCTGGATGACTGGTGGAAGTAACTCTTACCAGCGACTAGCTACCGAACAGGCTGCCGAAGACGTCGCCCAGCGAACCCGTTCCCGAAGCCGGATCCTTCTTCGCGAAGTTGGTGGTGCATCCGTTGAACTGCACCGCATCGACCAGCGTCGAGGTGGCAGCGGAGCCGGTCCCGACACTGACGCCGTAGTGGTCGACTACCGCTTTCGGGTTCGCGGCGACGATGTCAGCCAAAGGCACTGACACCCGGTCCTTGGCGCCGTCGATGTTCTGAGTGCTCCACCACACGCCCTTCTGGAGATCCGCGTGAACGCCGCCGTCAGCCGTCGGCGTCGCGTCCGGTCCCGGGACCCACACCAGGGTGGTGAATCCGTTCTCGAACTTTCCGCCGGTGGTTCCGGTGAGGCGAAGCTGGAACGCCGCAGTCGGCGTGGCGGCGCGCTCGGCGAAACCGATCGCCTTGCTGACTGCGTCGGACAGCTTGATACCGCCGGCCGAATGGTAGGAAACCGAACGATCGCCGGTACCGTCGACGGCCAGCTTCAGTGAACCGTCCTTGTCGAGAACGTTGTCGGCCGAGTACGACGCGGTCTGATCCTTCTCGTCGGTGAACGGGATGCCCCACCCGTTCGGCGTCGCTTCGGTGGACAGGGTCGAGCACGAGGCTTCCGGCGCAGAAGAGCCGAGAGAACCGGTGGACGGAAGCGCAGTAGCAATTGCCGGAGCGGTGAGTGCAGCTGCCCCGAGGAGCGCTACGACGACTCCGACACGGCGCGTGGAATTAATCGACATTGAAATACCTTTCACATATCTCGAGTGGAATTGCGCCAAAATTAACACATGTCGACAATTACCAACAGCGAAGGTATTTCTTTTGTCATCCAAACAGATGACAATTCACCTTGGCAATTAGAAGTGCATTCGCTCCCCCAAAAGTAGGAGAAACCAAACAAAACGACCAATGCTGGACAATTGACCAACAATGGAGAAAACGGAGATAGATGCCACTCGAGCTGGAGTGATCAAGATATAAATATTTGGACCGGAAAACCGAAAAAGGACAATACGTCGGCAGCCCACAAATAGCTACGCCGGCAATTCTCGGACTAGCCTCCAGCGAAAGGCGGAAGAATATCGACAGCGCTACCGGAGGCTCGAGAGACGTCGCGGGTCAACTCGTCACCGACGAGGAAAGCCGAGACCGACAGCACTCGCTCCATCTCCGGTCCGTATCGCCCGACCAAGACCGCCACCAACTCGGCAAGTGTGTTGTCGGGCGAAATGGCGACTGCCTCGCTACGGCAACCGGATACATCCGCTGCAGCAGCAAAGTAACGAACCGAGATCGAATGCGGATCAGCCACCGATCGCTCCCATACTTCTTTCCGGCGGAACGAAGTCCGCGGCGTCGATGCCGTGCCCTGCCCACTTGTTCCACATCGCACCGCGCCACAAATCCGCAAGTTCGTCATCACTTGCTCCGGCCCTGAGCGCGGCACGCAGATCAACTTCACGGTCACTGAACAAACATGACCGAATTGTCCCCTCTGCAGTCATTCGCGTCCGATCGCAATCACTGCAGAACGAGCGCGTCACCGAAGCGATGATCCCCACCGTCATTTCAGTCCCGTTGACACGCCATTCTTCAGCAGGAGCCGACGGGTCTTCGCGACCGATTGCGTCCAATTCGAAACGGTCACTCAATACCGACAGCAATTCAGCCGCAGTCACCATGTTCTCGCGCGCCCAAGCATGGTCTGCATCGAGAGGCATTTGTTCGATGAACCGCAATTCGACTCCGGCGTCGAGGCACCACTGTAAAAGGTCCGCCGCGCCGTGGAGCGTTTCGCGCATGAGAACGGCATTTACCTTGAGCGGCGCCAGGCCAGCCACCGCGGCCGCTCGGATTCCCGCGAGAACCGAAGGCAACCTGTCTCGACGCGTCAATTCCGCGAAGTGGGCGCGATCAACCGAATCCAGGGAAACATTGACGCGGGTCAAACCAGCTGCAGCCAGCTTTGCGGCACGATGTTCGAGCCCAACGGCGTTGGTGGTCATGGCAAGTGGAATTCCTGGCACGCGCGCGGCGCACCCAGCGATGATCTTTTCGAGGTCACTACGCATCAGCGGTTCGCCGCCGGTGAACCTCACCTCGCGAATACCGACTCGTTCGACACCGATTCCGACTACTCGAACGATCTCGTCGGCACTCAGAAGGTCTTCCGCAGCGATGGCCGGCAAGCCTTCCTCCGGCATGCAATAGGTGCAACGAAGTGAACACTTCTCGGTGATCGAGACTCGCAGATCTCGGGCAACACGCCCGAACCTGTCGACCAGGAGATCCGTCTCGGGACGACCGGCGAGGGAGGCAGCGTCAAACCGCACGGTGGGAATTCCCATCGAGACCACTGTCATCACTTCACCAACTTCCGTATTGCTCCAGTATGACCGAAAGCCGTACTCCGTGTGTCGGACGGACCACACCGCCTAGGATCAAAACATGTCGAGGTTGTCGAGGTTACTGTCATGAGCGCGCGTTCGGTCGAGGAACACGCGTCGCACATCTCCGGATTGCTCACGGGCCTGCACACCCTCTCTCCGTCGGCGGTTCCGACGGCAGAAGCGTTGGGGCGCATAACTTGCTCGGATATCGCATCGCCGGTGGACCTGCCCCTCTTCCGCAACTCACAGATGGACGGATATGCGGTCGATGCTGCTTCTGTGGCCTCGGTTCCGACCACACTGACGGTTCGAGGCGTGATCGCCGCTGGAAGCGGAAAACCACCGAAACACCTTCCAGGATCGGCATTTCGCATCATGACCGGTGCGCCGCTCCCCGAGGGTGCCGACGCCGTCGTTCCCGTCGAGGACACGACGGGCGTCACCGAACACGTGGTCACCATCGAACGGGGCAGGTCTGTAGGCGAATTCGTTCGCGAACGTGGCAGCGACATCACTACCGGAATGCTACTGGTCACGGCCGGAACACACTTGGAACCTCGCCATATCGCCGCGCTGAGCGCTGTGGGCCTGGCCTCGCTCGACACGTACACGAAGCCACGGGTCGCGATAATTACGACGGGCGCCGAACTGAAAAGTGCCGGAACAACTCTCGAACCCGGCGAGATCTACGATTCCAACGGCCCAGCTTTGGCAACATTGGCCGAAGCCAACGGTGCCGATGTCGTCTCCGTCGCCCGAAGCAGCGACGACCCCGCCGAGTTCCGCGAATTACTCTCGTACGCAACCTCGGTCGCCGATCTGGTTTTCACCTCCGGTGGGGTGTCCATGGGCGACTTCGAGGTGGTGAAGGAAACTCTCACCCCTCTGGGTGCACACTTCGGCCACGTCGCAATGCAACCTGGTGGCCCGCAAGGCACTGCAGTCGTGAACGAAGTGCCGGTACTGAGTTTCCCGGGCAATCCGGTCAGCACGATGGTCTCGTTCGAGATCTTCGCCCGCGGCGAACTGCGCCGGGCCGCGGGTCTGCCCGAGATCCCGCGCGAACGGCTGCCACTGACTGCACCGCTGCACTCGATTGATGGCAAGCGCCAGTTCCTGCGCGCGCGCAGAACTGCGGACGGTATCGAACTCGTGGCCGGACCCGGCTCGCACCTCGTTGCAGCAATGGCGTGGGCCGACGTCCTGATCGACGTCCCCGCTGCCGTGACCGAACTCGGCGCGGGCGATCTCGTCGACGTCGTCCCGCTCTCGACTTCCTCGATTTGATTCACTCGATCTGATTCAAAGGACACTCATGACCGAATTGACACACGTCGACGGCGAAGGCCGAGCGCGCATGGTCGACGTCAGCGCCAAGGCCGAGACGACGCGCATCGCCGTCGCTGCCGGTGAACTCGTCACGACCGCCGAGGTAGTTCGCCTCGTCCGCGCCGACGGCATGCCCAAGGCCGATGTCCTCACCACCGCGCGCATTGCCGGAATCGCCGGTGCAAAAAAGACGTCCGAGCTGATCCCGTTGTGTCATCAGCTCGCGCTTTCGTCAGTCAAGGTGGAATTCGGGTTCACCGAAACCTCGATCACCGTCGAAGCGACGGCAAAGACTCGCGGACAGACCGGCGTCGAGATGGAAGCACTCACCGCCGTCGCGGTAGCCGGCCTGACCTTGCACGACATGGTCAAAGCGGTCGATCCCGGAGCCACTATGAACGGTGTTCGCCTGCTCACCAAAGACGGTGGTAAACACGGACATTGGACCCGCGACACTCAGAACTCACAGACATCTCCGGCGCACGCCTTCGCCTCGCCACGGTCCGCAACCGTCCTCGTCGCTTCCACCGGCGGTGCCAACGGAACCAGACCCGACACCACCGGACCGACGATCGCAGCCTGGCTACGCGAGCGGGACTTCGAGGTGCGTGGACCGCTCGTGTACGCCGACGCAGACATCGCGGCGGGCATCGCTGACGCCAAGGAGGGCTCCCCGTCGCTTGTCATCAGCACCGGCGGCACCGGCGCTTCCCCCACGGACGCAACCCCGGAAGCTACCCGGGCAGTCTTGACCCGTGAGTTGCCCGGGGTCGCAGAAGCGATCCGAACCAAGGGCCTCGAGAAGACCCCGCACGCGTCACTGAGCCGTGGTGTGGCAGGTCTCACAGGTACGACGGTCATCGTCAATCTTCCGGGTTCTCCCGGTGGAGTGAAGGACGGTCTCGCCGTCCTCGAACCCATCATCGATCACCTGCTCGCGCAGGTCGCAGGCGGAGGAGCACACGATGAGTGAGCTACTGGCTCGGATCTCCGAGCAACCGATTCACGCAGACACCGTCGACGCCGCCGTTGCCGGTCCGAAGAACGGCGCTGTTGTGGTGTTCACGGGAACGGTGCGCAATCACGATGGAGGTCAAGCAGTTTCAGCGTTGGAGTACCAAGCGCATCCGGATGCCGAACGCTTCCTCCAGACGTGCTGCCAAGAGGTTGCAGCCTCGACCGGCCTGCCGGTTGCTGCGATCCATCGCGTCGGTCACCTCGAGATCGGTGACCTCGCACTGGTCGCCGCCGTCGCCGCCCCGCATCGAGCGGAGGCGTTCGCCGCGTGCGCCGAACTGGTGGAGCGCATCAAGCACGAGGTACCGATCTGGAAGCGGCAACACTTCGCGAACGGCGTCTCCGAATGGGTCGGGTTGTAGGTCGAACGCTCCGAGAAGGTAGAGTTACGATCACTAGGTGCCTGAAATCGGGCATCCAGCGTCGTAGAACGCAAATTTTCTTGCTGAGTGCTCAATGCACCCGCTCTTCTTACGGCGAAGAAGCCTGCCGACCGGCAGCGCCGCCACCACTGTGCTTGATTGTTCGACCGGTTAATTCCCGTGTCGGCATCCGGGCACGAACACGTGCCCGAAAGGCTCTGAACACACTTGTCTGACATCTCTACGCCCGCTACCACCTTCGCAGCCCTCGGTGTGCGCGCACCGCTGGTGAAAGCTCTCGAAGACGGCGGAATCACTTCTCCGTTCCCGATCCAGATCGACACCCTCCCCGACACTCTTTCGGGGCGCGACGTACTGGGCCGCGGAAAGACCGGAAGCGGCAAGACCCTCGCGTTCTCCATCCCCATGGTCTCCCGCCTCGCCGGCGAACTGTCCGGAGGCAAGCGTCGTCCGGGTCGACCGCTCGGCCTGGTGCTCGCACCGACGCGTGAGCTCGCCACCCAGATCACCGCAACCCTCGAACCGTTGGCCGCCGCATACGACTTGCGCGTGACCACCATCTTCGGTGGCGTCTCGCAGCACCGCCAGGTTCAGGCTCTCAAGGCCGGAGTCGACATCGTCGTCGCCTGCCCCGGTCGCCTCGAAGACCTCATGAAGCAGAAGTTCGTCAGCCTCGACGCCGTCGAGATCACCGTGCTCGACGAGGCCGACCACATGGCCGACCTCGGCTTCCTGCCCGTCGTCACCCGCATCCTCTCGTCCACCCCGCAGGACGGGCAGCGCCTTCTGTTCTCGGCAACGCTGGACAACGGCGTCGACAAGCTCGTCAAGCGTTTCCTCAAGAACGAGGTCATGCATTCGGTCGACGAGGCCAACTCCCCCGTCGCCGCAATGACGCACCACGTGTTCGACGTCGACGGCGTCGAAGCCAAGAAGGCTCTGGTCGAGAAGCTCGCTTCCGGTACCGGTCGTCGCATCCTGTTCATGCGCACCAAGCACCAGGCACGCAAGTTGGCTCGCCAGCTCACCGAGTCGGGCATCCCGTCAGTGGACCTGCACGGCAACCTCTCTCAGGCCGCTCGCGACCGTAACCTGGCGGCATTCTCCGCCGGTGAAGCGCGCGTCCTCGTCGCCACCGACGTCGCAGCGCGCGGCGTCCACGTCGACGACGTCGAACTGGTCGTCCATGTCGATCCGCCGGCCGAGCACAAGGCGTACCTGCACCGCAGTGGTCGCACCGCTCGCGCAGGCAGCGCCGGCGACGTGGTCACCGTGGTTCTGCCCGAGCAGCGTAAGGATCTCGCGATCCTCATGCGGAAGGCAGCCATCAAGGTGACCCCGGTTCGTTCGACTGCCAACTCCGAGCACGTCGTCAAGTTGGTCGGCGACATCGCTCCGCACGTCACACCGGCTCCGAAGGCTCCGGCCCAGCCGAACGGTGGACGCGGACAGCGTCCCGCCGGCCAGGGTGGACGCGGCGGCGCAGCACGGTCGGGTCAGGCTCGCTCCGGACAGGGCGGTCAGTCACGCGGCGCTCGCACCGGCGGAGCTGCCCGTCAGGAACATGCAGGCGGCGGCGCTCGCCGTCCCCGCACGGGCGGCGGCGCTCGCACCGCAGGCTCCACCGGTGGCCGCCCCGCTCGCTAGGCCGCCCCACACAACTCAATAGGTTTCGTAATGGACAGCGTCGGCCAATGGCCGGCGCTGTCGCCATCCGAAACGCTCGAGATCCGGAACCTGTTGAAACTCAGTCACCTTCCCGACGCACAGCCACGCAATGGGGCGAACGGGTGACGGAATGCGCATGAGTTCGGTGAGGTACTTCTCGTCGTAGAACGAGACCCAGCCGATCCCGATCTCCTCGGCTACCGCAGCGAGCCACAAATTCTGAATTGCGAGTACCGCCGAGAACAGTCCGGTGTCGTCGACGGTGTGGCGGCCGAGGATGTTGGGGCCACCGCGTGAAGGGTCGTAAGTGACGACGATGCCGGTACCGCTCTCGGCGATTCCCTCGATCTTGATGGGATCGAACGTCGAGCGGCGATCCTCGGGCAATGACTGCGCGAAATGCAGCCGGGCTTCGGCGACGTGTGCCGCGAAGGTGTCGAGCGTCTCCGGATTCCGAACGACGACAAAATCCCACGGCTGCGTGTTTCCCACGCTCGGCGCGCGATGAGCGGCGTCGAGAATGCGCATCAGAGTTTCGTCGGGGACGATCTCTCCCGAGAACTCGGCGCGAACGTCTCGGCGTCGCCGAATCGCTTCGTACACGGATACAGCTGATTCACTCACGCCCCGACGGTATAGCGGTGCAATCCCAGCATGGCGTCGGGGTGCGGTTCGACCGTTTCTTCGCGCACGCAGTTGCGGAGCGCGCTGCCGACCGCTCCCGAGTCCATCCCGGTGCCGATCACAACCAGTTGCGTGGTTCGAGGCTCGCCGGACTTCCACCGCAGCGGCGTGATCCGAACATGATCACCTACCGATTGGATCTCGAATTTCCCTGTGTAACCAGGAATCTCGAAGTTCACGAATCCCTTGATGCGGTACACGCCCGGCGGTTGATTCTCGAGGAAATGCGTCAGAGCCCTGGCGTCGAGAGCCGCCTCCGATGTGAAATCAACCGACTCGTAACGGTGGTGCAGGTGATCGTGATGACACGAGCCGTCTTCGTGCCCGTGCTCGTCACGCAGGAGTTCATCCAGGCTCAATTGGTCGCCCGGAGCCGGAGGGGTCACCTCTCCGGTATCGAACAGCAGAGCAGGGTCTATCCGCGAATGTGATGTTTCCACAATCGGCGCTCGCGGGTTCAACTCACGGATTCCGACCGTGAATCGCTCGCGCTCGGAGACCGGAACGCTGTCGATCTTGTTGACTACCACCAGGTCTGCCAGACGGACATGTTGATCGAGTTCGGGATGCTCGCTGCGAACGGTGGAAAAATTGGCTCCGTCGACCACCACCACCAGGCCGCCGTAGACGACGGACGGGTTCTCACTTCCGAGGACGAGTCGAATCATGTTCCGCGGCTCGGCCAACCCGCTGGCCTCGATGACAATCACGTCGATCCCGGATTGCCGGTGCGCCAGCTTGTTCAGCATCTCGTCCATGTCGGAGACGTCGACAGCGCAGCACAGACAGCCGTTGCTGAGGGAGACCATCGAATCGACTTGACCGGCGACCATCATCGAATCGATGTTGACGGAGCCGAAGTCGTTGACGATCACGCCGATGCGTACGCCGTCGTTGTTGCGCAGAAGATGGTTGAGCAGCGTCGTCTTGCCCGAACCGAGAAAGCCTGCGACGACAATTACGGGAATCTGCTTCTTCGCCACCACACAACCTTCCGAAACCACACCTACCGATCAGTGATCGTAGTGGAGTGTGGCTTCGGAAGGCTCACGCTGACGGCAGGCTCACACCGTGCAGAGCGGACGGATGTCCGACGTACCCTCGGTGGTCGGTGACGTCAAGATCGTGCACGCGTTGTAACCACGGGATTCGGCGACCCGGCGGATCTCGCTCCAGCCTGCCGCGTCGACAATCGGGGACCGTGAGAGCACGAATCCGGAAAGCCGGAGTGGATCACCCACCAGTGCCCACGAATAGTCGTCGGCGATGTACGTGACGATGTAGTTCGGCGGACCGTCCAAGCTTTCCTGAGTGGGCACCCCCGGGAAGCTCACATGCAACTGAGCACCCGTTGCTGGATCGGTAACTCGGGCATTCCCGACGATCTCGTTGGCTTCACCGGTCCACGTCGTACACGTGTTCTTCACGCTCACGTTCGAGGAATCGACCAGCCCGTAACTCGCCCGGGTGTCCTTCGCGCACGCGAGGTTGAACGGCTGAGGAATCGCCGCCACCTGGTTCCACTCCCCTACGTAGCGCGCGGCGTCCAGATTCGGCACCGGCTGCAGGGGCTCCCAGAGTGGGTCCGCCTGCGCGGTTCCCGAAAACATCGATACTGCGGCACACACTCCCGCAATCGCAATCGCACTTCGCCCCGACCACTTCATGTCACTGCTCCTCGTCTGCGCAACGCTCGATCGGCATTGGTTCCTCAAAGTATTCGGAGCAGTCGGCCTGAAGGATGGGGACGTATGGAAAACTACTTTCGGTTTGTTATGGACCTCTTTCACAAACCTTATGTAGTCTTTGCTAAAAGATAGCTGAAAGTCGGACGGAGCTACTGTGATGAAGGTTGTCGACTTAGGTCTAGAACGCACTCGCTATGCAGTCATCGACGAGACGATCGAGTCGAGGTGGCGCAGAGTCACGTCGATGCAGCACGACGCCGTTGCCGTCGTGACTCCGCGCGACCGAATCACTTTCGCCGAACTCGAACTTCGAACCGACGCTTTGGTCCGCGAACTTCGGTTGCGCGGGTCACAGGGGGCCTGCCCGGTTGCAGTCGATCTCGAACCAACCGCCGAATCGGTGCCCGCCATCCTCGCTACTCTGATTTCCGGCCGACCGTTGGTGATGATCGACCCACAACTCCCCGACGCCAGGCGCGCACACATCATGAGCACCTCAGGGGCCGTCGCGCTGCAATCGATCCTCGACGAATCAGCGGCGACCGGATTCCGTTTCGACAACGCGCTCGAACCGTCCAGTTCCGACCCTGCCATGATCGCGTTCACGTCAGGCACCAGTGGGACGCCCAAGGGAGTCGTCCTGAGCCACTCCATGTGCCTGAACAAGGCCGACGAACTTGCCGCGGCAATCGACCTGCGACCCGACGATCACATCGGGAACCTGCTGCCCGTCAGTTTCGGCGCCGGAATCACGGCACTGATCATGGGGCTGATGAACGGAGTCACGGTCTTCTGCTGGGATCCACGTATCGACGGCGTCTCGGGCATCGACGACTGGCTGATCGAGAATTCGATCACGACTGCGCACTGTGCACCATCCTTTCTTCGGGTGTGGTCGGATCTCGAAGGCGAGGAAGCAAAAGATGATTCGATCGGTTCCCTCCGCGTCGTCGTGACGTACGGAGAAGCAGTCCACGGCGAGGACTATGCGCGCCATCGCAGTCACGGCTTCGCTCGCGTCACGTACGTCAACTGGCTGGCCACCACCGAGACAGGTGTCATCGCATACAACGAGTTCCCGCCATACTCCCAACTACCCGCCGGAGTGGTTCCGGCCGGACGGGCCCGCGACGGCAAGGACGTCCAGATCGTCGATGTGAACGGCGTGCCTCTCCCCGACGGAGAGATCGGCGAGATACAGGTTGTCTCGACCGATCTTGCCGACGGTTACCACAACGACCCCGAGCGCACTGCAACACGATTCACTCGTCTCGGCGACGGAGTCGGTATCTACCGGACCGGTGACCGAGGCCGTATCGACGAACGCGGCGAACTACAACTCCGAGGACGCGTCGACGACGCCGTCAAGATTCGGGGATACCTGGTAGAGCCGACGGAGGTCGAGTCGCACATTCGTCGAATCCCCGGCATCGCCGATGTTTTCGTGGGTGCAGTTCTCGAGAACGATCGACCGGAGATCGTTGCCTACGTAGTCCAGAACAAAGCCGTGATGGCACGCTCGGGCGCCGAGATGCGGCGCGAATTGGCGAGAAATCTGCCGGCCTGGATGCTTCCCCGACATTTTGTTCCGATGGCAGCGTTGCCCCGCAACGAGAGGGGAAAGGTCGATCGAACGACGCTGCCGTCCGTCGAGGTGCGTTCCACTCCACCGACTCTCGCCGGGCCCGCCGAGTTGTGGCTGTCATCGATCTGGGAGTCGATTCTCGGCATCGATTCCGTCGACCGTGAGGACGACTTCTTCGAACTCGGCGGAGATTCGCTCGCTTCCACCGAAGTGGTGGCAAAGATTCACGACATGTTCCGGATCCGGATCACGACGGCGGAGTTCGCGGCCGCGAGCACCGTCAAAGAACTTGCGGCGCTGGTAGATCGGTGCAGAATCGATCCCGATGATCGCGTCTGTCACAACACGATGGTTCCGCTGAAGCTCGAAGGGACTGGGCGACCGCTGTTCATCATGAACGGAGCGGGGTGCCCCTCGACGACCCTGTCCACCCTGTCGAAAGCGCTCCACACCGATCGCCCGGTCTACGCACTTCAGCCACACGGCTTCGAATCTCGCGGACTGCCCGATCGGTCGGTGAGAGCAAGCGCACGCCGTTTCATATTCGAAATCAAGAAGATTCAGCCCGCCGGGCCATACCTCCTGGCCGGATACTCGTACGGCGGCTACGTGGCGCTGGAAATGGCAACACAGCTGTCCGAATCAGGTGACACCGTCGAGCACGTCACCGTTCTCGACACCAGAATCTCCACCGAAACTGCCACCCGACTGGCCACCCGAGCCGGAATCAGTTTGGATCCGTCGATCGTCGACCTTGCCCCACAGCCATCCACCAATACCCGATGGAAGCCGGCCAGACGCACCGTCGCCGCTATGTGGATCCGCACACTCTTCGCCGGCATTCTGCAGTACCCGCCGGCCACCCAGTGGACTGTGTTCCTCTACATCGGAGGCCAGGCGCTCCGGAAGCATCGGATACGAGCATGCGCCGCGCCGGTCACGGTGATCCGTGGAGCCACCAACAACCGTGGACGCGAGATCTGGTCACTCATCGCCACGGGCTCACTCGATTTCGACGATGTCGACGCGTGTCACGAAGACGTCGTCCGTCAACCGTACGTCCGCAAGACTGCAGCGATCATCGATCGGGTCTGTGATCGAGCGTGACCAGCGCTGCTCATGTCCAGCTGTAGAAGAGAGAGCGGCGCGGGGTGACAGCCCAGTCGGTCGTCGAAGAACAGACTCTTTCCTTGACGAATGCACCTGCCCTGCCTGCAATGAACATCCTCGTTGCTTCGTCGACGCGAGTCGTCCGCTGGAACACCCCGTACCGCCTACCAAGACTGATGCACTTGCCTGCGAACTTCGGAGTCACCGGGTGCGGCGCGGAACCGTCGAGTCGATGCAGGATTGTTTCTGCCGCATGAACTCCCAAGGGGATCGCGGCCTGACAACTCATTCTCAGTGAGTTCTCACCGACTGTGACCGCATCACCCGCACCGACGATGTTGGGGTGGGACGGGCATTCGAGTCGGTCGTTCAGTTTCAGGCGACCGAGATCGTCGACGGGGAGGCCACTTCGACGGGCCAGCTCCGGGACACCGAATTCTGTTGCGAGAATCGTGCACTCGGCCTTCACCCGCACGCCTCCCGCGAGCTCGCACGACGAACCGTCGATCCGCGTCACCCGCGATTCGCTGACAATATCGACCCCGAGATCGGTCAACGTTCTGAGAATTGCCGATCGCGCACGCTCGGACAGGTCCGGGGCCACGATCCCACCCGTCACCAAAGTGATTCGGTTGCTTCGCTGCTCAGCCAATTCTGCGGCTGTCTCGATTCCGGTGAGACCGCCGCCGACAACGCAGATGGCAGCCTTCTCGTCGAGGGTCGACAGCCTGGATTCGAGTCGGGTCGCGTCCTCGAATTCGGCGACGCTGTACCCATGCTCTGCCGCCCCGACGATCGTGCTGGGCGACTGCCTACTTCCGACTGCGTAGACCAAGTAGTCGTAGTCGAGCACGATGCCGTTGTCGAGCGTAAGCCTGCTGACCGTGGCGTCGATGTCCGTCACCGTTCCGAATACTCGGTGTGCCGTACGCGGTAATGCGCTGTCGAACGAGACCGTCGCGTCGTAGCCAGTTGCGATCATCTGATGGAGTCTGATTCTTTGCACGAAGTGTGGGCGCGGATTCACGACGCTCACCGTGATGTCCGACCGAGTTCGCAGCAGTCGCTTCGCTGCCATGACGCCCGCATATCCTGCCCCGATTATCACCACGTGTGCACTCATGGTTCTCCGTTCCGCCGACGGTCCCCATGCCGAGAATGCACGGGATGATCAAGCCTCATCGCGGACGTTATTGAACATTGACGCCCTGGCGTTATGGCGGTCGACACATCGATGCAGAACTGTGCTTCATACAACAAAGGTGCCAACAATAAATGCTCTGCACCGATTGGTTTAGAGCATTTGTGCGGGTGGAGCTAACGAGACTCGAACCCCAACCCCCAAACTGCCAGTTTGAATAGAGCTGTGCGTCTGTGTTCAGTGCGTCCGAAACGTCCACGCTCAAAGTCTTTTCCGTCTCATGTGTCCGAAGCCTGTCAACCTGGTATCTGTTGTCGTAGGACAGCATTAGGGCACTCTCAGGCGATGACGGCCACGCCTCGATGGTCCTGACTGCCGACCTCGATCACACCTCTGGACAAAATACGTCCAGTTGGTCTGGTTTGATCTGGGCATGAATCCTCGTGTAACGACACTCTTATTGAGTGCCATCGCGGCGAGCGTCCTCGCCACATCTTGTTCATCGACCGATGACGACGCGGCGCGCCCCGAAGCCTCATCGCAGTCCGTCGCGGCATCAGCAGATCCAACCAACAAGCGCGGGGCTGTCGAGGTCGACCTCGGCCAGCGAGCAGAGGTCAAGGATGAAGCCGGCGCGCTCTTGCTCGCCGTGTCCGACACAGCTCTTTCAATCGAGGGCTGTCCGCTCAACAGTGAGCATCCTGGACTCGTCAGCAAGAATCGATTCTCCGCATCCATTGAGATCGGAGCTGCGCCAAGCACTGAATGGCTGTGGCCTTCCGACTTCTACTACGTCGACGCGGGCGGCAAAGTCGTCAAGAACATCGCATTGTCTGACGCGAATCCCTGTTCGAGTCCGGGGAGTAGCAAGTTCATCGACCTCCCCGCCAATTCTTCCGCCGACGGTGCAGTGACACTTGATATTCCGCACACGGCGCGGTTCATCGGCTACCAGTCCAACCTCAGCGGGCAAGATGTTCGGATCGAGTGGCGAGTGCCGGAGGGAATGCTTGTCACCGCCACAGCTGAGAGCACCGCCCCGGCACCGAAGCCCACGACAGAAGCTCCGCAATCCGTACCGACGACGAATCCAGTCGATAAGCTGCCGAACCCGTACCCCAATTCGATTGATTCCGAAGGCAGAGCCACAGGAACTGGCGGAAGCGAACTCGTCGGGTGCGCTGACACTTCGCTTTACCAGCCAGGAACCGGCATTTACAGCGACGGGTCTATGGACTACGCGGCTGAGTGCCTCCAAGGCGGATCGATGGCGAACTGAGATGTTGACAATCCTGGTCGCAGTTCTGGCGCTACTCGTGGCGCTCGTGGCTTTGTTGCGGAACACCTGAGAGCACGGACGACACACGGCCTGAACAATTCCCAATCTGGGACGGTTTCTCACCCAATTGAGCTGGAAGCGGTCATGCGACCAGAGTTAGGTCCGCGAGAAGTCTGACGTTCGTCAGAAGTGCGGCCTATCGTGAACCGCATGGAGACTGCATCCGAGGCAACGAAATCGATTGATCCGAAAGAACAGGTTCGAGACTGGGGTCTCAGATTAAGTGCGCTTCGTGATGCACTCGGTGAAATCGAAGCGACGACAGCGATCGATTTCTGCGAATTGGCGCTCGCTCAGCTGAAGGAGCAAGTGAAGCTGTCCCCGCCGCTCAGGGGTACTGCGGCGAACATCTTGGTGATGGATGTCATGAACGTGTCAGTGGGTTTCTGCGCTCGGTCAGGGATCGAAGAAGACCTGTCCGCGAGCGATGCTCGGCTGGCAATCACTGCCACTATCGACAGAGCGATCGGCGAAATTGAAGGCTGGATCGCGAGCAGCCTCCCGAATGACGCCGAGATCGCACGGCGGTTCGACTCCGCCACGACCGGCATGGAGGAGTCCAAAGAGGAGCTCGAGTCGACGGTGGCAGCACGCCACGCCGAGGACGACGCTGCCTCGAAGCATGGCGCAGTTTTGGGATATTCAGATCCGACAGTTGACGCGAAAGTGATCTACACGCAGGTATGCGAGTTCTCGTCGGAGGAGCACGAGCGATATTCCACGGCGTATCAGCGTCTTACCAAGAAGCTCAATCGGGATTTGCTGCGGTACGTCCAGGACTCCGTGGGGGTATTTAGAGAAGATCGTCAGCAGGCTCTTGTCGCCTTAGCTGATGGAAGTTTTCCTATGCACAACCCGGACCTGTCCGACGAGTTCGCGCACCGAATTCGGTCCGCGACACTCACTGCCTCGAATGCGTTTCATATCCATCAGATGCAGACGTACTGGGCGGCACAGGACTCATTCGGGAAACCGTCTACTGAATACGCCAAGCTCACCGAGCTGTTTCATGGTCTGTATTCGGGGTGCCACGGATACCGCTGGCTACTTGAACTACGCCACACCATGCTGCACATCAGCATGGAGGCAGCGAGCCTCCGGGTTGCTGTCGAAGTGGATCAAGATCCTACAGTCGCCGTGACGATGGACCGAGGGTGGATGAAGGAATCGAGCGGTGTCATGGACAAGGCGTACAAACGCACGGAACTGCTGGCAATGACCTCTGATCCGAGCGTTGTGACGATGATCGATCAGGCTTTGCCCGCCCTGACCACAATCCAAGAACAGATCGATAAGGTGCTCTTTCCTGATCTGGCTGGCGACGCAGCAACGGTACGCGAACTAATCGGCCGGTTTCAGGGACGTCGCGGCACCTATGCCTTGCAACTTGGACCGGGTTTCACCCCACGACTGCGGATTCCACCAATGCGGCGGTTGTCCCCTCGCGTTCTCTCATACGCCGACGGCTATCCGATAGGAACGCCGACGAGCTGACGACGACCGGGCATGATGCTCGGCCGTCGTAGTCAGTGACGCTGGCTCGATGAAACTCTCACTCGGTGGGCAAGGATACGGCGAGCCGCTTCTCGGTTTGACGGAGGACTTCAGGTTGTTGCCAGATTCTTGTCGGTGACGGTTGCTGATTTCAGCGAATGAGCGCAGAAAATTCGGAACGCATGACGCAGGCGGTCTACGGGCGCGTGTCGGACGATCGGTTAGTTGCCGCTTCGGCCGCACTTTCTGATGCCGTAAGACAGAGTGAGGACAACATTCCCGAATACAAAAAGACCAGGCCCGAGTAAAATCCTCAGTCCTGGTCTTTTTTGGTGGAGCTAAGGGGACTCGAACCCCTGACCCCCACACTGCCAGTGTGGTGCGCTACCAGCTGCGCCATAGCCCCGTATTCAATTCACTCTAACAGTCGAACTCGCAGCGGCTTTACTGCTTTCCGCTTGCTGGAAGAAAGTTACACCACTTGACTCCTGGGCAACAAATCGCCTGGTCAGAGCGAGGCGGCCGCTCCTCGTCGGAGCGGCCGCTTCAGCTCAGGAGGAGAGCTTGGAAACCCAGTCGCTGCTGCCCGTGTCAACGATCTTGCCGTTCGCCACGACCGTGGGGGTGCCGTTGGACCCGACATCCTTGAGCGCCTGGCTGGCGGCTGCGGCGTTGGCCGCGGCGGCTTCGACGTTGGTACCGGAAGAGATGCAGGTTGCCACGTCGTCGGATGCGCCCGCATCACGAGCAATCTGGGCGAGCTCGTCGTTGGTGTGGTCGCTGCTGCCACCTTCGGCAGGCTGCGTGTCGGTAGCGAAAAGCTTTGTGTGGAATGCGGAGTACGCGATTGCGTCGCCACTCTGAGCGACGCACAGCAGCGCCGCGCCGGCCCGGGTGGAGTAGTCACCGCTGCCCGACGCCCGGTTGAGGAAGTTCAGCATGTGGTAACGAACAGCGACGTCACCGTTGTCGACGGCGGCCGCGAGAGCCTGGCCACTGAGGTGCTCGAGCGCAGCGCAGGCCGGGCACAGCGGATCCTCGAAGAGATCGATGGTCGTCGCGGCGGAGGGCTTGCCGAGCAGCACCACGCCGTTGTCCTGCACCGTGACGGCAACTTCGGAATTCTGCACGGAGCCGTAGCCGTCGTTCTGGGGCTTGTTCTTGCTGTTCGTCCACAAGACACCGCCGATGACGAGGGCCGCGATCACGAGCACCGCGAGGCCACCGATGATGTAGGTGGAGCGGCTCGAGACCGGTTCCGGCGAATATTTGTTCTTGCTGCTCTTGGTGCTCACGCTGATGCAGTCCTTCGTGCGTCGAAACGATTTACCGATTGCTTACCTTGCCACTGAAGACTGAGTATCCACTGAGAACGGCGCACGTGATCCCGGCCCCAATGCGAGCGGCGAACGCGGGAACACGAGCAGCCAGACGGCAAGTGCCAAGAAGCCCAGGTCCCGGAGAATCTCCTTCAAATAGTCCCAAGCGCCTACGTCGGCTGCGCCTCCGCCGCCGAAACATCCACAGTCGATGGACAATCCTCTGGCCCACACCGAAATGATCACCGCAATGAGAACCGTCAAAATCACCACCGAGACTGCGGCGGATACTCGCACCGCCAGCCCGACGAGAATGAGCAGACCAAGGACTATTTCGACGAGGGGAAGCGCCGTTGCCACCGGACCGACCAGTGACTCGGGCAAGAGTTGATAAGCACGCACCGCGATCTTCGTCTGCACGGGATCAAGGAATTTGAGCCCCCCGGAAATCAGCCAGACGGCCGCCAAACCCAATCGGGCTACAAGACTCACGATACGAATTGCCACCCGATCGAGAGTACAGAATGCCCGGTCAGTCCAGGTTTGTCCGCGCAGGAGTATCCGTCAGCGCCGTCACATCGGTCAGATCTTCGACGACGGACTCGACAGGCTTCGTTCGCGACGGGACGAACAACCAGCCCGTCGCCGACACGACGACTACGGCCCCCATCACGGCGAATGCTGCCGAGTACGACACATGCTGAGCAATCAGACCGGCACAAATCGGTGCCACTACGCCGCCGATGTCCGACATCATCTGGAATACCGCCAGAACGGGTCCGCCGCGGGCAGTCGACCCGACGACATCGGCAACCGCTGCCTGCTGAGCCGGACTCATGAGCCCGGAGCCGACGCCCGTCACAGCAGCGATGGCAAAGAACAGCACGAGGTTGTCCGTGAATCCCATTGCGATGGTTCCCAGACCACAAATGAGCAGACCGCTCACGACGAAGGGCTTACGCCCGAAGCGGTCCGAGAGTCGTCCGGAAACGATCAACACCAACGCATTTCCGACGGCAAAGATCGTGAGAGCGTAGGCGGCAATCGACGGGTCCCGGTCGAGGAACTCGACGACGAACAGGGGAACCATGGCAACGCGAACTCCGAAGATCACACCGCCGAAAGCGAGATTCGATCCGAGGGCGGCCCGGTACACCGGCGACTGGAGGCCTTCGGTGAGAGTCATCGACTTCACATCGACGGCCTTGTCCGGTGACGCCAGGTGCGACCCGCGCAGGCTCACGAAGACGACGAGCGCGGCGATCACCAGCGCAATCGCGTAGATGATGAACGGCATCCGCAGACCGAACTGCAACAGCGCACCACCGACCAGCGGGCCGCCGATCGAACCCATGAGAAAGCTTGTCGCGTACAGGCCGGACACGCGTCCACGGCTGTCCGGCGGTGACATGCGAATGATCAACCCGAGGGCCGACACGGTGAACATGGTCGACCCGATGCCGCCCAAAGACCGGAACAGCAGAAGTTGCCAGTACTCCCCCGCGAAGGCGCACGCACCGGTCGACACCGCGACGATCAGAAGGCCGACGATGTAGACCGGCCGTTCACCGAGCTTTTGTACCAAAGTGCCGCTCATCGGCGCGAACACCAGTCGCATGAATGCGAAAGACGAGATCACGATCGTGGCGGCGGTGACCGATACGTCAAAGCTGCGCGCGAACTGCGGTAGCGCCGGAGCGACCAATCCGAATCCGAGGGCGATGACGAAGCTGGCGGCGACCAGTACCCAAATTTCCTGTGGCAGCTTGGCTGCACGAGTTTTCATGTCGCCCGGGATTCTAGCCGGGCGACACGAACGCTCCGCGAGCTAGTTCGCCTTCAAGACGCCGGACACCAAGTCCTTGGCCGCTGCCTGAACCTGCGCCAGATGATCGGCACCCTTCATCGACTCGGCATAGATCTTGTACACGTCCTCCGTGCCGGACGGCCTCGCTGCAAACCATGCACTCTCCGTCGTCACCTTGAGACCACCGATCGCCGCGCCGTTTCCAGGCGCCGCGGTCAGTGTCGCAGTGATCGGTTCACCCGCCAGTTCGGTCGCACTCACCTGATCGGGAGACAGTTTTGCCAAGACTGCCTTCTGTGCGCGTGTTGCCGGCGCATCGATCCGTGCGTAGGCCGGGCTCCCGAACTTCTCGGCCAACGCGTCGTAGTGCGCCGACGGAGACTTTCCTGTCACCGCGGTAATTTCCGACGCGAGCAACGCAAGGATGATGCCGTCCTTGTCCGTCGTCCAGACGGAACCGTCATGGCGGAGGAAGGACGCTCCGGCGCTTTCCTCGCCGCCGAATCCCACAGACCCGTCGAGCAGACCGGGAACGAACCACTTGAAACCGACTGGAACCTCGAGCAATTCGCGGCCCAAACTGCGGACCACGCGATCGATCATCGAGGAACTCACGAGTGTCTTGCCCACCTTGGTGTCTGCACCCCACCCTGGTCGGTTCGCGAACAGATACTCGATGGCAACCGCGAGATAGTGATTCGGGTTCATCAAACCGCCGTCGGGCGTGACGATGCCGTGGCGGTCGGAGTCTGCGTCGTTTCCGGTCGCGATGTCGTAGCGATCCCGAATCCCGATAAGCGAGGCCATCGCGTCGGGCGACGAGCAATCCATGCGGATCTTGCCGTCGGTGTCGAGCGTCATGAACCGCCAGGTCGGATCGACGAGAGGATTCACCACTTCGAGATCGAGTCGATGAGTTTCGGCAATCGCGCCCCAGTAGTCGACGCTTGCACCGCCGAGTGGGTCTGCACCGATCCGGATTCCGGCGTCGCGGATCGCATCGAGGTTGAGGACCGAGGGAAGGTCTTCGACGTAGTAGCGAAGGAAGTCGTAGCGTTCGACGCGGTCCAGTGCCTGCGCCGCCGTGACACGCCGTACCCCGGAAAGCCCCTTGCGCAGTAGCTCGTTCGCTCGATCGGCGATGACCGACGTCGCATCCGTGTCCGCGGGCCCACCGTGTGGCGGGTTGTATTTGAAGCCACCGTCGCGCGGCGGGTTGTGCGAAGGCGTCACGACGATGCCGTCGGCCTTGGCTTCCGGCCCCGTCGAGTTGTATCGCAAGATCGCGTGGCTCACAGCGGGGGTGGGCGTGTAGGCGTCGCGTGAGTCGACCAGCACGACGACGTCGTTGGCGACGAGGACTTCCAACGCGGACAGCCAGGCGGGTTCGGACAGAGCATGTGTATCTCGGCCGATGAACAGCGGCCCGTCGATACCTTGCGAAGCGCGGTACTCGACGATCGCCTGGGTCGTGGCCAGGATGTGGGCTTCGTTGAAGGCGGAATCGAGGCTGGAACCGCGATGTCCGGAGGTGCCGAAAAGTACCTGCTGCATCGGGTTCTCGGGATCCGGGGTGCGCGTGTAATACGCGGAAACCAGATGAGGAACGTCGATCAGATCCTCCGGCAGAGCCACTTGTCCTGCTCGTTCGTGCGCCACGAATCCCCCTCGGCCCGGTGGTCGACCACTGTGTCGACGCGACTGTGGACAATTGTCTACCCTGGCTGCGTGGCGTGCACGCTCGGCGCCGGATCGGTCAATCCGTGATCTGGATCCCCACCCACGCAGCGGACAAGCCGACGATCAGACTGACGACGATGTAGATCAGCGAAAGCGTCGTCTGGCGCCGCTCGACCATGCCCACGTTCTCCGTCGCGAAGGTCGAGTAGGTGGACAGGCCACCACAGAAGCCTGTCGCCAGGAGAGCGGCCATCTCGGTGGAAAGAGCTGCTCCGGTGAACAATCCGAGGAGGAAGCAGCCGATCACGTTCGCGGCGAACGTCGCAGCCGGGAATCCCTTGTACGCGGGCACATACCGCGCCAACAGGTACCGGCCACTCGCACCCGCGCCGCCGCCGAGTGCCACCAGGAGAACTGTCATGCCGACGCTCCGTCCCGCGTGCGGATCCAACGCTCACCGAGCCCTTTGCCCAATGCTGCGGCAAGGATCGCGGGGATAAGCGTCCCGAGTACATAGAGAATCGATCGCCATGGACTCTCCGTCACCGCGTGAACCGCAAATGACGAGAAGGTGGTGAACCCTCCGCAGAACCCGGTGCCGAGAAAGAGGTACCCAGCCTTGTTGTGCACGAGGAGGGCCGCGAGAACGCCGAGCACGAACGAGCCGACGACGTTGATGACCAGCGTCGTCCAGATGTGAGGAAAGAGCTCCCCCAAACCGAAGCGGCTGAGCGCACCCAACGCTCCACCGACGGCAACCGCGCCTACCGCAGCCGGCAGTTTCAGATCACCCATGCTCTGGCCTCACGCGAAAGAGCCTACGTCCCGGAGCGGGCTTTCGGCGGGCGAGGAATGAAGTAGCTTGTCCGCTGCTGATACTCGCGATAACCCGGACGCTGTTCCATGTGTCGCTCGAGCAACCGCGCTCCGGTGGCGAAGACCAGGAAGTACGTCATGGCGATCGGAGAGAGAACGGTCAACACCCCCGGCCACACGGAAGCCGAGACGAGGAAGATCCCCCACCAGACGCACGCGTCGCCGAAATAATTGGGATGCCGTGTCCACGCCCACAAACCTTGATCCATGATGTGGCCACGGCTGCCCGGATCGGATTTGAACTCCTCCATCTGTCGGTCGCCAACCGTCTCGAACGTGACGCCGACTATCCACAGCGCGATACCGAGTACGACAAGAAGTCCGAAGCTGCCGTTCGATACTGCTGCGACCTGGATCGGCAGGGAGACGAACCACAACGAAAACCCCTGCGTGAGATAGATCTTGCGGAGCGCATACAGCGTTCGGCTACCCGTCGCTCGTCCGAGCATTTCTTCGTACCGCGGATCTTCACCCTTGCCTCGCGATCGGATCGCCATGTGCGTCGCCAACCGCAGACCCCAGATCGCCACCAGCGCAAGCATGAGAAACCGGCGCCAGAGGTCGCCGGTTCCAACTATCGCGGACACGAGCGCAATCAGAACGAAGCCGGCGCCCCACGACACGTCGACGACATTGTGGCGCCCGATCCGTACACCGATCGTCGCTGTCACTGCCATTCCGACGGCGATCGCCAGCAGACTCGTGAGCGTGACCACTCCGAATGCGCCCCAGTCGAATCCGTTCATCGCCGCGACACCCACTGCGGCCGAACCGAATCCATACCCGATCGACCGTCACCATGCGGCCGGACCGACAGAATCTGATCGACGCCCATCCGGCCGTCCCGAAATGCCATTCCGCCGCCGACGAGGTAGAGGCGCCACACCCGAGCGACCTCGACGCCGACGAGATCCACGACGCGATCCCAGTTCGATTCGAAGGTCTCGATCCACGCGTCCACGGTCCGCACGTAGTGCTCACGCAGGGCGTGGACGTCACGGACTTCGAGTCCGCCTTCCTCGATCATCGCAACGGTGCGGCCCACCGGTCTCATGTACATGTCCGGCGCGATGAACGACTCGATGAACGGGCCTCCCCCGGGATGCGCGCCGGTGCGTGACATCTGTTGAATCAGCACACGGCCACCGGCAATCACGTTGTCGTGGAGCGCTTTCACGTACGTCGGATAGTTGTCCTCCCCGACGTGCTCACCCATCTCGATCGACGCGACCGCATCGAAAGGACCGTCGGGAATCTCTCGATAATCTTGGAGGCGGATCTCGACCCAGTCTTCCAAACCGAGTGCGCGGATCTTCGCGTCGACAAAAGCCTTCTGCTCCGCCGAGATCGTGATACCGACGACCCGAGCGCCGTACTCCCGCGCCGCGTGCAGGCTCAGCGAGCCCCAGCCACAGCCGACATCGAGAAACCGCAAGCCTCGCGCTCGATCGAGACCGACCTTGCGGCACACCAGGTCCAGCTTGTCCGTCTGTGAATCTTCGAGTGTGTAGTCCGGTGCATCGGAAGTCCAATAGCCCGAGGAGTAGGCCATGTTGTCATCGAGGATCAGTTGGTAGAAATCGTTCGACAAATCGTAGTGGTGCCCAATTGCCGCGCGGTCGCGCGCGAGACTGTGCAAGCGACCCTTCACCTGAGCCTGCGACGCCGGTGGAGCCAGAGGTCTCCCGAAAGCACCGAAGGATCGCGCAGCCTTGACTGCACCCAGGACGAGCGACGGTGTGGGGGTGATCGACCCGAGTCCCCGCTCGGCAGCCACCTTCCACACATGCGTCAGCGCATCGCCGAGATCGCCTTCGACGTCGAGTTCACCGAGCACATATGCCTGCGCTGCCCCCAACTCGCCGGGATTCCAGAGCAAGCGTCGCAACACGTTCGGGCTGTAGAGCGTCACTTTCGGAGCATCGTCCGGGCCTGCTGTGCTGCCGTCCCATGCCGTCAACCGCACCGGAAGCTCGCCGCCGACAAGTGGACTGAGGATGTCCGAGAGACGACCTGCAACGCCGGTACCGTGCGTCGTTCGATCCATCGTGGCAGTCATCGCTGGTTCCTCCGATCGAGAACAATTTGCTGGACGTCGAGATAACCCGAGCGAAAACCCGCCTCGGAATAGCAGAGGTAGAAATGCCACATGCGCGCGAACACCGCATCGAATCCGAGCGCGGACGCCTCGTCGGTGCGAGCACTGAAACGCTCGTCCCACAGTCGCAACGTCTGCGCGTAGTGATCGCCCATCGACATCCGCTCACGCACCCGGAGGGTTGTCATGCGTTCTGTCACATCCTCGATCGCCCGCACCGACGGGAGAAATCCGCCGGGGAAGATGTACTTGTGCACCCAGGTGTAGGTGTTGCGGGTCGCGAGCATTCGATCGTGCGGCATGGTGATCGCTTGGATCGCTGCGCGTCCACCCGGCGCCAGCAGGGCGTCGATCGACTGGAAGTAGCTTCCCCAGTACTGGTGGCCGACAGCCTCGATCATCTCGACCGATACGACGGCGTCGTACTCCCCCTGTACTTGCCGATAGTCGAGAAGATCGACCTGAACGCGATCTGCCAGTCCCGCAGCGCTTATTCGTTTCGCTGCCAATTCCTGCTGTTCGACCGACAATGTCACCGAGCGCACCGTTGCTCCGCGCTGGGCTGCTCGTATCGCCAATTCTCCCCAGCCTGTGCCGATTTCGAGCACTCGCGAACCTGGACCGACACCCGCGCCGTCCAGCAGGCGATCGATCTTCCGATGCTGGGCCGCTGCGAACACGTCCCACGACGGGGTAGCTCCTACCGACAGATCCTCGAAGAGAGCACTGGAATACGTCATGGTGTCGTCGAGGAACAGCTCGAACATCTCGTTCGAGAGGTCGTAGTGCCTGGAGATGTTCGAGCGCGTGTTCTGCGTCGAATTCCGCTCACTGCGAGGCTGCTTCGGAATGTAGAGGCCTCGTAGCCGCTGCAGGAAGTCAGGAATCAGCGTCGCCACACGGGAGGCGAAGACTTCCAGGACCGCGGTGAGGTCGGAGGCTTCCCAATCGCCCGCCATGTACGACTCGCCGAATCCGATCAAACCACTGTCACCCACGCGAGCAGCGAAGTCGTCCGGGCGGTGAATGACCATCAACGGCGAATCGGGGCTACCGCCACCGGAGAACTCACCGTTGGGCATCTGGACGCGCAGTGGCAAACGCGCTACCGCCTTGTGGAACAGGGCGCGGGCAACCGGTGATGCAACCCGCACTTTGAGCCCGCTCGGCACTGTGGCGACGCCCGGCCACCGCTCGGTTTCGATCGTGTGAGCGGAAGGTTCGGTGCCGAGAGTGGTTGTGGTCATTGCACTGCCTCCTGCGGGTGATGTTGCGGTCGGGGAACGATGGGTAAGCGCCTGGCCCACAGGCGGATTCCTTGAAATCTGATCTGCGCGGCGACTCGGAGCGGAGCCAGCGGGATGGCGAGCGCACTGCGGACGATCTCGCGCGTCGTCGCCGGCACACAACGACCGGACACCGTGGCCACGAATGGAGCCTTGCCGTCACGGGCCAGAACTATCGAGAGCGCGAGCGCGGTGTCGGGTAGCGGAAGTCGCATCCGGTACTCGCCGTCCAGATCGTTGAACGGAGAGACGTAGAACTCTTTGGACGTGCGAGCCCCGCCACGTTCGTCGGTTTCGAGCAGGTAGCAGTGTCGCTCGCCGTAGGTGTTGTGAACCTCTGCAACGACGCACCGCTGACTGCCGTCGTCGTTCAGACACCAGAACACACTCAGCGGGTTGAACACATGGCCGAGAACACGTGCGTTCGCAAGCATGAGGATGCGGCCGCCTGCGAACTCCACCCCGTTGGCTGCCAGAAACGTCTCGACGTTGGCACGAATCGATCGAGTGGGGTCGCCGAGGTGATCCCCGGCGTCGAATGTCGCCAAGGGTCGCAGAGCCTTCGGGAGCTCGGGCAAATCGTCGACGTCGACGAGCCAGCTGTAGCTTCGGTACTCGAACTCGTTGTGCAACGGCTCCGTTCGTACGTGACGGATGCTCGTATGAACGATGGACGGCGTGATGGGTGTGGTCACGGCCACCGACCTCCGACGCGTTCGGCGGCGCGCAGGCCGGACAGTGCACCGTCCTCGTGGAAGCCCCATCCGTGGTACGCACCGGCAAACGCGAGCACGTCCGAGTCCAACTCGGGAAGCCGCGCTTGAGCGGCGACGGAGGTGGGTGTGTACTGCGGATGCTCGTAGGTCATCTGATCGATCACCGAGTCCGGAGACACCATTTCGTCTCCCCCCAAGGTCACTAGGTAGCGCCGACCGGTCTCCGGCAGTCGCTGCAACCTCGTCATGTCATAGCTGACCAGAACGTGATCCGGCTTCGCGTTGCATTCAGGGATGTAGTAGTTCCACGACGCGCGCGCATTGGTGTTGCCGGGCAGCACATTTTCGTCGGTGTGAAGTTGGGTGTGGTTGACGGAGTACGGCATTGCGCCGAGGACCTGGGATTCGGCAGGCGTCGGATCCGCCAAGATCTTCAGCGCTTGCTGCGGATGCGTTGCGACGACAACTGCGTCGAAGGTCTGGATCTGGTCGTCGCCGTCGCGGATGTCGACGCGATCGTCGAATCGGTGGATGGCGCGAACCGGCGTGTTCAGACGGATATCGCCGATGCTCTTGGCAACCAGGCGAACGTATTCGCCCGATCCACCGGTGACTGTTCGCCAGGTCGGCGATCCGGTGACGCTCAGCATTCCGTGGTGATCGAGGAACGAGAACAGGTATCGCGCGGGATATTTCAGCGCCGAGCCGGGATCACAGGACCAGACTGCCGACACGAGCGGAGTCATGAAGTGAGCGGTGAAGTAGTCGGAGAACCGTCCACTGCGCAGGAACACTCCCAGTGTCTGGTCGGGTGTCGACGGATCCGTGTTGTCGAGCAAGGCGCGGGCACGGCGATGGAAGCGCTTGACCTCCATCAACATCGACAGAAAACTGCCATTCACCAGCAGCCCCGGCGTCGGCAGAACGCCGCGCAACCCTTGGCCTCCCGAGTACTCGAGCCCGCAACCCCCACACCTGACCGACATACTCATATCCGATTCCTGCGTAGGCACATCGAGTTCTGCGAACAATCGCAACAATGTCGGGTAGGTGCGATCGTTGTGAACGATGAACCCCGTGTCGATGGCGAGGCTTCGCCCTTCCGGGTCGGTGACCGAATGGGTGTCCGCGTGCCCACCGAGCCGTGAATCCGCTTCGTAGAGGGTGACGTCACTGTCCTTACTCAGCACCCACGCCGCTGTCAGACCTGCGACCCCACTACCGACGACGGCCACCTTGCGCTTGTCCGAACTCATCGTCGTTCTCCCGTCTTCGTTGCGGTTACCCCGCGTCTGATTTCTGCGACTGCCTCGGCGACGAGGCGATGCCAGGTCGCCACGCGGCGGAACATGAAGTGGCCTGCGCCGTCGATGCCGATCCATTCAGCGCACTTACCCGACTTCTGCAGTCCGTCAACTTTCCGACGAGACGCTGCCGGATCGGTCCATGAGTCGGCCGTGCCGTGGAGCACAACCAGTGGTGTGTCCGAACGCAGATTCACCGACGTTCCATCGGGCCACCACGGCGCCAGCGCAACCACACCGACGACCGCCGGATCGCCACACAGATCGGCGGCGACCCGCCCGCCCATCGAGTGCCCCAGCAAAATCACCTGAGCTTGTGAATTGCGTTTCGTTATCGCGTCGAGTGCGGCGCGAGCGTCGGCGACCGGACTGCGCTCGGCACCATTCCAACCACGAACCCGATAGCGAGCCTGCACCGCTTTCACACCGGAGCGGCGAAGCTGAGCGGTGAACGGGCGCATCCGAAGGTTGGACAGATGCCAGGCCCTGGCCGGGCGATGGCTCGAGACCTTACCTCCAGGCAGCACGAGCACCACCAGGTGCTGGTCACCGTCCTGCTGTTGCCGTCGGTTGGGCGTCATGCATGGCATTCGGAGCCGAAAACCATTTGGATGGGGTTCGTAGAATTTCTTTTGTGAATCATGAAGCACTCGTCGGTGACGTCCTCGACGCCATGGACGCCAACTTGGTTTCCCATGCCTGCCACCTGCATGAACACTTGCCGACTGCATCGGTCACGGTCACTACAGATGTTGTCGTCGCAGACAGCGGCCTCGCCGACGACACGTTCAACATCATCGCTGGTGCTCGCTTCGCCGTACCTGCCGACGGGCCCGAAGATCGGCGACTGATCGACATCCTCGCCTCGATTCGAGCAACCGGACGTCCGTTCTCCTGGTGGACCGGCCCCCGCGACAATCCCTCTGACCTCGGGGCTCGCCTGTCCTCCCTCGGCTGTCTGCGCTCCGAGGAAGAACGAGCGATGACGGCGGGACTTGAGGTCGTCCCGTATCCGACGGCTGTCCCAGAACTCTCCGTTCATCAGGTGACTACCCGTTCTCAGCTCGCCGACTATGCCGCCGTGATGGCCGCCAATTGGTCGCCGCCCTCAGCCGCAGTTATCGGTTTCTTCGAAGACACCGCCGATGCCGCTCTCGATGAGCGTTCGCGGAGTTCATTCGTCGTGGGGTACGCGAACTCCCAGCCCGTCGCCGGAGCCGAGGTCCATTTTGCGGCCGGCGTCGCCGGACTGTACGGCGTCGTCACGCTCGAAACGGCTCGCCGACGCGGATTCGGCTCGGCGGTCACCCTTGCCGCACTCGACATCGCCCGCGAGCGAGGTGCCCGAACCGCCGTACTTCAGGCGTCCAGCGACGGCGCACAGCTCTATCGAAACCTCGGCTTCGAGGACGTCGGAACCTACACCGAGTACTCGATCGGCAGCCGTTAGACGTCCCCGCGGGGACGCTTTCGGACCCCGTTCGGAAGTGTGTGTCGGTACCCACCTCTAATATCGAACGTACATTCGAATTGACGTCGGAGACAGGCCGGGGGGCAAGTCATGAACGCAACACTGATCGACGAAGAAACTCGGAGTTCCACCCGAGACGGCGTTGAGCAACTCGGCACGGAAATCTGCGCCCTCGCCGGCCAGATCGCTGCAGCCACCGCCCGATTCCTCACCCTCCTCGCAAAATTCGACGAAGACCGCGGCTGGACCGGCCCTGGACTTCACTCCTGCGCCCACTGGCTGTCATGGAAGTGCGGAATGAGCCTGCACACCGGCCGCGAATATGTTCGCGTCGCCAAAGCACTCCGATCATTGCCAGAGATGCGGAAGGCGTTCGAACAAGGCCGCCTGTCGTACTCGAAGGTTCGCGCACTCACCCGAGTCACGACACCTTCGAACGAGAAGCAGATGGTTCGGTTCGGCTGCGAGGCGCCCGCAGCCCAGATCGATCGTCTCGCTGCCGGCCTGCGTAAAGCAACCGACAACGAATCCGGCAAAACCAAAGCGCCCGCACATCTTCAAGTCCGCTGGCATTGGGACTCGGATACGGGCGAGTTCGTCATCAAAGGACGCCTGCCTGCGCAGGACGGCGCCCGAATCCTCGCAGCGTTAGCTCTGGCGGAACGTGAACGCACTCGAACCACCGCCACCGTCCCCGCCGACGAGACAGCCACCAAGAACCCCGTCGGAAACATCGGGCCGGGCCTCGTCGCAATGGCTGAGCTCGCCACCGCCGCGGCCGCAGACCGCACATCCAAGGCCGCCGCGAACGAAGTTGTGTTCTTCCACGAAGCGGACTCTGTCCGCATTCCTAGCGGGCCCGCCCTCTCCGAAAACGATGCCGAGGAAGTGCTCTGCATTGCCAAGCTTCGCCTGGGAACAACAAAGGATGGATGCGTTCTGAATCTGGGCCGGCGGACCCGCGTCGTCAGTGCCAAACAGATGTTGGCATTGAATTACCGCGACGGATGCTGCCGCACACCAGGATGCGGACGGACCCGCTTCCTGCACGCACATCACGTGAAATTCTGGGGACGCGGCGGCAATACGGACTTGGACAATTTGATCATGCTTTGCGGCACCTGCCACCGCGCGCTGCACGACGGCCTGTTCACGATCTCTGCACTCGGCGAGCAGAAGTTCGAGTTTCGCTATGCCGGCGGCGGCGTCATCGACCCAGCACCGCCAACCGAGGGGTTCGCCGATGACCTATTGCGCGGGGACGTGCCCGACGACGCGATCGTGCCGGCGTGGGGCGGAGAGCCCCTCCACCTCGATCACGCGGTCAGCGTCATCCTCGACGGCTGGGCCGCGTGAGCAAACATTGGTCTAGTCCAATCTGAATCCGTCGTGAACAATCGGACAACCCTCGCATTCAGGTAGTGCAATTGGTCTAGTCCTATCGCAATATCTTTAGCGTGACCAAGAAAATCGCACGCACCTCAGCAGCTATCACACTCCTCCTCGCCGGCGCTGTTGCTGCCGGAACCGCAACTGCCGCAGCAATTCCCGGATCGTCTGACATCAATCCGTCGGCCGCCGAGAAGACAGTTGTCATCGGCCTTGACGGCACTATGCTCAGCCACATCAAGACCGCCGATGCTCCCCGTCTCCAGAAGCTGATCGCCGAAGGAACCAGCGGAGAATCTTCCATCCTCGGCCACACCACCATCTCCGGACCGTCGTGGTCGACCATCCTGACCGGAGTCTGGGACACCAAGCACGGTGTCAAGGACAACACGTACGCGGGTGCCCGCTTCGACCTCTATCCGAGCGTGTTCACACGGTTGGAAACAGCACAGCCATCTCTGCTCACCGAGTCGATCTCCACCTGGGATGGCATCGACAACATCGCCTCCAGCGGCACGCCGAAAGCCGACGTTGTCGTCACCACTGCCGATGCAGGGTCCGGAGCGGCCACCGATGCTGCGACCGCTGACGCCGTCGCCCGCGACATCACCGACAAGGGACCTGACCTGATCTTCACCCAACTCGATCAGGTGGACGGCGCGGGGCACAGCGGCGGCACCAACGGCGCTGCGTACGAAGAGTCCATTGCCTCGGTCGACGCTCAGGTGGGCAAGATCATCGATGCTGTTGATCAACGCGCCGCGAAGACCGGTGAGAAGTGGACGGTTCTGGTCACTGCGGATCACGGCCACAAGCCTGCCGGAGGGCACGGTGGCCAGACGCCGGCGGAAGCAACGACATTCGTCATTGCACGCGGTGCGGGATACGCGGCCGGCAAGGCCACCGACGCGTACACGATCGCCGACATCACACCGACCATCCTCCAAAGCCTGGGCGTTGCATTGCCTGCCGATCTGGACGGTAAGCCGCTGGCCAAGGAAGCTCCCGGCTTCGTCGGCTCGGCCGACCTGGGATTCTTCGGCTCCTGATCGCAAAAAGTCGCGGGCGCTCAGCAGAGTGCCGCAGCAAGACAGCAAAAAGGTCGGGCCGGAGAGCGTGTGCTCTCCGGCCCGACCTGTTGTGGAGCTGCAGGGAATTGAACCCGGATCCTACAGTGGTGAGTAGCTGTGACTACTTAACTACAATCCTCGCACGATCGATCGATTACTTGCGGTTGTGCCGGCGGTCGGTTTGCGGGTCAACTCCGGCGCGTTCGGGCGTTCGGATCTCCCCACCTTTCTACGGGTACTAAGAACCCTTGCAAAGCGGCGGGGGTTCTATAGTGAGGAATCTCAGTTTACAACATTACAATCTTCTCGTGGCACCCAATTATTTTCATCCCGAGCCTGGGCAGCCCGTCCGGATGTAGGAATCCCCACGTCGGTCTTCGAGTTCGTGCTCGAAGAACTTCCAAGGACGAGTTCTGTCATTAGTCCACTCGGATCCGTCACGGCGCACTTCCCCCGCGCTTATCGCAGTGCAGGCAGGTTTGGTTCTTCATATCGGCGACAATATTAGACCTGGATAGCAATAGAAAGGAGATCACCAATGCCGGACACTAGGAACTTGAAGAATTAGATGGCTGCGGGTACTTCGCTGCCAGCCGTTGTTCCTCCTTATTCAGTTGCCTTCCTCGCGCTGCAATATTAAATACAGCAACGAAAATGCACACAATTGCAACGCCAGCCAGCACATCCTCTATGCCATCGGGTTGTTTGGCCACACTGATAACTGCTAAGGCGGCCATCGCTCCCGCTCCCAAGGACAGGCTGAAGAGTGACATGAATCGGTGATACGCCAAGTTGTGTTTGGACACCAACTCTCGGACTGCTCTGTCTATTTCATCCTTCATCATCAGGTGCGCCGGAAGGTCCTCTGGGAGCAATGCCAACAGTTCGACATCTCGCCGAATGTTGTCTCGGTCGTCACGCCGATTCTGTCGCGCACCAATCAACCCCACAACTATCGACGAGGCTGCAGCTACAACACCCACGACAATTGCAACGATGCCATTCACGTCTGACACTCAGAACTCATTTCGCCGTAGTTTCACCGAGTCGGTGCATGCCGAGCCAATTTACATTGAGTCCTTTGCGGGCCGATCAACGACTACCCGGAATGGATGGGCTTGATCAAGCGACGGTGATTGTGCCTGCCAGAGTGGGACCGGCGCCGCCGGCCGCGAGTCTCAAGGTGACGCCTCAGATTTGTCAATTATTCTGTTTTTATAGATGCCTTACCTCACAATCCACTACCATGACGCGCCTGACTCCGTGGCAGGACCTCAGAGCCCACCTCGCAAACCTAAAAACGGAGTTCGTGAACCTCGAAAAGAATCGAATGCATCGAACGCTGGCCCCGGAGCGGACTCCAGCTCGACCGGCGCCTGCAACCATCGCGCCACCGACTCCGAACCGCTCAGCGTCTAATGCCAGTGGCACAATCCTGCGCTAGCACTCATCGAGCATGAACAGCGGATCACCGATCACGCCGCCTAAGCCTTCTGGGTCACACTGCCTGTGTTCAAATCACGTATCGAACGACTACCGCCGCAAGAACACGCATACATCCAACGACGCATCGCATCCACCAACTGAAAGGCCCACACAATGAGCACTCCCCCGGCCGGCTGGCATCCCGACCCCGAAGACAATAGGCAGCTCCGCTACTGGGACGGTCAACAATGGACCAGCGCGACACAACCCATGCCCGCCGCGCAGACCCCGACACTGGAAACGCCCGAGCAGAAGAAAGATCGAAAGCGTCAGCTCGTCGCCATTGGCATCATCATCGCTGCGGTAGCGAGCATCGCCATCTTCAAGAGCATCGACTTCAGCAGCGACGACACTGAAACCGCAGCAGCCGAAACAACGACCACGCAGGCAGCTCGCACAACCACAACAGCCCGTACGACAACCGCTGGTGCTGCGGCCACCCCGCTAACGACATCCGCAGTACCCAGTTCGACCACCCTGCCCGTCGCCGCGCAAACCTCGAAGCCACTGCCGGCCACATGCAAGACTCCAGCGCAATCGGTAATTGACCAGATCGATGCGTCCTTTATCGAAGCCGACAGACACCTTGAAAATGTGTTCATGGTCTACGGCCGCAAAGATGTCGCCTACATCGGCGCGAACATCGTGGACTCCGCAGGCACCCGAGTGTCGAGCGCTGACATATGGGCGCAAAGCGACGGCATGCTCTTCTCGCTATCGAGTGACGCACGCAGACGTACTGCCCTACCTGATGGACGAAAGCTGCTCGACATCAGCGCAGGCGACGAGTTCGGATCTGCTGTATCCGACTGCATCATGGTCAGCGTCATCAACCGAAACGTCTCTGGCGGAAACTGATGCCTCGGCCCCGACTATCTGTGGGTCAGCACGGGAAGATCAGCCGCCGAGAACTCCCAGACGGGCGGTGGGTCGCCACATGCTGGGTACGTGACGAAGACGGCAAACGCCGCCAAGCCACCAAACAAACACCCTTCGGCATCCGCGACGAACACGGCGCCGTCGCCGAACGCACCCTGCTCGAATCACTCAAAACCCAACACGTCCAAGCCGCCGGCCAAATCACCGGAACCAGCTCAGTCCACTACCTGTGGACCGAATTAGAAACACAACTCATCACCCAAGGCAAAGCCGAGAACACGTTGAAGGACTACCGGCGACAGTCCAAGCACATCCTTCAACGCCTAGGCGACTTACAGATCCGGGAAGTCACCACCCAAGCGCTCGACTCGTTCGTTCAGGACGTGGCCGTCAATCGTGGTGTGCCGACCACCAGGAAGAACCGCACCATCCTGCTCGGCATGTTCAAGATCGCTGTCCGCTACAACGCAATCCCGGTCAACCCGATCCGCGAGCTCACCTCGATCGCAGGGAAACGAAAGAAGCGGGCACGGTCATTGGACCCCGAATCGTTGGCTGCGCTACTTCGGGACCTTCGTACCTCAGATGTGCCGTGCCCAGTCATCTTGGCGCCGTACCAGCTCGCTCGCGGGCAGAAAACTTCTTCCACTGACATCCCGACTGTTGCGAAGTTTTGTGCGTAGAACGACATGGCCGACATCATCACAATGTTCGCTGCTACCGGCTGCCGCATCGGTGAACTACTCGCGATCCGCTGGCAAGACATCAACCTCGACACCAAGACAGTCGCAGTGACAGGCCAGATCGTCCGGATCCGCGGCGAAGGACTGGTGCGACAGGACCGGACGAAGTCGGAGGCCGGCGACGACCGAGACCTTCCGCTGCCAGCGTTCGTTATAACCATGCTTCGCGGACGCCGTCAAGAACCGGTGTACGTATTCGAGTCCTTGGCGGGAACAATTCTGGATCCGGAGACGGTCGGTCGTCGGTGGCGTCAGATCCGGGCCGCCGTGGACTTGGAATGGGTCACCTCACACACCTTCCGCAAGAGCGTCGCGACGATCCTCGACGAGAAAGGCTTAACTGCCCGGCAGGCTGCGGACCAGCTCGGGCACGCTCAGGTCAGCATGACGCAGGACGTGTACTTCGGTCGAGGGAAGGTGCATACTGCTGCTGCGGACGCGCTGGATGCTGCGGTTTCAGGGAAGAAGCCGGGGCGCGAAAGTGGAGCGTAAGTGGACAGTGACCTGTTTCGGACACAAAAAATGAGGCAGGCCCAACACCCTGTTTCGAGTGTCTGACCTGCCTCTTTGTGGAGCTGCCGGGAATTGAACCCGGGTCCTACGTTGAATCGCTAGGGCTTCTCCGTGTGCAGTTCGCTAAGTCTCTACTTGGATCTCCCAGTCTCGCGAACAAGCCAGGATGACGATCCCAGTCACTGTTTGATGTCCCATCCGACTCCGTGACCGAGCCGAACAGTAAAGCCCTCTAGCTGATGCCAGGAACCGGGTCGAGGGCAACCCCGGGCTGACAGACACGCTTCGCTACTTAGGCAGCGAGAGCGTAGTCGCGCTGATTGGAATCGGCGCTTATAGGTTTGCAGCGACGCTTACGGTGGTCTCTTGCCTGCACCGACACGCTTCCCCTAACTCAACACACGCAGTCGAAACCGTTCAGCCCCGTGTGTGCCCCGCGTCTTTCGTGGGGCTATTCACTATAACGCGCCGAAGTTCGGAAGTCATACCAATTAATCGGCGGCACTTTCCGTGTCCTGGACCCCAGCCGTGTCCTGCACCCCAGCCGTTTCCTGAACTGCAGCCGTTTCCTGCACCGCAGCCATCTCATGCTCAGCAGCACCGGTGATGTTGGTGATCATCCCCTGGAAGACGACTCCGTGGAAAGGCAGGATCGAGTACCAGTACGCCCGGCCGGCCAGCCCGCGAGGGAAGAAGACCGCACGCTGATCGAGATGCGAACCCACCGGCCGTCCATCCGCACCCGCCGGACCTTCCGACACTCGCAACTCCAACCATGCTCCGCCCGGGACCTTCATCTCGGCGCGCAGTCGGAGCAACTTACCTCGATCGATTTCTTCGACCCGCCAGAAGTCCAGGGCTTCACCGGTGTTGAGCCGACGTGGATCCCGTCTACCCCGGCGAAGTCCGACCCCGCCGACCGCCCGGTCCATCCACCCCCGGATGGCCCACGCCAAAGGGAATGAATACCAACCATTCTCGCCGCCGATCGACTCGACCACCGACCACAGGGTTTTCGGATCCGCCGAGCAGTCACGTTCGCGATGATCGACGTAGACGGCTTCGCCGGCCCAATCCGGGTCGGATGGAAGAGGGTCGGATGGAGCGCCCGCGATCGTTGCACCGGACCACGCCGTCTCCACCTCACCGGTCTCGATCTTGCGAAGCGCCAAACGCACTGCTTCCCGGTACGGCGTGAGGCCACCGGCCGGAGGCGGGATGAAGTCGTCGATGTCGTGATCGTGCATCACCGCGTCGTTCTGCAGTGATTCGATCAGCGGCATCGCCAGACCCCGCGGGATCGGCGTGACCAATCCCACCCAGTGACCGGCCAGACGCGGGGTGAGGACGGGCAGGACGAGGATGCGTCGGCGTACCAGTCCTGCGACGTCGGCGTAGGTGTTCATCATCTCGCCGTACTGCATGACATCGGGCCCACCGATGTCGAAGGCGCGGTTGACCTCCGGCGTCGTCGCCGCGGCTGCGATCAAGTAGTGGAGTACGTCACGCACGGCGATCGGCTGAATGTTGTTGTGCACCCACTTGGGTGTGGTCATCACCGGAAGTCGATTGGTCAAGTGGCGCACCATTTCGAACGACGCCGATCCCGATCCGATCACCACGCCGGCCTGGAACACAACCGTCGGAACGTCGGAGTCGAGCAGGATCCGACCAACTTCGAGCCGAGACTGCAGGTGAGTCGACAGCTCCCGATCGGACGGATGAAGCCCGCCCAAGTAGACGATCCGGCGCACCCCCGCATCGCGCGCAGCGGCGGCCACGTTCTGCGCGCTCTGCTTGTCGATATCGGAGAACGAGCCTCCCCCACCCATGGCATGAACGAGGTAGTAGACCACGTCGATATCGTCGAAAACACCTGAGAGGGAATCACTGTCGGTCAGATCCCCACGCGTGATCTCCACCGAATCATGCCAGGGCACATCGCGTAGTTTCTCGGGGCTTCTCACCACCACACGCACATGATGGCCCTCTTCGACCAGGCGAGGGGCAAGACGGCCGCCGATGTATCCGGTCGCACCCGTGATCAACACTCTCACTGCGTCCATCACCCCACGCTACGCAGAATTCAACTGCGAAGCGCGAGTGCAACCTCGAGGTCGTCGTTGGCCAACATCATGTTGATGCCCGCTCCGGCCTTCGCCCCGGCGGCCGCGGCCATGATGACCTGGGCACCTGGGTCGACGACGTTGCCCGCGGCGAACACCCCGGGCACGCTTGTGGCCCCCATCATGTCGACCGTCACGAAATCGCCCATCATCGTCTCGGCGCGCGATGCGCCGAATGCGCGCAAGATCGCATCGTTGGGGTCCATCGTGAGGGCGCCACCGACAAAGACCGCCGAACGCGCGACCACAGTGCTGTCGGCCAAACGCACGCCCACCAACCGATCGTCCTCGACGACGGGACCGGCGACCTCACCCTCGACGATCGAAATACCGCGAGCTGCAAGCTTTTCCCGGTCCTCGGAACCCAGTTCGGTGATTCGATGGAGGAAGAGAACCACGTCGTCGGACCACTGGCGAACCATGAGCGCCTGGTGCATCGCAAATTCCGCACTCTTGGCGATCACGCCAAGCGGCTGATCACGCACGCCGTACCCGTGGCAGTACGGGCAGTGCAACACATCGCGGCCCCAACGCTCGCCGAAGACTTCGAGCTCGACCGGCAGACGGTCCGTCAGACCTGTGGCAACAAGGACTTTGCGCACCTGAATCTTGCTGCCGTCAGCGAGTTCGACGGAGAAATCGGCCGAAAGATCCTCACTGTCCCGTGTCACGGAGACGACTGTGCCGTCATGGAACTCGCCGCCGAATTTGCGGACTTCACCTCGGCCGATGGTCAGCAATTCGGCGGGGTTCATGCCGTCGCGGGAGAGGAATCCGTTCATGTGATCGGCGGCCGCGTTCCGTGGTGATCCGTTGTCGAAGACGATCACGGACCTGCGTGCCTGACCAAGGATGAGTGCGGCGTTCAGCCCTGCCGCGCCGGCTCCGATTACTGCTACGTCGAATGAGTTCTGCGTCATGAATCCAGAATGACAAGAGATCGCGTTCTTGACAAACACTGTTGCCACTTTGGCAAAATAGATCCATGACCGAAACATCGTTCGAAGCCGTTCTAGCCGGCATCGGCCCTCGCCTACGTGCGTTGCGCCAGCAGTCCGACATGACCCTGGCCGACCTGTCGGAGACCACCGACATCAGCGTCAGCACACTGTCGAGACTCGAATCCGGCACTCGCCGAGCCAACTTGGAGCTTCTACTGCCGATCGCCAAGGCACACGGCGTCCCGTTGGACGACCTGGTGAACAGCAAGATCAAAGACCCCCGCGTTCGAGAAGAACCGCGAACGGTCGGATGCATGACGGTCATTCCGCTGACGAGTCAGCCCGGCAACCTCCAGGCCTACAAGATGATCATCTCCCCCACCGACGACGATCGCGAGCCGGGATCCCACGAGGGCTACGAGTGGGTCTACGTTCTGTCAGGGCGCATCAGACTCCAACTCGGCGACCGCGATTTCATCATGGGGGCAGGCGAGGCCGCCGAGTTCGACACCCACATTCCGCACCGCATCAGCGCTGCCGACGGCCGACCTGCCGAGGCGATCAGTCTCTTCGGGAAGCAGGGCGAGCGTGTTCACCTACGCGCAGCGCCGGCCGACAGACGCGGTTGAACTGCCAGGACCGAGTCAGGCGCCCGCAACGGCAATCATGCCGACTGCCGCCAGCGCCAACAGCATTCCCGCTTGTTGCACGCGGCTTACCCGCTCGCCCAGCATCACCATGGCGAGCAGAACCGTCGCAGCCGGATACAGCGAACCGATTACGCTGACCAGTGAAAGCATTCCACCTTGGAAGGCGTAGATCATCGTCCCGTTCGCGACGACGTCGAGGACGCTGACGTACACCGCGAGCTTGAGTGGCTCACCTCGTGGGAGAACGAAGTGACCGGCCGCCAGCGCGACCAACCACACCACGACGGTCGCGGCGCCCCGCGACACGGCCAACGCCCACAGCCCGCTGCCCTCGCCGATCTGGTGAAGTGCGATGAACGAGAGTGCAAATGCACCACCGCTTCCGACCGTCAGAAGCGCCACCTGTCTGGTGAAGCGGAGAGTGATTCCGCCGGCAACCTCACCCGCGGTGTCGTCAGGCGACTCGCGGCTGACCAGTACGACGGCGACCAGCGCGACGGCGATACCCAGGTACGCGATCAGCCCCGGCCGCTCGCCGAAGGCGAATCCGACGAGCACCGGAATACCCGCCACCAGAACAGCTGTCAGCGGTGAGACCACAGACATAGGTCCGGTCGCCAAGGCGAGATAGAACCACCACACCGCCAGACCACTCGTGACGCCCGCGATCGCGCCCCAGATCAAACCGTTCAGCGTCAGCGTGCCGGAAACGAAAGGTGCTGCGATCAGAACAATCACGAGCGAGAGCGGATACGAGACGATCACCACACGGAGTGCGGCAACTCGTCGTGACGCAACTCCGCCGACGAAGTCGCTGACTCCGTAGGCAACTGCCGCCACGAGGGCAAGCAGGATGGAGGTCAGCGCATGCCCTTGATACGACGACCGAGCTCGCGGGTCACCTCGCGCTCGGCGGTGCGCTTGGCCATGTCCTGGCGCTTGTCGTAGTCCTGCTTACCCTTTGCCAGTGCGAGTTCGACCTTGACCTTGCCGTCGTTGAAGTACATCGACAGCGGGACCAGTGTCTGGTTTCCCTCGCGGGTCTTGCCGACGAGGTGCTCGATCTCACGCTTGTGCAGCAGGAGCTTTCGGGTACGACGCGGCGAATGGTTGTTCCACGTGCCTTGCGTGTACTCGGGAATGTGCAACGAGCGCAACCACACTTCGCCGTTGTCCACGGTGGCGAACGCGTCCACGAGCGACGCCTTGCCTTCGCGCAGACTCTTGACCTCGGTCCCGACGAGCGCGATACCGGCCTCGTAGGTGTCGATGATCGTGTAGTTGTGACGTGCTTTGCGATTGGTCGCAATGACCTTGCGGCCCTTTTCCTTCACTGTCCGGGCCTCTCAGTCCGCTGTCTTGCTGTCGAATACTGTCTTACCGTCAAATACAGTTCCAGCATAGAAGCTCGTGCAAACCGATTATTCGCGGACGTACAGACGCAGCGTCACGTACGCCGTCACCGCGGCCATACCGACACCGGCAAGCACGAGGATCGGCGAGACGAACAGCACGTCACTGTTGGAGATCCGCGCCACGATGTTGGCTTCGTAGACGTCGGACAGGACCCCGTCGATGAAGACGTTCTTCGCCGTGAACAGTCCGGCGATGGCGAGCACCGCACCGATCAAGGCCGCAACGACGGCTTCGAGGAGGAACGGAAGCTGGGTGTACCACCGCGTCGCGCCGACCAATCGCATGATGTTGACCTCGGTACGACGCGTGAACGCCGCGATCTGGACCATGTTGGCGATCAGCAGGATGGCCGCGATCGCCTGGACGATCGCGATCGCGAACGCTGCGTTGCGCACTCCGCCCAGCACGCTGAAGAGTCGGTCCACCAACTCGCGCTGATTGAGCACACTCTCGACGCCGGGCCGCGAACCGAAGGTGTCGTTGATGACGCCGAATCGCTCCGGGTCACTGAGCTTGACCTTGAACGACGCCGGGAAGCTGTCCGGGCTCACCAGCGCTGCCAGCTCGGGCTGGTCCTTGAACACGCGCTCGGTGGCGTCCTTCACGGCGTCTTCGCGGTTGAGGTACTGAACGGCGACGACGGACGGCGTCTGCTCGAGTTCCTTGCGCAACGAACTGCAGATCTCCTGCTCGCAACCGGGATCGGCAGAGGAGATGTCGTCGGTCAGGAAGATCTGCACCTCGACGCGTTCGAGGAAGATCTGCTGGGTTTTGCCTGCCATCTGCACGACCAGCAGACCACCGCCGAAGAGGCCGAGGGAGATCGCCGTCGTCAAGATCATGGCGATGGTCATCGTGATGTTGCGGCGTAGGCCGGTCAGGACTTCGCTGAAAATAAAGCTGGCGCGCATCGGGGAATCCGATTCCTTTTCGAGAGGCCGGTTGTTTCACGACAACCGGTGGGCGTACGGGACGTGTGGTCGTAGTCGGCGCTACCTGCCGACGCCGTACACACCCCGCGCTTCGTCTCTGGTCACCTTGCCGAGATCGAGTTCGATGACGCGTCGACGCATGGAGTCGACGATGTGGTGGTCGTGGGTCGCCATCACGACGGTGGTACCCGTGCGGTTGATCCGCTCGAGCAGCAGCATGATGTCCTGGCTCGTTTCGGGGTCCAGGTTGCCGGTGGGCTCGTCGGCGAGCAGCACGAGCGGGCGGTTCACGAATGCGCGGGCGATGGCGACGCGCTGCTGCTCACCGCCGGAAAGTTCGGTGGGCAGTCGATCGGCCTTTCCGGCCAGACCGACCATGTCGAGGACCTCGGGCACAGTGCGCGCGATGACGTTGCGGGGTTTGCCGATGACCTCCAGGGCGAAGGCCACGTTCTCGGAGACCGTCTTCTGCTGAAGCAACCGGAAGTCCTGGAACACACAGCCCATGCTCTGACGAAGCTTCGGCACACGGCGAGCCGCCAGCTTGTTGACGTGGAAATCCGCGACCTCGATATCGCCGGACGTGGGCGACTCCATCTTGAGCAGCAATCGCATGAACGTCGACTTGCCAGAGCCGGAGGGGCCGATGAGGAAGACGAACTCCCCCTTCTCCACCTCCACACTGACTTTGTCGAGCGCCGGCCTGGTGGAGGCCTTGTAGGACTTCGACACATTCTTCATGCTGATCACAACTAGCCAGTCTAGCCGTTATCTAACGGTGACCTTGGCGCCACGCGCGACGAGCCTCGTCCTTATCCGGTACCGGTGGTCTCAGGTGACTGCGGCACCGACGTCGGTGCCTGCATTGCCGCGCCAGGTTGCGGGACGGTCGTCGTCGCCGGAGTGGTCGGCACTGTGGTTGCCGACTGTTCGGCGTTTCCCGGAGCAGGCGCGGGACCCGACGTCGGCGTCGGCGAACCGGAACTGCCCGTGCTCGATTCCGAGGACGGAGTCTCGGATGTGGTCGTCGGCTCGGTCGAGGACGGCACGGGGGTCGTCGTCGACGGTTTGACCGACGGAGCGACGTACGGTTCGGTCTGCGACGTGTCCACGCTGGGCGGCGGTGTGGCTGCGGGCTGTTCCTCAGGATTGAGGTACGTATGCAACAGATACGTCGCCAGCCACGCCACGATGAGGATGAAGGTCGACGTTCGCATCCGGCCACCGAAGAGCCGTGACGGAAGCCAGTCCAGGTGAAACAGTCGGTCGAGTCCGCGGCGCGGTTCCTGATCGGTCATTCGCTCGCCTCCTCGGTCCGTGCGGTGTGCAGATCCGGTGACACCGTGATCCCCTGACGTCGCAGTGCCGCGGCGACGCGGACACGAAGAGCGCGTCCGACCTGGAACTGTTTGCCAGGGAGCGTTCGCGCGACCATCCGCACGTTGACCTGATCGACCTCGAGGCTTTCGACGCCCATGACGGTGGGCTCGTCGAGCAGAAGTTTCTTGAGTCCACGGTCGGCCATCGCGTCGACTCCGACCTGGCGAAGCACCTCGTTGACTCGGGTGAGGTCCGCGGTCGCCGGAACCGGCACGTCGATGACGGCGCGCGCCCAATCCTTGGACAGGTTGGTCGCTTTCACGATCTGGCCGTTGGGAACGGTGATGACCTCGCCGTCGGAGTTTCGCATCCGCGTCACGCGCAGGGTCACGTCCTCGATAACGCCTTCGGCGTCGTCGGAGGAGCCGGTGATCGCAAGCCGGACGGTGTCACCGAAACCGTACTGGCGTTCGGTGATGATGAAGAAGCCGGCAAGGATGTCCTGCACGACGCGTTGAGCACCGAAACCGAGCGCCGCACCGAGAACAGTTGCCGGCGCCACGAGACTTCCGATCGGCAGGTTCAGTTGGTCGAGAACCTTCAGCGTCGCGATCACGTAGATGAACGTGATGACCACCCAGGTGATCACCTGCGCGACCGAGTGACGATGCTTGGTCGCCTCGGAGCGAACCAGCGCATCGCCCAACTGATAGTTGGAGTCGATCTGGTCGGTGACCTTGTTGCCTCCCCAACTGACCAGCCGGGCGAGAATCATCGCGCCGAGCACGGTCATGAGGACGGACAAACCGGTGGTTTGAAGCCAATCGAGCAGGTTCTGCCCAGGTCTGAGTAAAGTCATCGTGCCTTTCGGTATCCGAACGCTATGCGGACTGGTTCTCGCTCATGCGCCAGCGGATGCCGGCCTCGAGGAACCCGTCGATGTCGCCGTCGAGCACTGCCGACGGGTTGTTGACCTCGTACTCGGTACGCAGGTCCTTGACCATCTGGTACGGATGCAGAACGTAGGAGCGCATCTGGTTACCCCACGAGCTGCCGCTGTCGCCCTTGAGCGCATCCATCTCGGCGCGCTCTTCCTGACGCTTGACCGCGAGCAGCTTGGCCTGCAGGACGCGCATCGCCGACACCTTGTTCTGGAGCTGCGACTTCTCGTTCTGACAGGTGACGACGATTCCGGTCGGGATGTGTGTGAGTCGAACAGCGGAGTCCGTCGTGTTCACGGACTGTCCACCGGGACCGGACGAGCGGTAGACGTCGACGCGGATGTCGTTCTCGTTGATCTCGATGTGATCGGTGGTCTCGACGACGGGCAGGACCTCGACCTCGGCGAACGACGTCTGGCGACGCCCCTGGTTGTCGAAGGGGCTGATGCGAACGAGCCGGTGGGTGCCCATCTCGACGGACAGCGTGCCGTACGTGTACGGGCCCTTGATCGCGAACGTCGCGCTCTTGAGTCCGGCCTCTTCGGCGTACGACGTGTCGTAGACCTCGACGCCGTAGTCGTGCTTCTCCGCCCAGCGGATGTACATGCGCATGAGCATCTCGGCCCAGTCGGCAGCGTCGATACCGCCGGCACCCGAGCGGATGTTGATGAGTGCGTCGCGCTCGTCGTACTCGCCCGAGAGCATGGTCTTGACTTCCATCGCCGCGATGTCGTCACGCAGGCTGGCCCGTTCGGCGTCGGCATCGGCCACTGCGTCAGGGCCTTCGTCTTCTGCCAGTTCGTAGAGGATCGGCATCTCGTCGAGTCGCTCGCGCAGTGCCACGATCCGGCGCAGTTCGGCCTGAGCGTGGGAGAGCTGGCTGGTGACCTGCTGGGCGTGTTCCTGGTCGTTCCACAGACCCGGGTCGGCTGCCTGGTGCTCGAGCTCGTCGATGCGTCGGCGCAGCTCCTCGACGTCCACAACCGATTCGCAGGTGCGAAGGGTGGTGTCGAGGGCGTTCAGGTCTGCAATTACGTCGGGATGCACGGTTCTCAAGGCTACCGGGTGCCGACCTGGGCTCTGCCGTGCGTCACCCTCTCGGCTCGCCCCGTCCGTCACGTATTGGGATCACCGGGACTGGAAGCCTTGCCAACGTCCCTCCGAGGGAACCTACTGGAACGATGACTGTCACCGACGAATACCTGCAGAACAACGCCGCCTACGCCGAGCAGTTCACCGGACCGCTCCCCCTCCCACCCAGCCGACACGTTGCCGTTCTCGCGTGCATGGACGCCCGTCTCGACGTCTATCGGGTGCTGGGAATCAAGGAAGGTGAATCGCACGTCATCCGCAATGCGGGTGGAGTCGTCACCGACGACGAAATCCGTTCCCTGGCCATCAGCCAGCGTCTGCTGGGAACCACCGAGATCATCCTCATCCACCACACCGACTGCGGAATGCTGACGTTCACCGACGACGACTTCAAGCGATCCATCCAGGACGAGATCGGCATCAAACCCAACTGGGCTGCCGAATCGTTCCCCGACATCGACGAGGACGTTCGTCAGTCGTTGAAGCGTATCGAGAACAGTCCGTTCGTCACCGCGACGACCTCCCTACGCGGATTCGTCTTCGACGTCGCCACCGGAAAGCTGAACGAGGTCCTCCCCGCTTGAGCAGGTAGGTTGTGTACCCGTGACCGATCGCGCATCCGACCTCGCACTCGCCCTCCGTATCGCCGACGAGGCTGACGCGATCACTCGCGCCCGCTTCGGCGCACTCGATCTTCGAGTGGACGACAAGCCGGACCTCACCCCCGTCTCCGACGCCGACCTGGCTGTCGAGCGAGCAGTGCGCGCGACGCTCGGTGAGCATCGCCCTGCAGATTCCGTTCTGGGGGAAGAATTCGGCGGCGACGTAGTCTTCGAGGGCAGGCAGTGGGTGGTCGACCCCATCGACGGGACCAAGAACTTCGTCCGCAACGTGCCGGTGTGGGCCACGCTGATCAGCTTGCTCGAGGACGGTGTACCGGTTGTGGGCGTCGTGAGCGCACCCGCACTGAATCGACGATGGTGGGCGGCAACAGGTTTGGGCGCACATACGTCTTTCGGAGACGGTGACGCTCGGGCGATCCGGGTATCCGCCGTCGACCGCAGCGAATCAGCGAGCCTGAGCTTCTCGAGCCTCTCCGGGTGGAAGGACCGCGGAATTCGCGATCAGTTCGTCGAACTCACCGACCATGTGTGGCGCGTGCGCGGTTACGGGGACTTCTTCTCCTACTGCCTCGTGGCCGAGGGTGCCGTCGACATTGCTGCCGAACCCGAGGTTTCCCTGTGGGATCTGGCAGCGCTCGACGTATTGGTCCGTGAGGCCGGCGGCGCGTTCACCGATCTGGACGGCGGCGCGGGTCCGCACGGCGGGAGCGCGGTCGCCACCAACGGACTGCTGCACGAGGACGTACTTGCTCGCCTGAGGTAACCAACCGCGTACCAGAACATCCCACCCGTCGCAAGGGTCCGAGGGAGGAGTCCCGTCAGGCCCGTCGGCAGGATTCGGCACGACATCTCGACCCGTTGACTGGGAGTAGTTGATCACGCACTACTTCCAGGAGAACGATGAACCGGATTTCCAGGCGCACGATTCTGTTCGGTCTGGCCGCCGCGCCCCTCGGGCTCGCGGTGGGCTGCGGCGCCGACCCGGCAGCGAAGAGCGCCACGCTGGCAGTGTCCGGAGCTTCGCGTCCGCTACCGATTCCGCCGCTGGCCGACTCCACCGTCGACGACGCAGGTGTTCGCCACTTCACACTCCGCGCCGGTGCCGGAACCACCGAAATTGTCGCGGGAAAACTTACCGACACTTGGGGTTTCAACGGATCCATCCTGGGACCCACCATCCGTGCCGAACGCGGAGAGTCTGTCGCATTCACGATCGACAACACACTGGCCGAGCCCACGACCGTCCATTGGCACGGCATGCATCTGCCCGCCAGATACGACGGTGGCCCGCACCAGACCATCGAAGCCGGCGGACGCTGGGAACCGGCGTGGACGATCAGCCAGTCTGCCTCGACGCTCTGGTATCACCCACACCCGCACGGATCTACCGAGCGGCACGTGCAGCGCGGTCTCGCCGGACTGTTCCTGATCGACGATGCCGACACGCGGGCGTTGGACATCCCCAAAACCTATGGTGTCGACGATGTTCCGCTGATAATCCAGGACCGTCGATTCCTCGCCGACGGCAATTTCGACGAATCAGATCCGACCGACATCGGCCTGCTCGGCGACACGATCGTCACCAACGGCATCTCCGACGCCTACCTCGACGTCACCACCGGGGTCGTCCGGTTGCGCATTCTGAACGGCTCCTCCGGCCGTCTCTACAACCTGGGGTTCCCCGACGACCGGACGTTCGATCTGATCGCCACCGACGGCGGACTGCTCGAATCACCGATTCCGATCAAGCGGATTCAGCTCAGCCCCGGCGAACGAGCCGAGATCGTTGTTCGCGTCGACCCCGGCGCGACGACCACACTTGTGTCGTTCCCGATCGAGGACGGCGGCGGCGTGAGCGCCTCCGACGCAGAGAACTTCGGCATGAACGACCGCTTCGACATCATCGAGCTGCGGGGGGTCGCCAGCCGCGCGTCACGGTCGAGCCTCCCGGCGCAGTTGGCCGCCCTGCCGCGTCTCGATCCGTCGAAGGCAAGCGTGTCCCGAACCTTCGATCTGCAGTGGTACATGATCAACGGGCAACGAATGGACATGAACCGCATCGACTTCGAGGCCGAGGTCGGCGCCACCGAGGTGTGGACGATCACCAACAAGGACAACTGGCCACACAATTTCCATGTCCACGACGTACAGTTCCAGATCCTCGACGTCGACGGTCGCACTCCCCCGCCGCACTTGCGCGGACCCAAGGACACCGTCTATGCACCGCCAGGCAGCAGGATTCGCGTCGCACTGCAGTGGTCCGAGTACACCGATCCCACGTTCCCGTACATGTTCCACTGCCACCTGCTGATGCACGAGGACCAAGGGATGATGGGCCAATTCCTCGTCCTCGAACCGGGACAGAAGGCGGCTCCGATGCAGATGGACATGCCGATGGACATGCCGATGCCTTCTTCTGGTTCGCACTCCGGTCACTGAACATTCTGCAAGTGGTACACGGCGAGGCGAACCCGATTGTCGCAACCGGTCTTCGACATCAGGTTCGCCACGTGCGTTTTCACCGTGGTCACACCCAGATGCAGCGTGTCCGCGATCTCCTGATTGCTCTTCCCCTCGGCAAGCAGTGCGAGGACCTGCGATTCGCGATCGGTCAGCGGAACCTTCTCTGTCACAGCCGTGTCTGCGATACCACCGATCACCGCTCGATCCACAACGCGGCGGAGAAGTTCCGGAGTGAACACCATCTCACCCTCGGCGATTCGCCGAATGGCACCGAGCAACTCGGCGGGTTCGGTGTCCTTGACGAAAAACCCCGAGGCCCCCGCGGCGAGCGCGGGATACAGATGATCGTCGTCGTCGAAGGTGGTCAGCACGAGAATTCGCGCTCGTCGACCTGCCTTGACGATCTGCTGCGTGGCACCGATCCCGTCCAGCCCGGGCATTCTCAAGTCCATCAGAATCACGTCGGGATCCAGTTCCGCAGCGAGCGCTACCGCATCGACGCCGTTCGACGCCTCACCGGCCACGGTCATGTCCTCGTCTGCCGCGCACAGCATCCGCAAACCGGCGCGCACCAGTCGCTGGTCGTCGACGATCAGCACGCTGATCACGAGACACCGCCCGAGACGACCAGTGGAATACTCACGTGCACTTCCCATTTCCCGTCACTATTGGTGCCGGCGGTCATCTCGCCGCCGACCAACTCCGCGCGCTCCTGCATTCCCACCAGGCCATGACCTGCATTCCGGGGCGATCCCTCGACGTCGTTGACAACTCTGACGTCCACCCGGTTGTCGTCGCGACCGACCGAGACCGATACCAGCCCCTTCTTGTCACCGTGCTTCATGACATTGGTCAGTGATTCCTGAACCACCCGCAACAACGTCAGCCTCCCGATCGCGTCGAGGTCGGCTGCGCCTGACCCGACATTCCCCTGGGTATCGAAGACTGCCTGCACCTCGAAACCCGCCGCACGCACACGATCTATCGCCGCCTCGATTTCCGCGTCGACGGCATCCGGCTCGACCAGAGCGACTTCACCGAGCGAAGGATCACGAAGTGCGACCAGGAGGCGACGGATATCGGCCAGCGCATCGGACGCAGTCCCACGCACATCCGCGAGGACCTCGCGCACGGCCTCGTCTCGGGGTGCCAAGACATGTTGAGCCACGCCGATTCTCAGGACGATCGATGCCATGTGGTGTGCAACCAGGTCGTGCAGTTCGCGGGCAAGCGCACTGCGCTCCGCAGCGCGGGTCTGCGCAAGATTGTTCGCGGCCAATTCACGCTGCGAGCGCAGGTACAGCCCCAGGAGCAGCGGCAGCCCTACGTAGGCAAGCACTTTCACAGCCGTGGTGACAGAGAAGAATGCTTCGTGAGATTCGAACCAGATCCCCGCGAGCACCGAACCGCACCATCCTGCTGCCGACACGGCAACTGTTTCTCTACGCTCGGCCCGCATCGTGACGTCGACGACGGCGACCGCCCCGAGATACGGGACGAGTTCGGACAGTCCCCAGGCGTCGGCAACGAACGTCGGAACAGCCAGCGCCGAGATGACCAGGGACGCGAAGACCGGCCATCGACGGCCGGCGACGAAGGCGAGCGCCGACAGCATCGACAGTATCCAGTAGGTGACGGGAACTCGATACTCCCCCGGATACGTGCTGGCGATCAGCAGGCACGGGACCACCACCAACGGCGCGTAGCGCATATATCGCTGTATCCGATCTGGCACCTCTGTCCGGTTCACCCCTCGAGCCTATGACGCGCATCATTTCTCGGTTTCTCGACAACAGACCTTACTGATGAGTAAGATAAGAATCGTCCAACGCCCCAACACCGAGAAACAGCTGGTGATCATGACCAAGCAAGACAGTGTTGCCCCCGACAAGAGCGCTCAGCGCAGCGAATCGGGCGCGCAGCGCGGCGGCGCCAAGGGTGCGCCCCGCGACACGTCCGCCGTCGGCCTGAACCCGATCAAACGCGACGCCATGGGCGCAGCCATGCGTGTGCTTACCAAGATCACCGGTTCGGAACTGGCCGAGAAGTTCAATCTGCGTCAGACCATCGATCGCGTGACCTACGAGGGCACCAAGACGGGCTTCAAAACCCTCGGTGCCGCTACTCGCGGATTCCAGAAGGTCTCGGGCAACGGTGCACCCAAGCGCCTGCCCGACAACCCGAGCAAGAACGCCGACTACTTCGACCTCACCCCGGACGACGACCAGAAGATGATCGTCGAGACGGTGCGTGAGTTCGCGGCCGAGATTCTGCGTCCAGCAGCGCACGACGCCGACGGCGCAGCGCAGGCACCCGCCGATCTCTCCAAGCGCGCGGCCGAGCTCGGTATCACGCTGATCAACGTTCCCGAAGAACTCGACGGAGCAGCTGCCGATCGCGGCGCAGTCACCAATTCTCTTGTTGCCGAAGCACTTGCGCACGGAGACATGGGACTTGCACTTCCGATCCTCGCACCCAGCGGCGTTGCAGTTGCACTGACGCAGTGGGGCACCGACGCGCAGCAGAAGACCTACCTTCCGGCCTTCACCGGCGAGCAGGTCCCCGGCGCGGCAGTGGTGGTCAACGAGCCACGCGCACTGTTCGATCCGTTTGCCCTGCAGACCAAGGCAGTGCGCTCCCCCAGCGGCTACAAGCTCAACGGCGTCAAGAGCTTGGTGCCCGCCGCGGCTACGTCCGAACTCTTCGTCATCGCCGCAGAACTCGACGGCAAGCCCTCCTTCTTCATCGTCGAATCCGACACCAAAGGACTCGTCGTCGAGGCGGATCCCAGTATGGGTCTGCGCGCCGCCGGCCTGGGTCGCCTGATCCTCACCGACGTCGCCGTGTCGGAGTCCGCACTGCTCGGCGACGGTGATGCCGATCAGCGCAAGGCCGAGTATGCCGACGCGATTCGACTGGCCCGCCTCGGTTGGGCGTCCATGGCCGTCGGAACCAGCCAGGCAGTTCTCGACTACGTGATTCCGTACGTCAACGAGCGCGAAGCGTTCGGCGAGCCGATCAGCCACCGCCAGGCCGTGGCCTTCATGGTCGCGAACATCGGCATCGAACTCGACGGACTGCGTCTGGTCACGCTTCGCGGCGCTTCCCGCGCCGAGCAGGGCTTGTCCTTCGCTCGCGAATCCGCTCTGGCCCGGAAGCTGGCTTCCGAGAAGGGCATGCAGATCGGCCTCGACGGTGTGCAACTCCTCGGTGGACACGGGTTCACCAAGGAACACCCGGTCGAGCGCTGGTACCGCGACCTCCGTGCCATCGGCGTTGCCGAGGGCATCGTCCTCATCTGACGCCGCTGAACTTCCAGGAGAACCACGATGATCAACCTCGAACTTCCCAAGAAGCTCAAAGCATCAGCGAACCAGGCACATCAGGTCGCGGCGCAGATCTTCCGACCCATCTCACGTAAGTACGATCTTGCTGAGCACGAGTACCCCGTCGAGCTCGACACCATGGCCGCCATGGTCGAAGGTCTCTCCGATTCCGGTGGAGACATCGGCGGTGCCAGCGGCGGACGGTCAGACGCGAGCGCCAAGGGCGGCAACGCCAACGGCGGCAACATGTCTGCGCTCCTCAACTCGCTCGAAACATCGTGGGGCGATGTAGGACTCATGCTCTCGATCCCCTACCAGGGGCTCGGCAACGCCGCTATCGCCGCAGTGTCCACCGACGAACAGCTCGAACGTTTCGGCAAGGTGTGGGCCTCGATGGCCATCACCGAACCGAGTTTCGGTTCCGACTCCGCCGCAGTGACCACCACCGCCGTTCTCGACGGCGACGAGTGGGTTCTCAACGGCGAGAAGATCTTCGTCACCGCCGGTGAGCGTTCGACGCACATCGTCGTGTGGGCGTCGGTCGACAAGTCGAAGGGTCGAGCGGCCATCAAGTCGTTCGTCGTTCCGCGTGACGCACCGGGCCTGAGCGTTGCTCGTCTCGAGCACAAGCTGGGCATCAAGGCCTCCGACACCGCAGTACTCCTGCTCCAGGATTGCCGCATTCCCGCGGACAACATCCTCGGCAGCCCGGAGGTCAACGTGGAGCAGGGCTTTGCCGGCGTCATGCAGACGTTCGACAACACCCGGCCCCTCGTTGCAGCCATGGCTGTCGGCGTCGGACGCGCAGCTCTCGAAGAACTGCGCGGCATCCTGACCGAAGCCGGTGTCGAGATCTCCTACGACACACCGGTCTACAACCAGCATGCAGCTGCAGCCGAGTTCATCCGTTTGGAAGCCGATTGGGAGGCCGCGTACCTGCTGTCTCTGCGCGCGGCGTGGATGGCGGACAACAAGAAGCCGAACTCGCTCGAAGCGTCCATGTCCAAGGCGAAGGCCGGCCGCACCGGCACCGACGTGACGCTCAAGGCAGTCGAGTTGGCCGGCACCTACGGCTACTCGCAACGCCCGTTGCTCGAGAAGTGGGGCCGCGACTCGAAGATTCTCGACATCTTCGAGGGCACCCAGCAGATCCAGCAGCTGATCGTCGCACGCCGCCTGCTCGGAAAGTCGTCCGCCGAACTGAAGTGACGGTCGAATTGAAGTGACGGTCGCACAGACCCGATCCCGACACACTCCGCCCCGCCACCTTTCGAGGTGGCGGGGCGGACTGCTCGGTCGCCATCGTGAAACTTCACCACCGAAACCTGATTGCCCATTAGTGTGTAATCAGTCCTACAACGACGCTCGGAAGAGGTTCACGTATGCCCGGATTGGTCACCAAGGTCACTGACACCATCGGCGCGGCGGGGGTCATGATCCGAGCCGGACTCGTCCCGTTCCCTCGCCTTGATCGCGGGCTCAAATCCATTGCAGCCGTGGACAAGTACGGACCCTTTGCCGGGCCGGTCCATGCACACGCCGAGAGCGGCTACGACGCGGTGGCGATCATCGACGAACGCGGACCCATCACCTATGCCGAGCTCGAGCGTCAGAGCAACGCGTTGGTCCGGGCGTGGCAGGCCGACGGCATCACGTCCGACTCCGTCATGGGTGCGATGTGCCGTAACCATCGAGGCTTGGTCCTGACCATGCTGGCGGCAGCGAAGAACGGAACAAAGCTCGTTCTCATGAACACGGGCTTCGCTCGGCCCCAACTCGTGGACGTCGCCGCGCGGGAGAAGGTGGTCGCCTTCGTCTACGACGACGAGTTCGCGGACATCGCCGATGCCTTGCCGGACGACGTCGTCGTCTATCGTTCCTGGCCAGAGGGCACGGCCGCTGACGGTTCCACGGCAGCGACTCTCGACGAGGCCATCGCCGGACGCACCACGTCGTCGGTGCCGGCACCCGAGAAGAACGGTGGTTTCGTCCTCCTCACCAGCGGGACTACGGGAACTCCCAAGGGTGCGCCGCGTGGCCACACCTCCCCTCTCGCGTCGGCGCAATTCCTCGACCGCGTGCCGTTGCGCCGCGGACAAACCATGATGATGGCGGCCCCCGCCTTCCACGGAACCGGCGTCTCGCAGTTCGCTCTCGCATTGGCACTCGGCCAGACCGTCGTCATGCATCGAAAGTTCGATCCGGAGAACACGATCAAGCTTGTCGCCCAGTACAAGTGCGACAGTCTGGTCGTGGTCCCGACGATGCTCACTCGCATCATCGACCTCGGTCCCGAAGTGCTGTCCCAGTACGACACGTCGAACCTGAAGATCATCTTCTCGGCAGGGTCGTCACTCTCACCCGACCTGTGCAAGCGAGTCACGGCCTCGTTCGGGTACGTCCTCTACAACCTGTACGGATCCACCGAGGTCGCAGTGGCCACGGTCGCAACACCCGAGGATCTGACCATCGCTCCGGGAACCGCCGGTCGAGCCCCGGTGACGTGCCACGTCGAACTGTTCGACGAGAACAACAAGAAGATCACCACCCCACACACGATCGGCAGGATCTTCGTCGCGAGCGGACTGAGCTTCGAGGGATACACCGACGGGCGTGACAAGGAACGTATCGACGGACTCCTCTCGACCGGCGACGTCGGACACTTCGACGCCAACGGCCTCCTCTTCGTCGACGGCCGCGACGACGACATGATCGTTTCCGGTGGCGAGAACGTCTACCCGCTCGAAGTCGAGAACTTGCTCGCCGACCGCGAGGACGTCCTGGAAGCGGCAGTCATCGGAGTCGAGGACGCCGACTTCGGTCACCGCCTGCGAGCGTTTGTCGTCGTCGCTCACGGCGCCGACCAGAACTCCGAGGAATTGAAGGATCACGTCCGGTCGAATCTGGCGCGCTACAAGGTTCCCCGCGAGATCGTCTTCATCGACGAGCTTCCCCGCAACGCCACCGGAAAGCTGTTGCGCCGCGTCCTGATCGAGATGGAGATCAGCGAAGGCTGAGCACGGTCACATCGCGCTGAGCGTCCGTATCAATTCCGCCTCGTCGACGCGCGTGGAGTGCCCGTCGCGGAGCACGACCTCGCCCGCAACGAACACCGTGTCCACGATCTGACGACTGCCCGTCGTGAGAATGGACGCGCCCGGATCTCGCACCGGGAGGCAGCCGAAGTCACGTTCGAACCGAATCATGGTGAGGTCGGCGGGATCGCCCACGGAGATCCCGCCAGACCTGGCCGGCAGACCGAGTGCTGCGTTTGCACCGCCGGATGCGATGTCGATCATGGCCTCGAAGCCGAACAGGTCGGCGCGGCCGCGCGCGGCTCGCTGGACATAGGCACCGGTGCGCAGCGTCTCGAGCATGTCCTGAGTGTCGTTGCTGGCTGCGCCGTCCACACCCAACCCCACCGCGATCCCCGCGTCGAGGAAACTCGGGACGGGCGCGATTCCGCTACCGAGGCGCATGTTGCTGACGGGGTTGTACGACACTCCGACGCCGCGCTCCGCCAGTACCTTCTGACCACGGTCGTCTAGTTCGACGCAGTGGACCGCCAGCACCCGGTCCCACAAAAACCCATGGGAATCCAGGTAGTCGACCGCGTTCACGCCCGCGTGTTCGGTACACATCGTGTTGTCGGTCTGCGTCTCGAGCAGGTGAATCGAGACCGTCAGGTCGCGAGCCTGCGCGAACTCACGCACTTCCGACATCCCCTCCGGGGTCAGCGAACGCGGGTTCGGTACCGCGACCGCCACGTCGACGCGGGAACCGGCAACGTCGCGCATCATCTGATCCGTATGTGCGAGAACATCTCCGAGTGGTTGCATGAGCCGCGGATCGAAGCCCCACTTCCTCGTCTTGTCCGCCCGGTCTGCGGTTCCGCGTCCAAGCACGGCTCGAATTCCGGTGTCGTGCAACGCCCGGATCACGGCATCGTGAACCTCGCTGGACGGGTGCGGCCACATGTGTTCGACCAGGGTCGTCGTACCGCTGCGCAATGCCTCCAGCGAGGCTGCGACAGATGCCGCGTATGCGCGCTCCGGCGTGATCTGAACCGACTCTTCTGCGACCGCGAGTAGCCATTCGAGAAGCGGTGTCCCTTCGGCTATGCCACGCATCAGTGACTGCTGAAGGTGCGTATGGGTGTTGACGAACCCAGGGATCAGATACGCCCCCGATCCGTCCACACTTCCAGGTGTGGCAGTGCCGGTCGACTTCTCGATCGATTCGACCACCCCATTCGAGACGACGACGTCACGGCCGGTCAGCCATTGCCCGCCGCTGTACAACGTCACGTCCCGGATGATCGCGTCGGTCATGTTCTTGGGCGCGGTAGTCATCGCCAGTTCTCCTGAAAGTGTGTGACGGAACGGATACGGATCAACGCGCGAAGTTCGCGCGTACTCGCTGGTCGATGTAGTCCTCGGCAGTGATCGGCGGGTACTTGCCCGCTGGGCCCTCGATGGTCACGTCGCGGTTCGCCTGAGCGAAGAACGCGAGGCTGTAGCGGGCTCCCCGATAGTCGGTGACTCCGGGACTCTTGACTCGATGAAAATTCGACGGCAGGACGTCATCACTCCATCTCATCAGCATGTCGCCGATGTTGCAGGTGATCGCTTCCTCGGCCGGCACCACCGACGTCCATTCCTGGGTGTCCATCTCCTTGCCCGGGCACAGTTGCAACCCGCCCTGACCGTCACGCTGGAAAAGTAATGTCAGGCAATCGAAATCGGTGTGTGCTCCGGCACGCCACATCCCTTCGACATCTGCGTCGGCGGCAAGTGGGAAGTAGTGGAGTAGTCGCAGTGTGCTCTGGTAGGTGTCCACGGACGGGTCATGTGCCCTGGTGAAGAAGTCTCGTTCGAATCCCAGCTTCTCGGCGAAGCACGAGAGCAGGTCCATCGCAATGCCCCAGCACTTGGCTTCGAAGTCCAGGATCGTTTCGCGGAATCCGCCCAATTCGTCTGCAGTGGGCCACAGATCACCCATATGCGGGCGGGTCACCTGGTAGGACTCTTTCTGATCAGGTGTTCCGATGGAGGGACGCACCTGCGTCATGCTCTCCCAGCCGGAGTTGAAACCCTTCTTGAGCGGATACTGCGCTTTGACCTCAGTGGGCAGTGCAAAGAATCGCTCGGCCGCCGCGAAAGCCTCGCGGACCTGGTCCAGATCGATTCCGTGATTGACGATTTGGAAGAATCCGATGTCGGTCGCTGCCGACCACAACTCCTCGGCGATCTCGCTTCGCCGGTTCTCGAAATCCGAGAGATCGATTCTTCGGACCTCGCGGTCGGTGGTCTCCGTGCCCAGGCCACCCATGCGAGTCTCGCGGTTGAGTTCTGTCATGTCGTACGTCATTTGCTGTCAGCTCCTTCAGCGGATTCCGATGGACCGATCGGTGAATTTGTCGGTGTAGATCTCTTCAGCAGTCAGTGACTGCGGTATCGCCGCACCCCCGGAGTTCAGGATGGGCTTCAGTTCTTCGACGGTGTGGGCGACTCGCGTCATGTCGAACGTGCCGACAGATCCGTCTGCCTCGTTCGCGATCAGGCCTTTCTCTTTCAGGAGCTGGGCACTGAACGCTGCTTCACCCTCGGTGTAGGGAGAGAACGACACGTCCTGCGAGACGAGGTCGACAATGGCAGCATTCGCCGTATCCGGCGCAGTGATGTAGTCCGCGGTGGCCTGCTGAATGATCGGAACCAGCTTGCTCAAACACGGCGAGAGTGTCTCGACCTTGTCGGCACGAACGGAAACGTTGGACGCGTAGATGTCGAAACCCGAATCTTTCAGCAGGTCATAGGAAACCGGCTTCTCCCACGCCGGCGTCTCCTTCTCGTACGTGTACGGTTCCGAATTCGCGAATCCTTGCTGAGCGATGGTCGGGTCACCGACAAATCGTGAGGGGGCTCCGTCGTAGCTGGTGTCGAGCTGGGACTGCTTCAGTAGTCCTTTCGCGACCAGCCACTGCGGAAAGAGTTGCTCCTTGGAAACGACGACACTCGCGTCGGACTTGCCGATATCGGCAACGCTCGTCCAGTCCGGATGAGACTCTTTGTCCCACATGAGGATTGCCGGACTGTATTTGAGCAATGGCGTGACGGCAACAACGGGCTGACTTGCCGCGGCCGCGATCACCTGATCGCCGTGCACCAAGCCGAGAGTGATGGAATCGTCGACGTACATCTGGGAGCTGACGGATTGGAACCCGATTGCCGGTCCCCCGGCCCGCAAGGTCAGGCCGACTCCGGTGTCCTTCCCTCCGGCGACGAGAGTCCCACTGACGGACTTGTCGTCGGTGTCGACCGAATAGCCGGGACCGAGCATCTCGAAGAGCGCTCCCATATCCGACTGTGGCTGCCATTGGAGTTGAACCACAACGTTTTCCGGACAGAGACCCGCCAGGTTCTGAGCCTCAGCAGCTGGTTCGAGAGATTCAGCCTTGGCCGTCTCAGCCTCACTGGAGCTGCACGCAGTCAATCCGATGGCTGCACACAAGGCCAGTGCCGCGCCCGCCGCTCCCACACTTCTGCGATTGGAATGCATCTTGCGGTTTGAACACACAGCGTCTCCTTCGTGAAAACAATTGGGATGTGGGCGAACCAAGCAGGGTGATCCGATGAGCACACTCTGCAGCACTTGGATTACATGCAATGCACTTGTTGTTTCCATCAGGTAACGCACGCCGTAGTTCGACCTTCACCTGCAATGTCACCTCACATTTACATTCAGCAATCTAGGCGACATACATGCAATTCAAGATAGTTCCTACAACTTGAAGAACTTTTGCATGCATTATCGAACCGGAGGCTCAGATGGAACTCGCGAACACGATGCAGGATGCCGACGCTCGCAAGCTCACCGCGCCGATGCAGATGGTCTTTTCCGACGTCGTCAAGAAGTTCGATACCGGCACTGTCGCGCTGGACGGCATCGATCTGGACGTGGAGCGAGGAGACTTCGTCGCCGTGGTCGGGCCCTCCGGCTGCGGCAAGTCGACTTTGTTGCGCATGGCGGCAGGCCTCGAGCGACCGACCGGCGGAGCGGTTGCCCTCGACACCGAATCAGTTGGCTTCATCTTCCAGGAGCCGACTCTCCTCCCCTGGCGAACCGTGCAGGCCAACGTCGAATTGTCCGCCGAACTCGGTGGCGGCGACAAAGCAGCGCGAAAATTGCGCGCCGACGAGGCAATTCGCGCAGTGGGCCTTGCGGACTTCGCGAAACAACTGCCCAATGCGTTGTCGGGCGGAATGAAGATGCGCGTCTCTTTGGCGCGAGCGCTCACTCTCGCACCTGCTGTGATGCTGCTCGACGAGCCTTTTGGTGCGCTCGACGAGATGACACGACTGGAGATGCAGGTAGAGCTCCAAAGGCTCTACACCGACAAGGGGTTCACCTCGATGTTCATCACGCACTCGGTATCCGAGGCCGTCTACCTCGCAAACAAGGTGGTCGTCATGACCGCCCGGCCTGGACGAATCCATTCGGTCGTGGACATCGATTTCCCGTACCCGCGTAGCCCGGAACTGCGCTACGACGCCCGATACACCGAATACGTCGCCGAGATCTCGGCCAGTCTGCACGGGAGCCTACAATGACCGAAGTTCTTGCAGTTCAACGAGAAAACGCCACACGCCCTACCGTTGTTCGCCCCAATTCTGCGACAACGAGCCAAGCCGAGGTACAGCCTCGACGGTCCTCTCGAATGAGAGCGCTCGGCGCCCTGGTGCTCTATCCGTTGCTCTCACTTGCCGGCGCGGTCGCAGCGTGGTCGATCGTCAGCTACCTTGTCCTCTCCCCCGAACGCCGGTTTCTCCTCCCGCCCCCGAGTCAGGTGCTGACCAAGTCGCTGCTCGACTGGAAACATCTCTCTCCCATGCTCGAAGCCCTCGCCGTGACGGCGCAGGTTGCACTGGTCGGCTTCGTCGTCGCAGTGGCAGTCGGCGTCGGAACCGGCGTGTTGATGAGCCAAGCCAAGTGGATCGAGCGGATCGTCTATCCGTACGCCGTTGTTCTGCAAGTCATTCCCATCCTTGCCATCGTGCCCCTCATCGGCCTCTGGTTCGGCTACGGCATGACCGCTCGTACTCTGGTGTGTGTTCTCATCGCAGCCTTCCCGATCATCACCAACACACACTTCGGTTTACAGTCGGTCGATCGCGGATTGCACGAACTCTTCACCCTCGGACGAGCGTCACGGTGGGATCGACTGGTGAAACTCGAACTGCGAGCGGCAATGCCGGCCATTCTCACCGGCATTCGCACCGCCTCCGGCCTCGTTGTGGTCGGTGCCATCATCGGCGACATGTTCTTCGCCAAAGGACAACCCGGGATCGGAACCCTGCTCGACGTCTACCGAAGCCGCCTTCAGTCCGAGGATCTGATCGCCGCGATCGTGATCGCGTCGGTGTTCGGCGTCCTCGTCTTCTCTGCCTTTGGATTCCTCTCACGTGTGCTCGTCGGCAAGTGGCACACGTCCGGCCGCAAGGACTTTAAATGACCCACGAAATTCCTGTCTTCGACATTCCTACGATCGATATCACCCCGTACCGCCGCGGCGAGGCAGCGGTTGCGAACGCAACCAACAGCACTGCCTGCGCGGAGGTCGCAGCCCAACTCGATCGAGCGTGCCGGGAGGTCGGATTCATACAGATTGTCGGACACGGCATTCCACGATCGGTGACCGACGGACTGGCCGACGCTCTCGACGAATTCTTTGCTCTCCCACTGACGGTGAAGAACAACTATCGCCGTCCCTCGTCCGAGAACCGTGGCTACTCACCACCGAAGTCGGAATCACTCAGCATGAGCCTGGGCGTCGCCTCTGCAAACCAGATGAACGATTTCTACGAAGCGATAGTCGTGGGCACGCAGGTGAGCGACTATCCGGGCGTCGACCTGCCCGAGTCCAGCTACGCCGCCAACACCTGGCCCGTGGCCGCGCCCGGATTCCGACCGGCCATCGAAGAGTATTTCCGTCATGCACAGGGCTTGGCACGAATCCTGATGTGCGCCTTTACCGACGCCCTCGGATTGCAGCCCGGGTACTTCGATTCGATGCTCGACCATTCGATCGACGCGATGAAGATGAACAACTACGCACTGCCCGAAGGTGAGATCCGCATCTCCGGCGACATGACGGGAATGGGCGCTCACACCGACTTCGGAATTTTGACCATCCTGTGGGCAGATCAAGTCCCGGGCCTTCAAGTTCTGAGTGCCGATGGCGTATGGCACGACGTCCAACCTGCCGACGGCGCACTCTTGATCAACCTCGGCGACGCGATGGCACGCTGGACGAACGACCGATGGCGCTCGACCGTGCACCGAGTCGACCCACCTGTCGTCGATGGTCGAATTATCCGACGTCGCTCTGCTGCATTCTTTTTCGACGGAAACCACGACGCCGTCATCGAAGCACTGCCAGGGACTCTCGCACCGGGCGAAGTGGGATACCCGCCGATCACGATCGCTGAGAACATCGCGGCCAAAGTGGCCGGACTGAAAGGCGCGATGAAGTCCGAGGTCGACAGTCGCAGCGCTGACCGAGTGCGCGCCGCTGGATAGCGCTCCCGGGTACGGTCGAGATCGTGCAGGATCGAAATGAGGACAAGATGACCACCACCGAACGAGCTTTACTCACCGAGTCCGTGCACGAAACGCTTCGCGAACTGATCTTTTCGGGAGAGTTGGCGCCGGGGACACCACTGAGCGTTCCCGCACTGGCGAGCAAGCTCAATGTCAGTCGAACGCCGGTCCGCGAGGCCGTGCAGCAGTTGATCTACGAGGGCATCGCCGTCCACACCCGAAATGCGGGTGCAAAAGTTGATTCACTGGACGCAGAGTCGCTGCGCGCGGTCTTCGAGGTGCGTGAGGTTCTCGACGGTCTCGCGGCGTTCAACGCGACAGCCAATGCCACCCACGAAACCGTGTCACAGTTGAACAAGATGGTGCAGGTCCAACGCGAACTTCTCGAGAGCCCGCCGGATCAGCGTCGAGATTCGAAGCTGGACCTCGAGTTCCACACCTTGATTCGTGAGACTGCGTGCAATCACCCGCTCAGTGAAGCCCTTCACCGACTGGACGGACAATCACATCTCTTCCGTTCGGACATGTGGAGCCTCGAGCTCAATCGGCGGATCGCTGTCACCGAGCACGCTCGTATAGTCGCGGCCATCGAATCGGGTGACGCCTTGGGAGCCAGAACTGCCGCGAGCGCACACGTAGCCGGGCTACTCGTCCGAACAACCCGGACCTGAAGCCTCACCGAAATGACGGGAACAACGTGTCCGGCCAGGCGATGTCGCCGTCGCTCTCGTCCACGAACGAACCGACACAGTCGCGTCCCAGCGCACTGATCGTTCCCGAGAGCACCTCTGGATGCTCGAGTTCGGTGAGGTGGTCTGCTCCGGTTCCGGCACCGGGAACGCCATCGATGTACACCCGGCACTGGCCCCCGTCCAACCGACCGTCCGCCCACTCACCCGAGCTCTGTACCACCGAATAGTAGGCGGAACCAGGAGTGTCCTCACCTGAGTTCAGCTTGGTCAGAACCTCGGAGAACATGCAGGTGTCGTAACCGTCGACAGGGCCTTGCACGCAGCCACCGGGGCTGCCGTATTGCGGCGCTCCGATAGCGACCAATGAATCCACGGTGTCGGAGCCACCGAGGAACTTCGCGTAGTACCGCGCACTCAGTCCGCCGGCGCTGTGCGCGACCACGCCGACATATGTGGCGTCAGCGGCGTAGGTACGAATCGCCTCGGCGATCAGTTCGGCATCTGCGGCAATCGTTTTGCCGGGAGCATCGACGAAGTGCGTCTCGTAGCCCGCATCCTTCAGTGCCCCGTCGAGGGCGCGGTAAGGCGCCTGATGTGCCTCGCCTGAGCTGTACAGCTGCTGGCCCGGAACGATGAAGACCACGCGTTTCCCTGTCGCGCCCCCTCCACCGGCGGTGGCAATGCCACCAGAGAGCACCAACGCAGCCGTCACGAGGAAAGCGGTCACTGCCGAAGACACGGGCACCGTCGAAAATCGCACGTCGCAACCCTACGACGGACGCACGCAAAAAAGGACCGCCGCACTGG
>NZ_QAJJ01000002.1:383944-705491 GCF_003852455.1 Rhodococcus sp. KBW08
CCAGTGCGGCGGTCCTTTTCTAGTAGCGGGGACAGGATTTGAACCTGCGACCTCTGGGTTATGAGCCCAGCGAGCTACCGAGCTGCTCCACCCCGCGATGCATGGACAAAGTTACACGAGCAGATGAACGGAACGCAAATCGCCTGCGCTGGAGCGAAATACACGCCTGAAAGTCACAAATTCGAGTGACTGGGTTCACAAAATACTCGTGAGGATCAACACATAACAGGTATGTAACGAACACACCTCGAAACCGCATCGGAACGGCCCTACCAGCGCAAACTGCAAAATTCGCCTACAAGAGCCGACCGGGCAGTCCGGAAAATCGCGAATCGACCCTCGTTCAGCGCTCCCGTACGGTCGGTCCCGGCCCGAATCAACCGGGCGAACGCCGACCCGCCGCTGCTCGACTCTGCCCCGCGGGATCGGAACCCCCGAAACCTTCGAGGGGCAGAGGCACGGAGAGACAAGCGCCCGGGAAGTCAGCATCACCGCGACCCGCAGGCCCGCCGATGTCAGCAAGCGCGGAGAGGATTTACCCCGACATGACGTACACCAGCATCAGCAAGCGTGCATTCGGCACATTGGCAGTAGCCGGCGCACTTGTCGCAGTGCCCCTCACCATGAGCACCGGCACCGCTTCCGCAGCCACCCACAACTGGGACGGCGTCGCACAGTGCGAGAGCGGTGGCGACTGGAACATCAACACCGGAAACGGCTACTACGGCGGCCTGCAGTTCTCGCAGAGCACCTGGACCGCCAACGGTGGCACCGGCTCGCCGGCCAACGCTTCCAAGGAAGAGCAGATCCGCGTCGCCGAGAACACCCTGCAGAGCCAGGGCCCCGGCGCATGGCCCGTCTGCGGCCAGCGTCTGACCGTCGCGAGCGAGCCTGCAGTCGAAGAGGCTCCCGCCGCAGCACCGGCTCCCGTCGCCGAGGCACCCGCAGTTGCTCCCGCCATCGAGATTCCGGCCGAGCTCAAGCCCGCCGCACAGCAGGCTTACGAGACCGCTCGTGACCTCGCCGGCCAGTACGGCTTCGCCGCACAGTTCCAGCAGCTCGCCGATGCCAACGCACCGATCGTTGCTGCACTGCGCTGATTCAGCTCGTACAGCTTCACCCTGAGCACACAAGAAGGCCCACCATCCGATCGGATGGTGGGCCTTCTCTTGTTCACGAACTGACTCCGCTTACCTCGGCAGCGCCTGGTACGCGTCGACAGCCTTCTGCAGGCGGTCGAGCGCAGCACCGTAGCTGGTGAAGTCACCGCTCTGTTGCGCCGACTTCAATGCCGCCATTGCCGAATTGACCTCGGCCAGCGCCTTCGATACGTCATCCGAAGAAGCCGGCGGGGCCGGCGCCGTCGGAGTTGTCGGCGTTTCCGGTTGCGCTCCGGTATCCGGATCGGGTGCCGGCTGGGTGACCGTCGCTGCCGAACCTGCGCCCGGCCAAATCTGACTGATCGCCTCGGAGACGGTCGGTGCATAACCGATCCGAATGCCGTTGGTGTCGCTGAAGCTCACCAGCACACGCGCCAACTGAGGGAACGCGTTCTGCGAGTTTCGCTGCGAGTACAAGGGCTCGACGTAGAGGATTCCGCCCTCGGCAATCGGCAGAGTCAGCAGGTTTCCGTACTGAATCTTGTTCGACTGCTTGAGCAGTGACACTTCCGAAGCAACACGCGAATCCGACGTCATCGCAGACTGAGCCTGCTGTGGACCCTGAGTCTGTGTATCGGTCGGCAACTGAAGCACCGTGAACTTGCCGTAGTTCTCCTTGTCGTTCGCCACGGAGATGTAGGCCGACAGCAACTCACGACTGAACCCGACCATCGGACTGGTCAGACGGAAATCCGCCTTCGCGGTGTCCTTGTCGCCCACCAGCACGTAGTACGGCGGCTGGTTGGCCGACGTGTCGATCGTCGGATCGCTCGGAACCGACCAGAACGCGTTGTTGGTGAAGAACTCACTCGGATCGTCGACGTGGTACTTCGCGAGCATCTCTCGCTGAACCTTGAACATGTCTTCCGGGTAGCGGAAGTGCGCCTGCAGGTCGTCCGAGATTTCACTCTTCGGCTTGACGGTGTTCGGGAAGACCCCCATCCACGCCTTCAGAACCGGATCCTGCTCGTCGACCTGATACAGCGTGACGGTGCCGTCGTAGGCGTCGACCGTAGCCTTCACGGAGTTACGGATGTAGGAGAACTCCTGACGCGGAATGAGGCGCCCGGTCGTCTGGTCGATACTGTCCTCGACCAACCCGTCGAGCGAACTGCGCTGCGCGTACGGGTAGTCCTGGGCAGTGGTGTAGCCGTCGATGATCCACTGCATCTTGCCGTCGACCACTGCGGGGTAGGCAGCGCCGTCGGTCGTCAGCCAAGGCGCGACCTCCTCGACCCTTTCCTTCGGATCACGCTTGAAGATGATCTTGGAGTTCGAGCCGATTGCACTCGAGAACAGGATGTTGCGCTCGGTGTACTTCGCCGCGAATGCAAGACGGTTGAACCAGTTGCCGATCGAAACGCCACCCGAACCCGTGTAGGTGTACTTCGAGGTGTCGGTGTCGTACTCACGCGGTCCCTCGCCGTCGACGGAACCGACGATCGAGTAATCGGCGTCCGACTGGCTGATCACCTCGCCGTAGTACGAACGCGGATTGTCCACCTTGAGATTCTCGTTCTCGGGTGTGGTCGTCAGGTCACTGACCGAGTAGATCGGGTAGCCACCGGTGTTGTTCTGGCTGTCGCCCTGTACGGCCGTGACTTCGTTTGCCTGGGCCGCGACGAAACCGTTGCCGTGCGTGTAGACCGTGTGCTTGTTGATCCAGTCCGTCTGGTTGCCGGAAAGGTTGTTCGGCGACAGCTCACGCGCTGCGACAACGAAGTCGCGCAACTGGCCGTCTTGTTCGTAACGGTCGACGTTGAGCGTCTGCGGGAACCCGTAGAAGTTCTTGAGCTGACGCTGAGCTGTGAACGTCGGCGACAGAATGGTCGGATCCAACAAGCGGGTATTCGCGATCGTGGTCCGGTCGGCCGGAACATCCTGGGGCTGCTTGGTGCCAACTCCCGGATAGTCGACGTAGTCGACGTTTTCTTCGGTGATCCCGTACGCCTGACGAGTGGCTTCGATGTTCCGCTCGATGTACGTGCTCTCCTTCTGCGCCGCATTGGGCTTGACGGAGAACTGCTCGACGATCATCGGGTAGACCGCACCTACCAGCACCGACGAAAGAACCAGGAGAGCGACCGCCATGGCCGGTATCCGAAGATCCCGCGTGAAGATCGAGGCGAAGAACGCCAAGGCGCAGATGACTGCGATGGACAACAGGATGAGCTTCGCCGGCAGCACCGCGTTGATATCAGTGAAGCCCGGACCGGTGAACGTCGGTTCCTTACGACTGCTCGACATCAACGAGTACCGATCGAACCAGTACGCAACCGCCTTCAGGAGCACGAAGGTTCCAGCGATCACAGCGAGTTGAATACGAGCGGCAGTGGTGAATGTTCCAGCGCGCCCGGCCAATTTGATTCCACCGAAAACGTAGTGGGTGATCAGGTTTGCCACGAAGGCCAGCAGGATCGAGACGAACAACCAGTTCAACACGAAACGGTAGAACGGCAGATCGAACGTGTAGAAGCCGACGTCCATGTTGAACTGCGGATCGGTGATGCCGAACGGTTGGCCGTTGAGGAACAACTGGATGGTGACCCAGTTTGCCTGCGCGATGAGACCGGACAGGATGCCGATCGCCACCGGAATGATCACGCCGAACAGACGAAGCCGCGACATGACGGTGGTGCGGTAGCGCGCGATCGGATCATTGGGTCCGGAAACCGGGACGAACACCGGACGCGCGCGGTACGCGAGAAGCATCGCGAGCCACACGATGGCTCCGACGACAATTCCGACGACGAGGAAGAGTACGAATCGCGTCAGCAGAACCTTGGTGAACACACCACGGAAGCCGACTTCACCGAACCACAACCAGTCCGTGTACATGCCGATCAGTCGCGGCCCCACGAGCAGCAAGGCCGCCACTACGACAGCCACCACCAACAAGATTCGACTGCGTCTGGACAGAGAGGGTAAACCTGCGGGGGGCCGCATGCCCACGTGCCACGCTCCAAGATTTGGCGACGCCGTGGCGTCGCAACCGATTGCATCGATCACTGCGGCCACGCCCGAGTGGACTTGGCCGTTTCCGACCACTCTACGTACCAACGGTCACGGGTTGACAACACGGAGAGCGGGGACACGGACAGAAGGTGGGAGGATGAACGTGTGAGTGAAGAGAATATGAGCAGATCACCGAGTGCCCTCGCCCGGTGCGTTCATGAAGTTGTCGACCACATCGACGCCGAAGGCTGGGATCAACCGCCGAAGCTGTACGCGTTGGTGCCCACCGAAATGCTCGCCGCGGCCGAGCCCGGACTGCTCGACCAACTCGCCGAGGGCGCCGAATACACACCGATCGAACAGGAATCGCTTCCCGAGGACATCATCGGCGGTTCTCGCGCACTCGACGAGTTCCTGGCTACGACCCATTGGCCCGAGTCGGTGCAGGGCTGCATCCTGGTGCAGGAGATCGTCGTCCTGCCGCCCGAGGCGGAATCGGATCTCGATCACGCGACAGCGCCGGTGTTGACCGATCAGCACGCGGCGGACGAGGTCGCCCGACTGACTGCCAACGCGCATCCCGATCGACGCGAAGCGCGACTGTTCGTCGGCGTGCTGCGAGACGGTCCTTCGCTGTCGCTTCTACAGATGCGTCCCGACGAGGATGCGGATCCGTACGGCGACTTGGAACTGCTCACCTACGACGGTCTTGCACCTCACCTCGTGCACGCGCTGTACGCGACGCTCGACGAGGTCGAAGAAGACTGACGGACTCTCTATTCTGCAAACAGCTTTCAGCAGCGGGGTGCGTCGCCGCCCGTGTTGAGACTCTCGAGTGAGTCCACTGCGCCGGGCAGGTTGTCGACCTTGACGAGTCGAAGCCCGTCCGGCGCATTCTGTTTCGCCTCGTCACAGTTCTGGGCCGGCACGAGGAAGGTCTCCGCACCGGCTTCGGAGGCGGCGATCAACTTGTACCGAATGCCGCCGATCGGACCGACTTCGCCGGCGGAGTCGATGGTGCCCGTCCCGGCCACGAACTTTCCGCCGTTGAGCTCCCCCGGTGTCAGCTTGTCCACCAAGGCGAGTGTGAACATCAGTCCGGCAGAGGGACCGCCGATGTCGGCAAGGTTGAACTGCACGGTGAAGGGAACGTCCGGGACCTCGTTCGGCGTGACGCCGAGGTAACCCGATTCGGGCTTGTTGGGCCGCGCCCCGACCGTGACCGGCACAACGGTCTCCACACCCTCACGAAGGACGGTGACATCGATCGCGGTGCCGGGCGCGATCTCACCGACCGTGTCCTGAACGCCGGTGATGGTGGTTACCGGAGTGTCGCCGATCTTGACCAGGACGTCGCCCTCTTGCAGGGCACCCGCAGCGGGGCCGTCCGGAGTCACCTTGGACACAGTGAGTGCCACCGGCTTGCCGAGAAAGTGCAGTGCAGCCAACTCGGCGCTGTCCTCGGACTGCTGGAAATCGGCGGTGTTGGCCTGCTGGATCTCTTCCTTCGACTTCTCGGGCGGATAGATCTCCGAGCGTGGGACGAGTCCGTTGCTGCCACTCGCCCACAGCCCGAACGCTTCGAAGATGTTGAGGCCGTCGCGAACCGACACCGTTGTCATGTTGAGGTTGCCGTCGGTGGGATCGACCTCGGTCCCCTGGATGTCGACGACGGGCTTACCGTCGACGTCGCCGAGCGTGTTGAAAGTGGGGCCCGGACCGAGTGCGACATAAGGAACAGTGACCATTGTTCCGACGACTCCCAACACGACGATGGGTGCGAGTGCGGCCAAGAGCGTCACTATCCGTCGATTCACCTGATCCAGAGTAAAGCGCGACGGCGCCGGAGCGCCGATCGCACCGCCTGAGCGCCGCGCGTGTTCGCCGTCAGCGTGACTCGGAGGGCGACTCCGACCGCTCGAGCCTTGTACCGTTGAGGTATGAGCAATATGCCGTTCGGCTTCTCCAACTCCGACGACGATCCCGATCGCGACAAGAACGCGGCGGGTGGCAATCCGTTCGGGGGTGGTGACATGCCGTTCGGGTTCGGCGCGGGCGGTGAGGGATTCGATCCGGCTCAACTCGGCCAGATGCTCACCCAGTTCGGGCAGATGCTGAGCGGAATGGGCTCGTCGATGGGCCAGGGCGGTACGTCCGGCCCGGTCAACTACGACATCGCCAAGAAGCTGGCACGCCAACAGATCGGATCGGTCACACCGATCACCGAGGGCAACGTCAAGGCGATCGCCGACGCAGCGCACCTGGCCGAGATGTGGCTGGACGCCGCGACAACGCTCCCGGCCGGAGCGAGCCGCACTCTCGCCTGGACTCCCAACGACTGGCTCGACAACACGATCGACACGTGGAAGCGACTCTGCGATCCGGTGGCCGAGAAGGTAGCGGGCATGTGGGTCCAAGGACTTCCCGCCGAAGCGCAGCAGATGGCGGGCCCGATGCTGGGCATGCTCGGCCAGATGGGTGGACTCGCGTTCGGCTCGCAATTGGGCCAGGCACTCGGCCAACTGTCCACCGAGGTGCTCTCCTCCACTGACATCGGCTTGCCCCTCGGACCCGAAGGCACCGCGGCCCTTCTCCCCGCTGCGGTTCAGGCGTTCAGTGAGGGTCTCGAACAGCCGCATCAGGAAGTTCTCGTGTTCCTCGCCGCACGTGAAGCGGCCCATCAGCGCCTCTACAGTCACGTTCCGTGGCTGCGCCAGCGTGTTCTCGCCACAGTCGAGGAGTACGCCCGCGGGATCACGATGGACTTCTCGGCGATGGAAGAGTTTGCCAAGGACCTCGACCCTTCCGCTCTCACCGATCCGAGCAAGCTCGAGGCGCTGATGCAGCAGGGCACGTTCGAGCCGCAGAACACTCCAGAGCAGAAGGCTGCTCTCGAGCGTCTCGAGACACTGCTTGCACTGGTCGAGGGTTGGGTCGAGACGGTGGTCACCGCCGCACTCGGCGAGCGACTGCCCGGTGTTGCCGCGATGAGCGAGACGTTGCGTCGTCGCCGTGCCACCGGCGGCCCCGCCGAACAGACCTTTGCGACGCTGGTCGGACTCGAACTTCGTCCTCGCAAGGTCCGCGAAGCGGCCGGATTGTGGCAGAAGCTCACCGCGGAAGCCGGTATGGATACTCGCGACGGCGTCTGGTCACATCCCGACCTGATGCCTGATTCGAGCGATCTCGACGCACCGGACGGGTTTGTCGCCCGTGTCCTCGGCGGCGGCGACACCGGCAATTTCGACGACCCGATCGCCCAGCTCGAAGCCGTCCTGGCAAAAGAGCGTGCGGCCGAGGAAGCGATGGACAAGACCCGCGAGGACGACGAAGACAAGTAATCTCTTCGTGACACATTTTCGCAGATCAGCCACGATGACGGCCTGTGGATAACTGCCGCTGAGGCAGACTCGCAGGACGTACGCCATGCCAGCATCGAACGATGACCGGTGACAGGCAACACGACGCCACACAGAACAGCACTTCACAGCGATCCGCGGGGCCCCGATGGGACCCGCGGATCGCTGTTCTGTCGCGCCCGGACGGTCGACTGCAGCTGGGATGGACACCCGGACGTGCCGTCCTGCTGACGCTGCCTGCCGGGGTCGATGCTCGCGCAGTGAAGTCGATCCTGCGCACGATGGACGGATCGAAATCCCGCGCCGCCATCCTCTGGGAAGCGTCGAGGCGCGGGATTCCCACGTCGGTGACGGAGCAGTTTCTCGTGCAACTCGCCGATTCCGGTTTCGTCCACACTGCCCGCAGTAACACCGCGACGGTCCGGATCCACGGCGTCGGTCCACTCTCGGACGCCGTCGAGCGCGCACTGGTCACCGGCGGGGTCAGCACGCGCCGCTCGCGCGGGTATCGCAACACCGATGTCGTGCGCTCGTGGAACGAGCAACTGGTGGTCCTGGCCGACGACGTCGTCACCGATCCACGTTTGGTGAGCGATCTCGTTCGCTGCGGACTCCCCCACCTTTCCGTCCGCATCCGGGACGGTAACGGTGTGGTCGGCCCTCTGGTCCTGCCTGGTCGGTCGAGTTGCCTGCGGTGCGCCGACATCATCCGATCCGAACTCGACCCTCATTGGCTTCATCTGTCCGCGCAGCTACTCGGCAGCGCGGGTCACGCGGAATCAGCGATGATCCATGCAAGTGTCGCGCTCGCCTTGGCCGAGATCGACGCGACTCTCGGTGCCCTGGACCTACCCGGTGTCGAGGACCTGCCCAGTGCGGCTACTGCGGCCAGTCTGTCGTCGACGCTCGAGATCGCGCTGCGTCCGTATCGGATCACAACCAGGCGCTGGCCTCGGCAAATATCCTGCAGTTGCCAATACCTGGCACCTGTTTCGGGCAAAGGACGCCCCAGTCAGACATGATGGTGTGGTGTCCGAGATCCCACGCAAGAGTTCTGCCCGTACTGCCAAACTCGCGAGCATCCCCTTGGGGATGGCTGGTCGCGCCGCCATGGGCTTCGGACGCAAGCTCGCCGGCGGCGACAAAGGCGAGATCGACGCGCAGTTGAGCGCGAAGGCCGCCGAGCAACTGTTCGCGGTGCTGGGCGAACTCAAGGGCGGCGCGATGAAGCTGGGCCAAGCGCTCAGCGTCATGGAGGCGGCAATTCCGGAGGAATTCGCGGAGCCGTATCGCGAGTCGCTGAACAAGCTTCAGGCCGCCGCCCCGCCACTGCCGACAAAGCAAGTACACAAGATGCTCGACCAGCAACTCGGAACCAAGTGGCGTGACCGATTCCAGTCGTTCGACGACGAACCGACTGCGTCGGCCAGCATCGGGCAGGTTCACCGAGCGGTCTGGGCCGACGGCCGCGATGTAGCCGTCAAAGTTCAGTACCCCGGCGCCGACGAAGCTCTGCGCGCCGACCTCAAGACCTTGGGCAGGTTCGCCGGCCTGTTCGGTTCGGTCATGCCGGGGGTCGATGTGCGGCCCGTGATCGAGGAGTTCACCGCTCGCACGGAGGAAGAACTCGACTATCGGATCGAGGCGAACAATCAGCGAGCTTTTGCCAGAGAGTTCGACGGCGATCCGCAGTTCGTGATCCCGCACGTCGTGGCGAGCGCGCCGAAAGTGGTCGTGACCGAATGGATGACGGCAACCCCGCTGACCAGAATCATCGAGAGCGGAACGCCGGAGCAGCGCAATGCTGCCGGTGCACTGCTCGCCGAATTCCACTTCGCGTCTCCGGCCCGTGTCGGCTTGCTCCACTGTGACCCGCACCCCGGCAACTTCATGCTTCTCGAAGACGGTCGACTCGGCGTCATCGACTTCGGTGCTGCTGCGCCGTTCCCGAACGGGCTGCCGCGGGTTCTCGGCACGATGGTGCGCTTGGCGGTCGAGGAACAATTCGACGAATTGACGGAGTTGTTGCGCGCCAACGGTTTCGTGATTCCTGGACGCACAGTGACCGACAAGGAGATCGCGGATTACCTGCGACCATTCACCGACCCGATCCAGACCGAGTCATTTCACTTCACTCGAGCGTGGCTGCAAAAGGCCGCCGGAACTGCCACTGACTTCAACAGTGCGCAGTTCCGAACGGCCCGTGCACTCAACCTTCCGGCCGAGTATTTGATGATCTTCCGAGTTCTTCTCGGTTCGGTCGGCATATGCGCCCAGTTGGACGCATATGCCCCGTACATGGAAATCCTGACTCGCTGGTTGCCCGGGTTCGCGGAGCCGGTTCTGGATGAAACCGGCTCCGCCGAATAAGACACCGGCTCCGCCGAACAGGGCTCTCACGCGCACACAAGTTGCTTGCGTGGGCGCCCTCTCGGTCTCTTGCGCGCTATGACGGCCCCCTGATCGAGGATCTCGCCTCCCCACACCCCCCATGGCTCGGCGCGGTCGAGAGCCGCACTGAGACAACGGGAACGGATGGGGCACTGCGCGCACAGTGCCTTGGCCTGCTCGAGTTCGGCCGGAGCTTCGGCGAACCAGAGATCGGGGTTGGATGCCCGGCACGGCAGGTCGCGGCGGGTGGACGCGGCCTCGATGAACGTGACTGCAGCCGAAGTGACGTCGGTGGAAGTTACTGCAGTGGTGGAGTTTTCGGATTCCACGCGGATTGTCTGGGCAGACAACTCGGTCTCCTAGTGCTCGGATGCGAAACTGTGTCGCACGATATGGGTTCGATGGGTGCGAACCTGAGCCGAGTCGGAAACCAGATCAAGAGGAGTATCCAACACAAAGGCCACGGTCCGCAGGGGCTGCGGGTCCGTGGCCGTAAGTGAACGGATGTGTCCTACCGAGGAATACCTCGATGGCTTAAGAACACGGACTCGACAGCTGCTTTCTTTGCTGCTGCTTGAGGGCGCAGGCGGAACGCATGCTGCGCCCATCCCGCTGCACGCGGCAGCATGGGGGCGGCAACAGCGAACTTTGCGCTTGCGCACGCTTCGTAAGAGATCAAGTTCGTCATTTTTTTGCCACCTCCATTTCGTGTCGGTCCGGATAGTTTCTGCGCACAGGTTGCCCCGTAACACTGAAAACCAGAGTAGAGAATCCGTCGAATCTGCACAACCTATTTTTGACCTGCGGTTATGCAACTCACGGTTGTCGATTCGGATGTGTTGTCAGATATCGAGTGTTGCCGCTCGCAGTTCACCGCGAATGACAGCTAGTACGTCTTCGCCGAAATTGTCGAGTTTCTTCGGCCCGATTCCGGGAATCGAGACCAGTCCACGATTGTCTTGTGGTCGTTGTTCGGCAATAGCCATCAGCGTGTTGTCGCTGAAGACGACATAAGCCGGAACTTTGAGTTCTCGGGATTTGTCCAAACGCCAAGCCTTGAGATGTTCGAGCAATTCCAGGTCGACATTGGACGGGCACTTCTCGCAGCGTCCGAGCATTGTCGCCGACGTCCCGATCAGCGGTTTGCCGCAGACTCGGCAACGCGGACGCTTCTTGTTCCCCGATGACGGCGCGGCAACGCGTGAAGCCGGTGAGTCCTCGGGAATGAGCCCGTTGAGGAACCTCGACCGGCGACGGGACTTGCGGCCACCCTCGTTGCGAGCCAATGCCCACGACAGCTGCAGATGCTCGCGGGCGCGAGTAACCCCCACGTACAGAAGCCGACGCTCCTCCTCCACGGCGACGTCGTCGGCACCCGAATTGGCGTCGCCGAGAACGTGTTGGATCGGCAGGGTGCCGTCATTGAGGCCGACCAGGAACACCGCATCCCATTCGAGCCCCTTGGCGGCGTGAAGCGAAGCCAATGTCACGCCCTGCACGGTCGGTGGGTGCCGCGCCTCGGCTCGGGCTGTGAGCTCTTGCAGAAGCCCGGTGAGCGACAGTTCGGGCTCGTGGACGAGTTGTTCTTCGGTCAGCGCCACGAGAGCCGAGAGCGACGCCCAGCGCTCGCGGGCCTGGGTGCCCGAAGGTTCTTCATTGGTCAGACCGAGTGGTGCGAGTACAGCACGAACCAGTGACACCAGTGCTTCGCCGTTGTCTGCGCCTTCGGGGAGGTCGTCTCGTCCGGCGGCCTGACGCAGCGCCGCCACCGCCTGACGAACCTCGGTGCGAGTGAAGAAGCCCTCGCCGCCACGCACCTGGAACGGGATGCCGAGCTTGGTGAGTGCCTGCTCGTGCGCCTCGGACTGAGCATTGATCCGGTACAGAACAGCGATCTCGGCGGCGGGGGTACCTGCTGCGATCAGCCGTTTGATCGCCCGCGCAACCCCGAGTGCCTCGGCTGGTTCGTCGTCGAACTCCATGAACTCCGGTTCAGGGCCCGGTGCTCGTTGCCCGATCAACTGCAGGCGCGTCCCCGCGATCCGCCCCCGCGCCGCACCGATCACACGGTTGGCCAACGACACGACCTCAGGGGTGGAGCGGTAGTCCCGTTCGAGCCGAACGACGGTCGCTTCGGGGAACTTCCGGGAGAAGTCCAACAGATAGTTCGGGGTGGCGCCGGTGAAGGAGTAGATGGTCTGATTTGCATCGCCCACCACGGTCAGGTCGTCGCGGTCCCCCAGCCACGCGTCGAGCACGCGCTGCTGCAGCGGGGTGACGTCCTGATACTCGTCGACCACGAAGCATCGATACCGCTCGCGGAACTCGTCGGCAACCGTCGAATGCTCTTCGAGCGCAGCCGCTGTGTGAAGGAGGAGATCGTCGAAATCGAGGAGCATGCCGTCCTGGCCGCGAGCCTTCAGTTCTTCGTATGCCGCGTAGACCTGGGCCACTTTGGCAGCATCGACCGGCGCCTCGCGACGAATCTTGGCTATCGCGCGTGGGTAGTCCTCCGGTGCGATCAGCGACGCCTTGGACCATTCGATTTCACTGGCGAGGTCGCGGACGCTTTCCGTGCTGGTGGACAGTCCCACCCGGGCCGCGGCACTGCTCACGACCGCGAACTTTCGATCGAGCAGACGCCACGGCGTGTCACCGACCACCTGCGGCCAGAAGTACTTCAGTTGCCGGAGGGCGGCCGCGTGGAAGGTACGAGCCTGCACCTGCGGCCCACTCCCACCGACGCCGAGCTCACGAAGACGCCCGCGCATTTCCCCGGCCGCACGCGCGGTGAATGTCACGGCAAGCACCTGCCCGGCCGACACATGACCGTCGGCAACCAGATGCGCGATCCGGCGCGTGATTGTTCGGGTTTTGCCTGTTCCAGCGCCCGCGAGGACGCACACCGGGCCGCGTGGCGCGAGCACGGCGGCCGATTGTTCTGGATCCAGTCCGGTGTCCGCAGGCATGGGGACCATCATGGCAGGACGTTCCGACACTCCGAACGCCGCGCCCGACGGTATGTGGGCAAGAGAACACGGCCCGATACGGAACAACGCTCACGGTCGTGGTGTTATATCGGCCGTGACTTCTACCGAAAATGCGCCTGCCCTGACCATCTACTCGACCACGTGGTGCGGCTACTGCCGCCGCCTCAAGACGCAGCTCAATGCGTCGGGGATCGAGTACACCGAGATCGACATCGAGAACGATCCGGCGGCAGCCGATTTCGTCGGCAGCGTCAACGGTGGCAATCACGTCGTTCCGACCGTGAAGTACGGAGACGGCAGCGTCGCGACCAACCCGTCGCTCAACCAGGTCAAGCAGGCCCTGGGTCTGTAGATCTTCTCCGTCTGCTACTTGACCCGGCTCTTACTTGACCCAGCTCTCGAGCATTCCGCGAGCGATGGAGATCGACCCGGGCAGCAGCAGTGGCGCGTCCGCTTCCGAACCCCAGTCGCCGAGTTCGAGAGCGGAACGCACCTCGTCCTTCGTGAACCAGGTGCCCTCGGCGATCTCGCCGTCCGCGAACAGAAGCGGAGCGGCGGGGTCGCCGATAGCGGCGAAGCCCAACATGACCGATCGAGGGAACGGCCAGGGCTGGCTCCCGAGGTATCGCACGCTGTGCACGTCGATACCGACTTCTTCCTTGATCTCGCGGACAACGCAGGTTTCGAGAGACTCACCGGCCTCGACGAATCCCGCGAGAATCGAGAAACGCCGCTGCGGCCAGGTCGGCTGACGCGCGAGTAGAACTCGATCGCCGCCGTCGTGCACCAGGCAGATGACCGCCGGATCCGTTCGGGGAAACTCCTCGTGACCGGTGGACGTGGAAATGCGTGACCAACCGGACATCGTGGGTTCGCTCGGTGCGCCGTCGACAGCGCTGAATCCGGCACTGTCGTGCCAGTTGAGGATCGCGACGGCACCGGTCAACAAGCCGGCGTCCGCGTCGTCGAGTGTTCCGCCGAGCATCCGCAGTTCGGACAACGTGCCGGCCAGCAGCGATACTCGCACCGCCCAGACGTGGCGATTCTCCCGAATTCCCAGGAACACCGCGCCGCGCACCGGCTCGGGCCCCAACTCGGTTGCCTCGGCGAAGACCAATTGACCTTCCGGCGACACCTTGACCTGCCCCCGTGAATTCACACGAAGGAGCAGCGCATCCGACCAACCCGTCGTCAGTGCAGCGGCGTCCGACCGCAATTCCTCGGCGCGGCCGACGCTCGAGCGTGAGAGCAGCGGTGTTTCGGTCAGCTGGAAGTCGTTCACGCTCACGACATTACTGCGCGCACGAAGCTCGGTAACACTCAGTTCGTGACGCGGCGGATGTACAGCAGGCGATCGTTCTCCTCCACAGCGTCCACCTCGGGCGAACCGACGCGAACCAGGCGGCCGTCGCGAACGACGCCGAGCACGATGTCGGAGAGGTGGCGCGGAGAGCCGCCGACCTCGTCGCGCTCGACGGCACGCTCGGCGATCGCGAATCCGGCTTCCGGAGTCAGAAGGTCTTCGATCATCTCCACGACAGTCGGCGTCGTGGTCGCGATGCCGAGGAGCCGACCTGCCGTCTCCGAGGAGACGACGACGGAGTCCGCACCGGACTGGCGCAGCAGATGCGCGTTGTCGGCTTCACGGATGGCCGCGGCAATCTTCGCTTTGGGTGCGATTTCCCTCGCAGTCAGGGTTACCAGAACGGCGGTGTCGTCACGATTCGTGGCCACGATGATCGACGACGCGTTCTGTGCGCCGGCCAAGCGAAGTACGTCCGATTTCGTCGCCGAACCGAACACCGTCACCAGGCCCTTGCTCGCCGCGGAATCGAGGACGGTCTGATCGGTGTCCACGACCACGATCTCCGACGCCGGTACTCCGTCACCGAGCATTGCTTCGATTGCCGTCCGCCCCTTGGTCCCGTATCCGACGACGACGGTGTGATTACGCACGTGCTGCCTCCAACGCTGAATTTTGAACGCCTGACGCGAACTCTCGGTCAGAGCTGAAAGTGTGGTTCCGACCAACACGATCAAGAAGAAGATTCGAAGTGGCGTGATCAACAGGACGTTGACCAGGCGCGCCGACGGCGTGAACGGAGTGATGTCGCCGTAGCCGGTGGTCGAAAGCGAAACCGTCGCATAGTAGATGCAGTCGAGCAGCGAAAGCTCGTTGTCCTGCGCGTCGCGGTATCCGGCGCGATCGATGTACACGATCAAGACGGCGGCGGCGAGAGCACCGAGAGCGATGAGAACTCGCTTGTAGATGGCCCGCGCCGGGCTGGTCTGTAGCTGGGGAATGCGCAGCACCCCGACAAGGGCGAAGTCAGGCTGATCGGTCAATGCTTCCGACCTGGTCAAACGCGCCCGGAGCTTACCGGCCATACATCGACTCTCTCACTCGAATTTACGAAATACCTACACGGACATCGGCAGGCAGCGTAACCCTCGAAGATCGACTTCGGAACTCGGGCGCCCATTAGCGCACCGGTTGTGGGCGCCGATACTGGCAAGAAGGTCCACCGTGAGGCAGGCTGGGCAAATGCCTTTCACCAGTTCGACGTCCACTCCCAGCCAAGCAGCAGCTCTTCGCTTGTCGGCCCTCCTACTCGGCGCCGGCACCATGCATTTCGTAGCGCCTTCCTTCTTCGACAGCACCGTTCCCCGCCAGCTTCCCGGCCAAGCGCGCACATACACCCAGGTGTCGGGCGTCGCGGAACTGGCGATCGGCGCTGCCTTGGCCGTGCCGAAGACCCGCAAGCTCGGCGCGGGCCTTGCCGCCGCGCTCTTTGTTGCCGTGTTCCCCGCCAACATCCAGATGGCGATCGACTGGTGCCGAAGCCCGAAGACGTCCACACCGCAGAAGATCGGTTCGATCGCACGTCTCCCCCTGCAGGTTCCGCTGGTGACCGAAGCACTCAAGGCTCGTCGAAACGCAAGCTAATCTTGCGCGCCTGCCGTTCGGATGAGTCGAGCGAGAGCCTCACCGTCCGGCAGGTTCTCAGGTGCGATGGTGCGACCCGATCGAACGTAGTGAAACGCCGCCCGCACCTTGTCGGCCGGAAATTGTTCGTTGCGCCCGGCCGAACGAGCCCTGGCCGACATCAATTCGGCCCAGGCCACCCGGTACGCGGCCAGCTGCATGACAACAGCGTCCTCGTTGGCAGCCGACGGTTCGGCCCCGGTCTTCCAGTCGATCACCGTCCACCCGCCGTCGGGATCGGCGAACACCGCATCGATCCGACCTCGCAAAACGGTTCCGGCAATGGATGTTTCGAAGGGAACCTCCACTTCGATCGGGCTGCGATTGGCCCACGGGGACCGCAGGAACGCATCCTGAAGTTTCACCAGATCGGTCTCGGGACCCGCGCCGGTATCCGCGGCGCCTGGTAGCTCGTCGAGATCCAACAGCCGGGTCGCACCGAACCTTCGCTCGATCCAGGCGTGAAAAGCCGTGCCTCGCCGAGCGAGCGGATTCGGTGGGTACGGCAGTGGCCTACGCAGCCGTGCCGCGAGTTCGTCCGGATCTGCCTTGAGGTCGACGAGTTGAGTCACCGAAAGCTGCGCCGGGAGAATCACTTCGGCACGCGCGTTCGCCCGGGCTTCACGCTCGGCCAGGAGCACGTCGACGTCCGAGGCCCAGTTCTCCGGATCGTCCTCCGGTTCTTCCGTCTCTTCGCTGTCGTTCGGCAGCGATGCGAGAGCGGACAGGACGCTCGCGGCTCCGGCCTCGACGGCGCCGCGGCGCGCACCCAGCGGATCTGGCGGCCACTGCGCGGTTCGGGGTGTGGAGGCCAACGGGTTCTCGGTGTCGGGTTCCGGGGCCGGTGCCCATTCCTCCACGACGCCGATCGCACGTTGCGAGTCTTCTTCAGCGGGATCGTTTTCGGCAGTGACCATCTGATGCAGCTCGTCCAGGAACTCCGAAGGCCCCTTCGGTTCCGAACCGGATTCCGCCCAGTGGTGAGCCGAGATGAACAGTGCCCGTTCGGTTCTGGTCAGCGCGACGTAGAACAACCGCCGATCCTCGTCCAGTCGACGGTTGGACAGTGCCTTCTTGTGCGCCGTGATGGCGTTCTCGAGGTCCTTGCGGTTGTACAACTCTTCGAGGTCGAGCACGGGCACACCGTCCGCCGAATCCGCGTCGACGGCCCGGTCACCGCGCAACGACGGTGGCAGTTCGGCGAGCGCCCCGAGCCATGATCCGGACGCTGTGGACGAGGGGAAAACCCCGTCGCTGACATGCGGGATCGCCACCACTTCCCATTCGAGCCCTTTCGCCGAGTGCACGGTCAAGATCTGGACCCGATCCGGCGCCACCTCCACTTCGCCTGGCGTGAGGCCCTTTTCGATCTGTTCGGCTGCCGCGAAGAAAGCCAGCATCCCGGTCAGATTGGCCGTTGGACGCGTCGCGTAGTTAGCGACAACGTCGGCAAATGCGTCGAGATGCTCGCGGCCCGCGGTCCCGACGACGCCGACTCGGGTCCGCGCGCCCGCCTCGATTCCGATCCCGAGCACCCGCTCGACCTCCGCCACCAATTCGGTGAGCGGCTGGCCGATACGTTCGCGCAACGACGCCAACTCTGCCGCTATCGCGTTGATGCGTGTGTACCCGAGAGCCGAATAGCGTTCTGCCGGGCCTGGATCGGAGATCGAGTCGACCAATCCTGCTTGCTCGGCGTTCTCCCCGGGCAGAGCATCGTGGACCGCCGAGGTGAGCGCCTCGGCGTCGGTGACCGCACCCGCCGTTCCGTATCCCGCGGAGATGGCAAGTTCGCGGGAGCGTTCAGAGAGTGCCGCGAGGTCTTTCGCGCCGAGCTGCCATCGCGCGCCGGTGAGCAGCCGAACGGCAGCGCTGCCCGCGAGCGGATCGGCGACCACCCGGAGCATGGCGATCACGTCCGCCACCTCGGGTGTATGCAGGAGCCCACCGAGTCCGACCACTTCGACCGGCAGACCCTTGGACCGCAAGGCCTCGGCCAGCGGGGCAGCATCGGCATTCCGGCGGATCAACACAGCCGCCGTGGGCGTCGGGCGGTCTTCGGCACGTGCCGCCTCGTATTCTTCGGCGATCTTCTCCGCCACCCACTGGCGTTCCTGTTCGACGTCGCCCAGCAACGCCAGTCGAACGTCTCCGGCGACGGCTCCGGGCCGCGCACGAAGAGTGCTGACAGCCACGCCGCGTCGACGCAACGGCGCCGAAGACAGGTTGGCCAGCTCGAGAGCCTCCGGCGGGTTACGCCAACTGGTGAGCAGTTCGAGTGTCGGAGCCGGTTTTCCGTTGGCAAGCGGGAAGTCGGTTGCGAACCGCGGCAGGTTGGCCGCCGACGCGCCGCGCCAACCGTAGATCGACTGCATCGGATCACCGACGGCCGTCAACGCCAAGCGGCCGTCGGCTCCCCCACCGAACAACGAGGACAACAACACTCGCTGAGCGTGACCGGTGTCCTGGTACTCGTCGAGAAGAACTACCCGAAAGCGCTCACGCTCGGTCTGCCCGACCTCCGGATGTTCGGAGGCGACCCGGGCCGACAGTGACATCTGGCTGCCGAAATCCAAAGCGCCTTCACGCCGCAGCGTCTCAGCCAGCCGGGCGACGAGAGGCAACAGCTCGATGCGCTTATGTTGCACGTCAAGGTAATTCAAGAGCTCTTTGCTCGGTCCACCCCGCTGTTTCGGGCCGGCAGGCAGAGTGTGGATCAGCTTGTCCAACTCGGTGTGTGCCTCGAGCAGCTGCTCGGGATCGACCAGATGCTCCGCCAACTGACCGGAAAGCGCCAGGACGGTTTCGGTGATGGACCCAGGATTCTTGTCGGTGTCCAGATCGCTGTCCCAACCGCTCACGACGCGGTGCGCAACCTGCCACAGTTCGGTCTCCGACAACAGCGTCGCCGAGGGCTCGATGGGCAAGAGGAGTCCGTGTTCGGACAGCAACCGTCCCGCGTACGCGTGGTAGGTACTGACTTCGGGTTCGCCGGCCAGGATCCGGGAACGCACTCCGCCGGTCGGGTCGAGTGCCCGCAGAACGTCCGAACCCGCCAGCCGCGCCAACCGCTTGCGGATTCGCGAGGTGAGCTGTTGCGCCGCTTTACGCGTGAAGGTGAGGCCCAGAACCGCCTCGGGATCGACGAAGCCGTTGGCCACCAGCCACACGACGCGAGCAGCCATCGTTTCGGTCTTACCGGCACCGGCACCGGCGACCACCAACGTCGGACCGAGCGGTGCGGCGATCACTGCCGCCTGCTCGGGCGTCGGCGGGTGCTGACCGAGCGCAACCGCCAGGTCGACGGGGTCGATCTTCGGTCGGCGTGCCTTGGGCGTTGCGGCAGCCACTTAGTTACTCACCTGTCGTCCCTCGTCGTGTGCCGGGCAACTCGACCGCACCGGGCAATGTCTACATCCGTCGTTGACGCGGGCCAGGTATTCGGGTCCCTGCGTCGCTGCCGCAGCATTGTGAATGACGTCTCGCCACATCTCGACGGCCTCGGCAGTCAGCGGCGACTGAACTCGCTGCGCCGCACCGTCTTTCTTGTTGGACTTGGCCACGAATACCAGGCGTGCACCGCCGGGTTGTGTGGCCGGTTCGCCTGCAATCGCACCTTCGGCCGCTGCGACCTGGTACGCCGCCAACTGCGCGTGAGATTGCGCGGCCTCGTTGCTGACGGGGTTTCGCGCAGTCTTGACGTCGACAACCACCGGACGACCTTCGGTGTCGCGCTCGAGCCGGTCGATCCGGCCGCGAAGCTTGACCGCGGGCGCTCCTTCTTCGCGCGGTTCGAGGACCCCCTCGACCGCGACCTCGACGCCGACTTCGGTCAGTTCACCGCGAGTTGCATTCATCCAGGCGGTGAACGTCGCCAGCATCTCCCGAGTTCGATTGAGCTCGCGGCGCGAATACCACTGCGATCCCAGGTCTATCGATTCCCAAGCATTTTCGAGTGCCTTCTCGACCTGGTCCGGCGGAATCCTACCGGCCAGCGCCTGGACCAGGGTATGGACGAGAGTGCCGGCGATCGCGTGGGTATTGTCTCCGTCGCTGCCGCCATGACGCTCGAACACCCATCGGAGCGGGCATGTTTCGAGAAGCTCGATGGTGGACGGCGAGAGTGACACCGGTCCGTCCTCGGGTTGCCACATGGGATCCGCGGTGCTCGGCTCGGCTGTGCCGTACCACTGATCCGGATGCGCGCCTCGTACTCCGGCGGCAGCCAGACGCGCCAACTGGCGAGCTGCACGGGAATGCTTCTCGGGGTCGAAATGCGCGATGTCGGGATCACACACCACACTGCGAAGCTGTGCGACCAGCGCGGGCAGCGACAGAACCCGGGTATCCCCGGTCTCGGGTGCAACGACGTCGAGATCGGACGTCGGATCATCCGAATACGCGTCGCCACGGATCAACTCGTCCACGAAACGCGAAGGCACCAGATCGGTGTCACCCGAAGCCGACTCGACCGCGGTGATCAGCAGGCGGCGACGAGCACGGCTACAAGCGACAAGGAACAACCGGCGTTCCTCGGCCAGCAGCGGCGCGGTTCGCGAGAGTCGTTCGGCGGCCGAGTCACTGCCGTCAGAGACTCCGTTGACCAGGTCGATCAGTGCTTCGGTACGCAGCAGCGAGCCGCGTGCCCGCAAACTCGGCCAGAGCCCCTCCTGCACACCCGCCACCGCCACGACCGCCCATTCGCGCCCCGCTGCGGCGTGAGCGCTGACCACGGTGACGGCGTCGCGAGCGATGACCGATCGGCTCCGCGAGTCGGTCGGTATCTCCTGGCTGGTCAAGTAGTCGACGAAGCCGGCGAGTTGCGAACGCGGCAGCCGGTCGACGTAGTTGGCCGCGGCGTCGAAGAGCGCGACTACGGCGTCGAGGTCGCGATCGGCTTGTGAGCCGATCGGTCCCCCGCGCGCCGACGCAGCCGCCCAGCGTCGTTCGAGGCCCGTCGCCTGCCAGGCAGCCCACAGAACTTCCTCGACCCCGAGACCTCGCTCGAGCGGTACTCGGGCCTTGCGAAGGACCGACAGCACGCGATTCAGCGCAGCAGCCTCGACGTCCGTCAGTTTGCCCATGAGCCGCTTGGACTGCGCGCGATCCTCGTCGATCAGGATGAGCCGCAACAACTCCGACGAATCCCGATCACTTCCCGACGCCAACTCGACGCGGCGCAGACCACGACGCAGCCGGCGCAGGGTGACCGGTTCGGCGCCGCCGATGGGGCCGGCCATCAGGGCCAGGGCGTCGTCGCCGGTGAAGTGATCGCCGCCGAGCGCCCGGAGGACCAGCAGCAGGCCGGACACTCCGTGTTGCCGGGCGAGCGGCAACTCGGTGGCAGCAGTCGTCACGGGTACCCCCGCTGCGAGCAGAGCTCGCCGTAGCGGGGCAAGGGTGCGTGGGACCGAGCGCACGACAACCGCCATGTCGGACCACGCAATCCCGTCCAGCAGATGCGCCCGGCGCAAGGTATCTGCGACGACTGCCGCTTCCTTGGCCGTCGTACCGAGAACACGCACCGACGCCCGTCCCGGGTCCTCATCGGTGAGATCGGACGGAACCGCGATGCGGTGAGCGAGGTTGCCGGGCAGTCGCGCAGCGATCTTGGCCGCAATCGACGCGACGTCGGCATTGTTGCGAAACGTGGTGGGCAGGATGACTTGGCGCTCGTCTCCGCGCTCGGCGAGTTCGAGTAGAAAAGCCGAATCAGCACCGCGGAATCCGAAGACCGACTGATCGGGATCGCCGGCTACGACCGTGCCCGCAGTGCCGGTGCCGATCAGTCGAACCAGTTGCGCCGCCTGCGGATCCAGATGCTGTGCATCGTCGACCAAGAGGTGCCGGATACGGGCGCGCTCGGAGCGAAGGAGCTCGGGATCGGTGGCGAACGCCGTCAACGCCGCACCGATCAACTCAGCCGCGTCGAGTGCCGGCGCCGTGGCCTCCGGGGCCTCGACGCCCACGCTGCCACGCAGCAGCACACCCTGCTCGTAAGCCTCGACGAAGCGGCCGGCCGCCACCCACTCGGGGCGGCCGCGCTTCTTGCCGAGCTTGACCAGATCTTCGGGACCGAGCCCGCGCTCGTTGGCGCGCAGCATCAAGTCTCTGAGTTCGACGGCAAAACCGTTCAAACCCAGCGCAGGACGCAGGCGCTCGGGCCAGCGCAGTGCGCCGTCCTCGATGTCCCCACGCAACATCTCGCGCAGTACCGAGTCCTGCTCGGCACCGGTGATCAATCGTGGCGGCGCGTTGCCGTGTGCGGCGGCTTGGAGCCGCAGCACGGCAAAGGCGTAGGAGTGAACGGTGCGTACCAGCGGCTCACGGGTTGCCTGCGGTCCGCGTTCCTGTTCGTACCCCAGCAATCCGGCTGTGATCTGCTCACGAACCTGCGTCGCAGCCCGACGGGATTGCGTCAGCACCAGGACCGATTCGGGGTCTTCGCCACCGGAGATCCTCTGCACCGCCAGATCCACGAGAAGGGACGTCTTGCCGGTTCCGGGGCTGCCGAGTACCTGCCAGGGATTCCAGGCGTCCGCCGAGCCGAATGAAGCAGGGCCGAACGCGAGCTGGAACGGATCATCGGACGGCGGCGCGAACAGCCGGGCCGTCCCTTCGTCCCATGTTCGGGGTGTCCGAGACGGCGCAGTTCGGTGCACCAACCGCGCCCGCGGAATGGTCACTTTGCTGCGTGTTGCCGTCTCACTCACCCAGGCATTCCACCAGAGCGCACCGACAACTCACACATCGCCTGCATCCGGCATGATTGCTCGTGTGTCTGCACTCCATACGTATCTCTACGGACCCGCCGGGGCGCCTGAGATCCTCTCGCTGCACGGCCTGACGGGTCACGGTCGACGATGGCAGTCGATGGCCGAGAACCAACTGCCCGAAGCACGCTGGATCTCGCCCGATCTACGCGGTCACGGGCGCTCGACCTGGGCTCCCCCGTGGAACCTCGAATCCCACGTGGCGAGCTTGCTGGAGACACTCGACGAACATGCCACCGGACCGGTGGTGATTCTCGCGCATTCGTTCGGCGGAATGCTGGCGCTGCACCTCGCTGCCACCGCACCGGAACGCGTTCGTGGTCTCGTCCTGCTCGATCCGGCGATCGGCTTGGATCCGAATTTCATGCAGGAAGTGGCCGAACTCACAATCGGCTCACCGGATTACACCGATGCCGCCGAGGCGTACTCGGAGAAGATTCACGGCTCGTGGGGTGAGGTTCCCACCCAGGACCTCGACGTCGAGATGGCCGAGCACCTGATCCGACTGGGCAACGGGCGCGTCAACTGGCGCCTGTCCACACCGGCCGTCGTCACCGCGTGGGGAGAACTTGCCCGCCCGATCGTGCTGCCCCCGTCGTCGATGCCCACCGTGCTGGTTCAGGCGATGAAGGTTCAGCCGCCGTACGTCACCGACGAGTTCCGAGCAGCCTTGACCGAACACCTCGGTGAAAATCTCATCAGCGTCGAATTCGACTGCGACCACATGGTCCCGCACGTGCGGGCCGACGAGGTGGCAGACCTCGTCCGAACAGTGCTCTGACGAGGCAACGATGGCAACCACCACGGAAGAGCAGATCGAAGAGGTGAGGCGGCTCATCGCCTCGATTCCCGCCGGTTTCGTGGCGACGTACGGCGACATAGCCGAAGCCGCAGGACTTTCCAGCGCTCGCACGGTCGGGTGGATCATGCGGACGGACTCTGCCGACTTGCCGTGGCACCGGGTGCTCGGCGCCTCCGGTAAACCGTCGGCACACCTGGCTCATCGTCAGATCGCCAAGCTCGAACTCGAAGGAGTACCGATCAAGGACGGTCGAATCGACCTGAAGAAAGCTCGGTATCACTTCTGATCCCGTGTCACCGGTCGTCGTCGCCCCTGCCATGGGGCAGCATGGAGACATGACCACCACGCCGCCCACCGCCGCCGTCATTCTGGCGGGTGGTCGCGGGACCCGAATGGGCGGCGTCGACAAACCCGGCCTGATCGTGCACGGCCGCAGACTCCTCGACATCGCGCTGTCAGCGACGGCGCATCTCGACGCCGTCGTCGTGGTCGGCCCGCATCGACCTGAACTTGCTGCACACATCACCCAGACCCAGGAATCTCCGGCCGGCGCCGGCCCTGTCGAGGCGATCTGGGCCGGGTTGTCCGCGACCCGGTTACCCGAGAACGCCGTGGTGGTGGTGCTGGCATCCGACCTGCCGTACGTCGAGGCCGGATCGGTCGACGCGCTGATCGCTGCGACATCGACCGACAATCCGGTGACGTGTGCGGTGGACGAGAACAACCGAACCCAATTCCTGTTCTCCGCGTGGACCCTTCGCGAACTCCGACAACGCCTCGCTGCTCTGCGCCGGAGTTCGGGGCTCGAGAATCAACCGATGAAAGCGCTTGCCACCGAGCCGTTCTCGACCCTACGCGTGGCGGGTACCACCGACTGCGACACGCCGGCGGACATCGATCGCGCGAGAAGCCATCCCCGCCTGACGATCGAGCAAGCCCGCATCGTCATCACGAATGCCTTGACTCCGCTAACCCCGCACCGGGCCGATCTCGCCGACAGTCTCGGAGCAACGCTCGCGCAGCCTCTCGTCGCCCTGGGTGATCTCCCCAGGTCAGACGTTTCGGCGATGGACGGGTACGCCGTCTCCGGCGATGGTCCGTGGCGGGTGCGCACCGAGATCCGCATCGCGGGCGCCGACGGGCAACTCGACCTCCGCGAAGGCGAAGCAATCCGCATTGCCACGGGAGCTCACCTACCTGCCGGCGCTACCTCGGTGATTCGTGACGAGTACCTGTCCGTCGACGCACCGTCTCGAACGCTGCGGCGACTACCGGATGCGCCGCACCGCAACGACGCTCGCCCACGGGGAGAAGACTGGGGCACCGGATTCACGATCGCTCCGACCGGTACCGCGGTGACTCCGGCGGTAATCTCCGCTGCTGCCAGTGGCGAGGTATTCGACGCCCTCGTCCGTGGCCCGGTCCGGGCACGCGTCGTAGTCACCGGCGACGAGATCCGCCGGACCGGCCCACTGCGGGAAGGTCAGACTCGCGACTCCGTGGGCGGGATTCTTCCCTACCTGCTCGAACGCAACGGCGTACGGTGCGTGTCGAATTCGCACTTGCGCGACACGGCCGACAGTTTCGAGCGTGTACTGGCTGATGCGACCGAACAGGACCTGCTTGTCGTCATCGGTGCGACGGGTGGCGGCGCTGCCGACGAAATGCGCAGTGCGCTCGATCGACTCGGCGCTCGCACGATTGTCGGGCGAGTGGCCTCGCGCCCGGGCGGATCTCAGATAACGGCGGTCCTGCCCAGTGGCCGGGTGGTTCTCGGCCTCCCCGGCAACCCGTACGCCGCGGTGACCACCCTGTTGACGATGCTGCCTACCGTCGTGGCCGCCCTGACCGGGAGCGAGACGCCTCCGCCACTGCTCGGCATCATCGAGAACGCTGCTGCGGTGAGTTCCGATGCGGTACGCCTGTTGCCGGTCACACAATCCACCGACGGCCGCTGGCGCGCCGATCCGTCTGTACGTACTGCACACCTGGCGGGGTTGATCGGGCGCTCCGCGTTTGCTCTCGTTCCGGCGCACGCGCAAGACGGTGCCCTCGCCGAAGTGGTTGTCCTCCCCCGCTGATCGGGTCAGTCGTTTCGGCGCCTACGCCGGTTGACCTCCGCCATCCCGATCACGCCGACAACTATCGCGAGCACCAGGGAATACGCGCCCCACAGCACCAAGAACGGCAGCAGCCACCCGGCATCGACGGTCTGACCACGCGGTCCGACGCAATACAGCGTGAAATTGGTGGACGTACCGTCGCCGTCGGTAAAGGTATCGGAGACGACCATCGCGCTCGATGTGGGATCTTCACAGAAGATCGGCGCCAGGTGAGCCACCTGGCCGGGCCAGATCACCGAAGACAGCAGTGCGGCAAAGATTCCCACGACCACGATCACCACTACGGAGATCAGCAACGGAGCGATACGGCGGCTCACAGCGGCTGCACCAGATAAGGTGTGCCGTCAGGCTCGAAGACCACCAGCACCCGCGAGCGTGGGGATTCCACCATCACGGAAGCGTGTATCGCCTCGGTGCGAGAGACCGAGATCCCGGTGACTTCGCCGTCGTCGACACCGCTGCTCGCCAGCGCGTCGTCGACCAACTTCTCGACATTCGACAATGCCGGCACTTGATCCAGCGTGAACGATCGAGCATCGAGGTCGTCGGTGACGCTGACTTGCACGGGACTCGGCTCGCCGAGAATGACGCCGTCGAAAGAGAACCGGTCGAGCTGTGACGGCTTCCCGGGGTCTCGAACGGTGACCCCGAGCGTCTCGATCGGGCTGATGTCGACGCTGGTCACCGACACTGCGCCGACACCGTAACTGTGTGCGAGGCTGTCGAATCCGTCCCGCACCAACTCCGACGTCAGCCCACCACCACGTTCACGCATCTGGTTGTCGAAATCCATCCGATCGACGGCACCGATACATCCGCTCAGACTCGCGGCCGTCAAGGCGATCGCTACCGTCCACAGCGCCGACCGCACCTGCGAGGACGCGAGTTTCATCAGCGGAGCGTACCGCGAGTGTCCGGTTCCATCCCGGTGGACTGCGCGTCGCACGAATTACTGTCGGAGACTCGTGGGATCATCGCGCCATGAATCGTGTCGACGAAGGATTCGAACCGCCGGACGCATTGGTCGAGTGGTGCCGCTCGCGCACCTTTCCACTGCACGTCCTCGACGACGAAGCCACCGTCGACCTGGATTGGTGGAACGCACACCTGAAGGACGCCGGCCACACCATCAGCCTGCGCGGGCGTGATCTCGACGGCAAAGTGATCACCGAAGGCCGAGCCATCGTTCAACGCAACGACCTTCGCCCGTCGAGCGATCTCGTCGTCGCCGAGCATGACGGTCTCGGACTGCTGTTTCTCTGTGCGGCCTGGCAGGGCTCGCACGAGAGCAGACGGTTCACGCGGAGATTCCCCAACGTCTTCAATCCGCATCACCGCGAGGACGAGGATCCGCTGACCCAGATCACAGCCATTCTCGATCACTGTTCGAAGAACAAGTCCATGCCGGTAGTCCGACGCGACACCTGGTCGGGCTGGCCGCTCACCCCCGGTGTCGGGGTATCTCTGATGGCCGCTTTCATGTGGGCGGTAGGCGTGCAGGACGAGGGCCGACGCGCTCAGATGATCGACCAGTACGGCGTCTCGACGCTCATCCACGAGGGCTGGCTCGAGGATCCTTCCGTCACCGGCTTCACGACACGCCGCTACCGCCGGTACTGCGAACTCCTCGACAGTTGGGCCTATGCGGCCGGCACCCAACCCGAGATCGTCGAGATGTGGTTGGTGAAAAGGTGGAGTGCGCGGTTGGCCCAAGCACGCAACGACGTCAGCTCCCCCACCCTGTTCTAATCCTCGACACGGCTGGATCTCGGAACGACTGTCAGAACGGCCAGGCCGGGAGGGTAGGCAGCCCCACTCTCGTCGGCCTCCCGACCAACCAGGCCAAGGTCTCCGCGTCGGACAGCGAAGGAACTCGTACACCCGGGACAGCCGTCTCCAATGCGCCCAATTGACTGGCGAGAGTGAATTCCACGAATTCGGCGGGCCAGTCGTGGCAGGTGTAACCGATGTCGAGGTCGATCAGGTGAATCTCGATCTCGTTCCAGCGCAGGATCGGTAGATCGAATGCGGTGACAGGTTTGCGCCACGCAACCGGAGTGTCCAGCCGATCCGTCGGCAGGTCAGCCAATGCGTCGACCAGCCTCGTTCCCGAGAAGCGGTAGTCGAGTGCCAACAACTCGGCCGGGCGATCGGCGCCTTCCTCGATTGCGGCATTGCGCGCGTCGGGTCCCCCGGGGTACATCTCCCCCGACTCGCCGCTGTGCACACCGGCAACAAATCTGCCCAGCGCGTCGGCGTTGCGCGACATGTGTGTGACGACGTGTCCCCGGCTCCAACCGGGTAGCCCGGACGACTCACGGGCTTGCTCGTCGGTCAGTGCACCGACGAGAGCCTGTGCCTTGACGTCGGATTCACGAACTGCTGCGACCAGGTCGGCATACGTCGGTGTCATGGAGTGAGACGTCATGCAGCGATACTAGTTCCCCTCGCGCACTCTCATACCGATTCACGACAAGGTCCACCACTCCTTGGTCGACACCGAGTGGTTCGGTGACACCGTCGGCCCCTGCCGCGTGCAACCGCTCGTGGAACAGTCCGTGCGCGAGGAGGTACGAGGCGACGAACACTCGCTTCGTGCCGCGAACGCGTGCTGCTGCAACAACATCGGCTACCTTCGGTTCCCCGGTCGCGATGTATCCGATGTCCACCCGGATCCCCGCCGCTTCGGCGAGCATCAGCGCGGCACGCTCGACGTCTCGCAGCGCCCGCGCATCGGAGGACCCGGCGGCAGCAAGCACAATCGCGTCACCCGGATTCCACCCCGCTTCGGTCAAGCGTCGGAGCAGCACGCGTGCAAGCGCCGGATCAGGTCCGAGGGCGGGCGTCACAGTCACAGCAGGGTGCTCACTGATCGCCACCTCGCGTCGAACATCGGTGTGAACGTGGTAGCCGGACGCCAAGAAGGCCGGTACGAGAATCGCTCGCCCCGGAGTGTCCCGGAGGACTTCCGAAGGTGACGGGCCGAGCACATCGACAAAGGCAACGCGCGTGCGTCCGACGCGCTTGCCGACTGCTTCGGCCAGGGCGGCAACCATTTCCACGCCACGTGCACTACGCGTGCCGTGAGCTACCAGTACGAGGACATCGTCATCGCGTTGCATAGTCACCTGGATTCTGTATGTAGTCACCGGGATCGAGGGCAAGTCGATAGCCCCGCTTGACCACGGTCTGAACGGCTTTGGGGGCGCCGAGGCACGCACGCAACCGGGCGACGGCGGTCTCGACGGCGTGAGTGTCTCCGCCGCCACCGGGAAGGGAGGCAAGGAGTTCGTCGCGGGATACGACCCGGCCGGGACTGGCCCCGAGTGTGCGGATCAACGACATCGCAGCGGGGGGCAATTGCTTCACTTCGCCGTCCACGACGACGCACCCCCCACGAATACTGATTTCGTGTTCACCGGCTTGAATCTTGTTGGCTCGCTGCGGGAGTTCGTCGACGATATGCCGCGCGAGCGCTCCCAGGCGTGCCCGCGCCGGGGCTGTGGTCGGTACATTCAACGCTTCGAGCGGCGCCGAGGTGACCGGGCCGACGCACATGGCCGCCACCGGACCTCGCATGGCCTCGAGCATGTCGCCGAGATCGCCGGTCTTGTCGGCGCGCATCAGCATCGACGCAACGGCCGGCGCACTCGTGAAACTGACGGCGTCGATTCCGGCTGACGCGATGGCGTCGATCATCCGGTCGAGCAGCGTAGGGTCCTCCGGCGGTTCCCACCGATAGACGGGAACCGCGATGACCTCGGCGCCGGCCTCGCGCAGCACCTGACAGAAGTCGGGAATCGGCTCCCACTCGGTGGTCGCACCATGCAGTTGCACAGCGATTCTCTTTCCCGAGACACCTTCTGCAAGAAGATGTTCGAGCACTTCGGCGGAAGACTCGGATGCCGGTGACCATTCTTCACGAAGGTCGGCCGCGCGGATTGCTCCCTTGGCCTTCGGCCCACGCGCGAGCAGACGAGCCGAACCGAGCGCAGAGCCGAGACTTTCGGCTTCGCCCCATCCGTCGGCCGCTTCCAACCAGCCGCGGAACCCGATGCCGGTGGTGGCGACGACCACCTCGGGAGGATCCGAGATGATCTGCTGTGTCACCCTTTCGAGCTCGCGGTCGTCGGCGAGCGGGATGATTCGAATCGCCGGAGCGTGAACGACATCCGCTCCCCGGCGGGTCAGCAACGTCGCGAATTCCTCGGCGCGGCGCGAAGCGGTGATACCTACCGTGAATCCAGCCAACGGCATGTCGTCACTCACGAGACTGCATCGTGGACAGTCGAGCGAACGCCCTGCATCTGCAGGCTGTGGACCTGCACCACTCCGGCCCACACGCGAACCCCGTAAACCGGCAGCGCGACCGCAGAGTCGTCGAGCGCTCTGCCGTCGACCAGTGAGAATGCCTGCTTGAGCAGCGGCGAAACGACGATCGGTTCACCGTCCCGGTCGCCGACGAGTCCGCGAGACATCACCGCGGCGCGGCCGTACGGATCGAAGTTGCTGACGGCCCGGAGTGTGCCGTCCTCCAGCAGGAACAGTGCCACCTGCTCGCCGCCGCGAAGAAGCACGGCGACCCCGCGCCCAGGGATCAGATGGCTCAGCGGGCAGGCCGACGTCCATTCGAGTCGATCCGAATCCAGCTTGGCGATCTGCGCATCGATGACACTCATCGAAGTCCTCCTGTCGATCCGGCGACAACGTCGCGCGGGTTCTTGTCTACGTTTCTACGGATCCCGTGTTTCCCACGGGTTACGCGACTATTACCGGCGCGTGGGGATGCTCGGCATGCCCATCAGGACCGGAACCTTGCGCACTCCGGTCTCGTCGAACACAACCGTCGGGTCGGCTTCTTCCGGTGCGTTGACGAACGAGACGAACCTCGACAGTTTCTCCGGATCACCCAGCACACCAGCCCATTCGTCCTGGTACCCCTCGACGTGCTTGGCCATCAGCGCCTCGAGTTCCTCACCGATTCCCAGGCTGTCTTCACAAATCACAGCCTTGAGGTGATCGAGTCCGCCTTCGAGTGATTCGACCCACGGCGCCGTGCGCTGCAGGCGATCGGCGGTACGGATGTAGAACATGAGGTAGCGGTCGATGTACTTGACCAAGGTCGCGTCGTCGAGGCCTCCGGCAAGCAGCTGAGCGTGTTTGGGCGACTGTCCGCCGTTGCCGCCCACATACAGATTCCAACCGTTCTCCGTCGCGATGACGCCGACGTCCTTGCCACGCGCTTCGGCGCATTCACGCGCACAACCCGAGACGCCGAACTTGATCTTGTGCGGCGAACGCAGACCGCGGTAGCGGTTCTCGAGGTCGACAGCCATACCCACGGAATCCTGGACACCGTAGCGGCACCAACTCGAACCCACACAGCTCTTGACCGTCCGGAGCGATTTGCCGTACGCCTGACCCGATTCCATCCCGGCGTCGACAAGACGCTTCCAGATCGCGGGCAACTGTTCGACACGAGCCCCGAACAAGTCGATGCGCTGACCGCCGGTCACCTTCGTGTACAAGCCGAAGTCACGCGCCACCTCGCCGATGACGATGAGCTGCTCACCCGTCACCTCGCCGCCAGGCATCCGAGGCACCACGGAGTACGTACCGTTCTTCTGGATGTTCGCGAGGAAGTGATCGTTGGTGTCCTGCAACGACGCCTGCTGGCGGTGCAGGATGTGATCGGATTCCGTCGATGCCAGAATCGACGCGACTACGGGCTTGCAGATGTCGCAGCCTGCGCCCTTGCCGTACTTGGCGATCAGCGCCGAGAAGGTTCTGGTCTGCGTCGACTGCACGATCTGGAACAACTCGGCCCTCGACTGCGCGAAGTGCTCGCACAGTGCCTTCGACATCACGACGCCGGAATCAGCCAGCAGCTGCTTCACGGTGGGAAGGCAACCGCCACAGGTGGTTCCGGCACTGGTGCACGCCTTCACCGAAGCGATGTCGCAGGCACCGGCCGCGATTGCGCCGCAGATGGCGCCCTTCGTCACCGCGTTGCACGAGCACACCTCGGCGTCGTCGGGCAGCGAGCCTGCACCCGGCTTCTCCCCCGCGGGCGAGATCAATGTCGCCGGGTCACCGGGTAGTTCGCGACCGACCAGCGGGCGCAGTGACGCGTAGGCCGACGCGTCACCGACAAGAATGCCGCCGAGCAGGATCTTCGCGTCATCGGAGACCACGAGCTTCGCGTACGTCCCCTTGGACGCGTCGCTGAGGACAACTTCGAGAGCGCCCGGTGAGGTCGCCATCGCGTCACCGAAACTGGCGACGTCCACGCCCATGAGCTTGAGTTTGGTGGACATGTCGGCGCCCGGGAAATCCGCGGCGCCGCCGAGCAGACGATCGGCCACGATCTCGGCCGTCGTGTAACCGGGAGCGACCAGACCGTAGCAACGGCCTTCCACCGCAGCACATTCGCCGACGGCATAGACGTTCTCGTCCGACGTCACACAGCCGAGGTCGGTCAGGATGCCGCCGCGCTCACCCACAGCGATACCGGCGTCGCGAGCCAACTGATCACGCGGACGTACTCCGGCCGAGAAGACGAGCAGCGACGCGTCAATGGTGGAGCCGTCGGACAGCTCGACCACGATTCCGTTGTCGGTCTGCGAAATTCCCGCCGTCCCGACTCCGGTGTGAACAGTGAGCCCGAGTTCGGTGACGAGCCGAGCGAGCAGTGCGCCGCCGCCCTCGTCGACCTGCATCGGCATCAGACGCGCATTGTGCTCGACGACGTGTGCCGTCATTCCCATGAGCGAGAGAGCATTTGCGGCCTCGAGTCCGAGAAGGCCACCGCCCACCACGACGCCGACAGCGCCAGGACCTGCCTTCTCGGCGGCGGCCCGGATACCGTCGAGGTCGTCGAGGGTGCGGTAGACGAAACATCCGTCGCCGTCGTGCCCCGGCACGGGAGGCACGAACGGATACGAACCGGTCGCCATCACCAGAGCGTCGTAGGAGATCGTGTCGCCGGTGGTCGTCGTGACAATGCGTGCATCTTTGTCGATCGAGAGCGCGCCTTCCCCCACCCGAAGATCGACCAGGCCGTCACCGACGTAATCGTTGCCGGCCAGTGCCAATTCCTTGGGGTCCCACGCTCCGACGTACGAGGACAGCCCGACTCGGTCGTACGCTGCGTACTGCTCGTCGCAGAGTACGGTCACCGACCAGGTGTTCGCTTCGTCGCGCGAACGCAGTGCCTCGACGAATCGGTGTCCGACCATTCCGTGTCCGATGACAACAACCGACTTGCTCATCACGCCTACTTCCTGAGGTACGAGATAGTTCTGAGATTCCGCGGACCGCTCACGCCGTGACTGCGACCTTCGCCTCGTCGACGTCTGTGGTCAGCGTCGACGGCTTACGCAGGAAGACGAACCAGGTGACTGCGATGCAGGCGATGTAGAAGGCCAGGAACACCCAGAAGGCCATGGTCGCCGACTTCGCGGGGCTGCTGTACGACGCGCGCAGCACCAGGTTGATGCCGACGCCACCCAAACCGCCTACCGCACCGGCAAATCCGATGAGAGCGCCGGAGATACTGCGCGACCACGTTGCCTTCTCGCTTCGATCCATGTGGTCGAAGCTCTGAGCCTTCGCCTCGAAGATCGCCGGGATCATCTTGTAGACGGATCCGTTTCCGATCCCGGAGAGCAGGAACAGGGCGATGAATCCGAGAACGAACGTCACCATGATTCCGGCACTGGCGACGCCCGCGGTGTTGTCGTCCATCGTTCCGGCCGTCACGAGGATCGATGCAGCGAATGCCATGGCGACAAACGTCCACATCGTGATCTTGCCGCCGCCGATGCGGTCTGCCAGTTTGCCGCCGAGGGGCCGAGCGATCGAACCGAGGAGCGGTCCGATGAAGGCGATCTGTGCTGCGTGCAGCGCCGCTGCGGCCGGAGTTGCACCACCGGCAAGGAAGTTGATCTGCAGAACCTGACCGAAGGCGAAGCTGAATCCGATGAAGGAACCGAACGTACCGATGTACAGGAAGCTGATCACCCACGACTCGGAGAACTTCAGCGCCTTGGCCATCGAGCGCAGGTCCGACTTCTGGTTGCCCAGGTTGTCCATGAACAGCGCGGCACCGACGGCAGCGGCCGCGATGAACACGAGATAGACGGCGCAGACGATCCACGGAGCGCGGTTGCCGACGGTGGCGATCACCAGCAGACCGATCAGCTGGATCATCGGCACACCGATGTTGCCGCCGCCGGCGTTGAGACCGAGCGCCCAGCCCTTGAGTCGCTGCGGGTAGAAGGCATTGATGTTGGTCATCGACGACGCGAAGTTGCCGCCGCCGATACCGGCCGTGGCCGCTACCAACATGAACGTGGTGTACGAAGCACCCGGGTTCATCATCAGGTAGAGCGTGAGAAGTGTTGGTACGAAGAGGAACAGCGCACTCATGACGGTCCAGTTACGACCGCCGAACCGTGCGGTGGCAACCGTGTAGGGAATACGGAGGACCGACCCGACAAGTGTGGGAACTGCGACGAGGAAGAACTTTCCGGCCGCGTCGATGCCGTAGATATCCGTCGGCATGAACAACACCATCACGGACCAGATCGACCAGATCGAGAAGCCGACGTGTTCGGCTACCACTGACCAGATCAGGTTCCGCTTCGCGATGTCCTTGCCGCCGGATTCCCAGGCGTCGACGTCCTCTGCATCCCAATGCTCGATGTAATGACTCACCAGGGCCTCCTGAATATGTTGGAGACCCAAAGGTAGAAAACGGTTATTGCGCCGGTGCTGCGCGCGATGACCGCGAAGTCAATTGATCCTCACCCGGTGACAAACCCGGGTGTGAGCTAGTTCTTCGCCGGTGCGTGCCAGGAATCCTCGAGCATCCGAGGCTTACATGCCTGGTAGGCGCCCAGAAGCACCACGATCACAGCAACGACGAGCAGGCCGAACGGCGCAGCGTATCCACCGGACACGTCGTGAAAAACGCCGAACAGGAGCGGGCCGAGGCAGGCAACGGAGTAACCGATGCCCTGGGTGAAGCCGGACAGCGCGGAGGAACCGATATGCGAACGCGTCCGCAGATTGATCAGCGTGAGCGACATCGGGAACGTGCTCGGACCGAGGCCCAGGACCACAACCCACACGATCGGCGCGGCCATGGGGGCGAAGTAGAGTCCACCCATTCCGACGAGGTAACAGACGGCGCACGCGATCACGACGGGGAACGGGTTGGCCATGCGGGCACACAGCGTCGGTGCACCGAAGGCTGCGACGAGTCCGATCACCGAGAACATGCCGACCATCGTTCCGCCGAAGGCGTCACTGGCGCCGGCATCACGAAGGATCGAGGGAATCCACGTGAACATCGAATACGTGATCAGTGAGGTCATGCCGAACATACCGGCCATACCCCAGGCCACGGGCGAACGCCAGACCTGACCACGTGGCTGTTCTGCTACTGCTGCAACCGAATCCGATGCATTGTCGGTGGACCCGGCTTCATTCGCGCGTGCCTTGCGCGAGCGAGCGAGGGTGATCAACCACGGCACTGCTGCGGCGAATCCGAAGGCGGACCACCAGCCGATCGAGAACCGCCAACCGAAGGCGTCGGCAACCGGGACTGCGACGAACGCCGGGACGATGGTGCCGATCTGCACGGCCACGATGTAGACCGAACTCATGGTGGCGAGGCGATCCGAGAAGTACCGCTTGACCAACGGCGGGATGACGACATTGCCGATTCCCATGCCTGCGAGTGCCAGAGCCGAGAGGGCCAACAACGACCACGTCTGAGACATCATGGCACGCAACAGCATTCCGACGCCGGCCATGAGCATCGCGACGAGGGCCGTTCGCTCGAGCCCGATACGTTTCGCGATGGCGGGAGTGATGAGACCGAAGATGGCGAACATTGCGGTCGGAACCATGCCGAAGACACCGACGATCGAGGCGGAGAAGCCGATCTCGTCGCGAATCTCGGCCGCCAAGGGCGAGAACGAGGTCACCGCAAGTCGAAGTACGAGCGCAGACATCGCAATCGCTGCGAAGACGAGCACACGGCCTTGTATCAACGAGCGGGTTTCGGTTCTCTCCAGTTGAGCAGTCACCGGCAAATCATAGGATGACCGGACGAACTCGCACAAGCGCGGTAATCTAACGTCACATTCACACCACTTACCCGGACCCGAGGAAACAACCACGTGCAACCCGTTCGACGCGCAAGTCTCATCTCGCAGGTCACCGAACAACTCCGCAACGAGATCCGAAGCGGAACCTGGCCGATCGGTTCCAAGATCCCCACCGAACCGGAACTGTCGGAGCTGACCGGCACCGGTCGCAATACCGTGCGCGAGGCGGTCCAGGCGCTCGTTCACGCCGGAATGCTGGAACGTCGTCAGGGATCGGGCACCTACGTCGTTGCTGTCTCCGACCTCGGCGGCACTCTGGGGAACTACTTTGCCGGCGCCCACCAGCGGGATGTACTCGAACTTCGGCGCGCACTCGACATCACCGCGGCCACCCTCGCCGCCGCACGGCGAACCGAAGACGACATCGCCGAACTGACGCGGTTACTCGCGCTTCGCACCGCTTCGTGGGAGGGTCAGGACGTCGACGCCGCAACCACCGCTGACGTCGCCCTACACCGAGCTATCGTCGCGGCCAGCCACAACGAGGTCTACCTGGAGTTCTACGATTCCCTGCTCCCGGTCATCGAAACCACGATCCAACAACACATCGATGCAACCGGTGAGGGATTTCACTCGCAGCACGCGAACCTCGTCAACGCTGTCGTCGACGGGAACACCGTGGCCGCCTCGAACGCCGCACGCGAATTGTTCGAGGGCCTGGTCTCGGACTTCGGTACCGGCGCCCCGATCTAGAGCAGCAAGCGCACGATGTCGGACGTTCGGGCCAACCCCGGGAACGCGTCCGCCGTCGAGCGGGGATGCAGAACATGAACTGCCAAGCGGAACATCACCGCACGTAGAAGCATCTGCGGCCACTCGGGGAGATCTTCCCACCGGCCGACCAGTGCCTCGTCTGCCCCGCCCCACGAGATCGCGTCGACCACGGCGACGGCGGCGGCCCACGCAGCCGGCCGCCAGTACGGCGTGATGTCGGTGATTCCGGGCGCCATACTGCCCGAGAACAAGACTGTTCCGAACAGATCGCCGTGCACGAGCTGGTCCGGGCTCTGCACCGGCTTACGCAACGTGGCGAGTCCGGCAATCAGTTCCAGACTCTTGCGACCGTCCGGAGTAGGCGTCTCGAGTTGCTCGACACCCTTCGCGATCCTCAGTGGAACCGTTTCCCACGCCGCGCGATCAGCGGCTACGAATACGTCGACCTCGGCCCACGGCGGAACCGGCGGTTGTGCAAGGAAGCGCGGGCGCTCGAGCGAGGCCGTCGCCGCATGCAGTCGGCACGACATCGAGACCACTTCGTCGTGACGCGGTTCCGGCGATCCGACGATGAATGTGTCGGCGCGCCAGCCCGAGACGACGTAACGACCGTCGGTCGAACGGACCGGTCGAGCGAGCCGGACGCCGTCGACTTCGAGGTTCTCTCGCACCTTCGCCGACCACGCTGCGCGGGCATGATCCGCAACTGCTGAAAGGACGACGTCTCCACACAGCCACCCGCCGTCCCAATCCGCACCGAGTGGGATGGGATCGACTTCACGGAGGCCGAAGGTGGAGCACACGTGCTGGGGAGGTTGGCCTGTGCTCACACCCCAACGCTACCGGTGCGCGGCGCCGCCTCCCGCGAGGCGCGCCTAGTAGACCGGCAGACTCGCATCCACCTGGTTCGCCCAGGCGATCGCGCCGCCTTGAACGTGAACTGCGTCGGAAAAGCCGGCGTTCTTGAGAAAGGCCAGTGCCTCGGCCGAACGGATGCCGGTTTTGCAGTACAGCACTATCTTCTTGTTCTGCGGCAACGTCGCCAGAGCTTCGCCGGAAAGGATGCGGTCCTTCGGGATCAGCACAGCCCCCGGCAGATGCATGATGTCCCATTCAACCGGTTCTCGTACGTCGACCAGCTCGATCGATCGTCCCTCGCCGATCATGGCCTCCAGTTCGGGCGCCGTGATCGTCGAACCGACGGCAGCAGCGCTCGCCTCTTCGGACACGACACCGCAGAACGCGTCGTAGTCGATCAAGGCGGTGACGGGCACGCGGGTCGGATCTCGCTGAAGGCGGATCGTCCGGAACGTCATCGCCAGTGCGTCGTAGATCATCAGGCGTCCGAGAAGCGGTTCACCGATTCCGGTGATGAGCTTGACCGCCTCGGTCGCCATGATCGAACCGACGGTCGCGGGCAGGACTCCGAGAACACCGCCCTCGGCACAGGAGGGGACCATGCCCGGCGGCGGGGCCTCCGGGTAGAGGTCGCGATAGTTCAGTCCCGCGCCGTCCGGGGCGTCTTCCCAGAAGACCGACACCTGCCCCTCGAAGCGGTAGATCGAGCCCCACACGTACGGCTTTCCGGCGATGACTGCGGCATCGTTGACGAGGTACCGCGTCGCGAAGTTGTCCGTGCCGTCGAGAATCAGGTCGTACTCGGAAAACAGCTGGACCGCGTTGGAGTTGTCGAGACGGAACTCGTGCAATCGGACGTCGACGTGCTCGTTGATCTCGAGAATCGACTCGCGGGCGCTGACCGCCTTGGGGCGTCCGACGTCCGAGCGTCCGTGAATCACCTGACGCTGCAGGTTCGACATGTCGACCTCGTCGAACTCGACGATCCCGATGGTGCCCACTCCCGCGGCCGCGAGATAGAGCAGTGCAGGCGAACCCAATCCACCGGCGCCGATGAACAGAACCCGTGCATTCTTGAGACGCTTCTGGCCGGTCATACCGACGTTCGGGATGATCAGGTGCCTGCTGTACCGGGCAACTTCCTCCCGGCTCAACTCGGCTGCCGGCTCCACCAGTGGTGGCAATACGACGGGTGTTGCAGACACCGCGAAACACTCCTAGTTCAAGACGAGATCGTGGGTTCTCGATCCGGTCACGCTCGGGGGTACGGCCACGGATTGAAGCGGCACGTGAGTCCGTTCATCGGAACGACGCCCTCAGGATCAAGCCTAGCGATGTCGTTGTTCGCGGTTCCGAAGGTCTGCTGCATCATGATCGGTGCGAGCCCACCTTCGGTCTCGCACGGCTGGTGAGCGGCGTATCCGATGGCATGGCCGACCTCGTGATTGATCTGATACTGCCGATACGAGCCGATGTCACCCTGGAACGAAATAGCGCCTCGCACCCATCGCGGTTCGTTGAGTAGGACTCGGTCCATGCTCGGGTTGTAGCAGGATCCTTCGAGCTCGATTTCGTATCCGCAGCCTTCGCGGATAGTCATCTGCGAGGTCAGGGAGATACGGAAGTCCGGCTCGCCCGCGTCGACACGCCGGAACGCGACCTTGGGATCGTTGGTCCAACTCTTCGGATTGGCCAGGGTCTGATCGACCATGCGTCCGTACGATTCGTCACCGCCGAAGCCGGTCGTGTCGACGCCGTCCTCGATCTCGACCGTGTACGTGAACTCGCGTTCGGTTCCCTGACCCACCTTGCCCGTCGTACCCGGTACGACGTGCCACGTTCCGCCGCCCGCGACGGTGAACGGACCACCGTCGGGAAGTGCGCCGGACGGTATCGACGACGCAAAAGTTCCGTCCCCGGCCGGCGGCGCGCCGATGACGTCGGTTCCGTCCGTGCTGTGTGCGAGGTCGGCGGTGGCCGACGTCTTGCTCGCGGAGTCGGTGGTGTCCGGACGTACGGCGTCGACGATGACGAGGATGGTGAGCACCACGAGAACCGGAATCGCGTACGCACGCCAGCCGTAGGTCGAGACGAAGCGCCCGAGCTTGCTCTGCTTTCGCGCTGCCCGGTCCGGCCGCGGATTACGCGGGGTTCGGCCCACTTCTCGTTTGGTCGGATCCCACTGGGCACGCAAGGGCTGATGGGAGGAAATGCCGCGATAGTCGCGTTCGCCGTAGGCACGATCATCCGGCACCTCTGGCCGACGTTCGTCGCGAGGCGCTCCAGTTCCGCTACGCATTCGACGTTCCTCACGTTCAGGGTTCTGCGTAGTTCGTCCACGCATGCGCGGTCCCCCTGGGTCAGTCACGTCGTCCAGAATCTCACACACGGCAAGTCGCTCGCCCGGGCTGACCGAAACCCGCTGGTCCTGGCGTGTCATGGCAACCCGTCCTGTAACGAGAAAGACTGCTGGTCTCGCTCACCGAGGCGCGCGCGACTCGCCCGGCCGACACACGGTATCGTTCATTCGGCTACGACCGGTGTGACGGAGGATACTGGCGGGTACGCACACGCGACTCGCGGATCCGCGCGCCGACCGAATTACTTTTGCTCAGATTGGAAGCGACATGACAGAACTCGCGGATCGGACAGACTCCGATCGCGGTACATCGGCTGGCAAGCCTGCCGGAACACGTCGCAGCACCCGACTCCCCCGCGATGCGCGCCGCCTCCAGCTCCTCGCAGCTGCAAGCGAGGTATTCGTCGCGAACGGGTACCACTCGGCCGGCATGGACGAGATCGCCGAATGTGCGGGTGTCAGCAAGCCAGTCCTGTACCAACATTTCCCAGGCAAACTCGAACTGTATGTCGCAGTCCTGCAGAGTTACGTCGACAGCCTCATCTCGGGTGTACGCCAGGCCCTGCGATCGACGACGGACAACAAACAGCGTGTCCGCGCCGCAGTGCAGGCGTTCTTCGACTTCGTCGACAACGACTCCCAGGGCTTCCGCCTGGTGTTCGAGTCCGACATCATGGGCGAACCTCAGGTCCAGACACGCGTCGAACAAGCCACCGAAGCCTGCGTCGACGCCGTGTTCGACCTGGTCAGCCAGGATTCCGGACTCGATCCGTATCGCGCGCGCATCCTCGCGGTCGGTCTTGTCGGTGCCAGCCAGTTCACCGCTCGATACTGGCTCGAAGCTGCGCGGCCGATCCCGAAGGAAGAGGCCGTGGAAATCACGGTGACCCTGGCGTGGGGCGGTCTCTCCCATGTGCCACTGCAAGCCGAAACCAAGTAATCGGCCACACTCACACGCGAAAGGGCGGGCAGTCTCACGACTGCCCGCCCTTTCTGCTGTTACAGCTACGCGTCAGACGGTAGGCGCGAATCCGACCTTGCGGATATCGGACGGACCGATCTCCACGTACGCCACACGAGAAGCCTGCACCAGGAACTTGCGGCCCTTGTCGTCGACGAGAGCCAGAACCGGCTCGCGGCCACCGAGGACAGCCGCGACCAGTGTCTCGACCTCGTCAGGGGTCTGTTCGCTGTTGACGATGAGCTCACGCGGGCTGTCGATTACACCGATCTTGACCTCCACGGTCAACCTCCGAACTGTTCGTGAATTACATCCGTTGTCGACGCAAGGCTAATGCAGCAGCGACCGCCCACGCTCCTCTGCACGCTGTGCCTAGAGCGAACAGTCACCTAGACGAGTCCGAGAATCGCCATCCGCTCGGCGTGCTTTGCCTGCATACCGTCGAACAACGCGACAACTCCGTTGAGGTCACCGGAGGCCGAGATCACCAGATCCGTGAGGTCCTCACGCTGCGCCAGCACGAACTGTGCCTGGGTGATCGCCTCACCGAGGAGTCGGCGTCCCCACAGCATCAACCGGTCCTTGGCGCGGGTGCTGGCCTCTACCGCGGCCTTCACCTCGAGCACCACGAACTCCGAATGGCCCGTCTGCGAGAGAACGTCCTCCACGATCTCGGCGACGTCCGCCGGGAGGGAGTGACCGATCTCGCGATAGAAATCGGCAGCGATTCCGTCTCCGACATATGCCTTCACGAGCGATTCCAGCCACGTCGACGGCGTCGTCGACGCGTGATAGTTGTCGAGCGCGCGCACGAACGGATCCATGACGGCAAAGATCTCGTGGCCACGTTCCGTCAGGGCCGTTTCCAGAGTCTCGAAGTGGTCCATCTCGGCGGCGGCCATGCTGGCAAACGCCACCTTGCCGCGCAGGTCCGGAGCCATTTGTGCGTCTTCCGCCAAACGGTAGAACGCCGAAATCTCGCCATACGCGAGAACGGCAAACAAATCGATCACGCCCGGGTGATCGGAAGCGACTCGGCCTCCGGTTCCAGCGTCCGTCGAAGCATCAAGATCGTGTGCGCCCATGACTACGAACTGTAGTGCTTCGACGGCCGACGCGACTGCCGAGGACCGCATGTCCGATTCGGTGATCTTCGACATGTCATCGCGAGGGACGGACAACGTGCAGCTACAATGGTCTTGGGAGTTCGCCAGTTCCCCCGGGCCATTTGGTTAGCCGGGACGGCTGTCTTCACACGAACCCCACCGATAATGTGCGCGCACCTGCATCGACGGTTGTTGCCCGCTTCGCCGAGATCGCCGGACGGTTCGAATTCGTCCGAGTGGAATTCAGTGCTGAGGCGTAGGCATGACCGAAGAAAAAGAGGGCATCGACATCGGCCGACTTACGGCCTGGCCCCTTACCTTGTGCGTGCGTACCGCCACGAGGAAAGGCTAGTCCCCTGAGCAAGATCACTGTCGACCACGAAGACGAAGCAACCGAGAACACCGTTTCCGTCCAGCTCGACGACACCCATGTACCCCCGACCTTCGCCGAACTCGGTGTCCGCGACGAAATCGTCCGCGCACTGAACGAGATCGGCATCGAGCGCACCTTCGCCATCCAGGAACTCACCCTCCCGTTGGCTCTCGCCGGTGACGACCTCATCGGTCAGGCACGAACCGGTATGGGCAAGACCTTCGGTTTCGGCGTCCCGCTCCTGCATCGCATCGTCACCGCCGAGAACGGCACGGCGGTCCTCGACGGCACTCCCCGCGCGCTGATCATCGTTCCCACCCGCGAACTGTGCATCCAGGTCGCCCGCGACCTCGAGAACGCCAGCAAGTACCTCCGCGTCGGCGACCGTGGTCTGCAGGTTCTGCCCATCTACGGCGGCCGGCCGTACGAGGCGCAGATCTCGGCACTCCAGAAGGGCGTCGACGTTGTCGTCGGCACCCCGGGTCGCCTGCTCGACCTCGCCAACCAGTCGCACCTGATCCTGGGCAAGGTCGGCGTTCTCGTCCTCGACGAGGCCGACGAAATGCTCGACCTCGGCTTCCTCCCCGACATCGAACGCCTCATGGGCATGGTCCCCGACAAGCGTCAGACAATGCTCTTCTCGGCCACGATGCCCGGCCCGATCATCACTCTGGCTCGCACCTTCCTGACGCAGCCGACGCACATCCGCGCCGAGGAAGCCGAATCCTCCGCAGTGCACGACCGCACGAGCCAGCACATCTACCGTGCGCACGCTCTCGACAAAGCCGAGATGGTTGCCCGCGTACTGCAGGCCGAAGGCCGCGGCGCGACGATGATCTTCACCCGTACCAAGCGCACCGCCCAGAAAGTCGCCGACGATCTCGCCGAGCGTGGTTTCTCCGTCGGCGCGGTCCACGGCGACCTCGGACAGATCGCCCGTGAAAAGGCACTGAAGGGCTTCCGCAACGGCAAGGTCGACGTTCTCGTCGCCACCGACGTCGCTGCACGCGGTATCGACATCGACGACGTCACTCACGTCATCAACTACCAGTGCCCCGAAGACGAGAAGACGTACGTCCACCGCATCGGTCGTACCGGCCGCGCCGGACGCACCGGCATCGCCGTCACGCTGGTCGACTGGGACGACATCCCTCGTTGGCAGCTCATCGACAAGGCACTGAGCCTCGGAATCCCCGATCCGGTCGAGACGTACTCGAGCTCGCCGCACCTCTACGAGGAGCTGTCGATCCCGGCCGACGCCAAGGGCACTGTTCGCAAGGCCAAGGCCGCGCCTGAGAAGGCTGCAACCGACAAAGCCGCAACGGACAAGGCCGACGCGCCGAATACGACCGACTCCGACGGCAACGAAGAGAAGGCCGCTCCCCGCCGCAACCGGACCCGTCGCCGCACCCGCGCCGGCGCTTCGGCCGACGCCGCGACGTCCACCACCGCTACCGCGACCACCGCTCCCCCCTCGGCACCTGCCGCAACCGGTGCCGAGAACACGGACGACGACGGAGCAGCCAAGCCGCGTCGCCGTCGGCGTCGTCGCCCCGCGGCTACCGCGACGGCAGGCGCCGCAGAGTAAGCTGCCGATGTGCTGGCTCCCGAAAGGCGTACTCGCTCAGATCTGATCGGTGCGCTGGCTCTCGCGCTGGCCGTAGTCGTAGCGGTGACCGTGGTGTGGTTGCGCAGTGATGCGCACGGAACCACCTCGGTCACCGCAGACACGTCTCTCCCGCCTCTCTCGACGTCGGTGTTGTTGCCCGACATCCTGAAGCAGACGTGGGAATCCGCCAGTGCCGATTCGACGGCGCCGATCACCGTCGGCAATGCCGTCGTCACCGCCGACGGCTCCGAAGTGATCGGCCGCGATCCGGCAACGGGTGAAGAAGTGTGGCGTTACGCGCGCAACATACCCCTGTGCGGTGCGATCGGTTCATGGGATCGCGTCGTCAGCGTCTATCAGGACGATCGCGGTTGCTCCCAGGTCACGTCACTGGTCGCGGACACCGGCGCCCGAAAAGACCAGCGCAACAGCGACGCCGATTCCGCGGTCAGTTTGTCGGCGGACGGCACCTACCTGATCTCACGCGGCAGTGAGCGAATGGAACTGTGGCGCTCGGACCTTGTCCGAACCCTCGAGTACGGCCGGGTCGACGCGAAGGTCAATCCCAACAAGCAACCTCGCACCGGATGCACGCTGCTCGACGCCGCGTCGAGCGCCAACCGTGTCTCGGTACTCGAACGCTGCCCCGGTGAAGCCTCCAACAGGTTGACGGTGATGAATCCCGCTCCCAAGGACGCCCAGGAACCCGAGGAGTACGGATCCTCGATTCTCCTCGACTCCGAGGGCGCCCGCCTGCTGTCCGTGGCCGGCGAGAAAACGGCGGTCTACCTCCCCGCCGCCAACGGAACTGTTTCTCGCATCAGCATTTTCGACGGATCCGGCAGCCCGATCGTCGACTATCCGATCGAGGGAGCGGTGACCGAGGGTGCCCGCACCCACGCCGACAAGGCTTCGATCACATGGTGGACCGGCTCGCAGACGGTCAACCTCCGACTGAGCGATCTGGCTCCGACGTGGATCGTCAACGGAACGTCCGGGCCCGGAAGCATGGTCGCCGGTCAGATGCTCATCCCCGTTCCGGGCGGCATTGCAGCCGTCAGCCCGTCGGACGGAGCGGTGCAGCGCATGATCGCCGTCGACCGCGGTGAGACGGCGACACCGATCGTGCTCGCCAGTGCGGGCGAGACGATTCTGGAACAGCGCGGCGATACCTTGTTCGCGCTGCGCTAGAAGCTCGCCTTCCTCAGAGCGCCAGTTCCGGCGCGAAAGTCACGACTTCGTTTCCAGCCCAATGCTTTACGAGATTGTCGGCGAGTTCGCGATAAGCATCCGCGCCCTTGTTCTTTCGTCCGGCGAGGACCGTCGCGCCCGACGCGGACGCCTCGGCGAACTTGACGGTGCGTGGGATCGGCGGCGCCAGAACGGCGAGGGAGTAACGGTCGCTGACGTCGGCGAGCACGTCGCGACTGTGCGTGGTTCGAGCGTCGTACAGAGTCGGAAGTGCGCCGAGCAGAACAAGATCCGGGTTGGTGATGGCTTGGACTTCACGAACCGTACGCAGCAGCTGCCCGACGCCGCGGTGCGCGAGGGTCTCGCATTGCAGTGGAACCAGAACCGACTGCGCCGCAGTCAATCCGTTGAGTGTGAGCACACCCAACGACGGTGGGCAGTCGATGATGACGACGTCGTAAGAACCCAGGAGCGGAGACAGCGCCCGCTTGAGCGCGAACTCTCGGCCGGGTCGCATCAGAAGCAACGCTTCAGCGCCCGCGAGATCGATCGTGGCCGGCAGCAGGTCCATGCCGTCGTCCGTCTTCAGCACGGCGTCGACCGCGTCGAGATCACCCGCCAGGACCTCGTTGACCGAACGCTCGAGGCGATCCGGGTTGTGGCCGAGCGAGAACGTCAGGCAGCCCTGCGGGTCGAGATCCACCACCAGGACTCGTTGTCCGAGCGCGGACAAAGCCGCACCGAGAGAGGCGACGGTAGTGGTCTTAGCCACGCCGCCCTTTTGATTCGCCACTGCGAGAACCGTCGTCACACGTAGATCCTTGCGCACTTCGCGCCAGGAGGCGAGCTACACACGCGAGGCAGCCTGCAATGATGGTCGACATGACCTCCCAGTCCACCCCCTCGTCGATCCCTCTCGGTGCTCGCGTCGTACTGATGCGCCACGGTGAAACCGAGTGGGCACGGACCGGAAAACACACCGGACGGACCGAGGTTCCACTGACTCCGCTCGGCGAAATGCAGGCCACCGCGACCGGAAACCGACTGCGGACACTCGACCTCCGCAATCCCATGATTCTGACGAGTCCGCGTTTGCGCGCACAGCTGACGGGTGATCTTGCCGGCCTTCCGGAGGAGCGGACCTGGGATGCACTGTCCGAATGGGACTACGGGGACTACGAGGGCCTCACGACACCCGAGATCCGGGCAACGGTGCCCGATTGGACCGTCTGGACGCACCCGTGCCCCGGCGGTGAGCAGGCCGACCAGATCCATGCCCGCACCGACATGGTGCTGTCGATGGTGCGTTCGCAGCTACCCGAGCGGGACGTGATCCTGATCGGGCACGGCCACTTCTCACGCGCACTCATCGCTCGCTGGCTCGAACTCCCCGTGACGGAAGGAAAGCGCTTCGCGTTGTCGCCCGGCGCATACACGGTTCTCGGTTACGAGCACGGGGCTACTCACCTCCTCCACCACAACGTGCCACCGCTCGTGGAGGCGTGAGGCTTAAGATCCTCTGCATGATCCGACGCGCCACGCCCGCAGACGTCCAGCCGATCACCGACATGATCTACGAGTTGGCGGACTACCAGAAGGCCCTCGACGAGTGCACCGTGAAGGCGGAACAGATCGGCGAGGCTTTGTTCGGACCGGCCGCGACGGCCTTCGCGCACGTCGCTGTGAATTCCGCCGACGACGTCGTCGGCATGGCGCTGTGGTTTCGCAATTTCTCCACGTGGGACGGCGCGCACGGCATCTACCTCGAGGACCTGTACGTCAAGCCCAGCCAGCGCGGATCAGGGCACGGGAAGGCTCTTCTGGCCGCGCTCGCCAAGGAGTGCACCGACAACGACTACACCAGGCTGTCCTGGTCGGTGCTCAACTGGAACACCCCCTCGATCAAGTTCTACGAGTCACTCGGTGCCGACGCGAAGACGGAGTGGACCACGTATCGCCTGACCGGCACCCACCTGGGGGCGCTCGCGGCCGAGGCCGAGTAGGAGTTCAGTCTTTCTTGCGCCCGGTGTCGCCGGTTCCTTCGGCGTCCGGACGTTCCTCGTCCGATGACGCCTCGTCGGCATAGGCTCCGTACTCCGCTGCCATCCACCGAGACGTCGGAGCCGAGAACAGGCAGCCGAGGGCACCGAGAACGACGACACCCAGAACGATGCCGAGCGGAACCTGATGTGAATCGGTCAGCAGCGACCAGGCAACCGGCAGGAGCAGCAGCTGGGCGACGACGGCGATGGCCCGGCCCCACCGGCGACCGGTCAACAGGGCGATACCGGCAGCCAACACCGCACCGCCGAGGATCGCGACCCAGGCGGCAAATCCGTATCCGTTGGTGACGCTCTGATCGTGGCCGGTTGCACCGCGAATCACTGCGACGATCGCGAACCCGGCGGCAACGAGCCCTTGCAGCGTCACGAGGGCACCTGCCCATGTGACTGTCTTGGGCAGGGCGTTCGGACTGGCGGTATTCGGCACGAGGCCAGCCTAGAACACGACACCGGATAGGCTCATGCCCCGTGCGCGCACTGCTGATCGTCAACCCCAATGCCACCTCCACCACCGCTGCCGGTCGTGACCTGTTGGCACACGCCCTCGAGAGTCGGGTGCGACTTACTGTGGCGCACACCACACATCGGGGACACGCTGCCGAACTGGCGCGCGAAGCCCACGAAGACGGGTTCGGCTCGGTGATCGTCCACGGCGGCGACGGCACGGTCAACGAAGTGGTCAATGGACTGCTCGGGTCACCGCATCCCACGTCCATGAAATCGGTTCCGGTCGGTCCGATCCCGACAATCGCAGTCGTCCCCGGAGGCTCGGCAAACGTTTTCGCGCGCTCGCTCGGTATCGCCGCCGACCCGATCGATGCCACGAACCAACTCGTCGACCTTCTCTCCGAGCGCACGCGACGCCGAATCGGACTCGCACACTGCGACAACCGTTGGTTCACGTTCAACGCCGGAATGGGCCTCGACGCCGATGTCTGCGAGGCCGTCGACGCCAGCCGCAAAAACGGGGACGCCGCCACACCCGCCCGGTACGTCCGAACCGCAATCGCGGCGTTCTTCCGTGCCAAGCGAGCCGAACCAGCACTGACCGTCCACCTTCCCGATCAGGATCCCGTCTCCGGAGTCCACTACGCGTTCGTGTCGAACTCGAGCCCGTGGACATATCTGGAAGAGCGCCCCGTACACACCAATCCGGGAACGACTTTCGACAGCGGACTCGGCATCTTCGCCATGACGAGCACCAAAGTCCTACCGTCCTTGCGGGTTGTGCGACAGCTCCTCGCACGCGGCGCCGAGCCGAAATCGAAGGTTCTTCTCCGCACCGACGACGTCCCGTCAATCACCATCGAATCGTCGCGACCGATCGGACTGCAGATGGACGGCGACTACATCGGACTTCGCGAAAAGGTCGAATTCACCTCGGTCCCGGATGCACTGGAAGTGTTCGCGCCGATTGCGACGTGAGTCAGGCAACACGTTTGACCTGCAAAAACTCTGGTGCCGAATAGCCGAAATCGGGTAAAATGCCGGTGACGCCCAGGTGGCCGTCAGGTGTGTCACAAATTAGTGAGTTGGCCCACGAACCCGTTCAAACCTATTGACATACCGCGAGTTCGTGAAAGCATTCACAAGTAACAGTGCGGAAACATTGATGACGCACACACAAACTCATTGGTACCAAATGGTGTGAATACACACCCAATTAAGGAGCGAAAAAAGATGGACTGGCGCCACAACGCAATCTGTCGCGACGAGGATCCCGAACTGTTCTTCCCGGTGGGAAACAGCGGACCGGCCCTCGCTCAGATCGCTGATGCCAAGGTTGTCTGCAACCGCTGCCCCGTCACCGCCGAGTGCCTGTCCTGGGCTCTCGAGTCCGGTCAGGATGCAGGCGTCTGGGGCGGAATGAGCGAAGACGAGCGTCGCGCACTCAAGCGTCGTAACGCACGTACCCGTGCACGCACTTCCGTCTAGGTAGAACCGAGACGTTCGACTCGCGACGGAGAACAGCCCCTCCGCACAGTCGAAGACGACAGCCCGGCACCACATGGTGCCGGGCTTTTTGTCTGCTCGAATCAGTAACGATGCTCGAATCAGTAACGCGCAGTACGCCTACCGAGCGGCACACGCAGAACCGCGTCGGTGCCACCACCGCTCCCCGGGTGCAGTCCGAGTGAGCCGCCGAGTTCGGCGCCCAGCAAAGTCCGAACGATCTGCAGTCCGAGGCGATCGGATTTCTCGAGGTCGAAATTTTCCGGGAGCCCGCGCCCGTTGTCGTGGATGATCACGTCCAACCAGCGTGCAGAACGCTCGGCGCTCAATGTGACCGTGCCGGTACTACCTGGATCGAAAGCGTGCTCGATTGCGTTCTGCACCAACTCCGTCAGCACCATGACCAACGGGGTGGCACGCTCGGCGGAGAACACTCCGAAACTTCCCTCACGCCGAATCGTCACCGGCACACCTACTCCCGCGACATCGGAGAGCATGGGAACCAACCGGTCGATCACCTCGTCGAGATCCACCTCTTCGTCCACCGACATCGACAAGGTGTCGTGAACGAGGGCGATGGACGTCACGCGCCTCACCGATTCTGTCAACGCTTGTCGCGCTTCGTCGTTGCCGGTTCGTCTGGCCTGTAGACGCAGAAGCGCCGCGACGGTTTGCAGGTTGTTCTTCACTCGGTGGTGAATCTCGCGGATGGTCGCGTCCTTGCTCAGGAGCGCGCGATCACGACGCTTGACCTCGGTGACGTCGCGGACGACGACCGCAGCACCGACGTGCCGACCGCCCGGCTTGAGAACCAGGGCTCGCAGCAGAACGGTCGCCCCGCGCGCCTCGATCTCCATACGGCGACCGGGCTTGTCCGCCAACGTATCCCGGATGTATCCCGCAGCTTCCGAAGACTCGAACGGGTCGGTGACCAACGAACGGGTCAACGCCGCGAGGTCTTGGCCCACCAGATCCGAACTCAAGCCCATCCGGTGATAGGCCGAGAGCGCGTTCGGGCTGGCGTAGACGACGGTGCCTTCGGTGTCGAGACGGATGAACCCGTCGCCCGCACGTGGGCTCGAGTTCGTGTCGGAGCGCGATTCTCGGATCGGGAAGGTTCCGTCGCTGATCATCTGACACAGGTCTTCGGCGCAATCGAGATACGCGAGCTCGAGCGGACTCTGCGCTCGCTGGTGCGACAGGTTGGTGTCGCGGCTCAGAACCGCGATGACGCGCCCGTCCAGACGCACGGGAACGGCTTCCTTACGTGGCGGCATTCCTTCACGCCACGTCTCGTCTTCGCCGCGAACGACGCGGCCCTCCACGAGAGCGCGGAGAACCTGCGGGTGCTCGGACTCGGAAACGACCGTCCCGACCGCGTCCTCCGGAAAAGCCGTCGATGCCGTTGTCGGCCGGCAGTGCGCGACGCAGATGACCGACCCCTCCGAACGGTTCTTCTCCGATTCGGTGCCCACCCACAGAAGAACATCGGCAAAGGAGAGGTCGGCGAGCAGTTGCCACTCGCCCACTACTCGCTGGAGGTGGTCGACCGCCGCACCCGGGAGATCGGTGTGTTCGGCGAGGAGGTCACTGAGAGTGGACATCGTCCGACTTAGGAGATCACGGCGATCAGATCGCCTTGCTGAATGACATCGCCGACCTCGACGCCCACCGTCGTCACCGTTCCCGGAACCTCGGCCAGGACCGGAATCTCCATCTTCATGGATTCGAGAATGACCAGGGTGTCGCCGTCCGCAACGACGTCTCCCTCGCTCACGACCACCTGGTAGACCGTCGAAACCATCTCGGCGCGCACGTCTTCTGCCATCGTGAACCTCACTTCTGTCGGAACTGCACCCTGACCACGAAAATACGTCGACGGATCACTCGATCGACCTGCCAATGGAACCACACCGGCATCGGCGTGAAACAATGACGCGAAAGAAACAGAAGGGAGACCAATCATGGGTAAGCGTGGTCGTAAGAAGCGCAGCCGTAAGGGCAACGCCGCTAACCATGGCAAGCGTCCAAACGCCTGACATGTAGCGCAACAAAACGTCCGAGGGGCGGGGAAGCATTGCTTCCCCGCCCCTCGGCGTTACTGCCTTACGCTACTACCGCTCAGATCGTCGCTGACGGGCTAGCTGTCGGTTTCGGTAGTCGTTATGACGATGGTCCGACGCAACTCGACGGTGAGCCGCTGACGCAGACTTTCCGGCGCGTGGTCTCCGCCGCACTTACGGTTGATCAGGCTCTTGACCTTCTCTTCGATCCCGTAGGCCTCGAGGCACGATCCGCAATCGTCGATATGACGCTGCAGGCGAGCACGACTGGAATCGTCACATTCACCGTCGAGCATCAACCAGACGTCGGCGATGACTGCCGAGCAGTCGAGCCTTTCGAATTCGTCCTGCTCACTCATCGTGTGACACCTTCCGTCTCGGTGGCTGCGACTGTGGCTGTGTCGACTGCGCCGTCCCGATTGAATCCCCGGTCTTTTGCGACATCGGCCAGAAGACCACGCAATTGCTTGCGACCACGGTGCAGTCGCGACATCACCGTTCCGATGGGTGTGCCCATGATCTCCGCGATCTCCTTGTACGGGAATCCTTCGACATCGGCGTAGTACACCGCCATCCGGAATTCCTCGGGAAGCGACTGCAGCGCCGCCTTGATGTCGTCGTCGGGCAACGCGTCGAGCGCCTCCACCTCGGCCGAACGCAGACCGGTGGACGTGTGCTCAGCGGTCGCGGCCAACTGCCAATCGGTGATCTCGTCCGTCGGATACTGCGCGGGTTGGCGCTGCTTCTTACGGTACGAGTTGATGTAGGTGTTGGTGAGAATCCGGTACAGCCAGGCTTTCAGGTTGGTACCGGCACGGAACGAGCGGAAAGCGGTGTACGCCTTGACGTACGTCTCCTGCACGAGATCCTCGGCATCAGCCGGATTCCGAGTCATACGCAGGGCAGCGCCGTACAACTGGTCGAGCAGCGGGAGCGCGTCGCGCTCGAACCGGGCAATCAACTCATCCGCAGTTTCGGGCGTTTCGGACACTGCGCCGTCGGCAGGTTCGGTAACCCCTGACGGTTCGTCCTTGGGCCGGTCGTGTTCCAGCACTCTGATCCCTTCACTAGCCGTAGGGATCAAGGTTACCGCCAACTGAAGATCCGACCCACGGGCCGGTGGTGGCTCACACACAGCCAGCACGGTCGCTCCTTCGCTTCTCGGGACAAGTTTCATCAACTGGTACCAACACGGGAGTCTGCGACTCTGTTCCCGGCCTGGTCGGATGCACCTGCGGGCGATCCACATAGGGTGTCCTCATGGCCGGAACAGCGACCCCTGCGACCGTACTTCTCGACAAGTCGAAGACACCGCACCGCGTCCACAGCTACGACCACGATCCTCGCGCCGAATCGTTCGGCGACGAAGCCGTGGACGCGTTGGCCGAGTCGACAGGCGTCGAGGCTGCCCAGATCTTCAAGACCCTGGTAGTCAAACTCGACACCGGCAAGCTTGCCGTCGCGGTTCTGCCGGTCCCGGACAAGCTCTCGCTCAAGGCTGCAGCCGCTGCCCTCGGTGCGAGCAAAGCAGTCATGGCCGATCGCGTCGAAGCCGAGCGCTCGAGCGGCTACGTCTTCGGCGGTATCTCACCGCTCGGCCAGCGCAAGAAACTGCCGACCGTGATCGATGCGTCGGCGCTCGACTGGGACCGCATTCTCTGCAGCGCCGGTCGACGCGGGCTCGAGATCGAGCTGGCTCCGACGGACCTCGTGCAGTTGAGTGGCGCGGTCACGGCGCAAATCACGGCGGGCTGAGTACCCGGTCGCTACGGTCTCACCATGCGACCACACCTGAAAACTCTGGCACTGACCGCTGCAGCGGCAGCCCTCACCGTCTCGCTGACGGCCTGCGGGAGTTCGGACAATGCCGCCAAGGAAGTCACGGTAGTCGGATCAGGGCAGGTCCGCGGAGCGCCGGACATCCTCAATGCCGACATCGGCATCGAGGTTGTTGCCCCGGATGTATCGGGAGCGGTCTCCGAGTCGAATGACAAGGCCCGTCAGATGATCGACGCGATAGTCGCCGCCGGCGTGGCCCCCGAGGACGTGCAGACAAGCGATCTGTCCGTCCAGCCGCAGTACGACGCCAGTGGTGGACCGTTCATCGGCGGCAACGTGACCGGCTACCGGGCAACCAACTCGGTACGGATCGTCGTCCGCGATCTCGACAAGGCCTCTTCTGTCTTGGACGCCGGCATCGCGGCGGGCGGAAACGCGGCACGGCTCGGCAACGTCGCCTTCGCCATCGACGACGACTCTCAGCTTCTGGCCGACGCCCGCACCCGAGCTTTCGAGGACGCGAAGAACCGTGCCGAGCAATACGCGGATCTGTCCGGCACTTCGCTCGAGAACGTCGTGACCATCACCGAGGCGCACGACACGAGTGGCGGTCAGACCATGCGCGCTCCCGACGCCTCGATGTCCGACATGGTTCTCGCCCCGGGAACCCAGCAGGTCTCGTTCGAAGTGACCGTTACCTGGGCTCTCGGCTGACTGCTAGAGCAGGCTGATCTGCTCGCCGGCACGGTCGACGTCCGGCTCGATCAACTCGTGTCCGTTGTTCTTGACACTGTTGACCAGCGGCCGGACTCGATCGACGTCGATTCGTTCGAAGAGGTCCGGTACCGGCTCGAGCAGGGCCGAATCGACGGTGTTGTCGGGATCGAGCCATGGCTCCCAGCGGTCGCGAGGCAGGGCGAGGGGCATGCGGTCGTGAACCTGCTCGAGGTGACCGAGAGAGTCGACTGTGACGATCGAGCAGCTCAGGACGGGGCTCGCGTTCTCGACCCTCGGGTCCCGCCAGGCAGACCACACACCCGCCATGAACAGCCGTGATCCGTCGTCGGGATGCATGTAGTAAGGAATTTTCGCGGCCTTCTTCCCGCCGGTGGCCTCGGTCTGCCACTCGTACCACCCGTCCATGGGGACCAGGCAACGCTTGAACTTGAAGGCGGTCCGAAACGCCGGCTTCTCCGCCAGCGAGTCGGCGCGGGCGTTGAACAGGACCGGGCCTTTGCCCAGCTCCTTGGTCCACGACGGGACCAATCCCCAGCGCATCCGCCGAATCCTCTTGGTCGGATCGCTGTCGGGGTTCTCCCGATCGTGGCGTTCGACGACGGTCAACACCTCGGTCGTGGGGGCCACGTTGTAGTCGGCTTCGACGGGCGCCGAGTGGTCCGTCTCGTCGAGCGCATCGAGTTCCACCGCCAGGGTGGCCGGGTCCGCTGTGGTCGCATACCTTCCGCACATGACACCCAGGGTGGCACGGTTTCGACCATTCCCCCACCGATGAGAGAAGATGGACCATGTGAGTCTGAGTCTGTGGAGCGCCCCGAGGGCCCAAGCACCCGTCGATGCAGTGGTGACGCTGCCCGGATCCAAGTCCATCACCAATCGAGCTCTGATTCTTGCCGCACTTGCGGATGGCCCGTCCACGATCACCGGTGCACTCCGCAGCCGTGACGCCGACCTGATGATCGCAGCTCTGCGCGACCTCGGCATCGGTATCGAGGAAGCCGGCGATCCGACCACGCTTCGCATCACCCCGGGGCCCTTGCGCGGCGGCGAGGTCGACTGCGGCCTGGCCGGCACCGTGATGCGCTTCCTGCCGCCGCTCGCCGCGATGGCCGACGGCATCGTTCGCTTCGACGGCGACGAGCAGGCACGCACACGACCACTCGGCACCATCTTGGAAGCCCTGCGCGGTCTCGGCGCACACATCGAGGGTGACGCACTCCCGTTCACCGTCACCGGAACCGGATCCCTACGCGGCGGGACGGTCACCATCGACGCATCCGGTTCGTCGCAGTTCGTCTCCGGTCTCCTGCTCTCGGCTGCTGCCTTCGAAGAGGGTGTCACCGTCCACCACGACGGCAAGCCCGTCCCGTCCATGCCGCACATCGACATGACCGTCGAGATGCTCCGCGAAGCCGGAGTTTCCGTGACGACACCAGCCACGGGCGGTGACGCGGACACCTGGCGTGTGGCACCGGGGCCGGTGCGCGCCGTGGACTGGGCGATTGAACCCGATCTCTCCAACGCCACCCCGTTCCTGGCCGCTGCCGCAGTGACCGGCGGAACCGTCAGCGTTCCGATGTGGCCGTCGTCGACCACGCAACCCGGCGACGCGATCCGCGGGATCCTCGCCTCGATGGGCGCCGACGTCACTCTCGCCGATGGTGTGCTGACCGTTCGCGGCCCGGAGAAACTGCGCGGCATCGACATCGATCTCCACGACGTGGGAGAGCTGACCCCCACCGTCGCGGCCCTGGCCGCCCTCGCCGAGGGCACCTCGCATCTACGGGGTATTGCACACCTGCGCGGGCACGAGACCGACCGTCTGGCCGCCCTCGCCGACGAGATCAACAAGCTCGGCGGCTCCGTCACCGAAACCGATGACGGCCTGACGATCGTTCCCGCGGAACTTCATGACGGACAATGGCTCTCGTATGCCGACCACCGCATGGCAACAGCCGGCGCCATCATCGGCCTGGTCGTCGACGGCGTCGAGGTCGACGATGTAGGAACCACCGCCAAGACACTGCCCGGCTTCGAGAACATGTGGGTCGACATGCTCGAGAGTTCGACTGCGACGCCGAAGGCAAGCTTCTGAGTCCGCGGCAGTACGACGAGTCCGACGTCCGGGTACGCCCCGGACGCGGATCCCGCCCCCGTACGAAGACTCGGCCCGAACATCTCTCGGCTGAATCGGGGATGGTGGTGTCGAAGGATCGTGGCCGTTGGGGTTGCGTCCTCGGCGGTGATCCCGACCGGCTGATCGTCACGATGCGCGCCCGCGAGTTGGGCCGCACCCCGATCGTCGTCGGCGATCAGGTGGACATTGTCGGCGACCTGTCGGGTAAAACCGATACTCTGGCTCGCATTGTCCGGGTCTCCGAGCGTTCTACGGTTCTGCGCCGAACCGCGGACGACACCGATCCCTTCGAACGCATCGTCGTCGCGAACGCCCAGCAGTTACTCATCGTCGTGGCACTCGCCGATCCCCCGCCGCGCACCGGCTTCGTCGAGCGCGCACTGGTCGCCGCCTACGTGGGCGGCCTGACACCGATCGTCTGCCTGACCAAGAGCGACCTCGAACCACCCGAGGAATTCGCGAGCACTTTCGCCGACCTCGACATCCAAGTGGTCGTCGCCGGTCGCGACGATCCACTGGACGAACTGACGCAGATCCTCGAGCACAAGCTGACCGCCCTGATCGGGCATTCCGGCGTCGGAAAGTCGACACTGGTCAATCGTCTTGTCCCCGACGCCAATCGAGCGGTCGGCATCGTGTCCGGCGTCGGCAAGGGCCGGCACACGTCGACACAATCGGTGGCACTCCCCCTCGCCGGCGGCGGCTGGGTCATCGACACTCCCGGCATCCGTTCGTTCGGCCTTGCACATATCTCACCCGAGAATGTGGTGGCGGCATTCTCGGACCTTGCCGCGGCGATCGAGGATTGCCCGCGCGGATGCACGCATCTGGGGCCGCCGGCGGATCCCGAATGCAAGCTCGACCTGCTGGAGGGCAAATCAGCTCGACGCGTCGTCGCGGTGCGACAACTGCTGGAAGCGATCAAGTCCAACGATCAGTACTGAGCGACACCCCTGCACGACGCCCCAGCGCGAGAACAGCAAAGCGGCCCGACACCATCGAATGGTGTCGGGCCGCTTCTGTTCTGGTCAGCGCAGGCGGGAAATCAGCGAAGGCCCAGGAGGCTGCGCAGCTTGCCGCTCTTACGCTTGCGTGCGATGGCGCTCTTGAGGCCGCTGCGACGCCCGGTCACGGGATCGACGGTCGACGTCAGTTCGCCGTCGAACATCCGCTCCGACGCCGTCTCGGGCGCATTGTCGACGGTGTCCTTGAGGTACTTGTTCGGCAGCGACAGCTTGGCGATGGTGCGCCAGGACTTGGCGTACTGCACGGCAAGCGGGCCCGTCGTGTACGGCAAGTCGTACTTGTCCGCGAGCTGACGCACCGTGACCGCGATGTCCTTGTAGCGGTTGCTGGGCAGATCGGGGAACAGGTGATGCTCGATCTGGTAGCTCAGGTTGCCAGTCATGAAGTCCATGAGCGCGCTGCCCTCGATGTTGGCGCTGCCGAGCATCTGACGCAGGTACCACTGAGCCTGTGTTTCCTTGTCGATGTCTTCCTTGGTGAACTTCTCGGCACCGTCCGGGAAGTGACCGCAGAAGATGACCGCGTTGGTCCACACGTTCCGCAGGGTGTTGGCGGTGAAGTTGGCCGACAACGTGCTCTTCCACGCCGGTCCGGTGATGGCCGGGTAGATGACGTAGTCGCGCAGGACCTGCTTGCCGATCTTCTCGCCGACCTCGCGAAGCTTGCGCTGCGTCTCTTCCTTGTCGGCGCGGCCCTTGGCCACCTTGCCCAGCTCGAGGTGCTGAGCGGCGATGCCGTACTCGAAGAACAGAGCGAGCAGCGTGTTGTAGACCAGGTTGCCGGCATTGAAGGGCTTCCAGCGCTGATCGCGGGTGACGCGAAGGAGGCCGTATCCGACGTCGTCGTCCATTCCGAGGACGTTGGTGTACTTGTGATGCAGGTAGTTGTGGGTCTGCTTCCAGTGTGCAGACGGGCCGGTGACGTCCCACTCCCACGAGGTGGAGTGGATCTCCGGGTCGTTCATCCAGTCCCACTGCCCGTGCATCACGTTGTGCCCGAGTTCCATGTTCTCGATGATCTTCGAGAGCGTCAGCAGTCCAACTCCGGCAAGCCACGCCGGACGACGACGGCTGGCGAAAAGCACTGCGCGGCCCCCGATTTCGAGCGAACGCTGCAGGCGAATGACGTTGCGCACGTAGCGCGCGTCCTTCTCGCCGCGCGACTCCTCGATGTCGCGACGGATCGCGTCGAGTTCGCGGCCGAGCGCCTCGATGTCGGCGTCCGTGAGATGTGCGTATTCCTTGACATCTGCAATCGCCATGGAAAGCCTCCTAGCAGTGAGTTAGGCGCAAAGTAGTAAGTGCAGAACGATCATGAATGCGAATCGTTCAGATCAACTGCACCTACTGTAGCGTAACTTACGGCACCGTAGGTTAGGTTTTTCCCGATGTAACCTATATCACTTCCGGCGCTTCGGCATGCGGGAACGGGCCTGTGACTTGAGTGCGGTCAACAAACCGAGACGCTTACCGGTGACCGGATCCGTACGAAGGTCCTCGACCATCGCCATGGCTGCATCCCGGAATCCCGAGTCGCGGAACCGTAGTTCCGAAGAGGTTTCCGGAGCATTGTCCGAGGTTGCGGTCAGCCACTTGTCCGGCAAAGCCAACTTGTGGATCGTGCGCAGAGCCAGAAGATACTGCTTGAAGAGCGAACCGGTGGTGTACGGGAGATCGAACTTCTCGCACAATGCACGCATCTTCACAGCGATTTCGGGATAGCGGTTACTCGGCAGATCAGGGAACACGTGATGCTCGATCTGGTAACTCAGATTGCCGCTCATGAGTCCCATGAGCTTGCCCGAATTGAAGTTCGCACTACCGAGCATCTGGCGCAGGTACCACTCGTGACGAGTCTCCTGCTCGAATTCGGCAACCGTGAACTTCTCGGCACCGTCCGGGAAGTGGCCACAGAAGATGACGACGTACGCCCACAGGTTGCGCACGAGATTCGCGGTGGCATTGGCCGTCATGGTCGACTTCCACGCCGGCCCCGTCAGAGCCGGGAACAAGATGAAGTCCTTGCCCACCTGACGAAAGATCTTGCGCGCGAAGTCTTTGTTCGCCTGCGAGTTCAGTTGTCCCTTTTCCGCGCCCTCCAACTCGGCTGCCGCCGTGAGGTCGTGCAGCGCGATGCCCCACTCGAACGTGGCCGCCAAGATCACGTTGGCGATCGGCTGGAACAGGTTGATCGGCTTCCACGGCTCGTCACGCGTCATACGCAGAATCCCGAAACCGAGATCCTCGTCCATCCCGACGACGTTGGTGTACGTGTGGTGCTGGTAGTTGTGGGCGCGCTTCCAGTGCTCGGAAGGACCGGTCTGGTCCCACTCCCACGAGACGGAGTGAATCTCGGGATCGTTCATCCAGTCCCATTGCCCGTGCATGACGTTATGCCCGAGTTCCATGTTCTCGATGATTTTCGACAGGCTCAGCAGGGTCGTACCGACCAGCCATGCCGGTCGGTACCGACTGCCGAACAGCGCGATACGCCCGCCGAGCTCCAACGCCCGCTGGACGCGAATGACGCGACGAATGTAGCGGGCGTCCCGGATTCCACGAGAGTCTTCGATGTCGAGTCGAATCTGATCGAGTTCACGTCCGAGAGCTTCGACATCGGCCTCGGTGAGGTGCGAAAACTCTTTGATATCGGTGATGGCCACCGTGGTCCTCCGTGTGCCTAGAAGCTATGCGTCCAGCGTACAGTCGCCGGCGGCAGCGGAGATGCACGTCTGAATGCGCTCACCCTCCGCGTGCTGTTTACCCGAACGTAGATCGATCGCGTGGCCGGCAACGAGAGGTACGACACACGTCTGGCAGATGCCCATACGGCAACCGAAGGGCATCAAGGCACCGGACTGCTCGCCGGCCTCCAGAAGGGTCGTCGCGCCGTCGACGGTGATCGTCTTACCCGATTTCTCGAACGTGACCGTGCCGCCGTCCGCCGAAGCGTCGATGCGCGACACCGCGAACCGCTCCATGTGGAGTCGATCCTCGATGCCTTCCGCCTTCCAGACGTCTTCGAGCTCGTCGAGCAACGGAAGTGGTCCACACGCCCAGGTATGGCGCTCACGCCAGTCGGGGCAGACCGTGTCGAGTGAACTGAGTTTGAACTTTCCGTCACGGCGCGTGAGTTGAACGTGGCTCACGAAGTCCTCGTGCTCTGCGTGCAGTGCCGTGAGTTCGTCGGCGAACATCACGTCGGATTCCGTCGGAGCCGAGTGGATGTGCATGACGTCGGGCAATTGACCGCGCCGGTTCATCGTCCGCAGCATGCCCATGACCGGAGTGATGCCACTGCCCGCGGTGATGAACAGGATCTTCTCCGGCGGCGGATCAGGCAACGCGAAGTTGCCCGACGGCGTGGCCAGTCGAACGATGGTTCCCGACGGCACCGCGCCGCTGACGAGGTGGCTCGAGAGGAAGCCCTCGGGCATGGCCTTGACCGCGATGGAGATGCGCTTGTTCTCCCAGTTGGGAGGAGAAGTGAGTGAGTACGACCGCCAGTGCCACCGGCCGTCGATATGCAGGCCGATGCCGATGTACTGCCCCGGCTGGTAGTTGAAGTCGAATCCCCAACCCGGCTTGATGACGATGGTCGCCGAATCCGTGGTCTCGGGCCGGACTTCGACGATCTGACCACGCAGCTCGCGGGCGGACCACAACGGATTTGCGAGGTGCAGATAGTCGTCGGGAAGCAATGGTGTGGTCAGCCGAGCCGCCGCACCGCGAAGCAGATTGAGCTTCGACCGCGCTGCCGGAACTACCGACGCCGCCGGTGCCTCGATCCAGTCCTTCAGACCCATCAGACCTCCACCTCTCACCTTCCGAACCCACTGCCTACGGTACCGTAGGTTATCAGGTTACGGTACCGTAGGTTACTTGACGGTAAGCACATTTACAGCAGGTCGAGCAAGAACGGCAACTCCTGCGCGGCGTACCACGCCAACTCGTGGTCCTCCGCGTCGCCGAGCGTGAACTCGGCATCGGCATCACCGAGATCCGCCGCGTCGACTATGCCAGCAGCGCGCTCGATGTCCGATTCTGCCTGTTCGAGGTCGACATGCACAGATGCAACCTGAGCCATCGTGACAGGACCTGCCAATCGGACTACCGAATCGTCGAGATCGGGCCGCAACTTCACATCGGCATCGTCGACGTCGGCGGCAACGACAGCACGCCGGAAGGTGACGTCGCCCTCGGTTCCGGCGATCAGCCGCAGCGACGCACGCGCAGCCTCACCCATGGCGACCTCGGCCAACTCGTCGTCGTCCCCCGCCGCGTACGACTCACGCAACGTCGGGGTGACCGCAAAAGCCGTCCGGCTCATCGGGTCGAACTCCTGATCTGCGACCAACTTCTGCAAAATCTCGACCGTCGCCGGTACGTACACCCTCATGAGACCACCTTCATGCTCGTTCGTCACCGACTCGCATCCGTCAATTCCTCGAGTGACTCGAAGATCAGCGAACGAACGACGTCGACGTCCGACATCGCGTCACGGTCGGCATTCAAACCGTAGTAGACATTTCCGTCGTACGACGTCAGGGCAATGCTGAGTGTCTGATTCTTGAGCAGTGGCGACACCGGATACATCTCCAGCATCCGAGCTCCGCCGAGGTAGAGCGGGAACTGCGGCCCTGGCGCATTGGTGATCATCAAGTTGAACATTCGCTGCGACAGACTGCTGGCCGCCCGGGAGCTCATCGCATGCAGCGTCGACGGCGCAAACCCGGACATTCGCACCATCGTCTGCGCGGTGACTCGCCGACCCTGACGCGCGAATGCCTCCGTCGCATGCGCCACGTGCGAGAGCCGAACCACAGCGTTGGGTTCACCGACAGGCAGGTCGATGAGGAACGAGGAAACATGTCCCGGCGCCTGCGGATCGTCGACGTCGGGACTCTCGGGGCCATCCGTGTAGACCGACATGGGCACCATCGCCCGCACGATCGTCGCCTCGGTCACCGGCTCGCCACGCGAGAGCAACCAGTTCCGCATCGCTCCAGCGATGACGGTCAGAATCACGTCGTTGATCTCGCACCCGTACCGCGCGCGAATGCGTCGATAGTCCTCGAGTGACGTCTTGGCCACCGCGAGGCGTCGATTGCGCGAGATTGTGGCGTTGAGCGGGCTCGACGGGGCAACCTGCGTCGCCGTTCGAACGACTTCTGCGAGCTTTCCGAGTGCGCTCACCGCCTCGGTGACGGACGTGGTCACGTCGTTGAACGCCGCACGCGCCCGCGCGATCCCCTCCCCCGGGCTCGTCACGAGATCCGCCAGCGCGCTGACCAACAAGCTGGTATCGCTCGGCGGCCTGGCGGGCATCCACAATTCTTCGGGGCCGGGCGCTCGATTCTTCTCCGGATCGAAGATCACCTGACTGATCTCGGGAGCCGCCTCGCCGTCCACCAACGACGAATGGGACTTCGTGAAGATGGCAAATCTGTTTCTGCTCAGCCCCTCGACCAGGTACATCTCCCACAGCGGTCTCGTGCTGTCGAGAGGTCTCGACGTCAGCCGCGCGATCAGATCCATCAGCTGTTCGTCGGACCCCGGCTTGGGCAGAGCCGATCGACGTACGTGGTACGTGATGTCGAAATCCGAGTCGTCCACCCACACCGGGCGGGCCAGCCCGAACGCCACCTCACGAACTCTCTGGCGGTACCGCGGAACCGATCCGAGCCGATCTTCGACCAGGCGAAGCAATTCCTCGTGATCGATCCCGTTTCGCAATTGCCGGAAAATCCCCAACGAGCCGACATGCATCGGCGTCGTCCCGGCTTCGAGGAAGTAGAAGGCCGCGTCCTGAGTGGTCAGTCTGTTCACCATGGCTTCGTGTCCCCTCCTTCGCCGAGCTCGAACAGAATCGACAACTCCTCGATGGTCGATTCCGAGCCGACGTGATGGACCCCGACCATCCCGACGGCCACCGCCGCGCGAACGTTCACCTCGAGATCGTCCACGAAGACGAACTCCCCCGGATCGACGCCCAACCGACTCGCAGCCAACAGATAGATCTCGGCGTCGGGCTTCGCCATCTCGACGTCACCGGACAAGATCACGTCGTCGACCAAGACCCCGTCACCGAGATCCCGCAACCACTGAGCATTGGCACCGCCGGGATCATTGCTGACGATTCCCGTCACGATTCCGCGGGCCCTCACCGCGCGCACGACCGCGCTCAAGCCGTCGAGATCCGATCCCGGACCGAACAGCACGCCACCGACATCCAACAGAAGTCCCCGCACGCCATCACCCTAAGTCGCGATGGTGATCACGGCGACATCTCGAGCGTTTCGTGTCATGCTTCTCACCATCGCTCGGGGGAGCGAAGTCGAGACGGTTGTCTCGGACGCACGATCATCCGGGGGGATGTCATGGAGCAGGACTGCGCAATCATTCTCGAGCCGGCGCCGCACTTCGAGCCGCACGCACACACCGTCGTGCTGGTGCGGCCACAGTGTCGGCCAGACCGAATGCAGTGCCGAACAGACCGGATGCTGCATCGCCCGCGAAAGTCGCCGCACAACGGAACGTCGCCCGGTGCCGGGTTCACTCACACTCCGGAACCGCGCTTGGCAGGTGCCGACATCTTCTGGAATCGATCGCTTCGCCTGGTTCTCGAAACCGTCGACCGACGACGAAATCCACGACAGCTCAAGGGCGTGTTGACGCCGTCCGTCCTGGAAGTTGTTGCACGACTTTACACTTCGGATTTCCCGGCCCGAAAGCTGGGCGGCGCGGCCGTTCACCGCACCCACGTTCAAGCAGTGTCGGAGAGTACCGCCGAAGTATGTGCGACGTACACACGAGGCACGCAGACGTTTGCCGTCGCGGGTCGGATCGACCGCACAGACGGAACAGGCTGGACGGTCACCGCACTACACGTGGTGTGACCGTCCAGCCTGCCGAGTACTACCTGCGCTGGTTTCTCAGCGCTTGCGCTTGGACTTCGGAGCCCGATTGCTCTTCGACTGCGTCCGCGCTGCTTCACGACGTTCGCGACGCGAGGCGGCGCCGTCACCGGAGTCGGCGGCCGAGTCGCGAGTTGCCTTCGCCTTGCCGTCCTCGTCCGGGCCGGTGTACGTCAGTCGTGACGGACCTTCGTCGTCAAGTCCCTTGGCGCGCAACGCCGTCGGGGCAGCAGTTCCGGCAGTCCTGGCCGCAGCTTCCTGCGTCGGGAGCGGCTTGGGCGCCGTGGCCGACGCCGCGGCGGCCGAGCCTGCGGTGACGGAAATTCCACTCGCGGGCTGAGCCGGCGCTGCCTCGACCTGGAGATTGAAGAGGAATCCGACGGACTCTTCCTTCAATCCGTCGAGCATGCCGATGAACATGTCGTAACCCTCGCGCTGGTACTCGACCAATGGATCGCGCTGGGCCATCGCACGCAGACCGATTCCCTCCTTGAGGTAATCCATCTCGTAGAGATGCTCACGCCACTTGCGGTCCAGGACCGAGAGGAAGACACGACGCTCGAGTTCGCGCATACCGTTTTCGCCGGCGATCGCATCGATCTCGGCCTCACGCTTCTTGTACGCCGCGTGGGCGTCTTCGAGCAAAGCGGTTCGCAGGTCGTCACGACTCAGGTCACTGTTGATGCCTGCGCCGTCCTCCCCCGCCAACGTCTTGTGATCGATACCGACCGGGTACAGCGTCTTGAGCGCAGTCCACAGCTGCTCGAGATCCCAGTCCTCGACGTATCCCTCAGCGGTGGCGCCGTCGACGTAGGCGGTGACCACGTCGGTGATCATCTGCTCGACCTGGCCCTCCATGTCCTCACCCTCGAGGATCTGGCGGCGCTCTTTGTAGATGACCGTTCGCTGCTGGTTCATGACCTCGTCGTACTTGAGGACATTCTTGCGAATCTCGAAGTTCTGCTGCTCCACCTGGGTCTGAGCACTCTTGATGGCCTTCGAGACCATCTTGGCTTCGATCGGGACGTCGTCGGGCAGGTTCAGGCGCGTCATGATCGACTCGAGTGCCGAACCGTTGAAGCGGCGCATGAGCTCGTCACCGAGCGAGAGGTAGAACCGCGATTCGCCGGGATCACCCTGACGTCCGGAACGACCACGCAACTGGTTGTCGATACGACGTGATTCGTGACGCTCGGTGCCCAGGACGTACAGGCCGCCGGCATCGCGGACCTTCTCGGCGTCGGCCTTGACCTCGGCCTTGACCTCGTCCAGAACTGCGTCCCACGCTGCCTCGTACTCGTCCGGCGTCGTAACCGGATCGAGGCCCTTCTTGCGCAGCGCGATGTCGGCGATGATGTCCGGGTTACCACCGAGCACGACGTCGGTACCGCGGCCGGCCATGTTGGTCGCGACAGTGACCGCACCGGACCGACCGGCCTCGGCGATGATGGTCGCTTCCTTCTCGTGGAACTTCGCGTTCAGGACGTTGTGGGCGACACCGCGCTTGGTGAACTGCTTGGACAAGTACTCCGAGCGCTCGACGCTGGTGGTACCGATGAGGACGGGCTGGCCGTTCTCGTGGCGCTCGACGACGTCGTCGACCACCGCGTCGAACTTGGCTTCCTCGGTCTTGTAGATGAGGTCGCCGTTGTCGACTCGAACCATCGGACGGTTGGTCGGGATCGGAATCACGCCGAGGGTGTAGGTCTGATGAAGCTCGGCAGCTTCCGTCTCGGCGGTACCCGTCATGCCCGACAACTTGTCGTACAGACGGAAGTAGTTCTGCAAGGTGATCGTGGCGAGGGTCTGATTCTCCGCCTTGATCTCCACCTTCTCCTTGGCCTCGATCGCCTGGTGCATGCCCTCGTTGTAGCGGCGGCCGACCAGCACGCGGCCGGTGAACTCGTCGACGATGATGACCTCACCGTCACGGACGATGTAGTCCTTGTCCTTGGTGTAGAGCTCTTTGGCCTTGATCGCGTTGTTCAGGTAGCTCACCAGCGGCGAATTCGCGGCTTCGTACAGGTTGTCGATACCGAGCTGGTCCTCGACCAGTTCGACGCCCGCCTCGTGCACACCGATGGTGCGCTTGCGGATGTCGACCTCGTAGTGAACGTCCTTCTTCAGCAGCGGCGCGATGCGCGCGAATTCGCTGTACCACTTGCTGGAGCCGTCGGCCGGGCCCGAGATGATGAGCGGAGTTCGCGCTTCGTCGATGAGGATCGAGTCGACCTCGTCCACGATGGCGAACGCATGGCCACGCTGGACCAGGTCGTCCAACGAATGCGTCATGTTGTCGCGCAGGTAGTCGAAACCGAACTCGTTGTTGGTTCCGTAGGTGATGTCCGCTGCGTAGGCGACGCGACGCTCGGCCGGCGTCATGCCCGAGAGGATCACGCTGGTCTCGAGGCCGAGGGCGCGGTGAACGCGGCCCATCCACTCCGAGTCACGCTTGGCGAGGTAGTCGTTGACTGTGACCACGTGGACGCCGTCGCCGGCGATCGCGTTGAGGTATGCCGGAAGAACGCAGGTCAGGGTTTTGCCCTCACCGGTCTTCATCTCGGCGACGTTGCCGAAGTGCAGGGCCGCTCCACCCATGATCTGCACGTGGAAGTGCTTCTGGTCGATCACGCGCCACGACGCCTCGCGGGCCACGGAGAATGCCTCGGGCAGCAGCTCGTCGAGGGATTCCCCGGCGGCGTAGCGCTCACGGAACTCGGTGGTCTTGGCTTTGAGTTGCTCGTCTGTCAGGCCTTCGACATCGGGCGACAGAGATTCGACATGCTCGGCGATGTGCTTGAGCCGCTTGACCATGCGACCTTCACCAACACGGAGCAGCTTCGATAGCGACAGCGACGGCACAGTCTTCTTCGTCCTCAATCTTCGGCGACAGGGGTCACACACTGAAAATCCGGCCGGGGTCCGAAAACTCCGGCCGGATTCCATGGTAGGCGCTACCGGCGGCGAGCGAGCAAACCCACCACCGATTCGGTCATGTCAGGCGGATCAATCCGTAGTCGAAAGCGTGACGACGGTAGACGACGGACGGCTTGTCCGACTCCTTGTCATGGAAGAGAAAGAAGTCGTGTCCGACCAGTTCCATCTCGTAGAGAGCGTCGTCGATGGTCATCGGCTCGGCCGGGTGATCCTTCGTGCGGACCACGCGTCCGGGGCCGTCGTACTCGTCCGGCTCTTGACCGTTCAGCGAAATGTCCGGTGTGACTCCGAGTGAGTCTGCATCGACGAGGGAGGCGGTTGCCTCCGCGACGGATACCGGTCGCTTGTCACCGTAATGGACCTTCTTGCGGTCCTTGGTTCGACGGAGGCGACTCTCGAGCTTGTCGATCACCGATTCGAAGGCGGCGTAGAAGCTGTCTGCGGACGCTTCGGCTCGGGCCACCGGGCCTTTACCTCGAGCGGTGATCTCGACGCGCTGGCAACTCTTCGCCTGTCGTCGGTTGCGTTCATGTTGGAGTTCCACGTCGAAGTGGAATATGGAGGGGTCGAAGTGTTCGAGTCGCGCCAGCTTTTCCGAAACGTAGATTCGGAAGTGATCGGGGATCTCGACATTTCGTCCCTTGACTACGACGTCGGATCTCGGAGCTGCGGCATTCTCGGAACGCTCGATGGTGGCGTCCTCGATGAAAAACGAGGCTTGCGAAGGGGTCGTCACTCGTACCTCCCAATTACGGCCCCGCCCCACGGTGGGCGGCGGCAAATTCTGCAAGTACCGAGAGGGGATCCGCCCGGCACCAGTATCGAAGTACCACCTCCTACCAGTATTTTCGGGTGTGCCGCCGACGCTAGTACGTAACGCGCGCGAGTGCCACTGTTCCAACGAAATTCATCTAAGCCCCTGCAAGGACAAGCACGAGAGTTGTCCGAATCCCACTGAGCGAGAGAGCCCGAACCGACTCTGCCGCAGTCGCTCCCGTGGTCAGGACGTCGTCGAGCACGACGATGTCGCTGTCCTGCGCCATGGAAGAGATCGCTGTGGTGTCGAGAGACACACGACCGTTCACATTGGTCACCCGGTCGGCCGCGGACAGCCCGACCGAGTCACGTACGCCCCGCGTCATCCGGAGAATCGGACACACTCGTATCGGACGAGCCACAGCAGAACCGGTTTCGCGCTTTTCGCGCACACTCTCGGCTACCCGGCGCACGGGATCACCCCCGCGAGAGCGCGCCGCGCGGGCGCGTGTGGGTGCCGGCACCAGGACGATCGGGTCCCGAATCCCGGTGCCGAGCTCGCCCCACCGTTCCAGCGTGGCCAATGCACCGGCCACAGCGATCCCCAGAGGCGTCGCGAGGTCCCGACGACCCCGTTCCTTCATCTCGATCACACTGCGTCGTCTGGGGCCGTCGTAGCGGCCGAGTGCCCACACCGGCACGCCCGGGTCGACGCGCGGACTCAGTTGAACCGGATGGTCACGCATCAGTTCCGCGCACTCACGACACCACAGAGTCCCCGTGCGGCCACACCCACCACACTCGCGCGGCAACAACAGATCGAGCAGGCCGGCACCGAATTTCTTGTCCCCCATGGCCGAATCATGACCTGGGGCACCGACATGAAACCGAGCGCCGACGCGTCAGCCGGGTGGAGACGCGTCAGCCAGGTAGAACCGGGATGGCTTTCTGTCCGGTCAGCACGGTCACTTCACGCCAACGACGATCCCCGGCGGGGTCGTTGTTGTTCAGTTGGAACACCGCGCGCGCGTCGGCCACGTACTCGGTGGTCGGCGACGCATCCACGGAGGTGACGGGAGCCGTCAGGTTTCCACTCGGCAGCGCGTCCATTCGGGAACCGTCGATCGCGACCTGGACGACCGGTATGTCGGCTCCACTGCGCGCGATCACGATGGTGTCGCTGTTGCTCCAGTCGAGCGAGAGCGCGGTACTGCCCAAACCGGAGGCCACAGCGCGTGGACTCGTCAGGGCGTAGACCCCGCTGGCTGTGCGCACGACTACGGCCAGGTAGACCTTGCCGTCGATGATCATCGCCGCTCGCACACCGTCACGGGAGAGTCGTAGTTCCGAGATCGTGGAACCGACCGACGTCAGGGCCCCGACATCGACATTGGTGACCGACACCCGGCCGGTGCCTGGTTCACGGACGACCCGTACGACGGTATTGCCGTTCACGGCCGCCCAGACCGCGTTGTTGTCCAGCTCCCACGAAGGTCGGGTGATGGCACTGCCTTCGAGTACCGGAACGGATCCTTCGCCGTAGGTCCCGAGCGACAAGTCGAATCTTGTGGCTGGATCCGGCCGAGCAGTGTCCGCGACGGCTGCCACCAACTTGCCGTCCCGGGAGAGAGCGGCCGCTGTGAGGTTGCCCGCAGTGCCCGCGAAGCCGGGCACCGGAGCCGCCTCCTGCTCGGTGACGCTCACCAGTGAGCCGTTGCGCAGGGCGTGCAGTCCGACGGTCGCACTCGTGGTGGCCAGCGGGTTGGTGGATGCGACGTCAGCGGTGGTCCAGCCGTCCGCATGAGCTGCGTCCAGCGGTTCGCCGTCGATCTCCAGTACGTACGGTCCCGCGACATCGGCATTGGCGAGCGTCCAAATGACCTGTGCTGCAAACAATCCACGAGTAGCAGCATCCATCGGGTTGTCGAGGCGGAAGTTGATGCGCACGCCACCTAGCCCGACACCGACCTGTCCCGGCTTGCCGTCGGCCTTGGTGATCGGACCGATCACCGACACGCCATTGCCGAGTTCGTTTCGTACAGCCGGCGCCAGCGCTGCCTTCGGTCCGTCGATCATCAGACCGATCAGCTGAGCTGCCACCTGGTCCTGCCCGCCGGAAATCCAGCGAAGGTCGGGGACGACCGTCTGACTCGTGGGGTCGAGGAAGAACAACGACTTGCGCTGATAGGCGCCGAGGAACTGCGGGCGCTCCATGATCACACCGGGTGGCAGATCACTGATCCGCCATTCGCCGTCGGTCAACGTCAGGGTCATCCTCGCTTCGAAGCTGCCCTCTTCGGGAACGTACAGTCCGCCCGGATCGAGGCGACCGACCTTGTTCACCCGAATCGTGTACACCGCTTCGGAACTGGTTCGCGATGCGGACAGGGTGTCGATCTTGTCGACGATGACGGCGCTGGACGCGTCGTCCCAGCGCGCCGACGCGTCCTTGGTGAGGTACTGACGTGCTGCGGCATGCCGGTTGGACGGATCGGTACTCGCCTTGACGAAGTCGCGTACCAGCAGGTCCGGCTCTCGCCCTGATGCCGGTGATTCGACGGAGGTTCCGGGCACGGCTGTTGCCAGAGTTCCGATTGCCTGCGGCGACGAGGACTCGGGCAAACTCGCGCACGCGCCGGTCAGCAACAGCACGCTGAGCGTTGTTGCGAGAAGTCCCAGACGACGGCGGGTTCCGATCATGATCGATCTCCGCCACTGGACTCGTTCCGCGAGTCCGGTTCACGCGGAGTCGGCAGGGACGACGTGACCTCGCCGACCGTATCGGCGACGATGTCGGCTTCGCTCGGTGTGCGCACGAATTTGGTGGTCGTCGGCTTGAGCGGCAGCGGACTCGACACGACTTTCTTGCCGCGGGTACGCGAGAGCGTCAGCCGGAAGCAGGCGCCGACGCCTGGTTCGCCCCAGGCTTCGAGCTTGCCGTCGTGCAGATTCGCGTCCTCGACGCTGATCGCGAGGCCGAGTCCGGTGCCACCACTGCGGCGCACGCGGGACGGGTCCGATCGCCAGAACCGATTGAAGACCAACTTCTCCTCCCCTGGCCGCAATCCCACACCACTGTCACGGACGATGAAGGCGAGAGCATTGTCGTCGGCGCGAAGGCGAAGCAGGATCGGCTTCCCTTCACCGTGATCGATGGCGTTGGCCAGGAGATTTCGCAGGATGCGTTCGACGCGGCGCGGATCCACATCGGCCATGACGGGCTCGTCGGGCATGTCCACGATCAGTTCGGTGCCGGATTCGCGGGCGAGATGGCGAACCGTGGAAACCGCCGCTCGAGCGCACATACGCACGTCGAGTTGTTCGGACGCGAGTTCCGCGACGCCGGCGTCGTGGCGGGAGATCTCGAGGAGGTCTGCCAGTAGCCCCTCGAACCTGTCCAGTTCGGCGACAAGCAGTTCCGACGACCGACGCAGCATCGGGTCGAGGTTCTCACTGCCGTCGTAGATCAGGTCGGCTGCCATTCGGACCGTCGTCAGTGGAGTGCGGAGTTCATGGCTGACATCGGAGGTGAAGCGTTTCTGGAGACTGCCGAACTCCTCGAGTTGGGTGATCTGTTTCGACAGACTCTCGGCCATCTCGTTGAAGGACATGGCCAGGCGCGCCATGTCGTCCTCGCCGCGGACCGGCATTCGTTCCTTGAGTCGGCCGTCTGCGAAACGCACCGCGATCCGTGAGGCCGATCGAATGGGAAGGACGACCTGTCTGGCGACCAACAGTGAAATCGCCGCCAGGAGCACCAGCAACACCGCTCCACCGATCAGCAGGGTGCTTCGAACCAGAGAGAGACTTCGGTCTTCGCTGGCCAGCGGGAAGATCAGGTACAGCTCGAGACCGGAGATCGACGACGCGGTGGGGCTACCGATGATCAGCGCGGGTCCGGAGTAACCGTTCGGGTTGGACACCGTCGCGAATTGGTAGCTGATCTGGCCGCGTTTGACGAACTCGCGCAGGTTGTCGGGGATCTGATCGACCGGGCCCGAACTCGTCGGCTGGCGCGGCCCGTCCCCGGGCACGATGAGCACCGGATCGAAGGTGCCGGCCGAACCGGAGGCCTGGCCCGAGGTCTGGTTTCGACGGCTCGTCAGTCCGGACGCCGCGCTCTCCAATTGGACGTTCAGTGCCGTCGAATCGTCGACGCCGGCGAGTTGGTCTTCCACGATGCCGCGGGCACGGTCCATTTCTTCGGTCGCCGCAGTGATCTTCGTTTCCAACAGCCGATCGGTGATCTGGCTGGTGAGCACGACGCCGAGAATGACGATGACGATCAAGGACAGCGTCAAAGTCGAGACGACCACTCGCAACTGGAGCGAGCGTCGCCACGTGTGCGCGAGGGTGTTGCTCATCGAGTGACACCACCGCAGGAATGGCGTCAGCCGTCGGTTGAGACGACGACGCCACCTGGAAACTCCGTTCACGGCGGTCCGGCCTTGTAGCCGACCCCCCTGACCGTCAGAACCACTTCGGGATTCTCGGGATCAGTTTCGACCTTGGCGCGCAAACGCTGAACGTGCACGTTCACCAGACGGGTGTCGGCGGCATGGCGGTATCCCCACACCTGCTCGAGGAGGACTTCACGGGTGAACACCTGGCGCGGCTTGCGCGCCAAGGCGACCAGCAGGTCGAATTCGAGTGGTGTGAGCGAGATCTGCTCGCTGCCGCGGCTGACCTTGTGTGCCGGCACGTCGATCACGATGTCGGCGATGCTCAGCAGTTCGGCCGGTTCTTCTTCGGTACGGCGCAGGCGAGCGCGCACCCGCGCCACCAACTCCTTCGGCTTGAACGGCTTCATGATGTAGTCGTCCGCACCGGATTCGAGGCCGAGCACGACGTCGACGGTGTCGGTCTTGGCCGTCAGCATCACGATGGGCACACCGGAATCCGCACGCAGAACCCGGCATACGTCGATGCCGTTCATTCCGGGAAGCATGAGATCGAGCAGGACCAGATCGGGCCGAGTCTCACGCACTGCCGCGAGCGCCAGGGTTCCGTCGCCTACCACGTAGGGATCGAAACCCTCACCACGCAGCACGATCGTGAGCATCTCGGCGAGTGCCGTGTCGTCGTCGACAACCAGAATCCTTGGTTTCATATCCCTATCGTTGCATCTCGGAGCGATGAATCAGACCGTTACGTGGCCGTGCGGCGTGCCGCGTCTTTCCCTCTACTGTGCCGGAAAGTTCGAATCACGGCCGCAAGGGTGACCGATCACGCGAAATCCGCGAGCCTGTGCGCCAGGTCGGCCGGGTCCGTCTCCGGCCCCACGATCCACCAGGGTGAGACCCAGGCCGTCGCTGCCAACTGCGTGTACAGCTCACCGGTTCTTGCTTGCAGGCCGCCGTCGCGCTCGTAGGCGTCGAGCTGACGCGACGCGTCCTCGGCCTCACGCGAGCGGGCGCGCTGCTCGGCGAGCGCTACCGGTACGTCGAGGTACAACTGCAGATCGGGAGCGGGGAGAGCGAGTCGGCCCAGCTCCAATTCACGGACCCAGGCGACCATCTCGCCGTCCACGCCCTGATGCACGCGCGCCGCGTTGTAGGCGGCGTTGGACGCCACGTAGCGGTCGAGGAGAACAATGTCGTTGGTGGACAACAGTTCCGAGATCCGATCCGCAGCACCGGCGCGGTCCAAGGCGAACAGGACTGCCATCGCGTTCACGGATTCAGCCAGATCTCCGTGTGATCCTTTGAGTGCCTCGGCAGCAAGATCCGCGTGGATCGACTTTCCGTACCTCGGAAAATCCAGAGTTGCGATCGACGTGCCGCCGCGGCGGAGTTCGCTCTCCACTTTGCCGATCAACGTTCGCTTTCCAGCTCCGTCGAGGCCTTCCAATGCCACCAGTGTTCCCACGGCGGACAAGCCTATCCCCCGGCCTGCTTGCGCAGACCGGGGGACGGCGGGCACTACATTCTCAGCGACGAATCACCGGGTCAGTAGCGGTAGTGCTCCGGCTTGTACGGGCCTTCGACGTCGACGCCGATGTACTCAGCCTGATCCTTCGTGAGCTTGGTCAGCGTGCCACCGAGTGCCTCGACGTGGATCTTGGCGACCTTCTCGTCGAGGTGCTTCGGGAGGCGGTAGACCTCGTTGTCATACTCGTCCGGCTTCGTCCACAGTTCGATCTGTGCGATGACCTGGTTGGAGAAGCTGTTGCTCATCACGAACGACGGGTGGCCCGTCGCGTTGCCGAGGTTGAGCAGGCGGCCTTCGGACAGCACGATGATCGAGTGGCCGTCGGCGAAGGTGAACTCGTCGACCTGCGGCTTGATGTTGATCCGCGTGACGTCGCCGGACTTCTCGAGGCCGGCCATGTCGATCTCGTTGTCGAAGTGACCGATGTTGCCCAGGATGGCCTGGTGCTTCATGGCCTTCATGTGCTCGAACGTGATGATGTCCTTGTTACCTGTGGACGTGATCACGATGTCGGCCCAACCGATGGCCTGCTCGACGGTCTTGACCTCGAAGCCGTCCATGAGCGCCTGAAGGGCGTTGATGGGGTCGACCTCGGTGACTGCGACGCGAGCGCCCTGGCCACGAAGTGCCTCGGCACAACCCTTGCCGACGTCGCCGTAACCACAGACCAGCGCAGCCTTGCCACCGATCAGAACGTCGGTGCCGCGGTTGATGCCGTCGAGCAGCGAGTGGCGCGTGCCGTACTTGTTGTCGAACTTGCTCTTGGTGACCGAGTCGTTGACGTTGATCGCGGGGAACGTGAGTTCGCCGGCAGCGGCAACCTGGTACAGGCGCAGAACGCCCGTTGTGGTCTCCTCGGTGACGCCCTGGACGGACTCCGCGATTGCCGTCCACTTGCCCTTGTCGGACTCGAGGGACTGACGCAGAAGTGCGAGGAAGACCTTGTACTCGTCGGAATCCTGGTCGTCGTCCGTGGGCGGTACGACGCCGGCCTTCTCGAACTGTGCGCCCTTGAGCACCAGCATGGTGGCGTCGCCGCCGTCGTCGAGAATCATGTTGGCGGGCTCGCCCGGCCAGGTCAGCATCTGCTCCGCTGCCCACCAGTACTCTTCGAGGGTTTCACCCTTCCAGGCGAAAACCGGAACGCCCTTGGGCTCTTCCGGGGTGCCGTGCGGACCGACGACGATGGCGGCGGCAGCATGATCCTGCGTGGAGAAGATGTTGCACGAAGCCCAGCGGACCTCGGCGCCGAGCGCCGTCAGCGTCTCGATCAGAACCGCGGTCTGAATGGTCATGTGCAGCGAGCCGGACACGCGAGCGCCCTTGAGCGGCAACACCTCTGCGTATTCGCGACGAAGCGCCATGAGGCCGGGCATCTCGTGCTCTGCCAGACGGATTTCCTTGCGACCGAACTCCGCGAGCGAAAGATCTGCAACTTTGAAGTCGATGCCGTTACGGCTCTCGGCCACGGGCGTTGTTGAAACTGAGGTCGTCATCTGCCTCTCCTGGTTGACGTGCAAACTATGCACAAGCCTATCGGTGTACCAGGCTATCGGTTAGACGCCCTCTCCCGCCCGCCCCTCTCGCGCCACGTCGATGAAGGGCCCGAGCAACGTGCCCAGATCCTCCGCCACCGAAGCCCCGGACTCCGGCGGCATCGAAATGTAGCTGAGACCGAGACGCGCGATCGCCCTGGCCAAGATCCCGGCATCAGCGGGTGACGCCTGTATCCACCCTCGCTGGAAACTCTCCGCAAGCCGTGACGACGCCCGCTCGATGATGACCGCGCTGTCGGTGGTGATCAGGCGAAGCAGATCCGGCTTGGCCTCACCGGTGAGGAGTGAGATCACCAATGGGTCGGTTGCACTGGAGGCGAAAAACGATCCGAAGCCCGCCATCAACGCCTCGACTGCACGTCCTTCGTTCGCCACCATGGCCTCGTCCACGGCGTCGACGAATCCGTCGGCAAGGCGAAGCGCGTACGCCTCGGCAAGCCCTTGCCTCGAACCGAACTCGTTGTAGAGCGTCTGACGACTCACACCGGCATGCTTGGCCAGAACTGTCAGCGTCACCTCCGACCAGTCGCGCTCGGTCAACAACTCACGCATCGAATCGAGCACCGACGTACGCAGCAGCAGGCGCGACGCTTCTTTCTGCGGCAGACGAGTGGGCGTCGAAGTCATGCTGACGACACTACCGCCGCACTCAGGTCTCTTCGACGCCGACGCATCTCACCGTCGTTCGACCTCCACCATGAAGAAGTCACTCTTCGCCGCCCCGCAGTCCGGGCAACTCCAGTCGTCGGGAATGTCGTCCCAGCGAGTGCCCGGCTCGATACCGTCGTCCGGCCAGCCGACCGCCTCGTCGTACTCGAATCCGCACTGCGCGCACTGATACAGCTTGTAGTCGTTCATGATTCACTCCCCGCCGGTGCCGGCATCGTTTCGAAGTCCAGCTTTTCCCTCACGCCGCAGTCCGGGCAGCACCAGTCGTCCGGAACGGCATCCCACGGCGTACCGGCCGGAAACCCTTCTCGTGGTGCACCCTTCGACTCGTCGTAGACGTATTCGCACACCGGGCATCGGTAGCTGCTCATCACGCTGCTCCGTACCGAGCGAGGATGCGATCGCGCTTGGACGGCTGAACGTTGACGCGGGTGATGTCGCCGCCGTAATGCGCAAGGACCTTGGGATCCATCACTTTTCGCCACAGCGGCGGAACGTAGGCGAGCATGATCATGCTCGCGTAGCCGCTGGGCAGGTTGGGTGCGCCGTCCATGCTTCGAAGCGTCTGATACCGACGCGTCGGGTTCGCGTGGTGGTCACTGTGACGCTGGAGGTGATACAGGAAGATGTTGGTGCAGATGTGATCGCTGTTCCAACTGTGCTCCGGTGCGGCACGCTCGTACCGCCCACTGTCCAGACGACGACGCTTCAGTCCGTAATGTTCGAGGTAGTTGACGGTTTCGAGCAGACAGAACCCGAAGACGGCCTGCAGCACCAGGAACGGCAGCACCGAGAGCCCGAAGACGGCGACGAGGACACCGAAGAGCACGACGGACATCAACCACGAATGCAGGACGTCGTTGCGAATTGTCCACGGCTTCTTACCCAGTCGATCGAGTCTGGCCTTTTCCAGGGACCACGACGAGCGCAGAGAACCCCACACACTGCGCGGCAGGAAAGTCCAGAAACTCTCACCGAAACGAGACGACGCCGGATCCTCGGGCGTGGCGACACGCACGTGGTGTCCACGATTGTGCTCGATGTAGAAGTGGCCGTAAAACGACTGCGCCAGAGTGATCTTCGACAACCAGCGCTCGAGATCATCCTTCTTGTGGCCGAGTTCGTGTGCGGTGTTGATCCCGATTCCTGCGACGCAACCGATACTGATCGCCAGGCCGATCTTGGAGATCAGCCCTAGTCCGCCGTCGATTCCGAGCCAGGACAGATCGGTGGCCGACCAGAGATAGCAGGCCACGACCAGGCTGGCCAACTGGAACGGTATGTAGATGTAGGTGCAGTACCGGTAGTACTTGTCGTTCTCGAGGCGTTCCATCACCTCGTCCGGCGGATTCTCGCCGTCCGGACCGAAGAAGATGTCGAGGATCGGGAGCAGAATGTAGACGAGCAGCGGTCCGATCCACCACCACACCGGCGAGATCGCATTCCATCCGAGACTGTTGAACAACGCGACCAACCCGACGGCAATGAAGACCGCCGTCGGCGGTACCAGGCCGAGCAGCCAGAGATACCTCTTCTTGTCGCGCCACTGCTCGGATGGGAGCGTCTGCCCGGACTGCGAGTTCACGTGCGTCGACACGGTCTGCCTCCTCGATTCGGACCAACTCGGTAACTGTGAGTCAGTTCACTATGAGATAGACAGTACTACTGATTTTGTACAAGCGATAGACAAATGGACAACTTTGTACATCACTCGATTTCGCCGCGTTCGCGCTTCCCGATCATCGAATGCTGCCTGCTGTAGGCGAAATAGATGACAACTCCGACAGCCATCCAGACCACGAACCTCATCCAGGTCTCCACCGACAGGTTGAACATCAGCCACAGACACGCGAGGACAGCCAGAATCGGGACCAGAGGGACCAGTGGCACCCGGAACCCGCGCGGAAGGTCCGGTCGCGTCCGCCGAAGCACGAGAACCCCGATCGAGACGAGAACAAACGCGAACAGTGTGCCGATGTTCACCATTTCCTCGAGGGTGCCGATCGGAAAGACTCCGGCGAGCACCGCGACCACGACGCCGACCAAGATCGTGATCCGCACGGGAGTTCCGTGCTTGCCCGTCGGCGCCAGCCGTCGTGGCATCAGACCGTCGCGGGCCATCGCGAAGAGCACCCTTGTCTGACCGAGCATCAGCACCATCACCACCGTCGTGAGACCGGCCAACGCTCCGAACGAGATGACGTTCTTCGCCCAGGTGATGTCGTGGAACGCGAATGCCGTCGCCAGGTTGGACGTATCACCCTCGAGTTCGGTGTATTTCACCATCCCCGTCAGCACGAGTGTCACCGCCACGTACAGAACCGTGACGATCAACAGTGAGCCCAGGATGCCTCGCGGCAGCGCCTTCTGCGGCTCCTTCGCTTCCTCAGCAGTCGTGGCGACGACGTCGAATCCGATGAACGCGAAGAACACCAGACTGGCCGCCGCGAGCAATCCGTACCACCCGAACGTGCTGCCACCGGCCCCCGTCACGTACGAGAACAGCGACTGGTGAATGCCCTCCCCCGTCGAGCCCGGTTGGGACGGCGGAATGTACGGCGAGTAATTGTCGGTGTCGATGTAGAACAGACCGACGATGATCACCAGCAACACCACCGCCACCTTGATCGCCGTGATCACCAGTGACACCCTCGACGAGAGTTTCGTACCGGTCGCGAGAAGGATCGTGATGACAGCGATCACCAGCACCGCACCCCAGTCGAACGAGATCGGCCCCAACTCGACGATCGGGCTGCGTGAGCCCATCACTTCACCGAGGTACAGCGACCAGCCTTTTGCCACCACCGAAGACGCCAGGGCGAATTCGAGGATGAGATCCCAGCCGATGATCCAGGCAACGAATTCGCCGAACGTCGCGTACGAGAACGTGTATGCGCTACCGGCGACCGGGACCGTCGACGCGAACTCGGCGTAACACAGCGCTGCCAGTCCGCAGGCGATGGCGGCAATGACAAACGCCAGGGAAACCGACGGCCCGGCGACGTTTCCCGCCGTCCGCGCCGTGAGCGTGAAGATGCCGGCGCCGATGACCACCGCGACGCCGAACACCGTGAGATCCCACGAGTTCAGCTCTTTCCGGAGTTTGGTTTCCGGCTCGTCGGTGTCCTTGATGGACTGCTCGATCGATTTGGTTCGAAACAGCTTCGACCGGCCGGATCCGGCCTGCTCGTCCTTGACAGCCATTGCCGCCTCCTTGCTGGGGACCCGCAGGTCCCACCATGGGCAAGTAGAGAGATGGCATCAGCCTAAGCCCGCAGGCGCGGCTTTGTTCAGGGTTTGTCGGGAGCCTGTAGATCTGTCTCAGGGCGGTCGGAACCAGGTCGATCCGCACTGAGACGATCGAGGTCCGGCTCGAGGTAGATCACCCGCGCCGCGGGCACTGCAGCGCGCACGCGGGACTCGGCCTCGTCGATCGCCGTCGCCACATCGGAGATCGTCGAGCCGAGTGGTACCGCAACCTTGGCCGCAACGAGGATTTCCTCGGGACCGAGGTACTGCGTCTTGCAATGGATGACACGTTCGATGCGAGTTCCGTCCACGAGGGCATTCAGGATCAGTTCGGTCTCGACCGGCGTTGCGCCCTCACCGATCAGCAATGACTGCATCTCGATGATCAGAATGACCGCGATGATGCCGAGCAGGACACCGATGCACAGGGTTCCGATACCGTCGAACACCGGATTTCCGGTCACCATCGTGAGGCCGACGCCGCCGAGTGCAAGCACCAGACCGATCAGTGCTCCGGTGTCCTCGAGCAGCACTACCGGAAGTTCCGGACTACGAGAGGTTCGGATGAAGTTCCACCACGACGCATTTCCCTTGAGCGGTCGTGATTCCTTCGCTGCGGTCCGGAAGCTGTAGCCCTCCAGGCAGATCGCGATCAACAGGATCGCGATTGCCACGAAAGCCGAATTGAGTTCTTCCGGATGCTGAATCTTGTGAATACCTTCGTAGATCGCGAAGAGCGATCCGAGAGTGAACAGCATGAGCGCGACGACAAACGAGTAGAAGTATCGGCTGCGCCCGTATCCGAACGGGTGAAGTTGGTCCGCCTCGCGTTCGGCCTTCTTCTGCCCCAGGAGCAGCAGTCCTTGATTGGACGTGTCGGCCACCGAGTGCACCGATTCCGCGAGCATCGACGACGATCCGGTGATCAAGAATCCGGCGAACTTGGCTACGGCAATTCCGGCATTGGCTCCGAGGGCCGCCAGAATTGCCTTTTTGCCACCATGAGCCGACACAATGTCTCCTCGCTGTCGACCGGGATTCTTATCGTCCGAGATGTTCATCGACCGAGATGTTCATGACCGACGACGGCACTGAAAACCTGCGCAGTCGGTGTTCGCGCACTCAGGTGTACTTCGGGCTCTTCGGCAGCGATCCACGCCGCTCGCCCCCGGTCGAGGTCGAGCGTGTCGGCACTGCACGTCGCAGTGACCGCACCCTCGGTGCAGATCAGAATCCGGGGGCCGCCGGCTTCGACAACGAGGTCGGTGGAATTCGAGTCGAACTCCAGACGCGTCAAACGAAACTCGGGTGCGGGCGTGACGTACTCGTATCTACCTGATCCTGACTGACCTGATGACTGGGCCGGATCGAGCACTTCGATATCGGCCCCGACGAAGTCCAGAACCCTCAACAGTTCGGGCACGTCGACGTGCTTGGGCGTCAGCCCACCGCGCAGAACGTTGTCGGAGTTGGCCATGATCTCGACCGCGAGTCCATGGAGATACGCGTGGAGATTGCCGGCAGCGAGAAACAGTCCTTGGCCGGGCTCGAGGGTGACGCGGTTGAGCAGCAGTGCCGCCAGAACGCCGGCGTCGCCGGGGTACGCCTCACTCAATTCCAACGCGGTGCGAATCTCGGTCACGAATTCGGCGTCGTGATGCGCGACGTAGGTTATGCACCCCGCAAGTACGGCAGGGAGCAACGTCCCGAGCACTGTGGACGGCAGCGTGATCCACGTCGTGAACAAGGCTCGGAGTCCGTCGGAATCGGGTTGGCCTTCGAGCAGTCCGATGTACGGCTCCAACTCGTCGACGGCCAGAGCGCGCAGCAGTTTGACAGTTCGCGTCGGCTCGCGGAATCCGGCAAGCGCTTCGAATCTGCTCAGCGCGACAACGAGTTCGGGCTTGTGGCTGCCGTCCTTGTAGTTGCGAATCGGCGACTCCATGGGAACGCCGAGTGCGTTCTCACGACGAAAACCCTCTTCGGCTTGAACGGCGCTGGGATGCGCCTGAAGTGACAGCGGTTCTTCCGCCGCAAGCAGCTTGAGCAGGAATGGGAGTCGCTCACCGAACGCCTCGAGGTTCTCGCGGCCGAGTTCGCGTTCGGGTTCGCGGTGCAGGACCTCGAGCAACGACTCGCTTCCGGATTCGGTGATCACGCGCGCCGGGTCACCCGGGTGCGCGCCCAACCACAATTCCGCCTCGGGATGATTCGACGGAGTCGCAAGACCGCGTAGTTCGGCAATTGCCGTTCGCGAGCCCCACGCGTAAGAACGAAGTGCACCTTCGAGTTCACGCACTTACTTCGCACCGCCTGTCAACTGCACGTACGCCGCGGCCATGTCTACTCGAGACGCCAACACGAATACCTGCTCCATCTCCGAGATCACCACGTTGGTCTGGTCTTCGTCCGCCGCCACCACCAGATCGGCGTCGGCCAGTGCGTCCATCCGGCGTCTCGCCTCCCCGCGCGTGGATTCGGTCGCGAAGACGAATGCCCGCGCCGGCGGGGTCGGCAGTGCGCCGTCGAGTTGCGGATCGTGAAAGAACGGGTCGTGGAACACCGAATCACGGGAAGTTGCGTCCGGCGCGAACAACGCCCGAGCAGAACGAATCACCTCGGACAGTTCGGCGGCAGCGGCGTTCAGGCCCGAGCCCATCAGCGAAACACTCGAGAACTCTGCGAGTGCTGTTGTCACGGAACCACTTCCACACAGAACGACCCGTCGGCCGCTCATTCTGGTGGCCAACGACTTGGCCGGGTTGTGGAACACCTCGTTGGACGGCCCGTCCCGCAGCGCCTCGGCATCAACTGCGTCGGCGATTCGACCGAGTACCGCCGAACGGTCCTCGATCGATCCCTTGCCCTCGATTTCGGCGGCAACGGCCAGGAAGACGGCGAGGAACCGCGTCATGGTGTGCCGCGGCGAGGCGTAGAGCCGCGGCGGCAAAGCCATGGTGCGCCCGGCCGCCACGGCTCGCATGGGCCCCTCGTCGGGAACGGCGACAACAACTTCGGCGCCGCGGCGTACGGCACTGTCGACGGATTCGACCAGGCGTGGATCACCGGCATCGTCACCAGCGACGACGATCACGTCCAACGGCCCGGCCCACGAGGGCGTCCGGTCGAGTACGAGGAGCGGGCAACCGACCGAATCTCCGACGAGAGCGAGCGCGATCCTGGCTCCGTGTCGAGCGCCACCGGCACCGGGGATCAGTACGACGCTGCGCGGACGCAGACCGGCCAACCGAGAGATGACACCCTCGCCGACGGCCGATGCGGTGGCCCGAATCTGTGCGCCCCCCATGGCCACAGAACGCAGTAGCCCTTCCGAATCGGCAGCCGACAAACCCTCGCTGTCGTCGAGGTCGAGAAGTGGCATCGGCGCTGTCATCTCACCGCACCCCCTTCTCCGTTAGCAGTTCCCGCACCATCCAGCATTCCAGCTCTACGCGGTCCGTGGTGGCAAAGCCCTCGTTCCCGAGGCCGTCGTCCCCGAGATAGTCCCCCAACTATCCCAGGGCTTCGGCTCACCGACAAACCGATCAGACTCGGATTCAAGCCCGGACGATCGCCAGAATTTCGTTCACCAACGCGTCGACATCGGCGGACGTGGGCGCTTCGACGTTGAGTCGCAGCAAAGGCTCGGTGTTGGACGCACGCAAGTTGAACCAGGCATTCCCCTCGAGACTGACCGTGACACCGTCGAGGCGATCCACCGACTCGGTGCGGTCCGCAAATGCTGCCAGCACAGCGGCCGTGCGATCGGCCGCGTCAGCCACCGTGGAGTTGATCTCGCCCGAGGCCGCGTAGCGGGTGTACTCCGCCATCAACTCGGAGAGCGGACGGTCCTGCTCGCCCAGTGCGGCGAGTACGTGCAACGCCGCAAGCATGCCGGAATCAGCACCCCAGAAATCGCGGAAGTAGTAGTGAGCGGAGTGCTCGCCGCCGAACACGGCACCGGTCTCGGCCATCTCCTGCTTGATGAACGAGTGGCCGACTCGGGTACGAATCGCGACGCCGCCGAGTTCTTCGACCAGTTCGGGCACTGCTCGTGACGTGATCAGGTTGTGGATGATCGACGCACCCGGTTCCTTCGCGAGTTCGCGCTTGGCGACAAGTGCGGTCACCGCGGACGGAGAGACTGGGTCGCCCTTCTCGTCGACGACGAAGCAACGGTCCGCGTCACCGTCGAAAGCCAAGCCGATGTCTGCTCCGGTTTCACGCACGTAGGCCTGCAGGTCCACGAGGTTGGCCGGATCGAGGGGGTTGGCTTCGTGGTTGGGGAACGTGCCGTCGAGCTCGAAGTAGAGCGGGAGGACGTCGAGGGGCATCGGCCCGAATACGGCCGGCGCGGTGTGCCCTCCCATGCCGTTGCCTGCATCGACTGCAACCTTCAGCGGGCGCAACGCAGCCAGGTCGACCAGACCGCGGAGGTAGCTCGCATATTCCTCGAGGACGTCCTTGGTGCTGGCGGTGCCTGCCGGTCCGTCGTACGCGGGAACACCCGAGACGACCTCGGCGGAGATGACTGCCAGGCCGGTGTCCTGACCGACCGGCTTGGCGCCGGCCCGGCACATCTTGATGCCGTTGTACTTGGCGGGATTGTGGCTCGCCGTGAACATCGCGCCCGGGCAGTTCAGCAAACCGGATGCAAAGTAGAGCTCGTCGGTCGACGCCAACCCGATGTAGACGACGTCGAGGCCTTGAGCGAGCACACCGTCACCGAAAGCCGAGGACAGAGTGGGCGACGATGCACGCATGTCGTAGCCGATCACAACCGTCGTGGCGGCGCCGGCCTCGTCACGGACCAAGCGGGCGAACGACGCACCGACGTCGCGGACAAAATCTTCGTCGATCTGCTCACCGACCACACCGCGCACGTCGTACGCCTTGATGATTGCAGCAACCGACTCGGCTGTTCGCCCCACTGAAAACTCTCCTTGTGCATGCACCCTCACAGACGGGAACGTCCGGGCGCATGGCGTCCGGAGATTCGCAGTACTCGGGTGTGGAAGTACTCGGTCGAGCCTAGCCTCTGCGGCGACGAATCTCGCGTCAGTTGGACGGGTCGGGCAGAACGCGGAGGTGTCCACGACGCCCTGTACGGGCAGTACTCGGAGCTGCGGGACGTATGTCCTCATCTGCATCGACGTTGGACTTGCTGCGATCTCCGAGACCGGCTTCACGCACAGCTTCGGCCAAAGCGGTCAGATCGTCTTCGTCGGGAGTGCTCGACGCGAATCCGCCTTCGTGGCGGACGAGTTCCCAGCCCTTGGGGGCGGTGATTCGAGAGCCGTGAGTGTCACACAAATCCCATGAATGGGGCTCGGCGACGGTCGCCAGCGGCCCGACAACCGCAGTGGAGTCCGAGTAGACATACGTCAGCGTCGCGACGGCGGGGTTCTTGCACCCGGGGCGGCAGCAGCGACGCAGAGATCTCACAGGTACGGAGCCTAGCCCTCCCCACGTCCGGAACCTACTCGGACACACCGAGCAGTTTCTTCTGTCGTAATCTGGGCGCCATGCCACAAGCCCGCCGCCGACGCTCGGTCACCACTCGTTCCATCGAACGACACGGCCGTGGCCTGCGCGGACCGCTACTTCCCCCGGAGGTACCGGCCAGACGCACCCGGGCCGAGAAGTTCGATCTCCTGGTGCTCGACGCCTTCTCGCCCGTCGACCTGGCGTGGCACGACCGGTTGACGAAACTCGACATCGCAGTGGACGAAGTTCCGAAGATTCACGCACACGATCCGGAGTCCGTCACCTGGCCGCCGGAGGTCATCGCCGACGGACCGGTTCCACTGTCACGACTGATTCCGGCCGGAATCGACCGTCACGGAAATACGACTCGCGCAAGAATTGTGCTCTTTCGCCGCCCGTTGGAGCAGCGCGCGAAGGATCCGGAAGAACTCACGGATCTGGTGCACGACGTGTTGGTCCATCAAGTCGGCACGTATCTGGGCGTCGACCCACAGGTCATCGACCCGACACTGCCCGACGAGGACTGATTGCCCGACGAGGACTGACGCACTGTCAGACGAAAAAACTGATGTCACACGAAGAAGTAAATCCACACGAAGAACAAAACAGTCGTTGCTTGACCTGCAATTCCCCGTTGCAGGTCAGACTTTCGAAGACCGCCCGTCAGCCCCGACGCTGACAGAACCGATTCAGCAGCAGATCAGATGATCCCCCGCTTGAGTCGCCGACGCTCGCGCTCGGACAACCCTCCCCAGATTCCAAACCGTTCGTCGTTCGCGAGCGCGTACTCGAGGCACTCGTCACGAACTTCACAACCGAGGCAGATCCGTTTTGCTTCCCTCGTCGATCCACCCTTTTCAGGAAAGAACGCTTCGGGATCGGTCTGCGCGCAGAGAGCACGCTCCTGCCACTGATCCTCGATGGTGTCGAACAATTCTTCGAAGCCGGTGACGAGACTCAGCACTGGCCGAGTACTCATACCGTCGAACTCACTGCTGCAGGCACCTTCTGCTGCGCCTGCTCGGGAATCGGTCTGCGGTTCGTCGCTTACTGTCATTGCGAGAGAACTGATCTCGACATTTTCATTGGGCATCGTTCCGCCTCCTCACCTGTAATAGCGCAGAATTTTCACTCCATCTTCAACCCCACCCCGTCGACCGTTCGAAACTGTGTTCGAAACCGGCCCCGCTGCAAGTGAACTCACAAGTAGCGGTTGGAATGACACATTTGAGATTACACACGTCCAGCGTGTCGCGGTCAAGCTAAACGAGATGAATCCATTAGTATTCCGGCCCCCAATTGACGGGACCTTCTGCCCGCCAGACACGACGACGCGCCGACCGCCTAGGCTCTGTTGTCGTGAACGTGACTGTATTGGTTGGCGGCGTCGGCGGGGCCCGTTTCCTTCAAGGTGTGCAAAATGCGCTCGGAATCGTCGGTGGTGAATCCCTCGAGAAATACGAAGGCCCACATCGCATCACGGCCGTCGTCAACGTCGGCGACGACGTCTGGATGCACGGTCTGCGCATCTGCCCCGATCTGGACACTTGTATGTACACACTCGGCGGTGGCATCGATACCGAACGCGGGTGGGGGCACGCCGGTGAAACCTGGAATGCGAAAGAAGAACTCGCGGCATACGGAGCGAAGCCGGATTGGTTCGGCCTCGGAGATCGCGATATCGCAACGCATTTGATTCGCAGCCAGATGCTCCGCACGGGATATCCGTTGTCCGCGATCACCGAAGCGTTGTGCAATCGCTGGAATCCCGGTGTCGCACTGCTTCCCGTCAGCGACGACCGCAGCGAAACACACGTTGTGATCACCGATCCGGAAGACGGTGAGCAGAAGGCGATTCATTTCCAGGAGTGGTGGGTACGCCACAGGGCACAGGTGGAAACTCACAGCTTCGCTCACGTCGGCGCCGAGCAGGCCAAGCCCGCGCCAGGGGTGGTCGAGGCAATCGACGGTGCCGACATCGTGCTGATCGCACCCTCCAATCCCGTCGTGAGCGTCGGCGCGATCCTCGCGGTGCCGGGCATTCGCGGAGCCCTGCGCACCACCGCCGCCAAGGTTGTCGGCCTCTCTCCCGTCATCGGCGGAAAACCGTTGCGCGGCATGGCTGACGAGTGCCTCGAAGTGATCGGGGTCGAGACGACTTCCGAGGCGATCGGTCGTCACTACGGAGCTCGTTCGATCAACGGCATTCTCGACGGCTGGCTCGTCGACGAAGGTGACACGGCCGACATCGACGGGGTGGACGTGCGAAGCATCCCACTTTTGATGACGTCCCCCGAAGAGACCGCAAAAATGGTTCGAACGGCTTTCGAGATCGCCGGAGTCGAACTGTGACCGAACCCGGAACCGAAGCAAGCCGCGACGGAAATCACTCTCCCGGCGATCACTCCCCCGGTGCCGCAATCGAAGTCATTCCCGTGCTCGGACTTCCCGAATTCCGGCCGGGAGACGATCTGGCCGCCGCCGTCGTCGACGCGACGCCGTGGATCGAAAGTGGCGACGTCGTTGTCGTCACGAGCAAGGTGTTCTCCAAAGTCGAGGGGCGCATCGTTTCCTCGCCCACCGACCCGGAAGAGCGCGACGCAGCACGACGCCTCCTGGTGGATCAGGAGGCCGTCCGCGTCGTGGCACGCAAGGGCCGCACTCTGATCACCGAGAACAAACTCGGCATCGTGCAGGCCGCATCCGGCATCGACGGCTCCAACGTCGACGGTGCCGAACTGGCTCTGCTCCCCGTGGATCCGGATGCGAGCGCTGCGGGCCTGCGCGTCCGGATTCTCGAGAGCACGGGCAAGTCCGTCGCCGTCGTCGTGACCGACACGATGGGTCGTGCATGGCGCAACGGACAGACCGACGCCGCAATCGGTTCCTCCGGCATTCCGGTCCTGCACGGCTACCTCGGAGCACAGGACAGTCAGGGCAACGAACTGATCGTCACCGAGATCGCGATCGCCGACGAGATCGCCGCTGCTGGCGATCTGGTCAAGGGCAAACTCGGCGGCGTTCCCGTCGCCGTCGTGCGAGGACTCCGATTCGAGGACGACGGTTCGAGTGGCCAGGATCTGATTCGCCGCGGCCCGGATGATCTGTTCTGGCTGGGCACCGAGGAGGCTACGGCGATGGGCCGCGGCCAGGCGCTGCTGTTGCGTCGATCGGTCCGACAGTTCGCAAGCGACCCCGTCGACGCGGAGATCATTCGCAACTCGATCGCCGAGGCACTCACCGCGCCCGCACCGCACCACACGAGGCCGGTGCGATTCGTGTGGCTGCGCACCGAGTCCGTCCGCACGGCTCTCCTCGAGAAGATGCGTGAGCAGTGGGCCGCCGATCTTCGCGCCGACGGTCGCAGCGACGAATCCGTCGACGCGCGGATTGCACGCGGAAACATCCTGTTCGACGCCCCCGAGGTCGTCATTCCCTTCTGTGTACCCGACGGCGCACACAGTTACCCGGACCCCCGACGTACCGCCGCGGAGTCCACGATGTTCACGGTCGCCGCCGGAGCGGCCGTGCAGGGACTGCTGGTCTCGCTGGCCACACGCGGTGTGGGAAGCTGCTGGATCGGCTCGACGATCTTCGCCGCCGACCTGGTGCGTCGACACCTCGATCTCCCGGCCGATTGGCAGCCACTCGGCGCGGTCGCAATCGGGCACCCACTCGAACCACTGACTCCGCGCACCGTCTCCGCCCCCGGGGACGCGTTGGTGGAGATGTAGGTCATGTCAGCCGAATCGCTGCACGCCTCGGCCAAGGGCGTCCTGGAGGGCTGGGTGACGCCCTCCGAAGCGGACGAGTCACTGCGGCACACGATGCTCGCGTTCCTCGATTCGGCTCCGGACGGCTGCCTTCGTCGCCACGCACCGGGACACATCACAGCGTCGTCTCTGGTTCTCGACGAGAGTGGCTGCCACGTCCTGCTGACGCTGCATCCCAAGGTGGGCAGGTGGATTCAGCTCGGCGGCCACTGCGAACCCGACGACGAGACGGTGGTCGATGCAGCATTACGGGAGGCTCGTGAGGAGTCCGGAATTCACGACGTTCGGATAGATGCGGACTTACTCTCCGCCCACACACATCCGATCACGTGCTCACTCGGAGTCCCGACCAGACATCTCGATCTACGGTTTCTCGTTGTGGCACCGGATAATTCGCATATCGTCCGGAGCGCAGAGTCCACCGACCTCCGATGGTGGCCGGTGGACGCGCTCCCGCCGACTGCCGAACGCGAGACCATCGACCACCTGGTCGCGCTCGCACATCAACGCAAGAATCAGGACTGAATCGGGGACAGTTCGGGTTGCTTGGCGCTTACGCCGTCCCCCGAGGACGTTCCCTTCACTCGCCGAGCTACCCACGGCACCAAGAACTCTCGTGCCCATTGACGATCCTCGCGACGAGTTTCGGCTTTCGTGAGAACCGGCGCCGGTCCCAGATCGGGCGGGATCAATCCGTGTTCGACACCGAGCACGTCGAGCACACGCGTCGCCATGTTCTCGTGCCCGGCGGGCGACATGTGCAGTCGATCCCAGTCCCACATCCGAAGGTCCTGATATTCGGAGAATCGCCAGAAGTCGACGAGGGTCGCACCATGGCGGTCCGCAACCTCACGAACGAGCTCGTTGTAGATCGCCAGACGTCCGCGGAGCTTGCCGAAGAAGGCGGACCATCCGGTGTCGTACGCGGTGAACATCAGAACCCGGGCGCCGGATGCAGTGAGCCGGCCGATTGCCGAATCGTAGCGGGCGACGACTGCATCGATGTCGAGCTTGGGACGCATCATGTCGTTTCCGCCGGCGTAGATGGTCACCAGATCGGGCTTCAGCGCCAGGGCGGGTTCCAACTGCTCGTCGATGATCGGTCCGAGTAGGCGACCACGAATCGCCAGGTTGGCGTAGCGGAACTCGGGATTGTTCACCGCCAGCTGCTCGGCCACTCGGTCTGCCCACCCGCGCAGACCGTTGGGGAATCGTTCGTCGGCGTCGCCGACGCCCTCGGTGAACGAGTCACCGAGGGCAACGTAGCGGCTCGGAAGAGAAGTCATACCCACCAGTATTCCAGTAGGTCAGCTAACGATCACACATCTGTGCTGAAGCGCACGCCACCGTCCGGCAACGTCACGCCCGGCCACACGCGTGCGCCGCGCAACAATTCACATCGCGCACCGATGTCCGCGCCGTCACCGATGACGGCGTCGCGAACCAGTGCTCGGGGTCCGATACGGACGCCGAATCCGAGGATCGATCGTTCGACCACCGCGCCGGCTTCCACAACCGCGCCGTCGAAGAGAATTGCACCGTCGAGGCGCGCACCTGCGCCGACTTCGGCTCCTCGACCGACGACCGTGCCGCCGATCAGGACGGCACCCGGCGCGATTCCGGCTCCGGGGTGAACGAGGGACTCACCGCGCGGACCTTCGAGAGCGGGCGAAGGAGCGATGCCCCGCACCAGGTCGGCGGAACCACGAACGAAGTCCTCGGGGGTGCCCATGTCCCGCCAGTACGAGGAGTCGACGTGGCCGAACACGCGCTTACCCTCGGCGAGGAGGTTCGGGAACACCTCACGCTCCACCGAGACCGGGCGTCCTTCGGGGATCTGCTCGATGATCTCGCGCTTGAACACGTAGCAACCGGCGTTGATCTGATCCGTCGGCGGATCCTGCGTCTTCTCCAGGAAGGCCGAGACCCGTCCGTCTTCGTCGGTCGGAACACAACCGAATGCACGCGGGTCACCCACGCGAACCAGGTGCAGGGTCACGTCGGCATCCGTCTTCTCGTGGGTCTCGAGAATGCCGTTGAGATCGGTGCCGCCGAGCACGTCACCGTTGAACACCATGACGTTGTCGCCACGCAACTTCGGGAGCACGTTGCGGATTCCGCCACCGGTGCCCAGTGGTTCGGTCTCGAAGACGTAGTCGATCTCGAGCCCCATCTTGGAGCCGTCGCCGAAGTAGTCCTCGAATACCTCTGCCTTGAAAGACGTTCCGAGCACAACGTGCTTGATACCGGCTGCCTCGATCCGGGCGAGCAGATGTGTCAGGAACGGCAGGCCGGCGGTCGGAAGCATCGGCTTGGGTGCCGACAACGTCAGCGGACGCAGCCGAGTGCCCTTGCCGCCTACCAGGATTACGGCGTCGGTCGGATTCTGATCGGACATCATTTTCCCCCGTGGTTCGAAACTGTTGGGTTGTCGGTCGAGTTGTCGGTGCGAGCGCGCTCGCGGACTGCTGAAGCTACGGCGATCTTGGATCGCACAGCGAGGCCACCGCGCAGGGCAAGTCGCAACGGAGCCTGCCACCAGTGCGGATGGCGATCAGCCTGGAACTGGTACGCACTGCGATGATGGGCGGGCAACATCAGTTCCGGATGACGTCCTGCCGCATGGCCTTTGGCATGCGTGACGACAGCCGAGGGGACGAATACGTTGAGCCACCCGGCTTTTCCGAGGCGGTCACCGAAGTCGACGTCCTCCATGTACATGAAGTAACGAGAGTCGAAACCGGAGATGGTGTCGAAGGCGTCGCGTCGTACCAACAGGCACGACCCGGAAAGCCAGCCCACGGCACGCTCGGTGACGGCCTCGTTCTCCTGACGGTAACGAGCAGTCCACGGGTTCTTCGGCCATACCGTACCGAGCAACGCGTGCCCGACGCCCGAGGTGATGTCGGGCACCGTTCGCGCCGACGGATAGACACTGCCGTCCGGTTCGAGGACCTTCGGCCCCAGTGCACCGGCCCTTGGCCACCGATTTGCCGCGGCCACCAATTCGTCGAGTGAACCGGGTGCCCATTGGACGTCCGGGTTGGAAATCACGACGAATTCGATCGACGAATCGATCTCCGCGACAGCCCGATTTATCGCTCCCCCGTACCCGATGTTTCCACCGGTACGAAGCAGACGGACATGCTCGTACTTGGCATCAGCGGCCTCGGGGGCACCATCGGTCGACCCATTGTCGGCCATGATGACCTGGGGTTTTTCTGTCGTCGCCACAGCGAGCGTGCTCAAGAAATTCTCGAGATGCTCGCCTGGCGAGTAGGTCACCGTTACCACGGCCAGCTTGGGACTCACGCCGGTCAGCCTAGCCGTCCGCGGCCACTGCCCCGAACAATGCTCACGCCAGAGCGGCGTGCAGAGCCTCTCGCCACGGACGCAACGGCGTCATTCCCGCGGTAACCCATGCGCGCTCGGACAAGACCGAATATGCCGGGCGCGGGGCGGGGCGTACGAACTCCGCGCTACTGCACGGGCGCACCCGTGCCGGGTCCGCGCCGATCTCCTCGAACACAGCTCGCGCCAACTCGTACCAACTGGCTTGCCCGCTGTTGGTCACGTGGAATGTCGACGCACCCGTGAAGTCCCGCAGCGCGAGTTCGACGATGCCGCCGGCCAGATCGGCGCTGTACGTGGGTGACCCGATCTGGTCGTCCACGACGTTCACGAATTCTCGTTCTGCTTCGAGCCTTCGCATCGTGGCCACAAAATCGGTACCGACACCCGAATACACCCACGCGGTACGCACGACGGCCACGTCGGCCCCCGAATCTCGAACAGCGATCTCGCCGTCCAGTTTGGTTCGGCCGTAGACCGTCGCGGGACCGGTCGGGGCATCGACGTCGTAGGGCGTGCTCGCGTCGCCAGGAAATACGTAGTCCGTCGAGACGTGGATCAACCGCGAACCGGCACGCGCACACGCTCGCGCGAGATTCAGCGGTCCGATCTCGTTGACCGCCCTCGCTGCCTCCTGGTCTGTCTCGGCAGCATCGACTGCCGTGTACGCAGCGCAGTTGATCACCACCGAATCAGGCGAGACGAACTCGTCGACCGCGCGGCTGTCGGTGATGTCGAGCTCGCGGGAACCGACGGCCGTCACAGTGTGACCCGCCGACGTTGCGAGAGCATCGATACGTGTTCCGAGCTGCCCTCGGGCGCCGGTGAGCAGGATATTCGTCACATGGTTGAGTCTGGCACGCCGCGCCGAGGTACCCGCGGCCGAGCATCGGACCAGTAACCTGAAGGAGTGTCCCACCAGCAACCGCAGCGCCGCGCGCGTCCACGACCTGCGCCGATTCGGACCAAGACGAGCCCGGCTCGCATAGCGGTCGCGGTGCTCTCCGTGCTCGTACTGCTGGTCACCGGGTTCGCGTGGCGGGGTGTGGACTCGTTGAGAAACAGCCTGGCCACTGCCAGCGGCCTCGGCCTCGGTGGGGGCAAGGACGGAGCCATCGACATCTTGATGGTGGGTACCGACAGTCGCACCGACGCACACGGCAACCCGCTCTCGCAAAGCGAGCTCGACTCGTTGCGCGCCGGCGAGGAAGTCGCCTCCAACACCGACACCATCATCTTGATCCGCGTCCCCAACGACGGAAGTTCCGCAACCGCGATCTCGATTCCCCGCGATGCATACGTCAACGTCCCCGGTATCGGTATGTCGAAGATCAACGCCGCGTTCGGTGCCACCAAGGAAACCGAGCGACTGAAGTTGGTCAACAACGGGTCGTCCGACACCGAAGCAGACAAGAAGTCGACGGAAGCCGGCCGAACCGCGCTCATCGGAGCCGTGGCGAATCTGACCGGCATCACCGTCGATCACTACGCCGAAGTCGGTCTACTCGGATTCGTCCTGCTGACCAACGCCGTGGGTGGAGTCGACGTCTGTCTCAATGCGCCGGTCGACGAACCGATGTCCGGAGCCAACTTCGCAGCCGGGAAACAGACACTCGACGGCGCCGACGCGCTGAGCTTCGTGCGACAACGACACGACCTTCCTCGCGGCGACCTGGACCGGATCGTGCGCCAGCAGGTGTTCATGGCTTCTCTCGTCAGCAAGGTACTCAGCGCGAAAACGCTGAGCGATCCCGGAAAACTCAGTCAGTTGACCTCGGCCGTTCAGCGTTCCGTCGTCATCGACGACGACTGGGACATCATCGAATTCGCCAAGCAGTTGCAGAATCTGGCCGGCGGAAAGGTGCAATTCGAGACCATTCCCGTTCTCGACATCAACGGCATGACCGATTACGGCGAGTCCATCGTCAAGGTCGATCCCAAGGCCGTCAAGAAATACATCGCCGGACTGGTCGGCGCCGACAGCGAGGACTCGGAGGAGACCTCGGAGGCACCGACCACCGTGAATGCGTCCTCGATCACCGTCGACGTCGCGAACGCCAGTGACATCGCAGGGTTGGCCAGCGGAGTTTCCGAGGCGTTGAGTGCCCTCGGGTACAAACAGGGTCAGGTCGGCAACAACACCGGCGCCGATGTCTCCGAATCGACGGTGTTCGCAAAGTCCGCGGACGACGACGCTGCACTCGCGGTGGCCGAGGCACTCGGGGGCCTGACGGTCAAGGCGGATACGTCAATGTCCTCGGGCAAGGTTCGAGTCGTCATTGCCGAGGACTACTCCGGGCCGCAGTCCGCGGACGCGGTATCTCCGTCCGAAGGCGCAGCGACCACGACTGAATCGGCGAGCACCACCGAGACCAGCCCCACCCCCGCACCGCCCGGTCCCCCGATCGATGCAGCCTCCAACGGTCCCCGCTGTGTTAACTGAACGGCTGCGTAAGCTGATGACGTGCCTTCGCCTGTAGACAACCTGACCGACGCCCTCCTCGGACCGATCTTGACTGCCGACCCGGCCGGCCCTCGCGTGACGTACTACGACGATGCCACCGGCGAGCGCATCGAATTGTCTGCGAGCACGCTGGCCAACTGGGCGGCCAAGACCGCCAACATGGTTCGGGACGAGTTCGCCCTCGAGCCCGGCGGCAAGGTCGCCGTGCTGCTGCCCGCACACTGGCAGAGCGTCGCCGTCTTGCTGGGTGTGTGGTGGGCAGGCGGTGAGGTAGTCCTCTCCCCCGACGCCGACGCCGAACTGGCTTTTGTCACCGCCGACCGCCTGGACGACGTTGCGGACGTACCCGAAGTAGCCGCACTCTCACTCGACGCGTTCGGCAAGGGATTGAGCGATCTTCCGCTCGGCGTCGCCGATTACGCAACGTCCATTCGCGTCCACGGCGATCAGTTCCGCAGCGCCGGAGCCGGTTCGGCGTTGGAAGGCCGGTCCGTAGTGGACACGATCGACGCGGCTCGTGTATCGGCGAAGAACATCGAATTGGCGTCGACGGATCGTGTCCTCTCCAGCCGGACGTGGGACACGGCAGACGACTTGATCGACGGGCTTCTGGCGGTCCTCGCCGCAGGCGCCTCACTCGTGCAGGTGGCCCACCCGGACACGGAAGCTACCGCGCGCCGAGTGGGCACCGAGAAGGTCACAAAGCAGTTCTGAGCGCTAGCTCGCGAGTGCTGTCACCGGTGACACCAGTCCCGCCCGCCGAGCGGGGAGCAGTGACGCGATCACACCGCAGATTCCGCCGATCAACACGATGGCCACCAACTGCACCCACGGCACTGCGCTGAGGGCAACGTCCTCGATCCCGAACACCGATGCGGTACCCGCTACGCCGAACACCATCCCGAACAACACTCCGATCACCGATGCAACTCCTGCCACCAGCAGTGCTTCCCAGATCAACATGGCTCGAATTCCCTTCTTGGTCAATCCGAGTGCGCGGAGCAGTCCGGATTCGCGGCGCCGTTCGAGTACAGACAGCGCCATCGTGTTTCCGACGCCGATCAAGGCGATCAGCACCGCTACCGACAGCAATCCGGCAACCACCATGAGCATGGTGTCGAGGATCGAATCGAGGGCTGAACGCATCTCGGTCATTCCCTGAACATCGCTGCCCGGGGCTTCCTGGCGTGCGAGGTCGGTGATGCGGTCGGTGGCGGCGAGCGCCTGTTCGTCAGTATCCGTATTCAACCTGACCCAGTACGAATCGGTGGTCGGTGCAGTGGCCGCTGCACCCAGATCTCCTCGATCCAGCAGCGCTGGTTGACCTTTCACGCCTTCGATCACGCTGACGTTGACGGCGCCGCGATCCCCTCTCACCGTGGCCGTATCGCCCGCCGAGAGTTTGTACTCGGACAGATCAGCGGGCGAGAGCACGAGCTGACCGGCAGTGGGTACCGAGATCTCGGTACGCAGAACATCTTTCACCCGAGCAGCGTCGACGCCGAATCCGGCCAGCGAGCCCCGCCCGTCGATCGTCAGTTCGGCCTTGTCCAGACCGCTCACCGCGCCGACTCCGTTGACGGCCGCAATGTCAGTCCCCAAACCGGCGGGCAGGGGCGCGGAGCCGGAGCTGCTCACCATCACGTCGACCGGAAATTGGCTGTCCATTGCTGCAGGTGCAGCTTCCTTGACCGTCGCGATTCCCACGACGAGCGTGCTCGTCAATGCGACTCCGATCAACAGAGCCGTGGCTGTCGCCGAGGTCCGGCGTGGGTTTCTCCCGGCGTTGCCTGCTGCCAGGCTTCCCACCGGACCGATCAGTCTGGCCAATACGCCGCCGGCGGCATTGATCAGTGCAGGCACGATTCGACCGGACAGGGCTGCGATTCCCAGGAACGAGAACAGCCCACCGGCGGTTGCGGCCGGCACCTGCTGATTCGTCACTCCCAGGACCGTCATCGCGATGCCCGCGAGCAGGATCACGACGCCGAGAACCCGGCGCACCACCGACACCTGAACGCTCTCGGGCTTGGATTCCATCGGCTGCATTGCCGCCAACGGGGACAACTTCGTTGCCGCCCGTCCGGGCGCAGATGCAGCGAGCATCGTCATCACGATGCCGACAGCAAGGCCGACCACGACGGTCACCGGGGTGACGCTCAGTGACGAAAGTGGAACCGGCACATCCGCGGCCGTTGCTACGCGACCGATCGCCCAGGCGAGTCCGACACCGAGTCCGACGCCGATCACCGAGGCGATCACGCCGACCGCCGCGGCTTCACTGCGAATGCTCCGGCGAACCTGCTTGGCCGTGGCGCCGACGCATCGCAGCAACGCGAGTTCCTGAGTGCGCGCGGCGAGCAATACGGCAAACGTATTGGCGATCACCAGCGCAGCAACGACTACGGCGATGGCGCCGAAGGCGAGCAAGACCGTACTGAGGATCTTGGTGCCGCCCATGTATTCCGCTGCGGCGTTGTCGGTGGCTTCTTCTCCGGTCAGCACCGTGGAGTCCGAGGGCAACGCGCTCGAGATCGAATCCACGAGTTGCTGCTGCGAGCGTGAACCGTCACCGGCAACACGGAACTCACGTTCGGCACTGTCGCCGGCCCACGCGCTCACCTGCTCGGCAGTGGTGAATATCTTGATCCCGCCCAGACGTTGCGCCGAACCGGAGAGATCGACCAGGCCGACCACCTGTGCGGTGGGTGCCGCGGCACCTTCCGTCGAATACCGCGCCGTGACAGTGATTCGGGCACCCATCGGTATCCCGGAGTCCGCACTCACCAACACCTGCCCGAGGCCGGTGGGAAGCGACCCCTCCGACACCTTCTCCCAACGCAATTCGGGATTGTCGGCTATCGAGAGCGCATCCCCGTAGGACGCGCCCTTTGCCTCGGAATCGACACGAACATACGTCGACACGTCGTCGGCGACCGCTGAGACGCCCGGCACTGCGCTCAGCACTGCTTCTGTCACTCCTGGACCGGAGGCGACAACATCGGTGGCTTCATATTGCGTCGCAAGTGATTTACTCACACTCGCATCAACCGTCGAGCTCAATGTCAAAGTCGCGACGATGTACCCGACTGCGATCACCACAGCGAGTATCGACGCCACATAGCGCCCGGCATGCGCCCGCGCCTGGGCAAAGGCCAGACCCTTCATCGCAGTGCGCCTGAAGCTGCAGGAACATCGGCCAAGTCGTCGGCCCCGAGGGCGCGCATGGCACCGATCACCGAGTCGACGGTGGGATGGTCGATCTCTCCGGCGATACGCCCGTCCGCGATCAACACGACTCGGTCCGCATACGAGGCCGCCACCGGATCGTGTGTCACCATGACGACCGTCTGACCGGTCTCCCGGACGCTGGTGCGCAAGAGTCCCAGAACCTCTGTCCCGGAACGGGAATCCAGGTTTCCGGTGGGTTCGTCGGCAAAGATCACGTCGGGCTGCGGCAGGAGTGCGCGGGCGACAGCAACACGCTGCTGTTGACCACCGGACAACTCGTGCGGAAGGTGATCGAGGCGCTGGGACAGCCCTAGCTTGCCGATCACCTCGTCCATCCACTCGGGCGACGGTTCACTGCCTGCCAACTTCATCGGCAGCAGCATGTTCTCCCGAGCAGTGAGCACCGGAAGCAGGTTGAACGCTTGAAAGACGAACCCGATTCGCTCGCGTCGCAGTTCGGTGAGTTCCGTGTCGCCGAGTTTCGTGACCTCGGTGTCGCCCAGGAAAACCTGCCCGCCCGAGACCGTGTCGAGTCCGGCCAGGCAGTGCATGAGCGTCGACTTTCCGGAGCCGGACGGGCCCATGATCGCGGTGAACCGCTCACGGCCGAAGTCCACGTCGACGCCGCCGAGCGCGTGAACCGTGGTCTCACCGGTGCCGTACACCTTGGTGACACCGCGCGCGGTGATCGCCGGCACTTCGGCTGGTTCCGTCGTGGTGTGCGCATGCATTCTTTTGCCCTCCGTAAAGCTTCTCGCTATGACGGAATCGACGTTATTGCAGCGCAAGTGGTCTCCGCGTCGGAGCGCGGGGCGATCTTCGAAACCCCGGTGTCATCCCGGGGTAGGACTGGACACGACTGCTCGTCAGCCCTCGGTACCGAGGAGGTCGGCGCGCTTGACCAAGCCGATCTGGAAAGCGAAGACGACTGCCTGCACACGATCACGTGAATGCGTCTTCGAAAGAACCCGTCCGACATGGGTTTTCACAGTCGTTTCGGAGACGTGGAATTTGGCGGCGATCTCCGAATTCGACAGCCCGTACGCCATGGCCTCGAGCACCTCGACCTCGCGGGGGGTCAACTCTTCGGGCAACTGCGCTTCGGGCGCCGAACCTTCCAGGAGCGGCCCGACGTGCTGAAGAAGTCGCCGGGTGGCCCGGGCCTCGATCACCGCGTCCCCGCGGTGCACGGTGCGAATGGCGTCGAGCAACTGCTCCGGTGGCACGTCCTTGAGCAGGAATCCGCTGGCGCCCGCCCTGATTGCCGACATCACGTACTCGTCGTTGTCGAAGGTGGTGAGCACCACGACCTTCGGTGCATCGGGATCGGCCAGGAGCCGACGGGTCGCCTCGATGCCGTCCATCTTCGGCATCTGGACATCCATCAGGACGACGTCGACATGACGGGCGGCCAATTCGGTCAGTGCCTGCTGACCGTCCGAAGCCTCGACCACCACGGACAGATCCGGCTGCGAGTCGATGACCATTCGAAAACCTGCGCGGACCAGCTGCTGATCGTCGATCAGTGCCACTGCAATCGGAGCCACGTGTTCGTCCATGCCACTCACCTTAAGACCTGCAGACGTTTCAAGACCTACCCAGACGTTCGTTCGTAGGGCAGGACAGCCCGGACACTGTATCCGCCGCCAGATTTCGGTCCGGCGGTAACTTTGCCTCCGTGCAGTTTGGCGCGCTCGGCCATTCCGATCAGCCCCTGCCCGCCTGGTGACGATTCGACCAACGCTGCGCTGCCACCTCGTCCGTCGTCGGTAATGCCGAGAACGAGTTCGGTTTCAGCCCACGTCATCTCGACGCTCGCCTGTGCTCCTGGTCCGGCATGTTTGAGAACGTTCGTCAGTGATTCCTGGACGATGCGATACGCCGTCAACCCCGCACCCGCAGAGAGTTCGCGTGGTTCGCCGGTCACGCTGACGGCGATGTCGAGCCCACTGCTGCGCAACTCGTGGAACAGACTGTCGATGTCGCCCGCACCCGGGATCACCGAGAAGTCACGGGGCGTGTCCTCGCGCAGAACCGACAGAAGCGAGCGCATGTCGGTCAGCGCCTGGCGGCCCGTGGAGGCAATGGTTTCGAGCGCCTGAACGGCAGCCTGCGGGTCCTTCGCCGCACTGTAGCGTCCGCCGTCGGCTTGGGCGATGACAACGGTCAACGAATGCGCGACGATGTCGTGCATCTCGCGCGCTATCCGCGAGCGCTCGCTGATCGTCGCGATTTCCGCTTCCTGCGCACGCTCGAGTTCGAGCAACCGTGCGCGCTCGGTCAGGCCTTCCAGTTGTTTGGTGCGGACTCGACGCAGATCACCGAACGCCCAGACCGCGAGCATGAAGATCATGACGGCCACGGACTGCATGACCTGCGAAGACACCGGGATTCCGTCGTAGCCGAAGTATCGAACAGTCCCGGCAATCGAGCCGAGCAACGCGAGCAGCAGACCGGTGAGTGAACTCCACCGTGCTCCGTAGGCGGCCAGCGCGTACAGGGAGATGGGAACAACGACGGCGGACGCCAGCAGCGTATTGCCGATGAAGATCACGTGCAGTACCGAGAACCCGGCGATCACCATGCCGGAGAGTTCCGGGCGCGAGCGCCGCCACACCAGCGGAACCGTCATGCCCAGCGAGATGAACACCGCCAGCGGACTCGCCTCGACCGCAACGACGACACTGAACAGTGCGGCAACCGTCGCGATGCAGATGTCCACACCGCGAGCATGATCCGCGCTCCAGCGGACGAAGCGTTCACTAGTCGGAAAACGAGCCATGCCGCCAACAGTAGCTTTGCTCAGGTGCGGTAGCCGCCGTCTTCGAGTCCGGCCTCGATTTCGAATCGGTTCCGCGGCCCGCGATGACGCAGCTCCTCACGCAGATAGAGCAGCCCGAATACGATTCCGTACCTGGCCCATTGGTCTGCGTGGACAGCCTCGTGACGAAGGACGGATCGAGTCGTGTTTCTCCGCGTGAGATACACACCACCGAGAGTTGTTCCGCCTCTGGCGAACCCGCCGCGTAGCCCGGAAGCGACAAAGATCCCGGACTCGTCGTCGAAGCTGATGTCCGCGCCGAGAAGCCCGGCGTAGAACAGGGTGACGCGAGTGACGAATGCGGACTGCGCGCTGCCCCGACTCGCTCGGATCAGCGGCAGCCCGCGTCGTGCACACACGAGAAGATCAGCCCAGCAGTTTCTCGCGAAGCGCCTTGTCCTTGTCGAGCACCATCGACTCGAGACTCTCCTGGAATGCCACCATCCGCTGCTGCAGTGCGGGATCGGAAGCGCCGAGAATCCGAGCGGCCAGCAGACCGGCGTTGCGAGCCCCGCCGATCGACACTGTTGCCACCGGGACACCGGCCGGCATCTGGACGATCGAGAGCAGCGAATCCATACCGTCGAGGTACTTGAGCGGCACCGGAACTCCGATGACGGGCAGCGGCGTTGCCGAGGCAACCATGCCCGGAAGGTGTGCGGCGCCACCGGCACCGGCGATGATGACCTTGATTCCGCGGCCGGCGGCGTCCTTGGCGTAGTCGAGCATCCGCTGAGGCGTACGGTGCGCCGAGACGACTCCGACCTCGAAGCGGATACCGAATTCGGCCAGCGCTTCGGCTGCCGCTTCCATGGTCGGCCAATCCGAATCGCTGCCCATGATCAGGCCGACCTGCGCGCTCTCACTCACCGTGTACATCCCATCCGTCGGTCCAAACTGCGTACGAAAGCCAATGTGCTGCCCGCTCGGCGCGTTCCCGAACTGCGGCAACGTAATTCGGATCGTCGATGGATCCGGCGCCGCCCACGATGTTGACGTGCCCGATCTTGCGGTCCTTGCGCTCACCCTTGCCGTACAGGTGGATCTTCGCGTCGGGCATCCGAGCGAACAGGTGATGCACACGCTCGTCCATCGTCATCTCGGGCGCTTCCGGTGCACCCAGAACGTTCGCCATCACGGTGACCGGAGCGATCGGCGAAGTGTCTCCGAGCGGGTAGTCGAGAACCGCGCGCAGATGCTGTTCGAACTGAGAGGTGCGGGCGCCGTCCATCGTCCAGTGACCGGAATTGTGCGGGCGCATCGCCAACTCGTTGACCACGAGAGTGCCGTCCGTCGTCTCGAAGAGTTCGACGGCCATCGAGCCGACGACGCCGAGTTCGGACGCGATGCGCAACGCCAATTGCTCGGCTTCCTCGGCAACGGCACTCGACAGCTCGGGGGCAGGTGCGATCACGACGGCGCACTGGCCGTTGCGCTGAACGGTCTCGACGACCGGCCACGTAGCACCCTGCCCGAACGGTGACCGCGCAACCATGGCGGACAGTTCCCGACGCATCGAGACCATTTCCTCGACGATCAGTGGAACACCCTTGTCCAGCTGCTCGGTGACAATGGCTTCTGCTTCGTCCTGATCGTCGGTGATCCAGACGCCCCGGCCGTCGTAGCCTCCGCGTGTTGCCTTGATGACAAGCGGCCAACCGTGTTCGGCACCGAAACGCACGACGTCTTCTGCCCACGTCACTTCGGCGTACGCGGGTACGGGTGCGCCCAGTTCGGCAAGTTTGCGACGCATCAGCAGTTTGTCCTGAGCGAAGATCAGAGCGTGCGGCGGAGGCTGAACGTTCACGCCTTCGGCAACAAGAACCTCGAGATGTTCGGTCGGCACGTGCTCGTGGTCGAACGTCAACGCGTTGGAACCGACCGCTGCGCGGCGAAGAGCGTCGAGGTCGGTGTGGCTGCCGAGCACGACGTCGGGGCTGACCTGAGCTGCCGGCTCGTCCGCAGTCCCGGAGAGCACTCGGAGCGTCTGGCCCAGGGCCACCGCCGCCTGGTGAGTCATCCTGGCCAACTGTCCGCCACCGATCATGGTGACGACGGGCATGGATGCTTTTGCCGGTCGAGGGGTGGTCGGGCGGGCGGGGATCTGCGCGGGATCGTTGTTGCCGGTCACGGCTCTCTATGTTGTCATGTGCCGCGTTCGCCCGTTCATTCAGCGTTCCCAATCTGTGATTCTGCTGATGAATCCGCGGCAAATTGGTGGTAACGCGGTTTCGTTTCGTAAACTCATCTGTTGTGCCATTTGTCGACGGGGTCATTGCCCGCATACCCCAACCGTTTCGTGACATCGCTCTGCGTCACAGCGAGCTGATCAAATTCGCGATCGTCGGCGGAACGACCTTCCTGATCGACTCCGGCATCTTCTACACACTCAAGCTGTCGATCCTCGAATCCAAGCCGATCACGGCCAAGATCATCGCCGGCGTCGTCGCGGTGATCGCGTCGTACATTCTCAACCGCGAGTGGTCGTTCAAGAACCGTGGTGGCCGTGAACCAGCGCACGAGGCTGCCCTGTTCTTCATCATCAGCGCCATCGGCGTCGTCATCAGCTTCATCCCGCTGTACATCTCCAGTTACGTCTTCAACCTGCGCGTACCCGAAGTCAGCTTGGCGGCGGAGAACATCGCCGACTTCATCAGTGCGTACGTCATCGGCAACCTGCTGCAGATGGCGTTCCGATTCTGGGCCTTCCGCAAGTTCGTGTTTCCCGACGAGAATCCGGAACCGCTCGAACTATCCGACACCACGGGATTGTCCGAAACCACGGCGTTAACCGAAACCACAGCGCCTGACCCGGTCATTCCTGACGCCGAAGAGGAACTCGGGCACTCCTGAGTTTTCCGCTTGCGCGAGCCTTTCGGTCAGCGCGGTTCGCGGTGCGGAACGACGTCCGCGGGCGGAGCAGTGTTGGCCACCGGCAAGAAGACGGCGAACAAGGCAGGCTTACGCCTCTGCAGTTCCAGTCGGCCCCCGTCGGCTTCGATCAGTGCACGTGCGAGCGCCAACCCGACGCCGGTGGACCCGGCCCCCGAAAATCCTCTGTCGAAGATGTGCGGTGCAAGATCGTTCTCCACGCCGGAGCCTTCGTCGGTGACCTCGACGCACACCATCGAGTCACGACGAGACGAACTGCGACCGGTACCGTCGATCAATCGGACAGACACCGTGCACGTGCCTTCACCGTGTTCGAACGAATTGTCGACCAGAACGGAAACAGCTTCACGCAGACGCGAACCTGTGGTCGCAGCCATCACTGTGCGGTCGCCGCGTAAGCGGAGCCTGCGCCCCTCCCCGTCGAACTGAGCCTGCCAGTCGCGGGTCACCTGTTCCAGCTCGCCGACCACCGACACCAGACTCGCCGACGACCCGCTGGTGCGCGACGAGCGAATCAGGTCGTCGATTCCGTCGGTGAGCCTGTCTACTTGCGCCATGGCTTCCTCGGCCTCGTTCACGACGTCAGGATCTTCGTGAACGGACAACTCGTCCAGGCGCAGACGCACCGCAGTCAGTCGACTGCGCAGTTGATGCGAGACGTCCGCGACCAGCGCGCGCTCTCGTTGCAGCCGCACCGAAATCTCCACCGTTGCCGCGTCGAGCACGTCGGACACGCGGTCGAGTTCGGGGATGTCGTGCCGACGAGGATCCGGCCGGAAGTCACCTTCGGCGAGGCGCGCCGCCCGGTCGGCCACATCCTGCAGCGGATCGGCCAGCCGACGCGCAGTGACCACGGCGACGACGGTGCCTGCCGTGATGGACAGAAGCACGAGCACGCCGACGGCCATCACCGCTTGCTTCTGCTGGGTGCGCAGATTCTCCGACGGCACCTCGAGGCGCAACGAGCCTGAGGTTCCCATCGCGAGCGATTCGACGAGTGCGTTCTTGACTGTCGCCTCACCGACGTCGACTCGTGCGGCGCCGTCGACGACGGTCGGATACACGACGACGAGGCGCCCGTCGTTCGGGGTGAGGACCTTGAGCGAATCGGTGTTCAACGCGCCTTCGACGAGTCCGTTGGTGCCCTCCTGTGCGATGACCTCGGCGGCCATCCGGTCGAGTCGCACCCGGAGGTCACTGCGCGTCACGTCCTCCACCCAGAGCCACGCCGTGTAGATCAGCGGAACTCCCAGCAGCAACGCCGTCATGATCACGACAGCGAGAATCGACTGCAATATGCGACGCCGCATGCCGGCAGTTCCTGGTTCTCGAGTTGCTAGTCGGTGTTGATTCGGAAACCGACACCGCGGACGGTGGCAATTCTGCGTTCCACGGCGGGGCCCTCGTCACCGATCTTGCGGCGCAGCCACGACATGTGCATGTCGAGCGTCTTCGATCCACGAAGCTCGACGTCGCCCCACACCTCACGAAGGATCGTATCGCGCGAGACTACTTCCCCGGCATGCTCGAGGAGGACCCGCAGAAGCTCGTATTCCTTGTTGGCCAAGGCGATTTCGGAACCGTTGACGAGTACGCGTCGTGCCGCGGGCTCGAGTCTGATGCCACCGACCTCGACGATCGTGTCCTCACGGCCACCGTGGCGACGCAGGAGTGCTCGCACACGTGCCATCAACTCGGCGAGACGAAACGGCTTGCTGACGTAGTCGTCGGCGCCCGCGTCCAACCCGACCACGAAGTCGACTTCGTCGGTTCTGGCGGTCAACATCAGCACGGCGAGCGAGGTGCGATGCGCACGGATCTGTCGACAGACCTCGAGGCCGTCCATGCCCGGAAGGCCGAGATCGAGAATCAACAGATCGAAATCACCTTCGAGCGCCTGCTGCAACGCAGCGGGTCCGGTCGGTTCGACGGTCACCGAATACCCTTCCCGTCCCAATGCACGGGAAAGAGGTGCGGCAATGGCCTCGTCGTCTTCGGCTAGCAATACGGCAGTCACACGAACAGACTACGGACAACACGCCTTTGCACGTTGATTACCAGCCATTTCGATCGTTCGGGTCGTCGTTTTCGACGATCGGCCGCTGCAGTGGCTGCTGTGGCGGCTGCTGCGTCGAATCGAAAACCTGGTGATACAGGAGGGCGTGAACATGCTCGACATCCGGAATGTCGTCGAACTCGAGCGGATCGTCACTGGCCGATGCGATGACCAGAGTTCCGGTCTTGAGCATTCGATCGATCAGTCCGTGGCGGAACTGAACATTGCTGATCCGCCCCATGGGAATGTCGATACCGGTGTGTGTGAGCACTCCGTGGCGGATGAGCACCCGCCGATCGGTGACGATGAAATGCGTGAACTTCCAGACCGTGAACGGCGCAACCGATCGCCAGGCCACGACGCCGAGCCAGATGATTCCGACGGCAATGGACGACACGGTGCGAGCCGTGCCGTCCAATCTCGTCTGTGCGAGGCCCAACAAGAACCCGGCGACGGCCGTCGCAAGCACGAACGTCAGCGCCGGAAGCACCAACATCTTCCAATGAGGATGGCGATGCAGTATCAGTTCCTCGTCCTGAGCGAGGGCGTCTTCGGGATATCCCATGACGGGAAGTCTGCCACCCCGCACCGACTTTCAGGCACACCGACTTTCAGGCACACCGACTTTCAGGCACACCCGTCTTCAGGGCACGCTCAGGGCTGCGCGATCTTTCGCAGCACCAGCGGGGTCACGACGATGATGATGCCGTACAGCACCATCCATACGCCGACCACGATGCGGAAGACGTCGAGCGAGAGTTCGGGCTGCAGAAGGACGATCGCGCCCGCGACGATGCTGATGACTCCGAGCACGATCGACAGACCGCGATCGACGGTGTGCCCGGACGCTGCGTCGACCAGATCGAGAACGCCGCGGAATACCCACCAGGCACCGATCACCAGTGCGATCAGAACCACCGTCTGCAAAGGGCTACGGAGAACCAGGAATCCGAGGAGCACTGCCAACGCGCCGGAGATCGCGACAAGCGTCCGAGTTCCACCTGAAGCCGTCACGTCCGCGAACGAACGGATGATCTGGACGATTCCGAATCCGAACAACTGAATTGCAATGACCACCGCGACCACGAAAAGGGTGGCATCCGGCCATGCGAGTACCGCGATACCCAGGCCCAATGTGAGGACACCGAGCAGCACCGTCACGCCGGTGAGTACGCGGCGAGCGCTCTCGGCCGTCTCGGCTTCGGTCGGAACAACGATCGGTGTGGTCATGACGCCCCTAGGCAGCTCAGTAGATCCCGCAGTTAAGTGAAATGAAGGACGGACGGTTGGTTCGAAAACCGGCCAGGGCCAAAAATTAGCACTTCGGTGCCAGAAAATCAGGCAAGGCTCATGATTCGGCTACCGGGGCGGCCCGAAGGTGCGTGATATCACCCGCAGCGACCGCAAAGGTCTCCCCATCTGTTCCCTCGATCTCGATGACGACGCGGCCGGAAGTGTCGACGTCGGTCGCGATACCGAACACCTCCTTGTCGCCCGGCAAGACCGCGCGGACTCGTTTGCCCAGCGTCCCGCAGCGCTGCCGGTATTCGGCAGCCAACACAGATGTATCCCATTTCGATGATTCCCAAGCACGGAACTGCGTCGCCAACTCACGGGCGATTGCTCGAACGAGGGTGTCGCGGTCGACAGTCGATGCTTCTTCGACGAGGAGTGATGTAGCGGTCGGGACGGGCAGCTCCTCCACACCCAGGCTCACGTTCAACCCGATGCCCACCACCACCGCGGGATCGGGCGCAGTCCTTGCCACCTCGGCCAGAATTCCGGCAACCTTCTTGTCACCGATGAGAACGTCGTTCGGCCACTTGAGTTCTGCGGGCACTTCGGCCACGTTGCGCAGCGCGTCGACGACGGCGATTCCCGACAGCAGCGGGAGCCAACCCATGTCCGTGAGATTCATTCCGGGCATCGACAGCAGAACCGACATCGAGATCTGCGCTTGCGGCGGACTCACCCAGGTGCGCGAATGACGGCCGCGGGCACTCGCCTGATATTCGGCGATCAGAACGTGACGGTCTGCATCCGGATCTGCCGCTCGCGCAAGGAGATCCGCGTTCGTCGAGCCGGTCTCCTCGACCACGTCGAGGCGGTTCCAGAAAACGCGCGCGTCATCGTTGTCACTGCGCACGAGTGCGCGCCGTAGGGCATTGCCGTCGAGGGGCGGTCGGTTCAAGTCGGTCCACATAGTCCCAGCCTATGACGACAGCGAGAATGTACTGGTCAGTAGCTTGAGCCTGCAAGACAGCAACAATCGGACCTGCCTTCGAAGCCCCCCACGCACTCTCGTTAAGCTCACGTCCATGACCACTGTCCAAGAGCCGAACGCGCCGGAGGCGGCGGCCGCACCCGATATCCACACGACCGCGGGAAAGCTCGCGGACCTGCGGAATCGCCAAGCCCAGGCGCAGGCACCGAGCGGCGAAGCCGCCATCGACAAGGTGCACGCCAAAGGCAAGCTGACCGCCCGCGAGCGCATCACCGCCCTCCTCGACGAGGGCTCCTTCGTCGAACTCGACGCACTGGCACGGCACCGGAGTGTGAACTTCGGTCTCGCTGACAACCGCCCGGTCGGCGACGGCGTCGTCACCGGTTACGGCACCATCGACGGCCGCGACGTCTGTGTCTTTTCACAGGACGCCACCGTTTTCGGCGGATCGCTCGGCGAAATCTACGGTGAGAAGATCGTCAAGGTCATGGACCTCGCGATCCGCACCGGTCGCCCCCTCGTCGGCATCAACGAAGGTGCAGGCGCGCGCATCCAGGAAGGCGTCGTCTCGCTCGGCCTCTACGGCGAGATCTTCCATCGCAATGTCCAGGCATCGGGCGTCATCCCCCAGATCTCACTGATCATGGGACCCGCCGCCGGCGGCCACGTCTACTCCCCCGCGCTGACCGACTTCGTCGTGATGGTCGACGAGACCTCCCAGATGTTCGTCACCGGCCCCGACGTCATCAAGACGGTCACCGGTGAAGACGTCACGATGGAAGACCTCGGCGGTGCTCGCACCCACATGGTCAAGTCCGGCGTCGCACACTACGTTGCTTCCGGCGAGCAGGATGCCCTCGACTACGTCAAGGACCTGCTCAGCTACCTGCCGTCCAACAACCAGGCAGCGGCTCCCCGCGGCGAGATCACCGACCCGATCGTCGGTTCGATCGAAGACAGTCTGACCGCCGAGGACATCGAACTCGACACCCTCATCCCGGATTCGGCCAACCAGCCGTACGACATGCACGAGGTCATCCGTCGCATCCTCGACGACGACGAGTTCCTCGAGGTCCAGGCCGAGCGCGCGATGAACATCATCGTCGGTTTCGGTCGCGTCGACGGCCGCTCGGTCGGCATCGTCGCCAACCAGCCCACCCAGTTCGCGGGCTGCCTCGACATCGACGCCTCGGAGAAGGCCGCACGCTTCGTGCGCACCTGCGACGCCTTCAACGTCCCGATCATCACCCTCGTCGACGTTCCCGGCTTCCTTCCCGGAACCGAGCAGGAATACAACGGCATCATTCGTCGCGGCGCGAAGCTCCTCTACGCGTACGGCGAAGCAACGGTCGGAAAGATCACGGTCATCACCCGCAAGGCTTACGGCGGAGCGTACGACGTCATGGGCTCCAAGCACATGGGCGCCGACGTGAACCTGGCATGGCCGACCGCTCAGATCGCCGTCATGGGTGCATCCGGAGCAGTCGGATTCGTCTACCGCAAGCAGCTTCTCGAAGCCGCCAAGAACGGCGAAGACGTCGATGCACTGCGCCTCAAGCTGCAGAACGAGTACGAGGACACCCTCGTCAACCCGTACGTCGCCGCCGAGCGCGGATACGTCGACGCTGTGATTCCTCCGTCGCACACCCGCGGACAGATCGTCTCCGCATTGCGACTGCTCGAGCGCAAGGCCGTTTCCCTTCCGCCCAAGAAGCATGGGAACATTCCCCTATGACCGCAACCACCGAGGACATTCTCAGCGAAGATGTCGCACTGGCGGAGACCGCACCGACCAACGGTGCGGTAGTCGAGGGAACCGCGACGGACGCGTCGCTCACGGAGCTGACCGAGACGTCGACATCCGACGCGTCGGTCATCAAGATCGTCAAGGGTTCACCCACCGACGTCGAGATCGCAGCACTCGTCAGCGTGCTCGCTGCCGCTGCCGGCAGTGGTCAAGCTCCCGAGTCGAACGTTCCCGCGGAGACCTGGGGCGATCCGACTCAGTTCCACCGCACGCGTGCGCCGTTCTCGCCGTACGCGTACCTGAACCCCGCGATCCGTCGCAGCTGACGATCACTCTGCTGACGTGACTCAACTGGTTCTGGCTTCAGCGTCCCCGGCTCGCCTCGCAGTTCTGCGGGCGGCCGGGGTTTCGCCGCTTGTACGTGTCTCCGGTGTCGACGAGGACAAGATTGCCGACAACCTCGGCCCCGACGCCGCTCCCGAAAAAGTCGTGACGGTGCTGGCGGAGGCCAAGGCCGCCGAGATCGTTCCCGGTCTTGCCGCCGACAATCTCACCGACGTAGTGGTAGTCGGGTGCGATTCGATGCTCCTGATCGACGGGCAACTTCAAGGCAAGCCGGGCAGCGTCGATATCGCCCGAAAGCGATGGGCCGCAATGGCCGGACGCAGCGCCACCCTCTTGACCGGGCACTGTGTCCTGCGCGTCGCCGACGGCCGCATCGTTCGCATGGCCTCGGATCACAGCGCAACAGTCGTTCATTTCGCGCAACCGTCCACCGACGATCTCGAGGCATACCTGGCAACGGGCGAACCTCTCCAAGTCGCCGGAGCATTCACGCTCGACAGTCTCGGCGGCTGGTTCGTGGAGAGGATCGAGGGTGATCCCTCGAGTGTCATCGGTATCGGATTGCCTTTGGTGCGAACGCTTCTCGAGCGTGTGGGAGTTTCCGTCTCGGATCTCTGGCGTACTCAGAGTATCTTCTGACACGATTTCCCAAGCACGAGTTCGCCAAGCACGACGACCAGCCTCGCATCGGGTCCAATTCGATGCGAAGCTGGTCGTTTCATGTTGTCCCCGAAAAGGATTGCTCCCTCAGGTAGTGAAGGTGGTGTTCGCCGGCCGCGGGTGCCGCTGCGGGTCGATCGAGGGCGGTGGGATGAACCAGGGTTTGTTGTCGACGCCGATCCGGATTTCCCATTTGCCGACGAACCCGGATTTGCGGTGCATCAACCGGTGATGTGAACGGCACAGCAGGACCAGGTTGTTCATCACGGTCGGGCCGCCGTTGGCCCAGTGCCGAATATGGTGCGCATCCGTCCATGCGGGCACGCATGTGCATCCGGGGAACGCGCAGCCTTTATCTCTCGCGATCAGCGCGACGCGTTGTTCGGCGGTGACCAACCGCTTCCCGGGTTTCGCATCCAACGGCGCGCCGTGATCATCGAGCAGAACAGTGGACAGGAAACAATCACACCCGAGAAGCCTGGTCTGCGATACCGACAGTGGCCCGAGCCAGGGCATGTGCCCCACATCGAGATCCGACACAGACCCACCACCATCAGTGGGGGTCGTGGCGCAATCGCGGTGCTCGGCGAGATCCCGGGCGTTGATGTGTACGTTCACGTGCGGCCGCTGGCCGCCATCCATGCCGGTCTTGGCGCAGTCCAGATACCGGCGGATCAGTTCGGTGAACCCGTCCGCGGTCCGCTTCGCCGCGGACCGGGCATCGGGGGTTCCATCGGGTGCCGGGGTGGGCATCGTCAAATTCGACAGAGCGGAGAGCAGCATTTCGCCGGTGAGGGCGTCAAAATCCCCGCGAACTACCACCCGACCGTTCAACGTCGAGGCGATCCTCAGCTCGTTGCGGTCGACGTCTTCGGCGGGCGGAATTTCATCGGATTCGAAGATTCGCTCCAACGTCGCGATGACGTTCCGGACCTTCGTCGTCGTTGCTTCCACGCCCGACGCGGCAGCCAACAACAAATCGATACAGCGAGGCAACGCTTCGTCCGGCATCCCCTTCGGCGGCGACTCACAAAACGAGACGATCAACACGGCATGATCGAACGAACAATCCCCGCAATCGAACCGAGCTGCCACTGCCGGAAACGGCCGCAGCGCAACACCAAGGGCGGCGATCTTCTTCCCGTCCCGAACCTGGAGCATCGTGTTCGCCGCCAACCACGCACCGACCCCGCGACTGGCGATCACCTGATCATCCGGACGCAACGACAACTCGTCGACCACCGCCACCCGCACAGCCTCGAGACGCAGAATCTCCGCACTCGCCTCGATAGCAGCCTCACGCAACTCGGCAGCCGTCAACTGCCACAAACGTCCGCGCAACCCCACCGCAGAACTAGCCACCACATCCGACAACAAGACACTCATTGAACCCCCCGATCCCCTGAAACACAGGGTACTCGAACACCCGTTCGAGTCAAGAGCAATTCTCAGACTGGCGAATTGACCCGAGGTAGGGCAGTCGACGCCAATCCGATACCGAGCGCAATTGCTGCGATGATCGCGAGTACACGGCGCTGAGCTTCGAGAAATGCTTCGCCGGCCGCCGCCCGGGTAGATGCGTACGCGGCATCAACTGCCACCTGAACGGATTGACCCCCAGGGCCGGCAGTTCCTTCGCGGCGACACTCCGGCGCCACCTCCATCGGCGTTCCGGACGCCAATTGGCTTGTCGCGCAATCGACAAATGCCTTTTCGGCGATATCGACGAGACCAGGACTCACCCCGGCGGCTTCAAGATTCGCAACATACTCGGGCCGCTCCCCCTGCACTGCTTGCGGAGCTTGCCCAGCGACGAGCGAGAAGAACACCACTCCGATCAAGGCCAGTCCGATGGAGCTGCCAACCTGCTGAACGGTCGGAAGCAGTCCCGACACCGAACCCGCGTGCGCGGGTTCGACCGTCGCGAGGATCGCGGTTTGCAGCGGTGCCACGAACAGTCCGAGCCCTGCGCCTCCGAGAAGCAGCGGGCCGGCGAGCGCGAGCCAGCGCGGATCGGTTCCTTCGTGCTCGAGGATGACCGACAACGCGATCAGCGAGCCGGCAAAGACGACCATGCCCAGGATCAGGACGCGGTTTCCGAGCATGCGGTACACCGCCGACGAGAGAACCGCCGCCACGCCCATTCCGACGGCCCACGGCAGCGTCATGACGCCCGCTCGCAATGCGGAGAACCCGAAGCCGAACTGAAGCGTGAGACTGATGGTGAAGATCAACGAAGTCAGGGTTCCGAAGAATACGAACGCAAGAACCGCGCCGATCGCAAATGCTCGGTCGCGGAAGAGTTCGAGCCGAAGGACGGGATCACCGCCGCGTTTCCCCAGCCGCGATTCGTAGAGCACGAAGGCCAATGCCACCGGCACCGACATCGTGAGCATTACGACAAGACCTGTAGGCCATCCACGCGCTCTTCCCTCAGCCAGGGGAAGGATCAGCAGGAACAGTGCCAACGACGACAGCGCGGCGCCGATGAGGTCCAGTGAGCGCACATGCTCAGCGCGAGCATCGACGAGATGGAAATACCCGAGGATCAAGGCGGCGACGCCGATCGGGATGTTGACGAAGAAGATCAGGCGCCAGCCCCAGTCGAAGAGATTCCACTCGATCAGAAGTCCGCCCACCAGAGGCCCGCTGACCGTTGCCAGCCCTATCGTCGCGCCGTAGATCCCGAATACCCGCGGATGCCTCGCCTTCGGAAACAGACCGGAGATTATGGCAAAGGTCTGCGCGGACATCGAACCGGCCGCCAGACCTTGCAGACCGCGGAAGACGATCAGCATCGTCGCGCTCTGAGCGAGCCCGCACAGCAACGAGGCGGCGACGAACACGGACAGTGCCGTCAGAAATACGACTCTGCGACCGAACAGGTCCCCCAGCCGGGCCGCAGTGATCAACGAACAGGCAAAAGCCAGGATGTACACGCTGACCATGAGCAACTGCGCCGAGACGCCGGCTCGAAGATCGACGGCGATACTCGGGAGCGCGACGTTGACGATGGTCGCATCGAGAAGCTGCATGAATGCCGCCGCCAGACTCGTCGCCAACCCGAGCCAAGGCGTCAGAGAACCAGCTCGCCGTCCGCCCTTGTGGTCGGCGCCGACAGCGTCACCTAAAGGGTCCGGAAGCACCGAATGATCCTAATCGAACAGGACGCTTCTAGAACCTGTTCTTGTTTAGATTGTAGTATTTCGGACAATTCAGTCCCCCAGATGGGATAGTTCGTCGTCTGCCCATTTTCAGAGCAGGCTTCTCGACGACACACGCAGGAGTTCTTACTCGATGGATCTGAACCTGATCACCCATTGGCACCCGCTTCCTGGACGGGTAATCGAATGGGGCGTCACGCATGCTTCCGCTCAGAGAGCCGCCGAAGCCGAGATCGACCGAGAACTACCCCCGACCACGATGCAGGATCGCCACTTGCGACGCGCCCGCGTCACAGCAGAGAAGGGCGATCCGCAGTCTCCATGGATCGGCATCGCCTTCGATTTCGCCGGAACTCTCGACCGCGACGCCATGACCAGGGCCCTGCAGCGCTACGTCCGTCGCCACGACACGCTCCACAGTTGGTTCTCGTTCGACGAGGCGACCACTGACGCTGCGGACACCTCGTTCGAGGTCCGTCGACACGTCGTTCCGGTCGAGAGCATCGAACTCGAGTACCGCGTCGGCGACGACGTCTCCGAATCCGAGGCGATCCGTGCGCTCGTCGCAACCAAGTTCGCCACGGAAACCAGCGCGCTGCAGTGGCCGGCATTCGTCTTCGGTGCCGTCGAGCACGATCACACCGACACGGAAACCGCGCCCGGTTTCACCCTGTTCCATGCCGTCGACCACGCTCATTCGGACATGAACTCGATGGTGCTGATGTACGCGGAATTGCGTCAGCTCTACGCAGCGGAAACGACCGGGTCACATCCCGAACTGGGCCCGGCGGGAAGTTACGCGCAGTTCGGTCGTATCGAGCGCGAGCGGACAACCGAACTGACGATGCAGTCACCCGAAGTTCACAAGTGGCTCGGTTACCTCATGCGCAGCGGCGGCTCGTTCCCCGGATTTCCTCTCCCGCTGGGCGCCGAGGACGCCCCCAAACCGGCAATCGGTTCACGCTTCGATTTGGCCGACGACGTCGAATGCGAAAAGTTCGGTGCGATCTGTAAAGCCAACGGGGCCAACTTCATCGGCGGGATATTCACGGCACTCGCGATCGCGGAATTCGAACTGGCCGGGCGCGACAAGTACATCGCTCTCTCGCCGGTCAGCACGCGAACCGAGGCCGACTCGTTTGCGCAGGGTTGGTACATCAACCTGATCCCCGTGGGAATAGACGTCGACGACAAGCGACGTTTCACCGAGTTGGCGAAAGTCGGGCAGCAGGGTTACCACGACGGCAAAGCGCTGTTGGACGTTTCCGTTCAGCAAGTCATCGACCTCGTTCTCTCCAGCATGTCGGACGAGAATTCTTCCGCTCCCGGCGGCCTGTCGAAGACGCTCACCCCGCCGCCGATCGTCTCGTACATCGACGGCCGACGCATGCCCGATCCATACAGTTACGTCGAGACGAAGGCAACGGGAATCGTCGGCGGCAAAGAGACTCAGATCGCATCGATGTGGATCAACCGGATGCACACCGGTACCTGGATCGCCGTGTCACACCCTGACACCCCCACGGCGCACGAATCTGCCACCCGCTTCGCCGAGCATGTCTCCACCATCATCAAAACTGTTGCAGCTCAGGGCGACTACTCGTTCTCGGCACCAGAGGGAGCGTCCTGATGCATGTCACCTCGATCGATCGATACGGACTCGAGCCGGGAATCGTCACCGAATGGTCGCTCCGGCCTGCAGACGGTGCCGTCACCGAGTCCGAGGTACCACCGTCGTACAACCAGCATTTTCATCTCGAAACTGCGCGAACACACGGCATGGGCCGGAGCGTATGGATGGCAGCGGCATTCGATCTTCCCGGAGAACTGAATCGGCCGGCACTCGATCTCGCGTTGCGCCTGTTCATCAGTCGCCATGACACGCTGCACACAGGGTTCGAGGTCGGCGAGTTCACCACCACCCGAATGGGTCTCGACCCCGACGGCACACATATCGAGACTTCGGAACCGCTGAAGTTCGATTCCACCGAGAATCTGCGAGCGCACCTCAAGAAGCGATTCACGACGGTCTGCGATCCACTGACCTTCCCCGCCTACACATTTGCCACGGTCGAACGCGAAGAGCACTACACAGTCCTGAGCGCCTTCGATCACACACTGGTCGACGGGTACTCGTTGGTCATCGCACTCGGGGAACTGCGACAGATCTACGAGGGACTGATCGCCCTACCCGACCTGACCGACCACTCGGCGGTCGACGCAGTGATGAGCCGACTGGGTGACCCGGGAAGTTTCGTGCGGTACTGCGAACTGGAGGCTGACGCTCTACTTCCCGTCGACAACGACCCTCGAATCCGGGAGTGGGCAAGGTTCTACGAGATTTGCGGTGGTACTTCACCGAGTTTCCCCTTGGATCTCGGCGTCGAGGGCGGAAAGCCAGCGCCGCAGGGCGCCGATGTGCGCGTGCTGCTCGACGAGGAGCTGACGGCGACGTTCGACGAGATCTGCCTGTCCGCCGGCGGTAGCGTGTTCACCGGAATCCTCACTGCGATGGGTCTTTCCGTCCACTCGTACACCGGACAGGCGACGCTTCCCCTGCAATTCCCGCTGCACATCCGCAAAGATCCCCGTTGGGCCGACGCGATCGGCTGGCTCACCACCAGCGCGCCGATCACGGTCCGGATCACTCCCGACGCGGATTTCGGTGCATCCCTTGCACATACGCACGCGTCGTTCCGAGTTGCGTTGACGCTCGAGGGCGTCACCATGGCTCAGGTTCGAGATGCTTTGGGCGACAAGATTCGACGCACGCGCACCGACGTCTTCATGGTGTCGTACATCGATTACCGCAAACTGCCCGGCACCGACGATCACGATCTCCTCAACGCTCATCACATCAGCAACGTGACGGTCGCCGACGATGCCCAGTTCTGGATTTCGCGAACGAACCGTGGTCTCTCGCTGCGGTCGCGCTTCCCGGACACCGAGACGGCGAACGAAACCATGGTGAATTTCCTCACCGAACTCGACCGGATTCTGAGAGAGGTCTGCGCCCGGGGTGTAACCCCGATCGGAAGTGTCACCGAACAATTGAGAGATTCGAGCGTCGGAGCAGGAACACCGAGAATTTAGTATCGGCAACGGGTACGAGCAGGCAGAACCTGCTTCCGGGCGTCTCACCTTGCGCACAGCGCATAGAATCGATCAAGTCCGTGTTCGAACCGAACGATTCGCCTTCAGGAGTACGCCCGTGCCCGTTGCCCCCGATCCCTCAACCGCGTTTGCCGAGTTCGCGCATCCCGACCGGTTGGTCTCGACGGAATGGCTCTCGGCGAATCTCGGTACGCCGGGCCTCAAGGTCGTCGAATCCGATGAAGACGTGTTGTTGTACGACGTCGGCCACATTCCCGGAGCAGTGAAGATCGACTGGCATCTCGACCTCAACGATCCGGTCACCCGCGACTACATCGACGGCGCGAAGTTCGCAGAGTTGATGAACCGCAAGGGCATCAGCCGCGACGACACCGTGGTCATCTACGGCGACAAGAGCAACTGGTGGGCCGCCTACGCACTGTGGGTCTTCACACTGTTCGGCCACGAGGACGTCCGTCTTCTCGACGGTGGCCGCGACGCATGGATCGCCGAGAACCGCGACACCGCTTTCGACGTTCCCGACATCACGTCAACCGATTACCCGGTCGTCGAGCGCAACGACGCTCCCATCCGCGCATTCAAGGACGACGTTCTCGCGCACTTGGGCGACGGACCGCTCATCGACGTTCGATCTCCGCAGGAGTACACCGGCGAGCGAACCCACATGCCCGACTACCCCGAAGAGGGCGCGTTGCGCGGTGGACACATTCCCAGCGCTCTCAGCATCCCGTGGGCGAAGGCAGCGGCACCGGACAGCCGCTTCCGCACCCGCACCGAACTCGGCGAGATCTACGGCGATCTGTCGGCCGAGGACAACATCGTCGCGTACTGCCGCATCGGCGAGCGTTCCAGCCACACCTGGTTCGTGTTGACCCATCTTCTCGGCTACCCGAACGTTCGTAACTACGACGGTTCCTGGACCGAGTGGGGCAATGCAGTGCGCGTCCCGATCGTCCAGGGCGAAGAGCCCGGCGCAGTTCCTTCCTCCGTATCGGCGTCATGAACGCTCTTCCTTCGGCTCTGGCCGAGATCGTCGACGACTTCGCAGCCGTGGGCGCCTCGGACAAGCTCACCCTTCTTCTCGAGTTCAGCCGAGAACTACCGCCGTTGCCGGCGGAGCTCGAGCAGAGCGCGATGGAGCCGGTCCCGGAATGTCAGTCGCCACTGTTCCTCTCGGTCGACGATTCGGACCGCGACAACGTCCGCCTGTACTTCAGCGCTCCCCCCGAGGCTCCCACCACGCGCGGCTTCGCATCGATCCTCGCGCAGGGGCTCGACGGTCACAGCGCCGACGAGATCCTCGGTGTACCCGACGACTTCTATTCGGCGCTCGGTCTCGCAGAAGCTGTGAGCCCGCTCCGTCTGCGGGGAATGTCGGCCATGCTCGCGCGCATCAAGCGGCACTTGCGGGGCTGAAAAACATGGAGTTCACCGAACTGGCCGACTATGCGATTCCGGCCGGCGCACTCGTCGAATGGTTGCCGTGCGCAACCGGGCCCTGGGTTCCGGATCCGCGGCCCGTCTCCTACATTCACGAGGCACATCTCAGCCGTTCCGCTGCAGGCGCAGGCGACAAGTCTTGGCTGGGAACAGCTTTCGAGATTTCCGGCCCACTCGACGTCGATGCGTTCCGGGTCGCTCTCGGCCGGTGGATCGATCGCCACGAAGTTCTGCGCTCGCATACCGTCCTCGAGCCGTCGAGCGGCGAGATCACCCGGCATACCGTCCCGATCGGCGGGATCGACATCGGCGTCGTCAGCCACGGCTACGACGCGTCCAGCCAGGACAACTTCGACCACCTTCACCGCTTGTTCGACGACTACGCCTCCCCGCACAGTTGGCCGTCGTACGTCTTCGCGACGTTGACGCCACGCGGTGGCGACGGTCCGTTCACCGTGTTCTTCGCGGCGGACCACTCGATCATCGACGGTTTCTCGATCGTCCTGGTCGCCCACGAGATCGGTGCGCTGTACCGCGAGGCTTCGACCGGTAGTGCTGCAAATCTGTTTCCGGTGGGCAGCTACGTCGATTTCGGTGCCGTCGAACGCGAGCAGATGGCCGACATGGAAGCCGAGAAGGCCGCGGTCGAGATCTGGCGTAAGGCTCTCGGTACGGACGGGTTACCCCAGTTCCCGCTACCGATCGGTGAACGCGGAACCGATTCTCAGAACGGCCTGTCGACCTGGCTGCTCGACGCCGACCAGTCAAAGGCCTTCAGTTCGACGTGCGCAGCCGCCGGTGTCGGGTATTTCGCCGGACTTCTCGGTGGTCTTGCGGCTGTGGGTCGCGAGGTCGCGGCGGCCGATCGATTCGAGGTCGTGACGCCGGTCCACACCCGCAGCGCTCAGGAGTGGGCGGGGGCGCTCGGTTGGTTCGTCGGCCTGTGCCCGGTCGAGTTCGCGGTGGGATCGGACTGTTCGTTCGGCGACCTCGCGTCCCGCGCCGCCGAGTCGATCGCTGCGGTCAAGCCTGCCGCCGCGGTTCCGTTCGACCGGATCGGCGAGCACCTCGGAACTCCGATCCGACCGCGATTCGTGGTGTCCTACATGGACGTTCGCTTTGTACCCGAGGCCGCTCAGTGGCCTGAGTGGAACGCGCGAGCACTCCGAAGCAAGGCGTACACGCACGACGTCTACATCTGGATCAACCGCACACCCCACGGCCTCAATCTCGCAGTCAGGTATCCAGGCAACGAAACGGCGAACGCCGCGGTCCACGCCTACGTGGCCGCACTGCGCCGGACCATCGACGACATCGTCACCGAACCGGACAAGCACACCTCCGACAGCTACTCATCGGTAGTTTTCGAAACCGTTTCCTAAGCCGGAGTGAGCTTTAGCGATCCGGTTACAACCAGCGTCGAAGCGATGCATACACTCCGAAGTGATGCCAATCCCCCGATGGTGAAATCCCAGAGGAATACACCGCGGAGACAGACTATGCGAACCACAGGAGGCTCAGTGCCCAGTCATGCCAGCGCGCACATTACGAAGGTGCTTGTCGCGAACCGCGGTGAAATCGCGGTACGGGTCATCCGGGCGGCCAAGGATGCCGGCTACGGCAGCGTTGCCGTTTACGCCGAGCCCGATGCAGAAGCGCAGTTCGTGAAGCTCGCAGACGAGGCATTTGCCCTCGGTGGACAGACGTCCGCCGAGTCCTACCTCGTGTTCGACAAGATCCTCGACGCAGCCAAGAAGTCCGGCGCCGACGCCATCCACCCCGGCTACGGCTTTCTCTCCGAGAACGCCGACTTCGCCCAGGCCGTCATCGACGCCGGGCTGATCTGGATCGGTCCGTCACCGCAGTCCATCCGCGACCTCGGAGACAAGGTCACCGCACGCCACATCGCGGAGCGCGCGAAGGCACCGATGGCGGCCGGCACCAAGGACCCCGTCAAGGGCGCCGACGAGGTCGTCGCATTCGCCAAGGAATACGGCGTACCGGTCGCGATCAAGGCTGCCTTCGGTGGCGGTGGTCGCGGCATGAAGGTCGCCCAGACCATCGAGGAAATCCCCGAACTGTTCGAGTCGGCCACCCGTGAGGCCATCGCAGCCTTCGGTCGCGGCGAATGCTTCGTCGAGCAGTACCTGGACAAGGCCCGCCACGTCGAGGCTCAGGTCATCGCCGACCAGCACGGCAATGTCGTCGTCGCCGGTACCCGCGACTGCTCACTGCAGCGTCGCTTCCAGAAGCTCGTCGAAGAGGCTCCCGCGCCCTTCCTGACCGACGACCAGCGCGCACGCATCCACGCGTCCGCGAAGGCCATCTGCAAGGAAGCCGGCTACTACGGCGCCGGAACGGTCGAGTACCTGGTTCAGGGCGACACCATCTCCTTCCTCGAGGTCAACACGCGCCTGCAGGTCGAGCACCCCGTCACGGAAGAGACCGCGGGAATCGACCTCGTGCGTCAGCAGTTCCTCATCGCCAACGGCGAAGAACTCTCCATCAAGGAAGATCCCACCCCGCGTGGACACTCCTTCGAGTTCCGCATCAACGGTGAAGACGCCGGCCGCGGCTTCATGCCTGCCCCCGGCCCGGTCTCCGTCTACCGTGAGCCCACGGGCCCCGGCGTTCGCGTCGATTCCGGTGTCGTCGCCGGCGACGTCATCGGCGGACAGTTCGACTCCATGCTCGCCAAGCTCATCGTCACCGGTGCCACCCGCGAAGAAGCCCTCCAGCGGGCATCGCGCGCCCTCGCCGAGTTCGAGATCGACGGCCTCGCGACCGTCCTCCCGTTCCACCGCCACATCGTCGAGAACCCGGCATTCGTCGGTGACGGCGAGAAGTTCGACATCTACACCAAGTGGATCGAAACCGACTGGGTCAACCCCATCGAGCCGTACGCGGGCGCCGGTGCTCCCGTAGACGACGAGGACGAGGCTCTGCCGCGTCAGAACGTCGTCGTCGAGGTCGGTGGACGTCGCGTCGAGGTTTCCCTCCCGGGCCAGTTCTCGCTCGGCAACGGCGGCGGCGCTGCCTCCGGTGCGATCCGCAAGAAGCCGAAGGCCCGCAAGCGCGGCGGCGCCGGCGGCGGAGCAGCATCGGGTGACGCTGTCACCGCTCCGATGCAAGGCACCGTCGTCAAGGTCGCAGTGACCGAAGGCCAGGAAGTCGCGGAGGGCGATCTGATCGCCGTTCTCGAAGCCATGAAGATGGAAAACCCCGTCAACGCGCACAAGGCCGGTGTCGTCACCGGACTGTCCGTCGAGCCGGGTGCAGCAATCACGCAGGGAACGGTTCTCGCAGAACTCAAGTAGGGCCTCCGGCCCCGTGCGCCTTTCCGGTAGTCCCCACTACCGGAAAGGCGCACAGTCGTTTGAGTAGGCTGTAACGATGGCTGACGTCCCCGACATTCGCATCGGCACTGCAGAACGCGAGCAGGCACTCGATCTTCTGAGCGAGCATTTCGCCGCAGGCCGCCTCACCGTCACGGAGTTCGACGAGAGAAGCGGAATCGTCAGTGCCGCAACAACTCGCAGTGAACTCGTTCCGGTGTTCGCCGATCTGCCGGGCAACTATCAAGCCCCCGGCACCGCTCCCCTGTCGATGGTGACGCCTCCCGACGCACCGGCGGAGCGAGGCTTCAACCCCGACTGGTCCGGTCGTGTCATGGCTGTCGTCCCGATTCTCGCGGTGATCCTGTTCTTCGTCACCGGTACGTGGTTGTGGTTCCTCGCGATTCCCCTGGCCGGTGCGCTGCTGTTCGGCACCGACCGGGAACGCAAGGCCAAGCGCCGCCGCGAACGGGACTCCGACTGATGGAGCCGATCGAGATCAACGCAGGCGGCTGGTATCTGCGGGCACTGCGCGCAGACGAGCGGGTGGACGACCGCCCCGCTCTTGCCGACGGCGGTATCACCGACCCCGATTACGTGAGTCAGCGGAGCGCTCAGTGGCACGAGAACAGCGTCTACTCCTGGGCAGTGTGCCAACCCAACACCGGTGAGCTTCTCGCCGAGGTCGTTCTGACGCCTCTCGACTCCACCGCCCTTCTCACCGGCTGGGCCCGCGACGGGCACACCGAGGCACTCACGACAGCTGCCGACGCCGTGACGAGGTTCGCCGAAGGTGCACTCGGGCTCGTAGTGGTCGAGGGGCAGACGAATTGAAGAACAACCGGTACTGGCCGCTGGCGACAGCCGTGGTCGTCGCTCTGATCATGCTCTTCTCTCCTGGCTCCACCGTGCCGTCCAGCCCGGAGAACACCGACAAGATCACCCACACGTTGATGTTCGCGGTATTGGCGATCACCTCGTTGCGCGCCCGGATCCCGGTGTGGCTCACGGCGGTGTGGTTGGTGATCTTTGCCGCGACATCCGAGGTTCTTCAAGCAGCGCTGCCCATTTCGCGTTCGGGTTCGATCTGGGACGGCAGCGCCGATCTGCTCGGCATTGCCATCGGGATCGGTATCGTCAGCCTCGTGACGCGGCGTCGAAACGCCCGCAACGACCAGCCGAGCAGGTTCTGATCAGCTGAGCAGGTTGCTCCGCAATTGTTCCTGAGTCGACGCGTCGATCTTCAAGCCGTCGGTGAAGTAGGCCTCGATGGATCCGTGAACCTGCGCGAGCTCTGCCATCGACGCCTCCAGGTACTCGCGCCTGACACCGAGGACACCTTCGAGCAAGGTCGGGTCGATACCCTTGGCCTCGAAACGCTCGAGGAGCGGCGCGAACATCGGCAACAGAACCTTGTTGGTTTCGAGGTAGTCCGCGAAGACCGCGTCCTCGGAAGCCCCCAGGAACAGCAGCAGCGCGGCTGCGGCCCAGCCCGTGCGGTCCTTGCCCGTGGTGCAGTGAACGAGTGCCGGCGAGCTGGCCGGCTGCGCCAAGTCGACGAACAGTTGCCGGTAAGACGCGACCGCACTCGGCAAGGTCACGAAATCGCGGTAACTTCCCTGAAAGTACTCGAGCGCCTGGCCGCTGCCCAACGCTTCGGCAGCAAACGCAGGGTCGGCGATCATCTGCTGCATCTGAGCCGGAATGGCGCGATACTGCTTGTCCGCCAGGACATCCAGGCCGAGTTCACGGATACCGTCCGGCGTCAGGTCCGGTGCCGTTTCCCGTTCGGATTCGGTGCGCAGATCGTAGATCGTGACGATGCCCAGATCGGCGAGGGTCTGTGCGCCGTCCGCGCTGAGCGATGCCAGATCAGTGGAACGAAACACGCTCCCGGTGCGGACGGTGCCTCCGAAGCTCGATTCGGGGCCACCGATGTCTCGGAGGTTCGCCAGCGACGGTACGACGGAAGACAACTTCGGAGTATCGGTCATACCTAGAATGTATCGGGCGTTCGACCGTGCCGGACAAGAGCCGGACCAAAGCCGGACAGGGCCGGCGAAAGAAAGTTTGCGACGCATCATCTCCCGTAATTGCTGCGCTACAGATCCGTAACATGCTCAAGTAATCCTGTGGACATGCCTACAACGAATTCCAGTGGTCTCAGAGCCTTCGATGCGCTCGGAGACCACCAGGCAGTCGCGGCGCTGCTCGAGTGTTGCCATTCCGCCGTGTGGGCACAGGAAATCGCCTCGTCTCGACCGTTCGCCGATCTGGAGGCACTGCTCGACAAAGCAGATGCGGTGCTGGCCGAGCTTCCCGAGTCCGAGATCGACGACGCACTGTCCGGCCACCCGCGAATCGGAGAGCGAACAGAGAGCGCGGCCTCGGCCAGGGAACAGTCGGGAGTCTCGTCCGCGACAGAAGACGTACTCGCGGAACTTCGACAGAAGAACGCCGAGTACGAGGACACATTCGGCCATGTTTACCTGGTCTGCGCGTCGGGGAAATCTGGGACGGAGCTCCTCGACATCCTTCGAGGCCGTCTCCGAAACGACCCGGCGACCGAGCGTTCCGTGCTTCGAACCGAACTGGCCGCCATCAATCGGATCAGACTCGCCCGTCTGATCGATTCACTCGCCGGAGGCGCAGCATGAGCAAGACCCTCAGCACGCATGTTCTCGACGCTACGGCGGGCAACCCCGCGGCGGGGATTCGCGTCGAACTTCGTGATCGAGACGGCGCCACCCTCACCACTGCGGAGACCGACGCCGACGGCCGTATCCCCGAACTTGCTCCCGGCGGTCTGACCGCCGGCCACTACACCCTGACTTTCGACACCGGAACGTATTTCGAGACCACCGGACAAGAGAACTTCTACCCGGAAGTGACAGTGACCTTCCGGGTGGACGACACGGCACGGGGCTATCACGTCCCACTGTTGCTGTCGCCCTTTGCTTATTCCACCTATCGCGGGAGCTGAACACGTGACTACCGAAAACATCACAACCGGCAACATCACGACCGGCAATACAAGCGCCGAACGGTTGAGCGGATCGATCGAACTCTCGGGTCACCAGTACGGCAAAGCGGAAAATCGAGTAGTCCGAATCTACCGAGACACCCCCCGTCACGAGATTCACGACATCAACGTCTCCACTTGCCTGCGTGGAGATTTCGCCGATGCGTACCTCACCGGTGATCAGTCGAAGGTTCTGCCGACCGACACGCAGAAACAAACGGCCTACTCCTACGCCAAGGAAAAAGGCCTGATCTCGATCGAGACGTATGGACTCGAACTCGCCCGTCATTTCGTCGATGACATCGAACCGGTCAGTGGCGCGCGGATCGAGATCGAGGAATACGCCTGGGAGCGTGCGATTGTCGACGGCAGCGAGCACGACTACACCTGGATTCGGAAGGGTCAAGAAGTTCGGACGGCGTCGATCACCATCTCCGACGCCGGGACGGCCGATGCCGGGACGTGGGTGATCGGCGGCTTGAAGGACCTGGTGATCCTCAAATCAACTGGTAGTGAGTTCTCGGGTTTCCTCGAAGATCCGTACACGATCCTCGAGCCGACCGACGACCGCGTCATGGCGACGACGTTGGTCGCCCAGTGGCGATTCGTCACCACCGACGTCGACTGGGAATCGGTCTACGTGGGCATCAAGGCACAAATCGTCAAACAATTCGCGCAGGTACATTCACTTGCCCTGCAGCAGACGCTCTTCCACATCGGCAAGGCAATTCTCGAAGAGTTTCCGATCATTGCCGAGGTTCGACTGTCCGCACCCAACAAACATCATTTCGAATATGCACTCGGCCGCTTCGGAGTCGAGAACGACAACGAGGTGTTCCACGCCGCCGATCGTCCGTACGGCCTTATCCAAGCTGCGGTCAGCCGATCCGACGCGCCTGACGCGGGACCATCGTGGACCACCTATGCCGGCTGGTTGTCGTGACCGAATCAGCGCTCGGGACAACACTCGTCATCGCCAATGCCCATGTGGTCACGATGGACGGCGACCGCTCCGAGTACTCCGACGGCTACGTCGTGATTTCTGGCAACAAGATTGTCGACGTGGGGAGCGGAAAGGCCCCCGCGTACCCGAATGCGCATGTGATCGACGGCAGCGGTTGCCTGATCACTCCCGGTCTTGTGAACACACATCATCATCTCTACCAATGGATCACCCGTGGCCTGGCAGCAGACTCGACGCTCTTCGAGTGGCTGACCACGCTGTATCCCGTCTGGGCGGGTATCGACGCCGACGCCGTCCACGTGGCGGCCACCGGCGGCCTCACCTGGTTGGCAAAAACCGGATGTACGACCACCACCGACCACCACTACGTCGTCCCCCGCGACGCCGGTGATGTTTTCGAGGCCGAGATCACCGCGGCTGCGCAGGTCGGCCTTAGATTCCACCCGTGTCGTGGGTCGATGGACCTCGGTCAGAGTTCCGGCGGCCTGCCGCCGGATCACGTAGTGGAAAAACTCCACGACATCCTGACCGGCACACAGTCGGTGATCGACCGCTGGCACGACCCGAATACCGGGTCGATGTTGCAGATCGCGGTAGCTCCCTGCTCACCCTTCTCCGTGACGGAGTCATTGCTCCGAGAGTCCGCGACTCTGGCCCGTGAAAACGGCGTGCGTATGCACACGCATCTGGCCGAGACCCTGGACGAGGAGCGCTTCTGCCGAAAGCTTTTCGGTTGCACGCCGGTCGAATACATGGAACGCGTCGGCTGGGTGGGCCCGGACGTCTGGTACGCCCACGCAGTCCATCTCGACGACGCCGGTATCGAGACGATGGCGCGAACCGGAACTGCGGCGGCGCACTGCCCGACCTCCAATGCCCGCCTGGGAGCCGGTATCGCCCGTGCCGCCGATCTGGTGAACGGCGGGGTCACCGTGGGGCTCGGCGTGGACGGCGCCGCGAGCAACGAAGCATGCAGTCTGATCGAGGAGTCTCGTCATGCGCTTCTGTTTGCTCGGGCCAAGGGCGGACCGCAGACGATGACGGTGCGAAAAGCCTTGGAATTGGGAACGATCGGCGGCGCACGAGTTCTGGGCCGTGACAGCGAGATCGGATCGATCGAGGTCGGAAAACTCGCCGACCTGGCGGTGTGGAAACTCGACACCCTCGCGCATGCCGGCATCGCCGATCCGGTGGCAGCGCTCGTACTCGGCTCGACTCCCCCGCTGAAGTTACTGCTTGTCAACGGGCGAACCGTAGTTGCCGACGGACGAGTCACCACCGTCGACGAGGACGTCGTAGCCTCGGATGTCGCACGCGCACACCGCGACCTACTCGGAAAGGCTTGAGGCCGCGATGGACCTGCACAGCGTCGACGAAGTTCTGGTGCCGCGGACCCGGGCCGAACTACCCTGTGCGTCACCCGGCATCGGGTTCATCGGCGGCGGCACCTGGCTGTATTCGGAACCGCAGCCGCACCTGACCACGCTCGTCGACTTGTCCGGCCTCGACTGGAGGGCAGTCGAGGTCAGTGATCACGGGATCGAAATCGCGGCCACCTGCACCATCGAGGAACTGTGCCGCGCCGAGCTTCCCACATCTTGGTCCGCCGCAGCGCTGTTCCAACACTGCGCTGACGCACTGCTCGCATCGTGGAAGGTGTTGCGATACGCGACTGTCGGCGGCAACATCGCGCTCTCCTTCCCGGCCGGAGCAATGACGACTCTGTGCACCGCACTCGATGCCGAATTGACGATCTGGCGACCGGACGGTACTGAATACTCGGTCCCCGTAGTCGATTTCGTCATCGACGATTCTCGCAACGTGCTCGGCCCCGGCGAGATCATCCGCTGCGTCCGAATTCCCGTGCATGCACTCACTGCGCGTACCGCGATGCGCAAGCTGGCACAGACGTCACTCGGGCGATCTGCCGTGGCCGTGGCCGGACGCTGCGGCGCCGACGGTTTCACCCTGGCGGTCACCGCTGCGACCCGCCGTCCGTACGCACTGAAATTCGACGAACTCCCCGACACCGCTGCACTTGCGGATGCATTGCGCAGCAGGATTCCGGAAGACGCCTACTTCACCGATGTCCATGGAACTGCGCCATGGCGGAAGGCGATGACCGAGCTTCTCGCCGAAGAAATCCGAGGTGAACTGGAATGAAGTACTCGGTGGACGGAGTTCCCCGCGACGACCGACCCCGCCCGGGACAGTGCCTGCGAACCTTCCTCCGCGAGCACGGAACGAACTCCGTCAAGAAGGGGTGCGATGCCGGAGACTGCGGCGCCTGCTCGGTGCTGGTCGACGGTCACCCCACCCATTCGTGCATCTTTCCCGCCCATCGCATCGGCGGCCACGACGTCGTCACCGCCGCCGGCCTCGGTACGCCGGAGAAACTTCACCCCGTTCAACAGGCATTCGTGGACGCGGGTGGATTCCAGTGTGGTTTCTGCACCGCAGGAATGGTGGTCACCACATCAGCGCTGTCGGTAGAACAAAAATCCGATCTCGCGTGCTCGATGAAAGGTAACCTGTGCCGTTGCACCGGCTATCGGTCCATTCGTGACGCCCTCGCGGGTACATCCAATACCGAGACTGCCAAAATAGGCGGGGCCCAAGGGCGTTCGATCGCAGCCCCGGCGTCCGCACGCATCGTCACGGGGACCGAGCAGTACACCATGGACTTCTCCCCGGGTGAGAAGCCGATCGACCTGCTTCACGTCGCAGTACTCGGCAGTCCGCACGCACACGCACACATAACCCGGATAGACACGGCAGCAGCCGAAGCGGCGCCGGGCGTCGCCGCGGTTCTCACCTTTCAGGACAGTCCGGACGTGCTGTTCTCGACTGCCCGACACGAGGACCGCAACGACGACCCGGACGACACGCGGGTGTTCGACAGCACCCTCCGTTTCCACGGCCAGCGGGTCGCCGCGGTCGTCGCCGAAACTCCGACGCAGGCAGAACGTGCACTCTCACTGATCGAAGTCGACTACGAGGTACTCGACGCGGTGTTCGAACCAGATCTGGCACGTTCCCCCGGCGCTCCGCTCCTGCACGGCGACAAAGACGAGAGCTCACGGATCGCCGAGGCACCCCGAAACGTGGTTGCCGCGCTTCACGACGGCGTCGGCGACCTGGACCGTGCGCTCGCGGATGCGACTGCAGTCGTCGAAGGTACGTGGAAAACTGCGCGAGTCCAGCACGTAGCCTTGGAAACTCACGGCGCTGTGGGGTGGCTCGACGAGGACGACCGCCTCGTCATCAGGAGCAGCACACAGGTGCCGTTTCTGGTTCGGGACGAATTGGCGCACATCTTCGATCTCGATCGCAGCCGAATCAGGGTGTTCGCCAAGCGGGTAGGTGGAGGCTTCGGCGGAAAGCAGGAACTACTCACCGAAGATCTGGTCGCACTGGCCGTCCTGCGAACCGGTAGGCCCGTTGCTTACGAGTTCAGCCGAAGCGATCAGTTCACCATCGCACCGTCGCGGCACCCGATGCGGGTATCGGTCCGTGCCGGCGCCGATGCCGACGGCACTCTCACTGCGCTGGCCATCGACGTCCTTTCCGACGCGGGGGCGTACGGGAACCATTCGATCGGAGTCATGTTCCACGGTTGCGCCGAATCCATGGCGGTCTATCGCGCTGCGACCAAACGCGTCGACGCCGAGGCTGTCTACACGAACAACGTTCCGTCCGGCGCCTTCCGTGGCTACGGTCTCGGTCAGATCATCTTCGCGGTCGAGTCGGCCATGGATCAGCTCGCGGATCGTCTCGGCATGGACCCCTTCGAGTTTCGGCGCCGCAACGTCGTCGTACCCGGAGACGATTTTGTCGACTGGCACGTCGAGGACGGTGATCTCGAATTCGGCAGCTACGGACTGGACCAGTGCATCGACCTCGTCGACAGTGCACTGTCGAGCGGACGCGGCGAGGCTGCACCAGCAGGGTCGCGTTGGCAGATCGGTCGAGGCATGGCAATTGCCATGATCGCGACGATCCCGCCGCGTGGTCACTTCTCCGACACCACCGTCGCACTCGAGGCCGACGGTCGGTACGTCGTGACTATCGGTACTGCGGAATTCGGAAACGGAACCACCACGATTCACCAACAGATCGCGGCCACCGAATTGCGGACGACAGTCGATCGCATCTCTATTGTTCAATCCGACACCGATGCCGGCGGATACGACACCGGAGCATTCGGGTCGACAGGAACGGTGGTCGCCGGAAAGGCGCTCCTGATCGCCTGCGAGCGCCTTCGCGAGCGGATACTGACCCGTGCGGCGCGATTGAGTGGCCGCGCCGCGCAGATCGACGATCTTTCGCCGGACGGGGTCGAAACGTCCCACGGTTGCCTCGATTTCGCGACGCTACTCGAAGGTGGCCCGCTCGCCGCTGACGGTCGCCACGACGGAACACCGCGCTCGGTCTCGTTCAACGTTCACGGTTTTCGCGTTGCCGTCGACACGGATACCGGCCGGGTGAAGATCCTGCAGTCGGTTCAGGCCGCCGATGCCGGCACCGTCATGAACCCGGCACAACTCCGCGGGCAGGTGGAAGGCGGTGTGGGACAAGCGCTCGGTGCTGCGCTGTCGGAGGAGATAGTCATCGAGGAAGGTAGGGTGGTCAATCCGCAGCTGCGCAATTACCACGTTCCCCAGATCGGGGATCTGCCGATCACCGAGGTATTGTTTGCCGACACGTACGACAAGCTCGGCCCTTTCGGCGCGAAATCGATGAGCGAGGCGCCCTTCAATCCGGTGGCACCGGCGTTGGCAAACGCAATCGCGAATGCTTGTGGAGTTCGGATGTACTCCACGCCGATGACACCGGACCGGGTGTGGGGCGAACTCCAGGCGGGGACCTAGGCTTCGCGTTCGAGTACGCGCTCGACGGCGTCGACCGCGTCGTCCAGTTCACTGGTCGTCACCGTCAGTGCGGGCCGGAACCGAATTCCTTGCTTACCCGTCGGCAGAATCATCACATGCTCGTCTTCCCGCAGTCGCTGGACGACGCGATCACGAAGGTCACTGTCCGCCAACGTGATCGCGCACATCAAGCCACGACCCCGAGGCTCGGTCGCCGTCGCGTAACGCCCGCACACTTCGGTCAACCGGGTAAGGAGATGCGCGCCCGTGAATCGCGCGCGGTCGATCAGTCGGTCCTGTTCGACGACTTCGAGTATCCGCCGGGCGCGCACCATGTCGGTGAGGTTGCCGCCCCACGTCGAATTGATCCGGGAACTGACGTGAAACACATTGTCGTGCACTTCATCCACGCGGCCACCGGCCATGATGCCGCACACCTGCGTTTTCTTGCCGAAGGCCACCACATCCGGGTGCAATCCCAATTGCTGGTAGGCCCAAGCGGTTCCGGTGATCCCGCATCCCGTTTGCACCTCGTCGAGAATGAAGAGGGCGTCATTCTCACGACACAGCTCTTGCATCGCCTGCAGGAATTCCGGCCTGAGGTGATGGTCACCGCCTTCGCCTTGGATCGGTTCGGCGATGAAACAGGCTATATCGTCGGGGTTGTCGGCAAACGCTCGGCGCGCTTGATCGAGAGTTCGCCTCTCCGCTGCTTCGACGTCGCGGCCGTCTGCCAGGTACGGCGAGTCGATGCGGGGCCAGTCGAACTTGGGGAATCTCGCGACCTTGCCCGGTTCGGTGTTGGTGAGCGACATCGTGTATCCGCTACGACCGTGGAAGGCCTCGGTCAAATGCAGGACCTTCGTCCCCAGATCGCGTGACAATCCACGGCTTTCGTTCAACCGACTCTTCCAGTCGAAAGCAACCTTGAGCGCATTTTCCACCGCAAGTGCCCCGCCGTCCACGAAGAACAAGTGTGGAAGCGCCGAATCCCCCAGGACACGAGCGAAAGCCGCAACGAACCGCGCCATGGGTTCGGTGTAAATGTCGGAGTTACTCGGCTTGTTGGAGGCGACAACAGCCAACTCCTGCTGAAATTTCTCGTCGCCGGTGATCGCCGGGTGATTCATCCCGAGGGCAGAGGAACCGAAGAAGCCGAACATGTCCAGATACTCGGTTCCGTCTCGCAGGTCGCGAAGATAGGAACCTCGTGACCTTTCGACGTCGAGAATCAGATCGAATCCGTCGACGAGCATGCTGGCTTTCAACACCTCGTAGACCGGAAAGAGCGCACTGTCACCGAAGTCTCGCATCGCAGTACTCATACGCGAAGGTTATGTCAATTTTACGAGAGTGTCGATAGAACACCGTAAAAGTTATTGAACAAGCGTCATTCGTCGTAAAAAGTTTGTAGGATGATGGTGCTTCGTGTGTTGACGTTGGCTGCCGTACGGATCTCCTGCAGCAATCGCTCCAACGCCCGAGGTGACGCCACCCGGACCAGGAGGACGTAACTTTCACTCCCGGCCACCGAGTGGCACGAAACGACCGCCGGCAGGTGACGCAAACGAGCAGGAGCATCGTCGGGCTGCGAAGGATCGAGAGGAGTGATGGCGACAAATGCGGACAGATTGTGACCGAGTGCCTCAGGATCGATCTTCGCCGAGTAGCCACGGATCACCTTGCGAGACTCCAATCGACGCACTCTCGACTGGACTGCGGAGATCGAGAGTCCAGCCTTCTCAGCAAGACTCGCGAGAGTGGCACGGCCGTCCAAGACCAATTCACGCATCAAAAGTCGATCGGTTTCGTCGACCGGAACACCGGCAACGTCACTGGTTTCTGTTTCTCGCACCTGCGCAGGCTAACGCAATCGGACATTCGTATGGTTGAAACCTGGGAGCTACGTGCACGGTTCGCTGCGGCCCTCGCCAAGATGTACGGCGACGAGGTCCCCGCTTACAACACCTTGGTAGATGTAACGCTGCAGGTGAACCGTGATTTTGCTGCCGAACATCCGGATTCTGCGGAGCGCCTGGGCAGCCTGGCGAGAGTCAGCGCCGAGCGTCACGGCGCCATCCGACTGGGGACTCTCGACGAACTACGTGACGTGACCACCGTCTTCGGCGGATTCGGTATGTTTCCGGTCGGCTACTACGACCTCCGGCTCACCGACTCCCCCATTCCCGTTGTCTCGACGGCTTTTCGCCCCACCGAGCCTGCCGAACTCGCCCGGAACCCGTTCCGTGTTTTCACCTCGGTACTGACCGGCTCCGATTCCAGGTTTTTCGACACCGACCTCGAGCGTCGGATCACCGGGTTCCTGCGTCGCCGAACCCTGTTCTCTCCCGCACTTCTGCAGTGGGCCGGGAAAGCAAACCGCGAGTGCGGCCTCCCGGAGCCCGAGGCGACACAATTCGTCGAAGCGGCAACCTCGGCGTTTCGGCTCGGCACCGAACCCATCGACGCCGGTTGGTATCGCGAACTTGCCGCGATCTCACCTGTCGCCGCAGACATCGCCGGCCAGGGCTCGACACATGTCAACCACCTCACCCCACGGGTACTCGACATCGACGAGTTGTACCGTCGAATGACCGAGCGCGGCATCGCCATGATCGACCGCATCCAAGGCCCGCCGAGATGGAATGGGCCGCCACTGCTTCTGCGGCAGACGTCGTTTCGCGCACTGGCCGAAGACAGACGTTTTCGCCGGCCGGACGGATCGGTCACCACAGAACCTGTCCGCGTCAGATTCGGCGAGGTCGAGGCACGCGGAATCGCGTTGACCCGCAGCGGGAGGGCGATCTACGACCGACTGATCGCCAGGCCCGAGGACGCCGACTGGGGCAGCGAGTTTCCGCACACCGAGGACGGACTCGACGACGCGGGGTTGGCATACTTCACGTACCGAAGCGAAGGAACTGTCGTCGTCCGCGACCCGATCGTCTACGAGGACTTTCTACCGGCATCCGCGGCCGGGATCTTCGCGTCCAATCTCGATTCCGTGACCGGATTCGTTTCCGATGCGCCCGGCGCCGAATACGGGCAGGATCGATTGGAGGGCGCCATCGACCGCACCATCGAAGATCCGTTCGAGCTGTACCGCGCACAACAAGAGGCATCACGTGCCGTGCTTTCTCCCGCCCACAACCACCCCCGACTACAACCACCCCCGCCTACAACCACAGAGGACTCCCAGTGAACCTGCCTGATTCTTCGAGCCTCGCCGACCGCGCCGAGAACGCCCTCGCTGCCTGCGGTGTCGAGTGGCCCGCCGGCGATCTGAGCGCACATAGTCCGATCACCGGTACACAACTGCGTACGGTCCGGCAACACTCCGGCCGAGAAGTCGACGACGCCGTCGAAGCGGCTCATCGAGCGTTCCTCACCTGGCGCACCGTCCCCGCTCCGGCGCGCGGGGCGGTCGTGCGGCGGCTGGGAAGCCTACTGGCCGAGCACAAGGAGGATCTCGCGGAGATCGTGACGCTGGAGGCAGGCAAGGTCACCTCGGAAGCTCTCGGCGAGGTACAGGAGATGATCGACATCTGCGAGTTCGCGGTCGGTCTCTCCCGGCAGCTCTACGGACGCACCATGCCGTCCGAGCGTCCTGGCCACCGGTTGACGGAAACGTGGCACCCGCTCGGCGTCGTCGGGGTCATCTCCGCTTTCAACTTTCCCGTCGCGGTGTGGTCGTGGAATACCGCCATCGCTCTCGTGTGCGGTGACGCCGTCGTGTGGAAGCCTTCGGAAACCACGCCACTGACTGCACTGGCATGTGACGCCCTCCTCCGACGCGCACTCGCCGACTGTGATGCGCCGATAGACGTCCACCAGTTGATCATCGGCGGACGCGACGTCGGTGAGGCCTTGGTGGACAACCCACTTGTGGCCTTGGTCAGCGCTACCGGTTCCGTGAGAATGGGCCGCGCCGTGGCTCCACGAGTTGCCGAGCGCTTCGGACGAAGTCTCCTGGAGTTGGGTGGAAACAACGCCGCCGTCGTCACGCCGTCGGCAGATCCCGAGCTTGCCGTGCGCGGAATTGTCTTCTCCGCCGCCGGAACTGCCGGGCAGCGCTGCACCTCACTGCGCCGGCTCATCGTTCACGAGTCGATCGCCGACAACGTCGTCGACCGCGTTGCGTCCGCATACGCGCAGCTCCAGGTCGGCAGTCCCTTCGACGCCGGTGTTCTGGTCGGGCCGCTGATCAACGAAGCCGCGTTCGAGGCGATGCAGAAATCGCTCTCGGCCGCGCGCGCGGACGGCGGAACCGTAGTGTGCGGCGGCGACCGCGTCGGCGAATCCGGGTTCTACGTGACACCTGCACTCGTTCGTATGCCCGCACAGACCGAGGTGGTACGGGCCGAGACTTTTGCACCCATCCTCTACGTCTTGACCTACACCAATTTCGACGACGCCATTGCGCTGCACAACGATGTGCCTCAAGGACTTTCGTCCTCGATCTTCACGCTCGATCAGCGTGAAGCCGAGCGTTTTCTCGCCGCCGACGGTTCCGATTGCGGCATCGCGAACGTGAACATCGGAACGTCCGGTGCGGAGATCGGCGGCGCATTCGGCGGGGAGAAGGAGACGGGCGGCGGACGCGAATCGGGTTCGGATTCGTGGAAGGCATACATGCGCCGAGCCACCAATACCGTCAACTACTCGGACCAGCTTCCGCTGGCTCAAGGGGTCGAGTTCGGCTGAACACCTGCTGGGCGAATTCGGTGATCGCGTCGATCAGCTCCGGAAGCGCCGACAACTGAGGTGCATGATCGGTGCCCAGGCTGACCATCTGGGCACCGGGGACAAGTCTCTGCATGGCACGTTGAGCCTCGATCGGCACAGTTCGATCCAGGGTGCATTCGACATAGAGCCTCGGCACGGTTCCGAATCGCTCTTCGGTCCAGTCCGCTGCCATCAAACGGGCGGACTCCAATTGTGGGACAAGCATGCGCGCTGCGCCTATCGCATCGGCGACCGGCGCTTCGTGGAAGAACACGGCGGCAGCGGCCTCCGGCGGAACTGCCGTTGCTTCGCCTTCGCCGACAGGGACCAACCAACGCGAGATCCCGACCGGACTTTCCAAACCGGCTTCAGCACACAGCATCCCGAAATCCATCTGTGACGGCAGCATCATTCCCGCGACATATACAAGACCCGTTACCTGCGAAGGTATCCACTCGGCCACCTGCGAGGCCACGATCCCGCCGCCTGAGTGCCCGACCAGGATGGCCGGCCCGTCCAATGACTCCATCACTGACACAACATGTTCGGCGACATCGGCCAGATCGATCACGTCGTCGGGGTTCCAACTCCCGGAGCCGGGAAGCTCCACTACGACGGGATCGAAGCCTGCCGCCTTCAGAGGGCCAAACACCCGATCCCAGACCCAACCACCTGCCCAGGCGCCGTGAATCAGGACGATGTTCCGTGGGCTCACTGCTTCACCTCGAACTCGGCCGCCGAGAGCACCCGTGCCGCCTCACGAACTGCGGCGGTATTGGACTTCCCCTGCCTCGACCCGGCCAGCTTGGCTTTGATGTGATCGCGAACAGTGATGGGTTCGTATTCCAGGCCGGAGTCGTCGCGAAAGCTCGGTAGTGTCGCGATCACCGCATCGACGTTTCCGTCGTGAAAGAAGGCGGCCGATCGTCGACGTTTGACGGTGCCGTTCACCACCGGAGGCGCTACTCGGTGCAACGTGGACATCCACTTGTCGTTGGTCAGGCGCGCGGTGAGATCCCCAAGATTGACCAACAGCGCATCGTCTTCCGGCCAGACGTCGTGCCAGCGTCGGTCGCTCCCGAGCACTTGCAAACCTTCGACCTGATCCGCCCACAACACGGTGACCAGCCCGAAATCGGTATGTTCCCCCATCCCCTTCAACTCGCCGTCCAACGTCACCGCCCCTTCGGGCAGTGCGTAATTGTTCATCCGCAATACGTCGATGGAATGGTCGGTGATCGACTCGAAGAATCCCGGGGTCAGGCCCAGTGCGTCGTCGAAAATGGTGGTGAGTGTCCGCGCCACCCGCTCGCCATGGGCGTAGTAGTTCTCCACTCGCTCCGCGAATCCACGCACTGCCGGCCACAGGTTGATTCCGTAATCCTCCTCCGACAGTTCGAGTTCGGTGAATGATCGGGCTTCGGTTCCTATGTTGAACGCCTCGAAAAAGTCGTTCATCCTGGTCGCGGATTCGACGCCGAGACTCAAGCTCAGCGACTCACTCTTGGGCGGACTGTACCCACGATTCGCGCCCGCGATTCGGTAGCCCGATTTGGTCTCCAGCGGCAGTCCGAAGAAGTCGTCCATGGCGTCGGCGAGGCCGGAAGAAATGTCGACTGGAACGCCGTGACCCCGAATCTGCATGAAACCGACAGTCCGACAAGCATGGTCGACGTCGGCAGCCACTCGCGCCTTGTCCTGGTCGGCACCACCGAGTACGTAAGGCGAGATGTCGATGACGGGCACTTCGAAGAGATCGGATCCTGACAGAGAATCAGACTGTGACGATGGCACTGGCGTCTCCTGCAGAGCTGGTAGCGGGTTCAGTTTTTGTAGTGGGGTGAAGGCTCTCGCGCGATCGTCTCGCGAGTTCACCGAGTCGGCTGTGATTGAACAGCAGGTTGAGCGAAAAGGCCGAGGCCGCAGCCAAAGTGATGCCACTACCGAGGAGGATCTGCGCCGAGGAGGGGAACCGCTCGAACATCCCCTCCGCAAATTCCGGCAAGATACCGATCCCCACGGATACAGCAGCAATCGTCGTGTTGATCGGGTCACTGAGATCGACCTTGCGCAGCGTGTTGATTCCGACCACGGCGACAGTCGAGAACAAAATGATGCCAACACCGCCGACCACCGGATCAGGTAGGGCGGCAACCACTTCACCCATTCGCGGGATGAGGCCGAGGACGATCAGTATGGCACCGCTGGTAGCGGTCACGTACCGGCTGTACACCCGGGTAGTGGCCACAGCGCCGACATTCTGGGAGAAAACAGTGTCGACAAAGGCATTGAAGATTCCGCCCAGAACTCCCGACATACCGTCGGCCACCAGGCCTCGTGCCAGATCTGCTTTCTTCAAAGGCTTTCCGGTGATCTCGCTGACGGCCAGCATGCTCGCCGTCGATTCGGCGAAAACCACTGCCATGACGATACTCATCGCCACCACCGCGGTGACGGGAAACTCCGGAGCTCCGAAATGGAACGGCATCGGGAAACCCACCCAGGCCGAACCACTGACGCCACTCAGATCGATCAGGCCCATCGGTATGGCGATCACGGTACCGATCACCAATGCCATCAGCACTCCGAGTTGTGTCCACATCCCGCGGCCGAGGCAGATGAACGCCACCGCGACTACGACCACAGCCGCAGCCAGCGCCAGGTTCTTCGGGTCGGCGAACGACGGGGAGGTGGGGTCGTTTCCGACGATCAAGCCTCCTGCGACCCCGATCAACGAGATGCCGATGACCGTGAGGACGACGCCGGTGACCAGGGGCGGGAAGTATCGGACGATCTTGGCGAACGGTACGGCCAAAGCTATGCCGACTACACCACCGACCAGCATGGACCCGTATACCGCCTGCAGGCCGTACTCCTTGGCGATCAGAATCATCGGCGTCAGTCCGGCGAAGGTCGCCCCGCACACGATCGGCAGCCGAACACCGGCGACCTTCCCCACGCCCAAGCTCTGAATGATCGTGATGATGCCTGCAACGAGCAAGTCCGCGCTGATCAGCATCGCGACTGTGCTGCGATCCAGCCCTACGGCGGCACCGAAAACCAGCGGAACCGTGATGCAGCCGGTGTACATGATGAGGACGTGCTGAAGAGCAAAAGCAGACTGGCGGGCAATGGGGAGCCGCTGGTCGACTGGATGGATGGCCATGCGCCGATCTCCGTCCGAAGCTGGAAGTGTTTCGTGTACGGGACTATTCAGCACGTCGATAATTTCTTACCGTGGTCGAATTTGTTTCGTCTGTGTAATCAAAACTTTCACCAGAGCACTGCTATCTTCGGCACATGGACGACGACCAGAAGGCGATAGCGACCGCAATCGGGGCTGCCGTGCGGACGGCGCGCAAAGAAGCCGGACTGACGTTGCGTGAGGTCGCCGTGAAGTCGGGACTGTCGCAGCCCTTCCTGAGCCAGACCGAGAACGGCCACGCAGTACCCAGTGTCATGAACCTTCATCGCCTCGCGCAATCGATCGGCACCACCGCTCATGCGCTGTTGGCACAAGGTGAACGAACTCCGTCCAGCCTCGTCCGCGCCGGGGAAGGGCGAACGTTCGAACTGGCACACGATTCGGTGATCCGCTTCTGCTCCACCGGTTCACGCACCATGGAACCCAACGAGATCACGGCAGCCCCTCACTCCGAGGCAGGCGAACACACCGAGCATGCCGGCGAAGAGTTCATTCACGTACTCGAAGGATCTGTCGAAGTCGAGGTGGGACTGGACGAGCATCACATCCTTCACGTCGGTGACACCCTCCTCTACACCTCGACCATCCCGCATCGGTGGTTCAATCGCACCGATGCGGTGGCGAGATTCCTCATCGTGAGTTCGCCGCCCTCGTTCTAGATGCGCGGTTCCGGTTCCACACCACAGCCCCCGCTCACGGCTTACCCTGACAGCGTGACCAAGTGGCCGGAGCTTGCGCGTGAGATCGCCGATACCGTTCTGTTTCCCGTCGCCGACAGCGTCGACGCCGACGGAGAAATCCCCAGCAGCCATTTCGACGCGCTCGCCGCCGACGGCTTCTACGGCATCGCCGCCCTCGGTGAGGGCGGACCCAGCAGCGAAGAACTGGTCGACGTCCTCGAAACCTTGTGCGGCGGTTGCCTGGCAACGACCTTCACCTGGATGCAGCATCACGGCGTCGTCGGAGCCTTGGCTTCGAGTTCCAATATGTCTCTGCGCGAACAATACTGGGACGGGCTCGTTTCCGGCACGATTCGCGGTGGCGTTGCATATGCCGGCGCCATCCCCCGGCCGCCGCTCCTGTGGGCGAAGCGGGTGAACGACGGCTACGTCCTCGACGGCATCGCACCCTTCGTCACCGGCTGGGGAATCGTCGACGTACTTCTGGTCTCGGCGCGAGACGAGTTCGACAATTCCATCGTTCACTCCGTCGTACCAGTGGGAGAGGCCCCGGGGCTGAGGATCGAGGAACTTCCACTGATCGCGGCACGCGGAAGCAACACCGTCCGAATCGTGTTCGACGCTTTCGACATTCCCGACACCGATGTCTGTGCCGTCGTCAGCGACGAACAGTTCCAGAGCACCCAACTCCCCGGATTGTGGCTCAACGGCGCGATGGCCATGGGCATCACCCGCCGCGCAGTGACCGAACTCGCGGATCTGGGAGTCGACGCCGACGCGTTCGAGGAACAAGCCGCCCGGGCGCGCGCCGATCTCGATGCAGCACTGCGCAACGGAGGCGACATGTCGGCTGCACGCGCCCGCGCATCGGAACTTGCTGTGCGTGCGTCGGCCGCGCTCGTCACTGCGACCGGAAGCCGCGCCCTGGTCGGCAGCAACACCGCCGAGCGGCTCATGCGTGAAGCCACCTTCACTCTGGTCGCGGCTGGTCGGCCGGAGATCAAAACAGCTCTCGTGGAACGACTCAGCGGATACTGAGTCTGCACGGTTGTACTCGATTGCACGGTTGCACTCGATTACGCTGGGGCTCATGACCAGTGGAGAACCAGTACTCATCCCGGCCGGAACCGTGTTCACGCCGGAGGACCTGACGTTCTATGCCGATCGCGACTCCCGCAGTCTCGACGACGCCATCGCCGAAGCCGACCTTCTCGTCAGTTGCCCACACTCGGGTTCCGCGATTCCAGCAGAACTCTCACGCTTTCTCGCACCTGAATTCACACAGCGACTGCAATTCGACTTCACCGACATGTCCACCAGTTCCATCGTGCGCCGTTGGGCCGAAATCGATTCGCGCATCGTGTACGTGGAGAATCCGCACCCTCGCATGATTCGCGATCCCAACCGCGCGAAGCCCGAAAACCTGGAAGCGTCACTGCGCGAAGCCTTCGCCCGCGTCCACAAGGCCGGTGCCGGCAACAGAGCGGACCTCACCGGCGTCGACGCAGTTCGCCCTGTCACCTTCTCGTTCTACCCCCTGTTGCTCGAGCCGAGCGACGACGCGGGCTGGAAGGACCTCGCCGAGACCTTCACCGAGACAGCTGAACACGGTTTGGGCGTCTACGAAAGAACTCGCGACGCACTGATCGAAGCCATGGTGGAGAAGAGCTTCGAACTCGGCCGATCGTTCACGACGTTGTCGTTCCACGACACGATGAACCACACCACCCGGCGGGACGGCGCCGTCAATGTCGAACGGCCGGAAGCAGATCGGCTCCCCGACGTCGTTGCGCTCTCCAATCGTGGCGATCACGACGGCAATCGACGCGGCGACAATCCCGTGACTATGGATCCGGAGCTCATACGCACACTTGCGGTCGCACATCGCAAGGGATTTCAGGTCGACGATCCCGATGCGGTCGCTCTCAATCAGCCGTACCTCGGCAGTTTCGAAATCATCGCGGCCGGAGCCAGATTCGCCGACTCGCGCGCCCGCGCTGACGAGGCAGGGATCACGTTGAGCGCGGTTCAGGCCGAATTCAAACGAGAATTCCTACTGGGAGACGAACTGGCCGCATACATCATGGAACCCGGCGTCGACTGGCCTACACCCGACGCCGAACGGGTGGACCAGCTCGCCCACGCGTGCAAGGCGAGCTGGGACCACTACCGCAACAGCTGACGTAAGACTCAGCCTCAACTCTCAGCCGAGCACCACTCCGAACAGAGCACCGGCCGCAATCGTCGTCACGGCCAAAATGATGGTCGGCAGGAAGAACGAGTGGTCGACGAGCTTGGATCCCAGCTTCGTGCTGCCCGAGAGGTCGAAGTTCGCAGCCGCGATCTGCGAACCGTTCGTCGGCAACAGATAGACACCGGCAAACGCTCCGGCCCACATTCCGCTCACCAGGCCGGGTGCAATCCCGGCTGCGAGACCGATCGGCACAATGGTCCGCGTCGCGGTCGACTGACTGGTCGTCAGTACACAGACCAGGAAGACACCGAGCGCGAAGATCCACGGCGCGGCGTTGACCCAGTCGCCGACGGTGCTCGTGATCAGCTCGGAATGGGCGCTGATGAATGTGTCCGTCAGCCATGCCAGACCGAACAGCGCGATGGCCGAGACCATACCGGCGCGGAACACGGTCGAGGACGGCACGTCGGCGACATTCGGGCGGCACACCAGCAGGATCAACGTGCCCACGACGAACATCAGCATTTCGATGATCGGTGTCATCCCCATCGGGGTACCGTCGGCGGCTTCGGGGCGAATTCCCTTGAACAGGCCGAATATCACGATAGCCAGGACGCCGGCCAGGAAGATCAGTGCCGCGTTTCGTCCGGTCTTCGTCGAGACGAGTTCGGTCTTGGACGCTGCACCCGGTCCGGCCAATTCGCCCGACTTCAACTTCGCCTGTATCTCCGGGTCGTCGTCGAGATCCTTGCCGAGGCGGTTGACCGCGATGGAGGAAAGGACGATGCCGACAACGGCAGCGGGGAAGGTGATCTTGATGATGTCGATGAGTTCGAAATCGTAAGGCGGCACGTCGGTCAGCGTGACCATTGCGGCCATCGCCGCGGACACCGGGCTACACGCCAGCGCCACGCCGGTCGAGACAACTGACAGCGACAGCGGCCGTGACGGCCGCACACCGTTCTTGTACGAGACGTCGTAGATGACGGGAAGCAGCGGGTAGAGGATGTTGGATGTACCGGCACCGACCGAGAACAGGAATGACACCAACGGCGCGATCAGCGTGATCTGTTTCGGGCGGGATTCGATCAACTTCGCTGCGATGGTGACCATCCAGTCGATACCACCGGCCGCCTGCATCATCGACGACGCAAGGACGACGGACAGGACGATGAGGAGAGCGTCGACAGGCGGACTGCCGACGTCCTCTCCGAAGACGAACACGAGGACGGCAACACCTGCGCCGCCCCACAGACCGAGCGCGACACCGCTCGATCTGGTACCCATGACAATCGCCCCGAGCACTACCGCCAGCTCGAGGACAATCTTGACTGCTTCCACCAGGCACTCGCCTTCTCGATAACAAGAGAATAGCTATAACAGGGCAAATAGTATGCTCTGCACTTCGGCTGCGGGCATGAACACGCTGTCGGTGGGAAGGGGCAATATGGTGGTCGTGACCAACGTCCTCGGTAGGTTCTCGCCCGCCACACGCGAGTGGTTCGGCGGCGCTTTCAGCGCTCCGACTGCTGCGCAGCTCGGCGCCTGGGAATCCATCGCGAGTGGCTCTCACACACTTGTCGTCGCACCCACCGGCTCCGGCAAGACATTGTCGGCGTTCCTCTGGGCTCTCGATCAGCTCGCAGCCAAGGACGAAGGCGAACGCACCACCAAAGTCCTCTACATCTCGCCACTCAAGGCGCTCGGGGTGGACGTCGAACGGAACCTTCGCGCTCCGCTGGTCGGTATCACCCAGACGGCGAAACGTCTGGGCCTCACTCCGCCCGAGATCACCGTCGGTGTCCGTTCCGGCGACACGTCCCAGGCCGATCGGCGCTCGTTGATCAAGCGGCCGCCGGACATCCTGATCACGACGCCGGAGTCGTTGTTCCTGATGCTCACCTCCGCCGCCCGGGAAACACTCGTCGGCGTCGATACCGTGATCGTCGACGAGGTTCACGCGGTGGCGGGCACCAAGCGCGGCTCACACCTTGCGCTCTCGCTGGAACGCCTGGACGGCTTGCTCGAGCGTCCGGCGCAACGCATCGGATTGTCGGCCACTGTCCGTCCGCACGAGGAGATCGGGCGGTTCCTGGCCGGTTCGGCACCCATCCGGATCGTGGCACCGCCTGCCGCCAAGACCTTCGACCTCACCGTCCGTGTTCCCGTCGAGGACATGACCGAACTGGGGATCGCGACGCCGGCCGACGGTTCCGAATCCCCCACCCCGCAAGCCGGTTCGATCTGGCCCCACGTCGAAGAACAGATCGTCGATCTCGTTCTCGACCACCGATCGTCGATCGTGTTCGCCAACTCTCGACGCCTCGCCGAACGTTTGACAGCCAGGCTCAACGAGATTCATGCAGAACGCATCGGTCTGGCCGTCGAGAAGACACCTCGCCCGCCCGCGCAGATCGGAGCTCCCACCGAGGTCAACTACGGTGCAGAACCTCTCCTTGCGCGCGCCCACCACGGATCGGTCAGCAAAGACCAGCGCGCCCTCATCGAAGACGACCTCAAATCGGGTCGATTGCGATGCGTCGTCGCCACCAGCAGTCTCGAACTCGGAATCGACATGGGCGCCGTCGACCTGGTCATCCAGGTGGAGGCACCGCCTTCGGTTGCCAGCGGACTGCAACGTGTCGGCCGCGCCGGCCACCAGGTCGGCGAAATCTCGCGAGGGGTGGTCTTCCCGAAACACCGCACCGACCTGATTCACTGCGCGGTGACCGTCGAGCGCATGGTCGAAGGCAAGATCGAGGCGATGGCCGTTCCCGCCAACCCCCTCGACATCCTTGCCCAGCAAACTGTTGCGGCCACTGCACTCGAGCCGATCGACGTGGACGACTGGTTCGAGACCGTGCGCCGAAGCGGTTCCTTTGCAACGCTTCCCCGTTCGGCCTACGAGTCGACTCTGGATCTGCTCGCCGGGCGGTACCCCTCGGACGAGTTCGCCGAATTACGTCCGCGTCTGGTCTGGGATCGCGAGTCCAACACGCTGACGGGCCGGCCGGGTTCGCAGCGTTTGGCAGTCACTTCCGGCGGTGCCATCCCCGACCGCGGGCTCTTCACGGTCTACATGGTTGGAGAGAAAGCATCACGCGTCGGCGAACTCGACGAAGAAATGGTCTACGAATCCCGGGTCGGCGACGTCTTTGCGCTCGGCGCCACCAGTTGGCGGATCGAGGAAATCACCTTCGATCGGGTCTTGGTCAGCCCCGCCTACGGCATGCCCGGTCGTCTGCCCTTCTGGCACGGCGACGGGCTCGGTCGCCCTGCCGAACTCGGACAGGCGTTGGGCCAATTCGTTCGAGAGACCGCGCTGGGTAACGAAGCCGACGTCGTCGAGCGTTGCCGCGTGGGCGGACTCGATCACAACGCCACAACCAATCTGATCCAACTCGTCGGTGAGCAGAAGACTGCCACCGGACAAGTACCGTCGGATCGCACGCTGGTGGTGGAACGCTTCCGCGACGAACTCGGCGACTGGCGTCTGGTGCTGCATTCCCCGTACGGCCAACGTGTTCACACGCCGTGGGCCCTCGCCATCGGGGCGCGCTTGCAGGAGAGATACGGCGTCGATTCCAGTCCGACGGCCTCCGACGACGGCATCATCATCCGGCTCCCCGACACCGAGAACGAGCCTCCCGGCGCCGAACTGTTCACCTTCGACGTCGAGGACATCGAAGATCTGGTCACCCAGGAGGTGGGCGGCTCTGCGTTGTTCGCCTCCCGATTCCGCGAATGTGCCGCCCGCGCACTGCTTCTCCCCCGCCGCAATCCCGGAAAGCGTGCACCGCTGTGGCAGCAGCGTCAGCGGTCCGCGCAACTGCTGGACGTCGCCCGCAAATTCCCGACATTCCCGATCCTGCTCGAGACCGTGCGCGAGTGCTTGCAGGACGTCTACGACCTGCCTGCACTGAAGGAATTGTTCGGCAAGATCGAACGGCGCCAGATCCGAATAGTCGAGGTGGAGACGCCCTCACCTTCACCGTTCGCGAGTGCTCTCCTGTTCAACTACGTGGGCGCGTTCATGTACGAGGGCGACAGCCCCCTGGCCGAGCGACGCGCCGCCGCTTTGTCCTTGGACTCCACGCTGTTGGCCGAACTCCTCGGCCGCGTCGAACTCCGCGAGCTACTCGACGCCGGAGTGATCGAGCAGGCCGAACGTGAGCTGCAACGGCTCGTCCCTGAGCGAAAGGCCAAGGACCTCGAGGGTGTTGCCGACCTCCTGCGCATGCTCGGCCCGCTGACCACCGAAGAAGTCACCGAACGCTGTCTCGAGGATCCGGTCTCCTGGCTCGACAAGTTGGTTGCGGACAAACGCGCCCTCCACGTCTCCTATGCAGGCGAGAGCTGGTGGACGGTCGTCGAAGATGCAGCGCGGCTTCGCGATGGACTCGGCGTTCCACTGCCGATCGGCGTTCCGGCGGCGTTCATCGAGCCGGTCGATCAGCCACTCGACGATCTCCTGAGCCGATACGCACGTACCCACGGACCCTTCACTCTCGCCGACGCGGCTGCACGCTTCGGTCTCGGAGTATCCGTCGCGCGTGACGTTCTCGGTCGGCTCGCGCTCGAAAAGCGTGTTCTCGAAGGAGAATTCCGTCCGTCTGCAACCGGGAGCGAATGGTGCGACGCCGAAGTCCTACGTCGCTTGCGGCGTCGCTCGCTCGCCGCGGCCCGGCAGGAGGTCGAGCCGGTCAGCACCGCAACACTCGGACGATTTTTTCCCAGTTGGCAGCATGTAGGCGGCACGCTGCGCGGAATCGACGGTGTTGCAACGGTGGTCGATCAACTTGCCGGCGTTCCGATTCCGGCGTCCGCCCTCGAATCGTTGATCCTGCCGAGCCGAGTTGCCGACTACTCCCCCGCGATGTTGGACGAACTCACGTCGACGGGTGAAGTCCTGTGGTCCGGATCGGGAGCTATCTCGGGCAAAGACGGGTGGGTGGTGCTGCACCCCGCCGACCTGGCACCGATCACGCTCAATTCGCCCGCCGACACCGACGTCTCGGAGTTGCAGAAGCGCATCCTCGACCTGCTGTCCGGCGGCGGTGCCTACTTCTTCCGCCAGTTGGTCGACGCGTTGCGAACCACGGAGTCGGCTGCGGACACGGTCGACAGTGCGGTGACGACGGCACTGTGGGAGTTGGTGTGGCTCGGACACATCGGAAACGACACCGTTGCACCGCTGCGCGCACTTCTCTCCGACACCACCCGGACAACAACAAGTCACCGATCCCCTCGACGTGTTCCGCGGGCACGTCCGTACCGCGCAATGGCGCGCGCTTCCACCCCGGCCCGCACGGGACCGGCGACCGCTTCCGGTCGGTGGTTCCAACTGCCGGCGATCGAACCGGACCCGACCATCCGGGCGCACGCCACGGCCGATCTGTTGCTCGAACGATACGGCGTCGTCACCCGCGGATCGGTGATGAGCGAGAACGTGCCGGGCGGTTTCGCGTTGATCTACAAGGTTCTGAGCACGTTCGAGGACAACGGGCGCGCTCGACGCGGATACTTCGTCGATACCCTGGGCGGCGCTCAATTCTCGACTCCTCCCGTGGTGGACCGCTTGCGCACGTTCGGTGATTCCATCGAGGGACGCCATACTTCTTCGGCTGCAGTCACTCTCGCGGCGTGCGATCCGGCAAACCCGTACGGCGCGGCGCTGCCGTGGCCGGCGTCGGGGGGCGAGGAATCACCAGGACACCGACCCGGACGAAAAGCCGGCGCACTGGTAGTTCTGGTGGAGGGTGAGTTGGTTCTGTTCGTCGAACGCGGCGGCCGCACGATCCTGACCTTCACCGACGACGGGGGCACCTTGCGGATGGCAGCACTGTCACTTGCACACAAGGTGACCTCTCGCGCCATCGACAAGTTGGTGGTGGAGAAGGTCGACGGAGAGACCATCCACGGCAACGATTTTGCTCCCGTCCTGGTCGAAGCCGGCTTCGCGGCCACCCCTCGCGGATTCCGCTTGAGATCATGATGGTTGAGAACCTGAGTGTTGCGATCGTGAAGAGTGGGGGCCGCGACCATGCCTGAGGGCGATACCGTGTGGCGGGCCGCCAACGATCTGCGCGCTGCCCTGGCGGGGAAGGTACTCACTACCTGCGATGTCCGCGTTCCTCGCTACGCCACCGTTGATCTGTCAGGTCATCGTGTGGATTCCGTCGCCAGTCGCGGAAAGCATCTGCTGATCCGCGTGGGCGAAGCGTCCATTCACACGCATCTGAAGATGGAAGGTCAGTGGCAGATTTATCGCCCCGGCGAGCGCTGGCGCAGACCCGCCCATCAAGCGCGCATCATCTTGGCCACCGAAGACTCTGTAGCAGTGGGCTTTTCACTGGGAATCACCGAGATCCTCGAACTCGGGCAGGAACAGGAGGCCGTCGGACACCTCGGACCGGACCTCCTCGGAACGGACTGGGACAGTTCCGTGGCCGTCGAGAATCTGCGCGCTGCAGACTCCGAACCGATCGGAATCGCGCTCCTGGATCAGCGGGTGATGGCCGGACTGGGCAACGTGTACCGAAACGAGATCTGCTTCCTACGAGGCATTCACCCGAGAACGCCGACACGTCTCGCCGGAAATCTCGACGCGATAGTCGACCTGTCGTTCCGCACCATCAACGTCAACAAGTCACGTCGCATCCGGGTCACGACCGGCGACACCCGTCCAGGTAGGCAGACCTGGGTGTACGGCAGACGCGGAAAACCCTGCCGCCGTTGCGGAACTCGCATCACCGAAGACACCCTCGGACCGGATCAGCTCACCGAGCGAAATATCTTCTTCTGCCCGGCCTGCCAGCCCTTCACGCCTGGTTAGCGTTGATCAGCAGCCAGACGCAGTGGCGAACAAATCGTTCGCGGTCCACGACGATCGTGCCGTCCAGATAACCGATGAACAGCGTGAACAACGCCCCGACCAGTCCGACGGCCACCAGTTGCTTGTCCACGGGGTCAGCGATCTCGGACAACTGGTCGTACACGAGGTCCACGAACGCCGGCATCGATTCGATACCGCGACCGCTCAGGACGGGTTCCGAGAGCGGAGCAATCAGGAGCACTCTCCCCATCGCCGGATCGTCGACCATGAGCTTGACGAAAGCGTCGACCGCAGCGGTGGCGACGGCCTCGGATGTAGTCTCCGACTCCACTGCCGACGCAAGCGCCGACTGCGCCCGCTCGGCGACAAACGTGTGGACCGCGACAACGTACTGATCACGATCGGTGAAGCTCTCGTAGAAGTACCGCTCGGTCAAACCGGCGGCCTTGCAGACCGCACGCACGTTGACGGCCGGACCGTCGACCGCACCGAGCAGTGTCACTCCGACGTCGAACAACGTCACCTTTCGAGTGGCCCTGCGTTCTTCGATGCTCACAACTTCCCCACTTCGCCGACACCTGATCGATTCAACTGGCTTTCAATCTTGACTACCGCTGTTGTCGATCCTAATCTGACAACATGCGTAGTCAACTTGACGACAGCAGCACCCCGGTTTCCCTCGGTCCGGATTCCCTGACCTGGAAGTATTTCGGCGACTGGCGCGGGATGCTGCAAGGCGTCTGGGCCGGTTCGATGCAGAACATGCACCCCGGGCTCGGCGCCGGAGTCGAGGAGCATTCACAGTTCTTCGACGAGCGGTGGGAACGGCTGTACCGCTCGCTGTACCCCATTGCAGGCGTGGTGTTCGACGGCGATCGCGCGCAGCAGACAGCCGAAGAAGTCCGCGGCTATCACACACGAATCAAGGGCGTCGACAAGTTGGGTCGTCGATATCACGCACTCGATCCCGACACTTTCTACTGGGCGCACGCAACGTTCTTCATGGGCACCATCGTCACGGCCGAGAACTTCTCGGGTGGCTTGACCGAGGCCCAGAAACGTCAGCTCTTCACCGAACACATTCAGTGGTATCGCCTGTACGGGATGAGCATGCGCCCTGTTCCCGAGACCTGGGAAGCATTTCAGGAGTACTGGGACCACATGTGCCGCAACGTACTCGAAGACAACAAGGCGACCCGCGACGTCCTCGACCTGTCGGGACTCGGCAAGCCCCCGTACATGACGTGGCTTCCCGATCCGTTGTGGCGGCTCGCCCGAATCCCCCTCGCCCGCGGATTCGTCTGGCTGACGGTCGGAATGTACGACCAACCCGTTCGCGACCTTCTCGGTTACTCGTGGAGTGGCCGAGACCAGAGAATCCACACCGCCGTCGGCCGGAGCGTCAACGCCGTCTTCCGTCTGGTGCCGTGGCGATACCGGTATCAGCCACGTGCTCGCGCGGGATGGGACCGAGCGAACGGCCGAATCCCCGCCGACGCACCACTGGTCCACACACCGGCGCGCAACCTGCCCCCGCTCGAGCAGCGAGATAACCCGATGCACTACAGCCCCAGGGTCTGATCTGCCATGCTCTGAACATGGAGTGGGACCTGCGAACCCTGCTGAACCGGCCGATCACTTCTCACGGTGCGCCGCTGGGACAAGAACGTGTCGCGGCGAGGACCACCGCGTACATCTACGGCAACATTCTTGTCCTCGCCGCACTCATACCGGTGACGAAATCTCAGGAATCGCTTGGCGCCGCGATTGTGGTCGGCACGGCATTGTCGACATACATCGCCCACACCTTCGCCGAAGGTGTCGGCGAGAGCATTCGCAACGATCGTCGACTGACGACCGCGGAGAGAATCGACTCGCTTCGCGATTCCGTCCCGATCCTCACCTCTGCGGTTGTTCCTGTCGTCATTCTCGCGACAGCGTGGTTCAACTTCCTGGAACCGCGGACGGCGCAGTTGATCGCGGAAATCGTCTTGATCCTGCGGATCGGTTCCACCAGTTACGTGATCAGCCGACTTCACGGCGAGAAGGTCAGTACGAACACCCATCTGGCAGCGTTCGGACTCGCCGCCGTCGCCACCCTCATAGTCGGCTTGAAGATAGTGCTCACTCATTGACCAGTCTCCCGATCGCGAATTCCCAGGCCTGAAGGGGTACTGCCGTTACCCGGCTGAACAATCACTCCCGCCCGACCAGCGCCGCCACTACCGTGGACGACATGAGCATCCCGACCCTGAAACTGAACAATGGCGTCGACATCCCCGCGCTGGGCTTCGGCGTCTACCAGACGCCGCCGGACGAAACAGTCGCCGCCGTCGAGTCCGCGCTGTCGACGGGGTATCGCCATATCGATACTGCGGCGGCCTACGGCAACGAGAAGGGCGTCGGTGAGGCGATCCGGCGATACGGCCTCGATCGCGGCGAGATCTTCGTCGAAACGAAAGTCTGGATCACCGACTACGGGTACGACGAGACTCTGCATGCCTTCGACAAGAGCGCCGGCAAACTCGGTGTCGAACAACTCGACCTCCTCATCCTCCACCAGGCGTTGCCGAGCGAGTTCGAGCGCACCATCGACGCGTACAAGGCGCTGGAAAGGCTTCTGGCCGACGGAAAGGTCCGCGCCATCGGAGTCAGTAACTTCATGCCGGATCACCTCACCCGACTCCTGGACGCAACGTCCGTGGTGCCGGCGGTCAACCAGATCGAGGTCCATCCGTACTTCCGGCAGTCGACCTTGCTCGAGGCCGACGCCGATCACGGCATTCTGTCTCAGGCATGGTCGCCGATCGGCGGAATCACGTTCTACCGCGACGGCTCCCACGGCTCGACCCTCGAGGACGCCACCATCGGCGCCATCGCGTCCGCTCACGGCAAGTCGCCTGCACAGGTGATGCTGCGCTGGCACCTCCAGCAGGGCCGCCAGGTGATCCCCAAGTCGGTGACTCCCTCGCGGATCGCGGAGAACTTCGACGTGTTCGACTTCGAACTCACCGCCGAAGAACTCTCTGCAATCGACGCACTCGACACCGGAGTTCGCGGCGGCCCCGAACCCGAAGTCATCACCCGCGAGAAGTTCGGAATCGAGATTCCCGAGGCCTGAGCCCAGCAGTTCGACCGACCAGCAACCCGACCGAACGAGTGGTCTAGCTGGCGCTCCACCCACCGTCGATGGTGTACGACGCCCCCGTCACCATCGACGCCTCGGTCGATGCCAACCAGCCCACCAGCGATGCCACTTCTGCAGGCTCGACCATCCGTTTGATCGCACTCTCGGTGAGCATCACCTTTTCGACCACTTCGGATTCGCTGATGCCGTGAACCTTTGCCTGGTCGGAAATCTGGGACTGCACGAGGGGCGTCAAGACGTAGCCCGGATTGACGCAGTTGCTGGTGACGCCGTGTGGGGCGCCCTCGAGTGCCACAACCTTCGACAGTCCTTCGAGACCGTGCTTGGCCGTGACGTACGCACTCTTGAACGCCGAAGCGCGGAGCCCGTGGACCGAGGAAATGTTCACGATGCGGCCGAAACCGTTGCGATACATGTACGGCAGGGCGGCCCGAGTGAGGAGAAACGGCGCTTCGACCATGAGGCGCTGAATCTTCCGGAAGTCCTCGACGTCGAAATCCTCGATGGGACTGACCCGTTGAATGCCGGCGTTGTTGACGAGTATGTCCGTCTCGAGTGCCAGATCCACGAGTTGGTCGGTGTCGAGGAGATCGACGGCCCACGCAGTGCCGTCGATCTCCTCGGCCAGCGACTTCGCGGCGACGTCGTCGAGATCAGCGACGGTCACACGCGCGCCGCGGGCGGCAAGGAGTCGAGCACACGCCTCACCGATCCCGCCGGCACCGCCGGTGACCAGTGCCGTTTTACCGGAGAGCGTCATGCGGACACACCGGCCCGCTCGTCGGCGAGCACTCGCGCGTCAGCGGCGTCGACGGACTCGAGCGATATTCCCTTGGTCTCCCGCGCGAAGATGACTGCGACGATGGTGACCAGGGATGCCAGCAGGAGATAGATCGCGATGGGGACCGAAGAATCGAACTTGCTCAGCAGTCCGGTCGCGATGATCGGAGCCAGTGACCCCGCCACGATCGACGTGACCTGATATCCCAGGGAGACACCGGAATAGCGCATCCGAGTCGGGAACATCTCGGCCATGATCGCGGGTTGGCCGGCGTACATGAACGCGTGGAACACAAGCCCGATGATGATTGCCGACAAGATGACTGCATTGTGCCCGCTGTTCATCATCGGGAAGGCGAAGAACCCCCACGTTCCGGCGGTGACGGCGCCGATCATGTACACCGGGCGTCGACCTATCGTGTCGGACAGCTTGCCTACCAACGGAATCACTGCGAAGTGCACGGCATGTGCCATCAGCATCCACCAGAGGATGTGCGCCGTGTCCGCATGAACGACGACCTTGAGGTAGGTGATCGAGAAGGTCACCACGAGGTAATACATGACGTTTTCGGCGAAACGCAGGCCCATCGCGGTCAACACTCCGCGCGGGTAACGCTTGACTACCTCGAAAACGCTGTACGAGGTTGCCTTGACCAGTTCCGCTTCCTTCTGTGCGGCAATGAAAATGGGAGCGTCGGTGACCTTGGTCCGAACGTAGTAGCCGACCAGAACGATGACTGCGGAGAGCCAGAAGGCAACGCGCCAGCCCCAACTCATGAAGGATTCGTCCGAGAGCGTCGATGTCAGGATCAACAGCACGACAGTGGCCACCAGGTTGCCCATCGGCACGCCGGCCTGAGGCCAGGACGACCAGAACCCGCGAGACCGATTCGGGCTGTGTTCGGCGACAAGGAGTACCGCCCCACCCCATTCGCCGCCGACGGCAAATCCTTGGATGAAGCGCAGCGTGACCAGCAGTGCCGGCGCCCAGTAGCCGATCTGACCGTAGGTCGGTAGGCAGCCCATCAGGAAGGTCGCGGCACCGACCAGCAGCAAGCTGAACTGCAGCAACTGCTTTCGGCCGAATTTGTCGCCGAAGTATCCGAAGACGATCCCGCCGAGTGGGCGTGCGGCGAATCCGACGGCGTAGGTGATGAAAGCCGCGATGATCGCATCCAACTCGTTGCCGCCGCCGGGAAAGAAGACCTTACTGAAGACCAGCGTGGCCGCCGTGCCGTACAGAAAGAACTCGTACCACTCGACGACGGTACCCGCCATCGAGGCGCCCACCACCTTCTTCAGCCCCGATGGTGGGGCTTGGCTCTCGGGCTTCGGCATGTTGTCGACGCTCATCGTGGACTCCCTCGTCTTCAGTTCGCGATTCGCCTGCTATTCACGATCAGGAATGTGACCGCTCGCACATTTTTTGTGACTCGATGAGTATCAGTGCAGATTGACGGCGCGACAATGGCAAATCTCGCACCATATAGGTGCAAAAATGCAGATATGACTTTCGGACTGAGCCCCGACGACCTACTCGTCCTTCTCGCAGTCGGCCGCACCGGCCGCTTCAACACCGCCGCGGACGACCTGGGTCTCAATCACACCACCATCTCGCGCCGCATCGCCTCACTCGAGAAGAGTCTCGGCGGTCGTGTCCTGGTTCGCTCGTCCGGCGGCTGGGAGTTGACCGACCTGGGCAGACAAGCACTCAACGCGGCCGAGCGCATCGAGGCTGCGGTGAACGAACTCGCGCTCGACTCCACCGGTCAGCAGCAACTCGACGGCGTGGTGCGGGTCTCGGCAACCGACGGATTCAGCGCGTACATCGCGGCCCCTGCCGGCGCGGCAGTTCGCAGACGCCATCCTCGCGTGAGCGTGGAGATAGTTGTCGCGACCAGAAAGGCGTCGCAGATACGCTCGGGGCTCGACATCGAGGTTGTTGTCGGCAAGCCTCAAGTTCACCGCGCCGAAGCCGTTCATCTGGCCGACTACGCGCTGGGTTTGTACGCCTCCCGCGAATATCTACGTCAGAACGCCGTTCCCGAAAGTGCCGAAGATCTGGCCGAACACTCGCTCGTGTATTTCATCGACTCGATGCTGCAGGTCGACGAACTCGATCTGGCTCGCAAGCTCACGGTTTCCATGCGCGAGGCCGTCACGTCCACCAACGTGTTCGTCCACATCGAGGCAACGCGCGCGGGTGCCGGCATCGGCCTGCTCCCCTGTTTCATGGCCGAGCAGCACGACGATCTGATTCGCGTACTGCCGGCTCACATCGAAGTCAGACTTTCGTACTGGCTGGTGGCCCGTTCGGAATCCTTGCGACGCCCGGAAGTCGCAGCGGTGGTGACGGCACTTCGAGAGACGGTGGATCGCAAGCGATCTCAACTCCTCGGCTCACCCGGGACGAACGAAGCGCTCAGTCCAGAGTCGAACGATGTTGGACGATGACCTTACGCGCCAACTCGGCGATCTTGACGTTCATGTTCTGCGAGGTTCGCACGAGAATGTCGAAGGCCTCGTCGTCGGACACACGATGCAATGCCATCAGTAGACCGACGGCCTGACCGATTTCGCGACTGCTCGCCAGGCCGCGCCGCAGCGAGTCGGCATCCTCTCCTCGGTTCAGCGCGGTGACGGCCACGGATGCAAACGACGCCAACATGATCGCGTGGTCGGCAACGGTCTCGGTGAAAGCACCCGGAGTATCCGAGAAGAGGTTGAGGGCACCGAACTTCTGACGATCGACCATCAGTCGGAACCCCATCGAGCCGCGAATGGGTGTCTCCGCCACTACCTTCCGGGCGAATTCCGGCCACTGATTCGGAGTCCGAAGGTCCGACTCGAGCTGCGGCGCCTCCGTGTCGAGAGCGTCGATGCACGGCCCCTCACCCGTGGCCCGCTCGAGATCGTCTGCGTACTCGGCAATCTCGTCGCTGGCAGCTACCGTGACGTTCGTGTTTCCCCGTCGCAGCATCAGACTTGCGTGGTCGCAACCGGGAATCAACTCGACGGCCGCCGAACAGATCGCGGAGTACACCTCGGCGCTGTCTGCCGCGGAGTAGAGAATCTCCGCCAACGCCGCGAACACTGCCTTGGGATCTGTCAGTGCTTGGTCGCGCTCAGCCATCTCCATACACCTCGGGGTCTACCGTTCATCGAATTCTTCATGGAACGGTACAAACCTTACTTACTCGAGCGGATGGGGTCGCCGCCGCTCGCCGATTGCCGCCCGTCTGCCCCCTGAAATGCCTCGGTGGCTGCGCGGTGATGCAGTCCCGTCACGGTCCTGATCTGCTTGGACACCAGGTCGTTGAGCTCGCGGTACTGCTCCTCCGTCTCCCCGGCCGGGATGTCTCTCAGAACCTCCCACATCGCGCTCTTGCCGCACAGCGCGGTCCGCATGATCTCGAGAGTCGCCAGCTTGACCAGGCGATTACGCCAGATGGCGTCGACGTGAACGAGGCGTCGGATCCGATTGACCGTCGCATCGATCTTGGAGTACCGCGGCAGCGATATGCCCTGCGTGTCCTCGATCAGCTGAAGCAGCTGTTCGATCTCGTACTCGAGCTCACGCGGCAACGAGTCCAGCTCGCCTTCAGCCCAGGCACCGTACGAGTCCGAGAGTGACCGCGAAAGTTGCAGCCCTACCATCGCTCCGCACAGGTGAGTGACCAGATAAGCGGTGGCTATGTGTTCCTCAGCAGACCTCGACCGACTACCGAACATTGGGATCCTCCTGGGCGACGCTCGACCGGTCTGTGCTGACACGGGTGGTGATTCGTCATCCGGCCTACCCACGACAGCGCGAGAGCAAACGACGGGCGACTCAGACCCGATCCGGCACCACGACGACGGGCTCGAGGATCTCGGCCCGCGACTCCGGCGCTGCGGCGCGCAAGGCATCGGCCGACTCGTCGTCCGGCTGGGTCTGTGACTCGATCTCCGCTTCGACACGTGCTCGGTAGGTGTCGACTTCACGCTCGACGGTGGCGGCATCCCAACCGAGAATCGGTGCGACCAATCCGGCGACCTGTTGCGCGCAGTTGACCCCACGATGCGGATACTCGATCGCGATGCGCATGCGGCGAGCCAGGATGTCGTCGAGGTGCAGGGCGCCCTCGGCCGCAGCCGCGTACACAGCTTCTACCTGGAGATAATCGGGCGCATCCGTGATGGGCTGCAACAACTCCGGCGTCTGGCGGCCGAGTTCGAGGACCTCGGTGATCAACGAACCGTAACGGTCGAGCAGGTGCTTGACTCGATACGGATGCAAGCCGTACTGCTCACCCAGTTGCACGGTCTGGTTGATCAACGCGAAGTAGCCGTCGGCACCGACGAGCGGCACCTTCTCCGTGATCGACGACGCCACGCGCGCGGGAATGTCTTCTGCAGCCACGTCGACGGCGTCTTCCGCCATGACCCGATACGTCGTGTACTTTCCGCCGGCGATGGCGACCAGACCGGGAGCGACCCGTGCGACGGCGTGCTCGCGCGAGAGTTTCGACGTCTCGTCGCTTTCACCGGCAAGCAGCGGACGCAGGCCGGCGTACACACCGTCGATGTCGGCGTGCGTCAACGGCGTGACCAGGACGGAGTTCACGTGGCCGAGGATGTAGTCGATATCTGCTTTGGTTGCCGCCGGATGTGCGAGATCCAGGTTCCAGTCGGTATCAGTGGTGCCGATGATCCAGTGACTGCCCCACGGAATGACGAACAGCACCGACTTCTCGGTACGCAGGATGATGGCGGCTTCACTGACGATGCGATCGCGCGGGACGACGATGTGCACGCCCTTCGACGCTCGCACCCGGAACCGTCCGCGCTGACGCGAGAGCGCCTGGATCTCGTCCGTCCAGACACCGGTCGCATTGATGACGACGTGGCCCTTGACCTCGGCCGTGCGTCCGTCTTCACAGTCGCGAACACGAACTCCCGAGACCCGGTCCGCTTCACGCAGAAATCCCACGACCTGTGTCGACGTTCGCACGACAGCGCCGTAGTGTGCGGCGGTCCGTGCGACGGTCATGGTGTGCCGAGCGTCGTCGACGACGGTGTCGTAGTACTGGATGCCACCGGTCAGCGAACTGCGCTTGAGGCTCGGCGACATGCGTAGTGCGCCCGCGCGCGTCAAGTGCTTCTGCGAGGGAACCGACTTGGCGCCGCCCATCCGGTCGTAGAGGAAGATACCCGCGGCCATGTACGGCCGTTCCCACACTCGGTGAGCCAGCGGGAACAGGAACTTCAGCGGCTTGACCAGGTGCGGAGCGAGCGTGGTCAGCGAGAGTTCACGCTCTCGCAACGCCTCACGAACGAGGCCGAATTCGAGTTGCTCGAGATAGCGGAGACCGCCGTGGAACATCTTCGACGAGCGACTGGACGTGCCGGATGCGTAGTCACGGGCCTCGACCAACGCAACCTTGAGTCCGCGGGTCGCCGCATCGAGGGCCGCCCCGACACCGACGACACCGCCGCCCACCACGACGACGTCGAATTGCTCGGTCTGAAGTTGTTCCCAAGCAGCTTCGCGCTGCTGCGGGCCGAGAAACTGCGCACCTTGCTGCTTACTCAACCCGGTCTCCTGTAAGTCGACGACGAATCCGTTTACAGGCTAGTAGCTTGATCCACATACTGCGACAGCGCACGGATTACCGCGAACGCGCCCGAACCTAGGAGCACAGTGAATCAATACATCGCCGCCATCGACCAAGGCACGACGTCGAGCCGCTGCATGATCTTCGATCACGACGGCGCCGTGGTGAGCGTTGCGCAGAAAGAACACGAGCAGATTTTCCCGCGCGCCGGTTGGGTCGAGCACGATCCGGTGGCGCTGTGGATCAACACCCGGGAGGTGGTGGCCGGCGCTCTCGCGAAGGTCGATCTCACGCGGGCCGACATCGCTGCTGTCGGAATCACGAATCAGCGTGAGACGACCGTCGTTTGGGAGCGTTCGACGGGCAAGCCGATCTACAACGCGATCGTGTGGCAGGACACGCGCACGGATCAGCTGTGTGTCGAACTGGGCGGCGACGAGGGTCCGGACAAGTACCGAGACAAGACCGGACTACCACTCTCGACCTACTTCGCCGGGCCGAAGATCCGCTGGATTCTCGACAACGTCGACGGTGCGAGAGCACAAGCGGAGGCCGGCGAATTGTGCTTCGGCACCGTCGACACGTGGATCGTGTGGAACCTGACCGACGGCGTCCACGTGACAGATGTCACCAATGCGTCACGCACGATGCTGATGGATCTCGAGACCCTCCAGTGGGACGAATCGATCTGCGCGGACTTCGGAATCCCGATGTCGATGCTCCCGGAAATCCGTAGTTCGTCCGAGGTCTACGGCACCGGGCGCCCACGTGGCAATCTCGCCGGTGTGCCGGTCGCCGGAATTCTCGGTGACCAGCAGGCAGCCACCTTCGGTCAGGCCTGCCTCTCCGAGGGTGAAGCCAAGAACACCTACGGCACCGGCAATTTCATGCTTCTCAACACGGGAACCAAGCCGGTGCACAGCAAACACGGACTGCTGACCACCGTCTGCTACAAGCTCGGCGAGGCGCCTGCCGTCTACGCACTCGAAGGCTCCGTCGCGGTGACGGGTTCCTTGGTCCAATGGCTTCGAGACAACCTCGGAATCATTCAGAACGCCAAGGACATCGAGCCGCTCGCCGCGAGTGTGGACGACAACGGCGGCGCCTATTTCGTGCCCGCGTTCTCCGGACTTTTCGCACCTCGGTGGCGACCGGACGCTCGGGGTGTCATCGTCGGCCTGACACGCTTCGTCAACAAGGGCCACATTGCCCGCGCTGCGCTCGAGGCGACGGCGTACCAAACCCGTGAGGTCATCGACGCCATGCGAGCGGATTCGGGCGTCGAACTGTCCGCACTGAAGGTCGACGGCGGCATGGTGGTCAACGAAACCCTGATGCAGTTCCAGTCGGACATCCTCGGAGTTCCCGTCATCCGTCCTGTGGTCAACGAAACGACAGCGCTCGGCGCTGCCTACGCAGCGGGCCTCGCCATCGGTTACTGGGCGGACACCGACGACATCCGCAACAACTGGGCCGTCGGCCAGACCTGGGAACCGGCGATGGACGAGTCCGAACGGGCACGGCTGTACGCGGAGTGGAACAAGGCCGTCGAGAGAACGTACAACTGGTCCGAGTAACCACCCAGATCACTCGGGCTAGCTCAGACGTCTTCCATACCGGAAAAGCTGATCCTGGTCGCCTATTGATACTTCAGAGGTATCAATAGGCGACCAACTTGGTATTGGACGTGACCTACACCACTCTGCGAATCTCATTCAGGCGCGCCACGTTTCGGCGCCACGAATGATGCAGAGAAAGGTCGCCACGCATGAGTTCACCCACTCGCAGTTCCGAGGAGATCAACGCCAAGGCCCGAAGAGCCGGTATCGCTTCGTTCATCGGAACCACTATCGAGTGGTACGACTTCTACATCTACGGCACCGCGGCTGCCCTGGTATTCGGCGACATCTTCTTCTCCGACACGCTCCCGAGCGGAGTCGGAACGCTCCTCGCCTTCATCACCCTCTGGGCAGGCTTCCTCGCCCGGCCCATCGGGGGGATCATCTTCGGTCACCTCGGCGACCGGATCGGACGCAAGAACACTCTCGTCATCACCTTGATGATGATGGGCGTCGCCACCGTCGGCATCGGACTCCTCCCCACCTACACACAGGTCGGGATCTGGGCGCCGATCGGCCTGGTCACCCTTCGCGTCATCCAAGGAGTCGCGGTCGGCGGCGAGTGGGGCGGAGCAGTGCTCATCGCCAGCGAGAACGCGCCCAAGGGGAAGAGCATCCTCTACTCCGCGTTCGCTCAACAAGGCTCACCCGCCGGGAATCTGTTGGCCACCATCGCATTCTTCTTTCTGTCCGCGATGCCGACGCCGTCGTTCCTCCTGTACGGATGGCGCATCCCGTTCATCATCTCGGCGGTCCTGGTCATTCTCGGGATGATCATCCGCCTCAAACTCGAAGAGTCCGAAGAGATGAAGGCCGTTCTCGCCCGCAAGAAAGTCGTCAAGCTTCCACTCGCCGAAGTATTGCGCAAGCATTGGGTACTGGTTCTTCTCGGCGCCGGCGCACTCCCCCTCGCTCAGGTCACCTACTTCAAGAACACCTTCGCATTGTCCTGGGCTACAAAAGAACTGGGATACGATCGAGGTACCTTCCTGGCCGCCATTGCGATCGCGCTTGTCGTGCAGTTCATCGTCCAACCTTTCGGTGCCGTCCTGGTCTCCAAGATCGACATGCGAAAAGCCATGTGTCTGATGGTGATACCGGAGTTCGTACTCATGCCCGCGATGTTCTTCGCGATCCGAACCGGGAACTTCACCATCGCGGTCGTCGCAATGTGCCTGGCCACGATCCCGCATTCGATGTTCTACGGCGCCATCGCCGGCGTTCTCGCCCGCGCCTTCCCCGCCAACATCCGTTACACCGGACTGTCGACGGCGTACCAATTGTGTTCCCTCGTCGTCGGCGGCGGAACTCCGGTACTGGCGCAGTGGATGCTCAACACGTCCGGCAACATCGTCGGGGTCGCGATCGTGTCCGGGCTGTACGCCCTTGTCTCGCTGATCTGCACCCTTCTGCTGCTCCGCCGCACCGGGTACAACGCGGGCGAACTGTCGACGGCCGAGCAGGCGGATCACGACGAGCTCGAACTCGAGAACACTCGTGCCGCTACGTCGAACTCACCGCAATCCGAAGCGGGTGAAATCGCTACCGGTCGGGCAACCGTCTAGGCCAGGGACGGCAGCGCCTGCTCGGACAATTTCAGCACTTCGAGAAGAGCAGGTCTGTCGTCTCCCTCTCGCCAGGCGATACGCAGTTGAAGAGGAGGAGGTGGATCCATGACGGGAACAAAGACCACATCCGGGTTCACGATGCTCCGGGCCACCAAGGAAATCGTCAACGAGCATCCGATTTCTGCGGACACCAACGCGATCAACGACATCGAATCGGGTGCCGTCTGGACGATCCGAGCCAGAAACCCGGCGTTCTTCGACGCAGTGAGCAGTGACTCTCGGAGAATCGAACCTGGTTCCGCCGGCAGCGTCACCCAATTCTCGGACTCCAATTCGATCAACCGAACCGATTCCCTCGACGCCAACGGATGGTCTTTCGACATGGCCACCAGAAAGTCCTCCTCGGCGATCAATCTCGACGTGATCCCGAGCGGTGGGACAGTCCACCGGACCATCCCGATGTCGAGTCGTCGATCGAGCAACATCAACAACGCTTCGTTCGCGAAAGCGGAACTGTCGAGCACGAATTCGATACCTGGATTGGTCTTTCTCACCAATTTCGCCCACCGCCCGACGAGCAGGTGCGAAGAGGTTCCCGCAAAGCCCAGGCGAACGCGACCTGTCGTTCCCTTGCCTGCCGCCGACACCGCGATCTCGGCCATCCGGCACGCGTCCAGAATCTCGCGCGCCGGAAGCAGCAGCGCTTCACCGGCAGCAGTGAGCCGCACAGTTCGAGTACTTCGATCGAACAACGGCGAACCGAGCTGTTTCTCGAATTGCCGGATCGTTCGACTCAGCGGCGGTTGCGCAATCCGAAGCCGCTGTGCCGCACGGCCGAAATGTAGCTCCTCAGCCACCGCGAGAAATGCGTTGATCTGATGAATTTCCACCCGACATTGTTGCGCCACACCGGCCGAACATGTCAAGTTTCCGAAACCGACCGAGTGCGCGAGAGAACAAGAAGAGGTACACCCGTGGACAAGACCCTCTCGATGACAGAGGCCATCGGCCGATACGTCGAAGACGGGATGACCGTTGCGCTGGAGGGATTTTCGCATCTCATTCCTTTTGCGGCGGCGCACGAGATCATCCGGCAAGGCAGGAAGGACCTCACGCTCTGCCGGATGACGCCGGACATCGTTTCCGATCAACTCGTCGCCGCCGGCTGCGTCCGAAAGCTGGTTGCCTCGTTCTTCGCCAGCGGCTCCGCAGGTTCCCTGTACGAGTTACGCAGACGCATCGAGAACCAGGACCCGCTCCCCCTCGCAGTCGAGGAATACAGCCACTACGGCATGGTGTGCCGGTATCAGGCGGGAGCCGCCAGGCTCCCCTTCTTCCCGCTGCGGTCGTACGCCGGTAGCGATCTACCCGCGCTCAACCCACAACTGCGACTCGTCGAGGATCCGTACGGCGGCGGGAGCGTCTACGTTGTGCCGCCCCTGAATCCGGATGTGACGATCATCGGCGCACAGCGAGCGGACTCGTCCGGGAACGCGCAGATCTGGGGCATCGCCGGGGTGCAGCAGGAAGCCGTGTACGCCGCGAAGAAGGCGATCGTCGTTGTCGAAGAACTGGTCGACGACGAGGTCATCAGGTCAGACCCGAGCCGAACTCTGATTCCCTCGCACGCAGTCGACGCAGTTGTGGTCTGCCCGCGCGGCGCGCACCCGTCGTACGCACAGGGATACTACGACCGCGACTGCGGCTTCTACCGACGCTGGACCGAGATTTCCAAAGATCCTTCGCTGCTGAGAAATTGGCTCGACGAATGGGTGTACGCACTTGGCGATCACGATGAATATCTCGCCAAGCTCGGAGCAGACTACTGGTCGGATCTCGAGGTCGGATCAAAACTCTCCACACCTGTCGACTACGGGAGCAGACTATGACCACTACGATTGTCAGCAGTAACACCACCTCGACCGAAACGATCGTCGCCGTCGCGGCACGCGAGTTGGCGGGTAAGCGCCGGGTTTTCGCCGGAGTCGGACTCCCCACGCTCGCAGTCGATCTCGCGCGGCACACGTCGAATCCGGACGTCGAACTGATCTACGAATCCGGAGTGTGCGGCGCGCATCCTTCGGCCATGGCCGAAGGTATCGCCGACTCCGTCGTGGTCTCCGGTGCCGAATCCGTGCTCAGTATGGCCGCGCTCTTCGGTTATGTCCTACAAGGCGGCAACGTCGACGTCGGATTTCTCGGGGCCGCTCAAATCGATCGAACGGGAAGTCTGAACACAAGCTTCATCGGTGACTGGAAGAACCCGACGGTCAGACTTCCCGGAGCGGGAGGGGCAGTCGAGATCATCGCGAACGCCGCCGAGATCTTCGTAGTGATGCGCCGCCACGACCTCAGTTCCTTCCCCGCCGAGCTCGACTTCTGCACCTCACCAAGCCCCGCTCGCGCCTTCGCCAGCGGAAAGGGCATCATGCCGGCAGGTGCAGGAGTGACCAAGGTGTTCACCAACCTCGGTGTCCTGACACACCAGGGCCCCGGCGGCGAGTTGGAGCTGACCAGTGTCCACGAAGGCGTCTCGGTCGATCAGGTGCGAGAGTCGACGGGATGGGATCTGGCCGTCGCCGACCACGTCACTGTCACCACCCCGCCGTCCGGCGCGGAAATCGATCTGCTCCGCAACACTATCGACAAGGTCAGGCTGTACCTGAGGTGACACTGTCCCGGAGCCTGCCGACAGCATCGATCAGCACGGCCTCGGGATACGTCGCGAAACACAATCGAGCGCTTCGACGGAGGTCCGCCTCGACCGCGAAGGCCGTGCCCGGGACAAATGCCACGCCGTGCTCCAGCGCGACCCCCAGGAGTTCGGTGGTGTCGACGTCGCCGAGGAAATCCATCCAGCAGAACATGCCGCCGCGGACCTCGGAAAAGCGTGCCAGGCCACCCAATTCTGCCTCGGCAGCGGCAACCAAGGCCTTGGCTCTGGCGCCGTATCCCTCGCGGAGCATGTCGAGGTGCGTTTCGAACCACTCGAGGTCCGAGAAGAGATCTGCGGTGATCTGCTGAGTGAGGGAAGAACCGCACAGGTCAGCGCCTTGCTTGATCAGTTCGACCGCTTCGCAGACCTTCCGGTCACCGTGCAGCCAGCCGACTCGCAGCGCCGGCGCCAACACCTTGGAGGCACTGGACAGCCGAATCACCCTGTCCGACAGCGCCGCCAGCGGCGCGGGCGGTTGCTCGCCGAAGTACAGTTCGCCGTACGGGTCGTCCTCGAGAACCCAAAATCCATATCGGTCGGCCAGGGCAGCCAGGTGCGTTCGGCGCTGCGCCGAGAGCACCGCGCCCCGCGGATTGTGGAAATTACTGACGGTGTGAACAACTTTGGGTCGAAGACCGGCGTCGAGTTTCGCTTCGAGTGCGGCGGTGTCCATCCCGTCCTCGTCCAGCTGGACCGGAACGAGACGAGCCTGCGCCGTTCGAAAAACTTGCAGCGCACCGGTATATGCCGGCTCCTCCACGACCACGACGTCACCGGCGTCGAGGAGGACCTGCGCGAGCAAGCTCAAACCTTGCTGAGAACCGTGGGTGATCACAACTTCGGACACGTCGAGTGCCCGCCCGATCTTGGAGGATTCGCGCTCGGCGATCACCTCACGGAGGCGCCGCAGGCCGGACGTCTCGCCGTATTGAACGGACGACGGGTCACCGAGTGCGTCGTGGGCTGCCTTCGAGATTCGTTCCCGCGGAATGAAATCGGCGTCGGGCAGTCCGCCGGCCAAGCTGATGACGTCGGGCCGGGCAGTCAGGGTGAGCAGATCGCGAATTGCAGAACTACGGAGTCCGTCCATACGAGCGGACAGCGCGGCGTGTGTCATGTGAAGCTCCCAGGCACGCAGAATGATGGGTCAGAGGAAAAACACCCTGAGCCGTCCTGGGTCAACGGGGCGGGAGAGCGCCGAGATACCGACCCTTGATTCGGTCGGCATCTCGACTATCTCACCAATGCTTCAGTATGTGAAACGAAGGTCTCACATTGTAAGAAGACTCTGGTCTGTTCTCAGTCCAGGTCGTCGTGCCGCATGAGCTGACGAGCAGCCTCGGTGATCGATCCGGTCAGCGACGGGTACACCGAGAACGTCTGAGCCAGGTCGTTGACCGTCAGGTTGTTCTGTACGGCGATCGCGATCGGCAAGATCAGTTCCGAAGCGGTGGGTGCGACCACGACACCGCCGATGACCACGCCGGTAGCTGGGCGGCAGAAGATCTTCACGAAACCGCGGCGCAGACCGGACATCTTGGCGCGCGGGTTGGTGTTGAGCGGCAACATGACGGTGCGAGCGGGCACCTCTCCGTTGTCGATCGCTGCCTGCGAAACACCCACCGTTGCAATTTCCGGGCGCGTGAAGACGGCCGACGCGACGGTCTTCAACTTGATCGGGCTGACGCCTTCACCGAGTGCGTGGTACATCGCGATGCGTCCCTGCATCGCAGCCACCGACGCGAGCGGGAGCAGTCCGGTGCAGTCACCGGCGGCGTAGATACCGGAAACCGTGGTGCGCGAAACCCTGTCGACACGCAGGTACCCACCCTTGTCCAACTCGATGCCGACCCGCTCCAGGCCGAGACCGTTGGTGTTGGGGACGGAACCGACGGTCATCAAGGCGTGGCTTCCTTCGACCGTGCGGCCGTCGGAGAGCTTGACGACGATGCCCTTCTCGGTGCGCTCGACGGCGTCTGCACGGGCGTGCTTGACGAGAGTGACACCGCGCTCGGCGAGGGCGTCCTCGAGCACGAGCGCCGCATCGGCATCCTCGCCGGGCAGAACACGGTCACGGCTGGACACGAGCGTGACCTTGACGCCCATCTCGGTGTACGCGGAGACGAACTCGGCACCGGTGACACCGGAACCGACCACAACCAGGTGCTCGGGCAGCTCGTCCAAGTCGTAGAGCTGACGCCACGTCATGATTCGCTCACCGTCGGGCTCGGCTCCCGGGATGATGCGGGGGCTGGCGCCGGTGGCGATCAACACGACGTCTGCGTCGATGGTCTTCTGCTCGCCGCTTCCGAGTGTCGCGCGAACCTGGTGTGCTGCCATGCCGAGGAGCGGATCGGTCAGTTCGGCGGTGCCGGAGAGAACCTCGACGCCCACCGTCTGCAACCGTGCGCGAATGTCCGAGGACTGGGACAGCGCGAGACTCTTGACACGGGAGTGGATCTTCGGCAGTGACACCGAAGCCTGCTCCGGGTCCAGAGTGATGCCGAGGTCGGATGCACGACGCATGTCGGTGCGGATTCCGGTGGACGCGATGAATGTCTTCGACGGAACACAGTCGAACAGCACACACGCACCGCCGACGCCGTCCGAATCGACCAGGGTGACCGTGGCCCCGTGCTGCGCGGCTACCAGTGCCGCCTCGTAGCCGGCGGGTCCGCCACCGATGATCACGATCCGGGTCATGTGTCCTCCAAGTCCTCGCGTGGCCGGCAGGGGTCTCCCGTCGACCAGTGTCACGCTATTCGAGCACCACGTGTCGCGCAGTGCTTGTACCAGATTACTTGCGTCCGGTGGTCCGCTTCGCCACACCCTCGGACCACGGTTTAGGCTTGCGCCCGTGTCGATTTATGCCGCCTACGGTTCCAACATGCATCCCGAGCAGATGTTGTTGCGCTGCCCACACTCGCCCATGTCCGGGACAGGGTGGCTGCGAGGCTGGCGCCTGACCTTCAGCGGCGAGGACCTCGGCTGGGAGGGGGCTCTCGCCACCGTGGTCGAAGACCCCGACTCCAGTGTTTTCGTGGTCCTCTACGACGTCCCGGAAGAGGACGAAGTGAGTCTGGACCGCTGGGAAGGTGCCGAACTGGGACTGCACCGCAAGATCCGAGTGCGGGTCGACACGGCGGGCGACGCGGTACTTGCGTGGCTCTACGTCATGGACGCGTACGAAGGTGGACTGCCGTCGGCCCGCTACATCGGCGTGATGGCCGACGCCGCCGAAATCGCCGGAGCGCCGGCCGAGTATGTACGAGAGTTGCGGACGCGCAACAGCCGCAACGTCGGTCCGGGTAACGGAGTGACCGACTAGAGTGCACGCCTGCTCACAGCAGCAGGAAATACGCGAGTACTGCCAGTGCTGCGAGTACGACCGCAATCGTCAGGCCGACGAGAATACGCTTCGAACCGCGCGACTCCGATTCGCCTGAGACAACTGCAGTTTCCGGCTCCACTGTTGCCACCCCGGCTACGGTTTCAGCCGCCACCTTCTCGCGTCCCAGGGTGTCGAACACCTCGGTGACGTCGTGTGAAGGCGGCAATCCGATCGGCACGATCGTGTGCGACGTCGAGGTGAATCCGGCAGCGAGGATCGCGGCCCCCAGCGCGGCGGACTGCTCGGGTCCTGGACCGAGTTCACATCGGACACCGAGCTTTTCGGCGATACCGGCAGCTATGGACATCATGGCTGCTTTGTCTGTCGCCGGCTCCCCGTCACCGGTGACGACGACGGCGTCCAGGTTCTCCGGCATCCAACCGAATGCACCCAGTGCCGTCGCGAGGCGTGAACTCGGCGAACTCCCGTCGCCCGCAAAGCCGAACGCGCGGCCGGCCGCGACACCAGAACGCACCAGCGTAACTGCTGCCCCGGTGTCGTCTACGTGATAAATGCCGATGAGCGTGCCGGCGAGCGCTGCGATTTCCGACTCGAACCACGCCGACACAGCCTCGGCATCCGAGACGAGTGTGACCCGCTCGAGGCCCGCGTAGACCAGGGAGTCCTTCATGAGGGCAGCAGTGGACGAGTCCCAGCGCGACGGGTACGTGGCGACGATGTCGGGGGCTCCCCCGCTCCGCCCACCACGATCGGGCAGCGGTTCGCATTCCTGCAACAGACAGCGAATCGAGGTCGCCACCAAATCCTCGGCGCGGTAACGAGTATCGGCCGTTCCAGCGACGCCGCTCGGGTCCCCGACGCGGCCGACAAAGCCTGACCAGCTCTCGGCGAACTCACGGCCGGCGCCCAGTTGCTCGGTGCCGCCGAGCACCGTCGTTCCGTCCTTGCGTTGATTGAGGATCGTGTCCCTGACCAATACCACCGGATCAGCCGAACCCGGATCGTTCGACGCAACGACAGCCGTCGACACCAATGTGCCGATTCGCACTCCCACACCTATGGACATGCCCGTACCTTCACTCGAACGACACGAAAAACGGTACCCCCGACGGGAACCGGAACTATCCCAGAACCAGGCTCGTCAGAACCTTCACACCGACGCCGAGTGCACGCTCGTCGAGATCGAAAGTGGGTTGGTGGATGTCGAGCTGATCGCCTTCACCAGACCACACACCGAGCCGCGCCATGGCACCCGGCACAGTCTCGAGGTACCACGAAAAGTCTTCGCCACCACCGGATTGCGGGGTGTCGGCCAAAGCATCCTGTCCGACGGTCGCGATGGCGTCCTCGAACATCCGAGTGGACACCTCGTCGTTGACGACCGGTGGCACTCCGCGACGATAGTTGAGTTGGTAGCGAACTCCGGTGGGTGCGAGCAGTCCGTGGACGATTTCTTCCACGAGCGGTTCGAGCAACTCCCACGTGTCGTGATCGCCCGTACGGACCGTGCCCGTCATCATGCCGGTCTGCGGAATAGCGTTGGGTGCCTGACCTGCACTGACCGCGCCCCACACCATGACGGTGCCGGTGCGCGGATCGATACGGCGGCTGAGCATTCCCGGCAGCCCGGTCACGACTGTGCCGAGTGCGTAGATGAGATCCGTGGTCAGGTGCGGCCTCGACGTGTGCCCACCCGGAGAATCGAGGACGACCTCGATCGTGTCGGCAGCCGAGGTGATCGCGCCCAGACGCATGCCTACCTGGCCTGCCTCCAGTCGCGGATCGCAGTGCAGAGCAAAGATTCTGGACACGCCGTCGAGCGCACCCGCGGCGATGACGTCGAGTGCGCCGCCGGGCATGACTTCCTCGGCGGGCTGAAAGATCAGCCGAACCCCGACGGGAAGTTCGGGCAACGTGGCCAGAGCCAATCCGGCGCCGAGCAGGATGGTGGTGTGGGCGTCGTGGCCGCAGGCATGGGACACACCGGGGACCGTGGACGAGTACGTCGCTCCGGTCGCCTCCTGCATAGGCAGAGCGTCCATGTCGGCGCGAAGTGCGATTCGTGGACCATCCGGTCCGATGTCGCACGTGAGACCGGTGCCACCGGGAAGGATCTTCGGTGACAGCCCAGCGGCAGTGAGGCGGGTGGCGACGAATTCGGTGGTCGCGTACTCGCGGCGAGCCAACTCCGGGTTGGCATGGATGTGTCGACGCCACGCGACGAGGTCGTCGGTGTGCGCGTGAATCCACGTATCGATTGCCGCGTTCACCGGCGATCTACCCCTTCCAACAGACGGGCGCGTTGTTCTGGATCGGACGCTACCCGGACAGCAGTGCGGGCCAACGCAATTGCACCGTCGACTACCGCTCGATCTGCGGAGGAGGTGATACACGCAGCCGCGAACTCCGGCTGATGTGTCACTGCCCCCGATGAATCCAAGCCTATGACCGGGTGAATTCCCGGAATCACATTGGTCACATTACCCATATCCGTACTACCCAGTGGACGGGAGCGCTCCCATTCCGCTGCCAGTGGCACCCGTCCGAGATCGACGATCTGTTCACGGTACGCCGCAGCCAGCCACGGGTCGGGGGTCAACTCGGTGTAAGTAGGCGATACCGTGCGGATTTCGTGGGTGCACCCGGTGCCGAGCGCTCCAGATGCGAAGCAGGCGTCGGCACGCTCGGACAGATTGGCCAACGACGCGGCCGTTTCGGCACGCAGGTAGTAGAGCAATTCGGACCGAGCCGGAACGATGTTGGGAGCCGTGCCGCCGTCACTGACGATTCCGTGAATCTGCTGACCTGGCTGCAGGTGCTGACGCAACAGACCGACCGCCACCTGCGCGAGCGTCGCCGCATCGGCGGCATTGCGACCGAATTCCGGCGCAGCAGACGCGTGCGCCTCGCGACCGTGATAGCTCACGGCGATGTCCGCCAAGGCCAGCGAGGTGGCACCGATGATGTCGATCGGTCCGGGGTGAACCATCATGGCCGCGCCGACGCCGTCGAATGCACCACGCTCGAGCATCAGGACCTTGCCGCCACCGGTTTCCTCCGCCGGAGTACCGATCACTCGGACGGTGATCCCCAGTTCATCGGCGACGGTAGCCAACGCGATGCCGGCCCCGACCGCGGCGGCGGCAATGATGTTGTGCCCACAGGCATGACCGATCTCGGGCAGCGCGTCGTACTCGGCGCAGATCGCGATGACCAGTTCTCCGCTGCCGTAGGTGGCATCGAAGGCCGTCGGCAGGTCGACGATCCCGTCGGTGACCGCGAAACCGTGCTGCGCCAGCAGGTCCGACACTTTGGCAGCGCTGCGAAACTCCTCGAAGGCGAGTTCCGGGTCGCTGTGAATCGAATGCGACAGCGCAATCAGATCGGCCTCTACGGACCTGACTGCGCTGTCGACATTCTGGTTCACGCGATCATTGTCTCACCCGAAGGAGAAGTTGCTCTTGTCAGTCACCTGAGCGAGGTCCGCAAGAGCATCGCGGTGGATGCCTGCCTTGATTCCCGCCAAGTTCTTGCCGTGAGTCGACGTCAGTGCGGACGCCTTGGCCACTGCTGCGGCGAGTACTCCCTCGCCGTCGACCGTTTCCTGCACGATGCCGGCAGCAAGCGCGTCGGCACCGCCGAAGCGACGCCCTGTCGTCATGGCGTCGACTGCCGTCTGCTTGGGCAGACGACTGTTCAACAGCGCGGACATCCCGACTGTGAACGGCATGTTCAGTCCGACCTCGGGGAGGCAGTAGAAGCCGCGGTCCGCGCGCATGATCTGGAAGTCGTGCGAGGACGCGAGCATCGCACCGGCGCCGAATGCGTGCCCCTGCACGGCCGCGACCGTGGCCATCGGGAAGGTCAGCAAACGGCTGTAGATGGTGTGGACTTTGTCGAGGTAACCGGGCAGGCCGTCGAGATTGCCGAAGATCCACGTCGTGTCCAGGCCGTTCGTGTAGAACTTGCCCGTCGCCGTCGTTACCAGGGCCGCCGGCCCCTCGTGCGCTTCGACCTCGTCCAACTTGCTGTGAACAGCGTCGATCCACTCGGGACCGAAGCGGTTCTCGTTGTCCGTTTCGCCCTCGTTGCCGAGGTACAGGATGAATACGTCGCCGTCGCGTTCGAGATAAGGCATGGATGGGAGAGTAACGCCCGCCAACTCACCCGGCGAACCGACCCGACTCCTCAGTAGGGTTGCTCACATGGGAACGATCGCCGAGGCCGCCGCCGCCGCTCTGTCCGCCATGACTGGCTCTTCCTCACCGTCAGTCGCCATCGTGCTCGGGTCGGGGTGGACCGATGCCGCAGACGTCTTCGGTGACGCCGGTGCGGACGTGACAGCTGAAGTCTCGATGGCGGATCTGCCTGGCTTCGCCCCACCGTCCGCCCTCGGCCATGCGGGCACCATTCGTTCGGTGCGCGTCGCAAACACAGAAGTCCTGCTGCTGCTCGGGCGCGCGCATGCGTACGAGGGCCACGATCTCGGCACTGTTGTCCACCCGGTCCGGACAGCCATTGCTGCCGGCGCCGACACGGTCATCCTCACCAATGCGGCCGGCGGTATCCGCGAGGACTACGCAGTGGGGCAACCGGTGCTGATCAGTGACCACCTGAATCTGACGGCCCGCTCCCCCCTCGTCGGCGCGGAGTTCGTCGACCTGGTCGACGCCTACTCGCCGGAGCTGCGCGCGCTGGCTCGCTCGATCGACCCGGGCCTTACCGAGGGCGTTTACGCCGGGCTTCCCGGACCGCACTACGAGACTCCGGCCGAGATTCGAATGCTTCGTACGCTCGGCGCCGATCTGGTCGGCATGTCGACGGTTCACGAGACCATCGCGGCCCGCGCGCTCGGCGCCCGGGTGCTCGGCATCTCGATGGTCACCAATCTGGCCGCCGGAATCACGGGCGCCCCGCTCGATCACCAGGAAGTGCTGGCGGCAGGCAAAGCATCGGCGGCCCGGATGGGAGTGCTGCTGCGCCAACTGGTCGACCAGCTGTGACACCACAGAACGTCACCGAGTGGATCGACGCCGATCCGGACCCCTCCACTCGCGCAGAACTAACAGCACTCTCGGAACATGAACTGGCCGAACGATTTTCCGCACCACTGGCGTTCGGGACTGCTGGGCTCCGCGGGCCAGTGCGCGGCGGCCCCAACGGCATGAACCTTGCGGTCGTCATCCGGACCACGGCCGGTCTGGCGGCCTGGCTGACAGCTCGCTGCCAGGGTGGGTCCCGCATCGTCGTCGGCCGCGACGCCCGGCGCGGTTCCGAGGAATTCGCTCTCGCTGCCGCCGAGGTCATGGCGGCGGCCGGGTTCGAGGTGACCCTGCTCCCCCGCCCACTGCCGACGCCCCTTGTGGCGTTCGCGGTGCGCAGGCTCGGGGCAGCGGCAGGTATCCAGATCACCGCCTCCCACAATCCTGCCGCCGACAACGGCTACAAGGTGTACCTGTCGGGTGGGGCGCAACTCGTCTCCCCCGCCGATCGTGAAATCGAGAGCGAGATCGCCCGCGTCGGTGGTGCTGCCTACGTCCCTCGAGTCTCGGTGATTCCAGCTGACGAATCGCTGGTCGAGGCATACATCGCCCGCGTCGCGACCCTTCCCCACGGTAGCTCCCGCTCGGCCCGAATTGCGCTCACGGCGATGCACGGCGTCGGCGGCGAAACCGCGATATCAGCTCTGCGAGCAGCAGGATTCGAGGACCTGCACGTCGTGGCGGAGCAGTTCGATCCCGACCCCACGTTCCCGACCGTCGACTTCCCCAACCCCGAAGAGCCCGGCGCGGCCGACCGCCTGCTCGCACTGGCCCGAAGAGTCGACGCTGATCTGGCGATCGCACTCGACCCGGATGCCGACCGCTGCGCCGTCGGAGTTCGCGACGGTGATCAGTGGCGCATGTTGCGCGGCGACGAGACCGGGGTGCTCCTGGCCGACCACGTGCTCAGCACGGCGCCCGAAGATTCGTTGGTGGCGACGACGATCGTCTCCTCGACTCTGCTCTCGAAGTTGGCGAAAGCTCGCGGAGCGAGGTTTGCGCAGACACTCACCGGGTTCAAGTGGCTCACGCGCGCCGGCGACGGACTGGTTTACGCCTACGAGGAAGCGATCGGGCACTGCGTCGATCCGGATGTGGTGCGAGACAAGGACGGAATCTCGGCTGCCGTACTGGTGGCCGACTTGGCTGCCACCCTCACGGACAGCAACCGAACCCTGTTGGACGTGCTGGACGACTATGCCGTCGAATTCGGACTGCATCGCGGGGACCAAGTGTCCCGCCGCGTCGAGGATTCGAGCGACATCGCGGACATGATGAAACGACTGCGCGCCGATCCGCCTGGCCGACTCGCGGGCGAGCCGGTCACGATCGAGGACTTGGCCGAAGTTCGCGGCGGTATGCGCACCGACGCAGTGATGTTCGACGGACCGTCGATCCGCGTGGTCGTTCGACCGTCCGGAACCGAGCCCAAGCTCAAGTGTTATCTCGAAGTTGTCGTCCCGGTCGCGAACCGCGGCGACCTCGCGACCGCCCACGAGGCGGCGAAGGCCCGGCTGGCCGAACTCCGAACCTTCGCCCTTTCGCTCTAGCGGGGTCCGAACTGCCGATCGCCGGCGTCACCGAGACCGGGGACGATGAAAGCGTTCTCGTCGAGTCCGTCGTCGATGCTCGCGATGACCAGACGGACCGGGTGGCCGGACGCTGCCAACGCGTCGACGCCGGCCGGAGCGGCCACAACGCACACTGCCGTGACATCGGTCGCGCCACGCGCAACCAGCAAGTCGATGGTGTGCACCATCGAACCTCCGGTGGCGAGCATCGGATCGAGCACGAACACGGGGATACCGGACAGATCCGCCGGCAAGGATTCGAGGTACGGAACCGGCTGATGCGTCTCTTCGTCTCGTGCCATTCCGACGAAGCCGACGCCGGCCGACGGAATCAGCGCACTCGCCTGTTCGACCATCCCCAGACCGGCCCGCAGCACGGGGACGAGCAACGGCGGCTTCGCGAGCCGGATGCCCGTCGTCGCAGCTACCGGGGTGTCGACCGGGAACTCCTCGACCTCCGCGTCACGCATGGCCTCGTAGACCAGCATGTGCGTGAGCCTGCGAAGTGCGGAACGAAAAGTCGCGTTCTCACTGCGTGCGTCACGCATTGTGGTCAAGAGGGCCGCCGCGAGCGGATGGTCGACTACGTGCGTTTGCATGACCATCAGAATAGTTCCTCGGGAACCGGAGCACCCCGCGCGGCGTCCAAGAAGAAGTAAGCGCAACGGGGGGAAGACAAGTTGACAAATCTGGATCTGGACACCGAAAGCATCGCGGAGTTCGCTGCGCGGTTGGGCACTGTGGCCGAGAACGTCGCCCAAGCGCGACAGGACGCGGCGGGCGGCGATCATCTGGCTCTGGCCGCTGTCCTGGGGCTGATCGGCAGCGACTTCATCGGTGTCGCGGGCCGGGCACAACAAGCGCACATCGACGACATCGATCGACTGTCCGCTGTGATTTCCAGTGTCCAGTCGGCCACCCGCGACGCCCACGCCACCTATCTCGACTCCGAGGAATCGGTACGAACGACTCTCGCTGAGGCTGGACGCTCATGATCGACGTCGACGCTCTCGCACGACCGATCATCGATTTGGTCGACACCGTCGGGACCGGTGTCCCCAGCGCCGGTGGACCCGACGCCGGTATCCGAATCGCTTCGGACGTCCTCGAGATCGCATACCGATTGGGAAGCGCTGCTCTGAGCGAACTCGCGTCCTCGCAGAGTTCGTCGACTGCCCTCACTGCGGCGGTGACCACAACCGAGCAGACGCAGGCGTCGACGCGAAATCTCGCCGATCGTGGGAGCGACATCGCCGGGGTCGTGGACGAAGCGACAACATCGGTGTCCGTGGGAATGACCGAACTCGGTGAGATTCTTCAGTCCTTTCTGACCCTCGCGATCAAGGCCGGACCGACGCTCATGACGCCGACAGGGCAATTGATGTTGCTGTCGGCCGCGTTGGAGCACCTCGGACGCGCGGTATCGGTAATCGAGCGGGTGCACGGTGAGCTGTCCGGGTCGACCGAGAAGATGTCCGCGCTGATCCCACCCGTCCCGATACCCGAACCCGCGCCTGGCGCATCCGGTTCTGCGAGTGGTTCCGGTGCCACAGGTGTTTCCGGTGCCACAGGTGTTTCCGGTGCCACAGGCGGAGTAGAGGTTGAACTTCCGGACGGATCGACAGCCACCGCACCGAACGCCGAGGCCGCTGCCGCCGTACGCAACGCACTCACTCAACAGGGTGTCCCCTACGCCTGGGGAGGTACGACACCCGGAGTCGGCCTGGACTGCAGCGGGTTGACGCAATGGGCGTACGGCCAGGCCGGGGTCGACATTCCGAGGTTGGCACAGGAACAGGGAATCGGGAACCAGATCGATCAGAACAATCTGATGCCGGGCGACCTCGCGGTCTGGGACGGTCACGTCGCGATGGTGATCGGCAACGGCCAGATGGTCGAGGCCGGCGATCCCGTCGAGATCAGCGCCATCCGAACCACGAACAGCGGCATGGGCTTTCACGGCTTCTACCGTCCGACGGAATGACAGGAAACATGTCCGAGAACATGCGTGAATCACCGCCGATCATCACAGCCGTCGCCGTCAACCGATCTGGAACCATCGCAGTCCGCGCCACGGAGCACGCCGTTCCCGTGGACCTGCGGATCAGCCAGGACGAACTGCGGTACGGCGGGGAACGGTTGGCGCAACAGATACTCACGCTGTGCTCGAAAGCGGCCGTCGAAGCCGGCGCCCTCCATCGTGTGGAGCTCGAGGCGACCGGCGTTCCGGCGGCGATTCTCGATCGACTCGGTCTCGCGACCCGAGACGAACTGGCCGATGTCGACGCCGCCGAGGATCAGAGCCTTCCGTCGAGCTGGATGCGTTCGCTGTGAACGAGATGGATCGAATCATGGAGTTGGCGAAACACCGGACCGGACTCTTGCAGGACGCCGTCGACGGGGTCAACGCTCTGCGGGTAGTCGTCTCGAGCGAGGGTGGGATAGTCACGGCAACTGTCGACGGGCTGGGCGCTCTGGTCGACCTACGGGTAACCGACGCAATCACCGCGATGAATTCGCGCACGGTGGCCGCACTGACGGTGGCAACCATTCACCAGGCAGTTCAACAGTCCAACGACCAACGAGAGCGACTGGTCAGTGAGCTCCGGGTGGCACTGAAACAAACGTGACGAACCCCCGCTATGCCTTTCGCTCTGCGGTGGATAGGCTTCCGCCCATGGCTGGAGACATCGTCCCTATCGAAATCGGACTCACCGACGGAGACCTCGTCACTTTGTGGGCTCCCCGCTGGCGCGAGGGCGACGACGAGTGGGAAGCGTTTCTCGGCCATGAGGAAGACCTGTACGGGTTCTCCTCCGTCGCAGAACTCGCGGCCTTCATCCGAACGGATTCCGACAACGATCTGGTCGAGCATCCGGCGTGGGCCGTCGTTTCCGGACTGTCGGCAGCCGAGCTCGAACCGGAGGAGAACTTCACCTTCGACTTCGTCGGCGTGCCCGAACTGGCCGCAGGCGACCCTGAGGCACTGGTGGTCTCGGAACTCGAAGACACCCTGAACATGGCTCGCAACATCGGTGAGGTGTGCGAACTCGACGCAGTCATCCGCTTCTTCAGCGGCCATCCGGTACTCGGAGCACTTGCCACCGGAGCCGGCACCTTCGAAGGCCGCGAAGGCCTCGAGCTGTGGGATCAGGTCGGCGCTGCGATCGTCAAGGACTGGGACGCCGTGCTCGACGCCATCGACAAGGTGGTCACCTCCCCGAAGGTCGATGCAGCTGCCGTGGCGGTCGCCGAAGCCGAACTGCTCGCTGCCGCCGAGAACACCGTCGATGCCGACGATGTCGCCGAAGAGGGCGAGGACGAGGAATTCGACGAAGACGACCTCGACGAGGACGAAGACGAAATCGAGACTTTCTGGGGCGAGGTCGGCGTCGACCCGATCCGCATCATCACCTCGGCCGAGACGTTCTACACTCTGCGCTGCTACATGGGTGATCAGGCGATCTTCCTCGGCAAGGACGGACTGATCACCGTCTTCCGTAGCGAGCGCGCACTCGCTCGGTACCTCGCCGACAACCACGAACACGATCTCTCGCAGGTCAGCACGTACGGCGAAATTCAGAACGCCGCCGTCGACGGTTCTCTCGAAATCGAAGTCACGGACGAGAACGTCTACGTCCTGCCCGGCATCGCCGACGACCTCGCCCAGGGCCCCGACGTCGTCGACGCCGAGCAACTGGAACTCGCCGTCGAATTGTTCACCGATGCAGCTGATTTCGCCGACGACGACTCCACCGAGGAAATTCTGTCCGCATCGAACGAACTGGGCTGGTACGTCTCGTACCTCCTCAACCCCGATCCGTCGCGGATGGCTCCGAGCGCACCGTTCACCAAGGAATCCGAGACCTGGCGCGAACTCGAGCGTGAGTTCGAGGCTCGGCTGCGGCCCGAGTAGACCGGTGACCGGCCTCTAGCCGATGAGCACGGCGTAGCCCGGCTTGATCACGTCGTCGATCAACGCGAGACGCTCGTCGAACGGGATGAAGGCCGACTTCATCGCGTTGATGGTGAAACGTTCCAGATCGGTCCAGCCGTAACCGAAGGTCTCGACCAGCGCTGCCATTTCCCGACTCATGGTGGTGTCGCTCATCAGTCTGTTGTCGGTGTTGACGGTCACGCGGAAGCGCAAGTCCGCCAACAGTCCGAACGGATGGTCGGCCAGCGCAGCCACGGCTCCGGTCTGCACGTTCGAACTCGGGCACAGTTCGAGGGGAATGCGCATGTCACGGACGTAGTTCGCGAGTCGACCCAACTCTGCCCCATCTCGGCCGTTCACGTCGATGTCGTCGACGATCCGCACGCCGTGCCCCAACCGGTCCGCTCCGCAGAAGGCGATGGCTTCGTGGATCGACGGCAATCCGAAGGCCTCGCCCGCGTGGATCGTGAAGTGAGCGTTTGCATCACGCATGTATTCGAATGCGTCGAGGTGCCGGCTCGGCGGGTTTCCGGCCTCGGCACCGGCGATGTCGAAACCGACCACCCCGCGGTCCCGGAATCGTACGGCGAGTTCGGCGATCTCTCGTGACCGGGCGGCATGCCTCATCGCCGTCAGGAGACACCCGATTCGGATCTCCCGTCCCGCGACCCTGGCCGCGGATTCGCCGGCTCGGAAACCTTCGAGCACGTGCTCGACGACCTCGTCCAAGGTCAGGCCCTGTTCCAGGTGCTGCTCGGGCGCAAAACGGATTTCGGCGTAGACGACGTTGTCGTCGGCCAGGTCCTCGGCACACTCACTCGCTACCCGTGCGAGCCCTTCCGGGGTCTGCATCACGGCTACGGTATGCGCGAAAGTCTCGAGGTAGAGCTCGAGCGATCCGCTGTCGGCGGCAGTTCGGAACCATTGCGCCAGTTCGGATGCCGAATTCGCCGGCAGCCCGTCGTAACCACACTGCTCGGCCAGTTCGAGAACGGTCTCGGGCCGGAGTCCTCCGTCGAGGTGGTCGTGGAGTAGAACTTTGGGTGCGCTGCGGATCGTGGTCAACTCCGGTGCGTTCATTCGCCAACGCTAACGCGAATCACCCACAATTCGCTCGATGAGCAGCGGGCGCGCAACGGTGTCGGATTCCGTCCCGATCGACCAGCCACCGCCGAGGCTTCGACGCGCAGCGTCGAATCTCTCAGGTGTGTCGGTATGCAGTGTCATCAGCTTCTGTCCGGCGCGGACCGCGTCGCCAGGCTTTGCGTGCAGCTCGACGCCGGCACCGGCCTGCACGGCTTCACCCTGCCGTTCGCGTCCGGCTCCCAGTTTCCAGGCCGCGACGCCCACCGCCATGGCGTCGAGTCGAGTCAGGACGCCGTCTCGGTCCGCGGTGACGACGTCGCTGTGCCTGGCCACCGGCAGCGCTGCGTGCGGGTCCCCACCTTGGGCGGCGATCATCGCGCGCCATCGGTCCATGGCCGTGCCGTCGGCCAGTTTGTCTGCTGGGTCGATCCCGTCGATCCCAGCCGCGGACAGCATCTCCCGAGCCAGGACCAGGGTCAGCTCGACGACGTCCGAGGGCCCGCCGCCGGCCAGCACCTCGACGGATTCACGTACCTCGAGAGCGTTGCCCGCTGTCAATCCCAGCGGGGTGTCCATCCCGGTGATGAGAGCACTGGTACGCACGCCGGCGTCGTTGCCCAGCTCGACCATCGTGCGTGCCAACTCTCGCGCGTCGCCGAGGTCTTTCATGAACGCTCCGGAACCGACTTTGACGTCGAGCACCAGGGCGCCGGTTCCCTCGGCAATCTTCTTGCTCATGATCGAACTTGCGATCAGCGGAATGGATTCCACCGTTCCCGTCACGTCGCGCAGCGCGTAGAGCTTCTTGTCGGCGGGGGCCAGGTTCGCTCCGGCAGCACAGATCACGGCGCCGATTTTCGGGTCCGCGAGAATGTCGACCATCTCCGTCGCCGTGAGGTCGGCTCGCCAACCCGGAATGGACTCGAGCTTGTCGAGAGTTCCACCGGTATGACCGAGTCCGCGTCCCGACAACTGCGGGACTGCAAGACCACACGCAGCGACGAGGGGCGCGAGCGGAAGGGTGATCTTGTCCCCCACGCCACCGGTCGAATGCTTGTCGACGGTGGGCAGCGGCAAGTCCGAAAAGTCCATCCTCCCGCCGGATTCGATCATCGCCTCGGTCCATCGACCGGTCTCCGCCCGCGACATTCCGCGGAAATAGATCGCCATCGCGAGCGCCGACATCTGTTCGTCGCCGACGACCCCCTGCGTGAACGCCTGAACTATCCAGTCGATCTCGGTTCCCGACAGCTCGCGACCGTCACGCTTGGCGCCGATGATGGAAACTGCGTCAAACATGGCGGAGCCCTTCTGCTTGTTCCGGCCCGAAAGCATCGGGCAACAGTTCGCTCAGCGGCCTGAAACCACTGCTCGTGTCGACCAGCATCTCACCCCCGCCATGTTCGAGAAGAAGCTGTCTACACCGGCCGCAAGGCATCAGAATCGACCCCTTCGCGTCGCAGCACGTGAAGGCCACCAGCCGCCCACCCCCGGAGGCCGCCAAGTTACCGACGAGTCCACACTCGGCACACAGGCTCAAACCGTATGAGACATTTTCCACATTGCATCCTGAGACGATTCGGCCATCGTCTACCAGGGCAGCTGCACCCACCGCATATCCCGAGTACGGCGCGTATGCCCTCCGCATGACCACTTGCGCGTTGTGCCGCAACAACTTCCAGTCGATGTCACCCATGGTTCGATATCCAATCACGCTGACTGAATGGATGCAGAAACCACGCCGTAACCGTCTCGCAGAGATTGGAAAGGCAAACCTTACAAAGAGTTTGGTACGCGTACGAATCCCGCATCTGATTAGTTCCCGGTTTCACATAGGTTTAGAGTCTGAGTCAAGTCGGTTCAGGATCCCGTCGAGCCCGGGCTGAGGTACATCGAAGCTCTCTGCAGGCTCGACGCGTCCACCAATGACGTTGGAGGCACAGCACTCGATGAGTACTACGACTGAAGCCGCTCCTCAGAAGGAGCGCACGAGGTCGCTTTACCGGGGCGACCCCGGAATGTGGTCCTGGGTTCTACACCGGATCACAGGCGTCGCTACTTTCTTCTTCCTATTCGTACACGTTCTCGATACGGCACTCGTCCGGGTCAATCCCGATACGTACGACGCCGTCATCGACACGTACAAGAACCCCGTCGTCGGCCTCATGGAGATCGGCCTCGTCGGCGTAGTCCTCTACCACGCCCTCAACGGCGTGCGCGTGATGTTGGTGGACTTCTGGTCGAAGGGCCCGAAGTACCAGCGCGTCATGCTCTGGACCATTCTGACGATCTGGTTCCTGGTGATGATCCCGGGCGCCGGACGCATCCTCATCAACATGTTTGCGGAGCACTGACATGGCGACTACTCACGGACCCGAAGCCAAGAGCTTGGGCACCTCATACGACCGTCCCGCAAGCCTGGACAACCCGCGGTCCCCGCGCGCGAAGGCTCGGAACAACTTCGAGTTGTACGCATGGCTGTTCATGCGCTTCTCCGGCGTCGCCCTGATCGTTCTGGTCCTGGGCCACATGTTCATCATGCTGATGCTCGACGGTGGCGTTCACCGTTTGAACTTCGCATTCGTCGCAGGTCGCTGGTCCAGCCCGTTCTGGCAGTTCTGGGATCTGACGATGTTGTGGCTGGCACAGCTGCACGGCGGTAACGGTCTGCGCACGGTCATCGCGGACTACTCCCGCAAGGACTCCACGCGCTTCTGGCTGACCACGATCCTCGTTCTCTCGATGATCCTGATCATGGGCCTGGGCACGTACGTCATCTTCACCTTCGACCCCAATATCTCGGCGAGCTAGGGGAGCACAGACTTCATGCAGGAACATCGTTATGACGTGGTCATCGTCGGCGCCGGTGGCGCAGGCATGCGTGCGGCGATCGAGGCCGGCCCCCGTGCCCGCACGGCCGTACTGACCAAGCTCTACCCCACCCGCAGCCACACCGGCGCGGCCCAGGGCGGCATGTGTGCCGCACTGGCGAACGTGGAGGAAGACAACTGGGAGTGGCACACCTTCGACACCGTCAAGGGCGGCGATTACCTCGCCGACCAGGACGCCGTCGAGATCATGGCCAAAGAGGCCATCGACGCGGTGCTCGACCTCGAGAAGATGGGCCTGCCGTTCAACCGCACGCCCGAAGGCAAGATCGACCAGCGTCGATTCGGCGGCCACACCCGTGACCACGGCAAGGCACCCGTCCGCCGTGCGTGTTACGCAGCCGACCGCACCGGTCACATGATCCTGCAGACGCTCTACCAGAACTGCGTCAAGCACGACGTCGAGTTCTTCAACGAGTTCTACGCGCTCGACATCGCCATCACCGAGACCGAGGACGGCCCGGTTGCCACCGGCGTCATCTGCTACGAGCTCTCGACCGGCGAGCTGCACATCTTCCACGCCAAGTCGATCGTCTTCGCGACCGGCGGCTCGGGACGCATGTACAAGACGACGTCCAACGCGCACACCCTCACCGGTGACGGCATGGGCATCATCTTCCGCAAGGGCCTGCCCCTCGAGGACATGGAGTTCCACCAGTTCCACCCGACAGGACTCGCCGGCCTCGGCATCCTGATCTCGGAAGCCGTCCGTGGTGAAGGTGGCATTCTCCGTAATGTCGACGGTGAACGCTTCATGGAGCGTTACGCCCCCACCATCAAGGACCTCGCTCCCCGTGACATCGTGGCGCGCTCGATGGTCCTCGAGGTTCTCGAAGGCCGCGGCGCCGGCCCGAACAAGGACTACGTCTACATCGACGTGACCCACATCCCCGAGGAAGTTCTCGACGAGAAGCTCCCCGACATCATGGAGTTCTCGCGCACCTACCTCGGCGTGGACCCCGTCAAGGAGCCCGTGCCCGTCTACCCGACGTGCCACTACGTCATGGGCGGTATCCCCACCAAGATCAACGGTGAGGTGCTGCGCAACAACGACGAGATCGTCAAGGGCCTGTACGCCGCCGGCGAATGCGCCTGCGTTTCGGTCCACGGTGCAAACCGTCTCGGTACCAACTCGCTCCTCGACATCAACGTGTTCGGCCGTCGCGCCGGCATCGCTGCCGCCGAGTACGCGAACTCCACCGAGTTCGTCGACATGCCGGAAACCCCGGCTGCGATGGTCGAAGACTGGGTCGGCGTCATCCTGTCCGATCACGGCCACGAGCGCGTTGCGGACATCCGCACCGAGCTGCAGCAGTCGATGGACAACAACGCTTCCGTCTTCCGCACCGAAGAGCGCCTCACCCAGGCACTCAAGGATGTGCGTGCTCTCAAGGAGCGCTACAACCACATCACGGTCCAGGACAAGGGCAAGCGCTACAACAGCGACCTGCTCGAGGCCATCGAGCTGGGCTTCCTCCTCGAAATGGCAGAGGTCACCGTCGTCGGCGCCCTCAACCGCAAGGAATCGCGCGGCGGCCACGCTCGCGAGGACTTCCCGGATCGCAACGACGCCGAGTACATGAAGCACACGATGGCGTACAAGGAGGGTGACGGCCTGCTCTCCGACATCCGTCTGGACTACAAGCCGGTGATCCAGACCCGCTACGAGCCGATGGAGCGTAAGTACTGATGTCTGCGCCTGCTGTAGATGCACCCAAACTCCCCGCTGTTCCCGAGGGGGCCGTCATGGTCACTCTCAAGATCGCGCGGATGAACCCTGAATCGGGCGAGGGCCAGCACTGGGACAGTTTCCAGGTCCCCGCACTGCCCACCGACCGTCTGCTCAACCTGCTGCTGTACGTGAAGGGCTACCTCGACGGCACCCTCACGTTCCGTCGCAGCTGCGCACACGGTGTCTGTGGATCGGACGCGATGCGGATCAACGGTGTGAACCGTCTGGCCTGCAAGCTGCTGATGAAGGACATGCTGCCCAAGGACGGCAAGCCGGTCACCATCACGGTCGAGCCCATCAAGGGCCTGCCCGTCGAGAAGGACCTGGTTGTCGACATGGAGCCCTTCTTCGACGCATTCCGCGCCGTGAAGCCGTTCCTCATCACCAGTGGCAACGAGCCCACTCGTGAGCGCATCCAGAGCCAGCACGACCGTGCTCGTTTCGACGACACGACCAAGTGCATCCTCTGCGCATGCTGCACCACGTCGTGCCCCGTGTACTGGAGCGACGGCAGCTACTTCGGTCCCGCTGCCATCGTGAACGCACACCGGTTCATCTTCGACAGCCGTGACGAGGCCGCTTCCGAGCGTCTCGACATCCTGAACGACAAGGACGGCGTGTGGCGTTGCCGCACCACGTTCAACTGCACCGACGCGTGCCCCCGCGGCATCCAGGTGACGAAGGCAATTCAGGAAGTCAAGCGAGCGCTGCTCTTCGCTCGGTAGTCGGGCCTTCGGCCCTGTGCGCGGTTAGGGAGTCTCCGGACTCCTTAACCGCGCACAGCTATGTCGGGGGCATGTTGAGCGGTGTCACGACCTGAACCGGTGACGTCGTAAAGCCGAAGTGAGCGCCCATGGCGCCGTGTTCGTTCATGACCACCTGACAGGCAGTGCGAACATCCGCCCGCAGATCGTGGTGGAGCACCGCCGATATTCGCCTCTCCCCCAGCAGCTTTCGGTTGTCTCCGTCGAGATCGTGGGCGACGAAGACACTGCACTCCCGGTTCAGTTCTTCGAACGCGTCGACCGTGGCCACGTTGCCGCCACCGATCGAATAGACAGCCCGGATCTGTGGATCGGATTCGAGTGCCGCTCGCACCAGTTTCCTACTCGTCTGATCCAGTCCGTCGCTGTTCGGAATGTCGATCAGCCGTCGATGCGGAGCCGAGACGCGCATGGCGGAGCGGAATCCCATCTCCCGTTCTTCCTCCCCGCGAAAGAATCCGCTACTCATGCTCACCAGCACGTTGCCGTCCCGATCCCCCAGCCACTGATCTATCAAGTACGCGGCGGTGGCTCCGGCGGCCCGGTTGTCGATGCCGATGTAGGCGGCTCGCCTGCTGCCGGCAACGTCGGTCACCAACGTGACGACCGGAATCTTTGCCGCCACCAACCGGTCGATCGCCGCCACGACTTCCGGAGTGTCGGGAGCCTTGACGATGACTCCGTGGGAGCCGCGCCGGCGAATCTTGTCGAGCGTCGACGTCATCGCTTCTACCGAACCGGTTTCACGAAAGTGGAACCGAGACCGCACCACTGCGGGCGCAAGGGTCGGCAGTTCGGCCTCGAGCGCGTCACGGACGGCGTCGGAAAACCGTGCGGGAGTTTGCAACACGACGTCGACGATGAACGTGCGGCCGACCAATTTCAATTGCGAGCGTTGGCGTTCCAGGTCCGTGATCGCCTGGCGAACCTCCGATCGTGTGCCCTCACGAACTCCAGGACGGTCGTTGAGCACCCGGTCGACGGTGGCCTCACTCAGGCCAGACTGCTGGGCAATCTCCCGCACTTTGAATCGATGCGCCACAACTACCTCACAATGATGGATATTTGATGGTTTTTCGCTGTTGCTCGAGGTCTTCGTCACAGCCAGACTAAACCCATGACTTCACCGCCGGGCGTAACCAGGCCCGCACTCCTGACCGACACCGTCCTGCTGGTCAGTGGCGGCTCCCAAGGCGTCGGTGCCGGCGTCGTGCGCGCCGCAGTCCGTGAGGGCGCTCAGGTGGCTTTCACCGGCCGACGCCCGGACGTCGGAAAAGCGCTCGAGGCAGAACTACCGGGAACCCACTTCATCGAAGCCGATGTGGCACAGACGGATTCCGCACTCGCCAGCGTGGCCGAGACGATCTCTCACTTCGGCCGTGTGGATGCTCTGGTCAATTCCGCCGGGCTCACCTCCCGCGGAACTCTGCTCGACACCACCGAGGAACTCTTCGACCAGCACATCGCGGTGAACCTTCGCGGTCCGTTCTTCACGATGCAGGCCGCCGTCAAGGACATGCGTGAGCGTGCGGTTGCGGGGTCCATCGTCAACATCATCTCCACGTCCGAACTCGGCGGCCAGCCGTATCTCGCGCCGTACGTGGCAGCGAAGGCCGGGCTGGCGGGACTGACGCGCAACGCCGCCCACGCGCATCGCTGGGATCGTATCCGGATCAACGGTCTCGACATCGGGTGGACACAGACCGAGGGAGAAGACCTAACACAGAGGGCTTTTCACGACGCGGGTGACGACTGGCAGGAACGCGCGGGCAGCACCCTTCCCATGGGCAAGCTCGGCCAGGTCGACGAAATCGCCGACTTCGTCGTGTTCCTGCTCTCCGATCGCAGCGGCGTCGTGACGGGTTCGATCATCGACTGGGACCAGAACGTCTTCGGAGGGCTGAACTGATGGGCGCTCGCATCGGAGTCGTCGGACTCGGAAGAATCGGCAGCTTCCACGCCCGAAACTTGCTCGCGATGGACGGCGTCGACTCACTGGTTGTCACGGACGTCGACGCACGTCGAACCTCGGACGTGGCAACCGAACTCGACGTGGAGTCCGCTGCCGATCCCGACGCGCTTTTCGCCTCGGGAGTCGACGGCGTCCTGGTGGCCGCGTCGTCGAGTTCGCACGCCGAGCTGATCGAAGCCGCTGTCCGCCGGGGAATCCCGACGTTCTGCGAAAAGCCCGTCGCCGATTCCATCGAATCTTCTGTTCGTGTACTCGAAGCCGTCGAGCTGACGTCGGTACCGGTCCAGATCGGATTTCAGCGCCGGTTCGACCCGTCATTCGTGGCGGCGTACGACGCAGTTCGATCCGGCGAACTCGGTTGGATACACACTCTCCGATCGACGACCCTCGATCCCGCTCCCCCGCCGATCTCGTACATCGAACACTCCGGCGGCATCTTCCGCGACTGCTCGATCCACGATTTCGACATCGTCCGGTGGGTCAGCGGCCGCGAAGTCACCACGGTTTTTGCCACCGGCTCGAATCAGGGTGATCGCGCGATTGCCGATGCCGGTGACGTCGACACCGCTGCAACGGTTCTCACGTTCGAAGGCGGGACCATCGCGGTCGTGTCGAATACTCGCTACAACGGCCGTGGCCACGACTGCCGGCTCGAAGTCCTCGGCTCGAGAGACTCCGTCGCTGCGGGACTCGACGACCGTTTGCCACTCCGCTCGCTCGACCCCGGAATCTTGTTTCCCGCGAAGGAGCCGTACACGTTTTTCATGGACCGTTTCACTTCCGCCTACCGTGCGGAACTCGAAGCATTCCTCGGCGTTGTCGCCGGGTGTCGGGAATCACCCTGTACTCCCGCGGATGCGGTCGAGTCGGCCTGGATCTCCGAAGCTGCAACGCACTCTCTGCGCGAGGGCCGGCCCGTCACGATCACCGAAGTCAAAGATCTGTTCCTTCACGACAAGAATGAGGCACACACATGAGCACTCCTCGCATCGCCGGCGCACCGATCTCCTGGGGCGTGTGCGAAGTCCCGGGCTGGGGCTACCAGCTCGACCCTGCGCAAGTCCTCCGGGAAATGCGCGAAGTCGGTCTGGCGGCAACGGAAATCGGACCGGAGGGCTTTCTGCCGACAGCACCCGCCGAAATGGCCAAGGTGCTCGCGGATCACGACCTGAGCGCAGTCGGCGGGTTTGCACCGGTTCTACTGCATGATCACGAACATGATCCGGTGCCCGGCATCTCCCCCATCCTCGACGGTTTTGTCGCCTCAGGCGCCGAAGTTCTGGTCCTGGCCGCCGCGACAGGCTCCGACGGCTACGATTCACGTCCGGAACTAGGCGAGCAGAGTTGGAAAACCCTGCTGCACAATCTCGATCGCCTCGCTGACGCCGCGGCCGAACGTGGCATTCGGGCGGTCGTCCACCCTCACGTCGGAACGATGATCGAGCAACGCGACGAGGTCCTTCGAGTGCTCGACGGCTCGGCCATCCCACTGTGCCTCGACACCGGCCATCTGTTGATCGGGGGCACCGATCCCGTCGACCTGGCACGTCAGGCTCCCGAGCGCGTCACCCACGTACATCTCAAGGACGTCGACGATGCCCTCGCATCACGCGTTCGCAGCGGTGAGCTCACCTACACCGACGGAGTCAAGGCGGGAATGTACCGCCCGCTCGGTGGCGGCGACGTCGACATCGCCGGTGTCACAGCCATATTGCAGCGCCACGGTTTCGACGGGTGGTACGTGCTCGAGCAGGACACCATTTTGACCGAGGCCCCGTCCGACGAGGGACCAGTGCGCGACGTGCGAGCCAGCGTCGAGTATCTGCGGTCGGTTCTGTGACGGTCACTCCGCTGCGAATCGGCATTCTGGGAGCGTCACGCATCGCCGAGAACGCGATGATCAAACCTGCAACGGCCACTGGGCACCGCCTGGTGGCCGTTGCCGCACGCAGCCCCGAGCGGGCCGAAGCCTATGCGGAACAACATGGAATCGAACGGGTTGTCGGTTCGTACGCCGAGCTGATCTCGGATCCGGAGGTGGACATCGTCTACAACGCGCTGCCCAACAGCCTGCACGGGCCGTGGAATCTCGCCGCCGTTCAGGCCGGCAAGCACGTGCTGACGGAGAAACCGTTTTCGAGCAACGCGGTGGAAGCGCGTGCTGTAGCCGACGCAGCATGCGTGAGCGGAGTGACGCTGCTCGAGGGGTTCCACTACCTCTTTCATCCGGTGAACCGGCGCCTGTTGGATGTGGTTCGGAGCGGCACAGTCGGCGCGGTCACTCGGGTGGAAACCGTACTGCGGATGCCCAAACCATCCGAGAACGACCCGCGGTGGGAGCTCGCCTTGGCAGGCGGGTCACTGATGGACTTGGGCTGCTACGGATTACATGCATCCCGAACGCTGGGTGACGCATGCGGCGGTGCACCGAGTGTCACCGAGACGCGCCACGAGGAATATGCTCCGGGGGTCGATTCGTGGTTCGACATCGAACTCGAGTATCCCGGCCGCGCCACGGCATCCGTTGTGACAACGATGTTGGACGAGCAGTACCACTTCACCTTCCGGGTGTTCGGAACCAACGGAGACGTCCTGGTGCACAACTTCCTCCAGCCGGACGTCGACGACCGTGTCTCTGTCACTGTCGATGGGCGCACGAGTATCGAGCATCTGGGCACGAAGTCGTCGTACACCTACCAACTCGAGGCGTTGGCCGATCATCTGTCCGGGGTCTCAACGCTACCCATCGGGCCGGCCGACGCCGTAGCCAATATGACGTTGATCGACGAGGCGTACATGCATTCCGGCCTCGGGGCTCGGCCGACAACCATCCTCTGACGAAACGACTGCAGCCTCGGTTCNNGAACCGAGGCTGCAGTCGTAAGGTTTCGATCTAGCGGCGAAGCTCGTGGGTCAGTGTCTCGAGCTCGTCACCGCCCGCCATCTCCTTGGTGAGTTCTTCGAGCGAGATGTCGTCGTATTTGGCGTCGAGTTTCTGACGTCCTCGATTGAGGAGTACGAAGTGATCTCCGACCATGTAGGCGTGGTGCGGGTTGTGCGTGATGAAGATGACGCCGAATCCCTGTTCCTTGGCAGCGGTGATGTAGCGCAACACCATTCCTGACTGCTTGACGCCGAGTGCTGCGGTCGGCTCGTCGAGAATCAGCACACGCGCGCCGAAGAAGATGGCGCGGGCGATGGCAACGCACTGACGCTGTCCGCCCGAGAGGCTGCCGATCGGTGCGTCGACGTCGGGCAGTTCGATGCCCATCTTCGACAGTTCCGAGAGCGTCGTCGCGCGCATGGCGTTGGCGTCGAGAGACTTGATGAGGCCGCCCTTACGAAGTTCCTGGCCGAGGAAGAAGTTGCGCCACACCGGCATCAGCGCGACGACGGCAAGATCCTGATAGACCGTCGCAATGCCTTTGCCGAGGGCTTCTTTCGGAGAGTGGAACGTGGTCGGCTCGCCGTCGACGAGCAGTTCACCTTCGCTCTGCTGGTGCAGTCCGGCGATGATCTTGATCAGCGTGGACTTGCCGGCACCGTTGTCACCGAGCACGCCGGTCACTTCACCCGCGCCGACGCGCAGGTTGATGCCCTTGAGCGCGATGATGTTTCCGTATTGCTTACCGACGTCCTTGAGCTCGATCAGTGGCACGTTGCCGCCCGAGTTCGAGAGAGCGGGAACTTCAGCTGTGGTACTCATGTGTCACCTTTTCGCAGCGTAGTTGCGGAATGCGTTGTTGGCGATGACCGCGAACAGCAGCATGGCGCCGAGGAAGAACTTGAACCAGTCCGGGTTCCAGCCTGCGTAGACGATGCCCTGGTTGGTCATACCGAAGATGAATGCGCCGATCGCAGCGCCGATCGCGGTTCCGTAACCACCGGTGAGCAAGCAACCGCCGATGACTGCGGCAATGATGTACAGGAACTCGTTACCGACGCCCTGTCCGGACTGAACGGTGTTGAACGAGAACAGCAGATGCATGCCGACGAACCAGGCGGCAAAACCGACGGTCATGAACAGACCGATCTTGACTGCGGTCACCGGGACACCGATCGCGCGTGCGCTGTCCTGATTGCCGCCGACCGCGAAGATCCAGTTGCCGATCTTGGTCTTGAACAAAACAAACGTGGCGATGGCGGTGAACAGCAGCCACCACACCACCGTGATCTTGACCGACACCCCGAAAACCGAGAACGACGATGCGAATACCTTTTTGGCGGAATCGAATCCGGCCATGTCGGAGACGCTGGGTGTTGCAACCTGACCACTCACGAGCTTGGTAACGGCCAGGTTGATACCGGTCAACATCAAGAACGAACTCAAGGTGATGAGGAAGCTGGGAATCTTCGTCTTCATGACGAGGTAGCCGTTGAAGAATCCGACCGCGAGCGAGACGACCAGCGCCAGAATCGCGCCCACCCACAGATTGAGGTGCAGGTTGTAGGCGATCATCGACGCGGCGAGCGAGGACGTGGTGACTGCGACGCCGGCGGAGAGGTCGAACTCGCCGCCGATCATGAGCAGGGCGACGGCACAAGCCATGATACCGATCGTAGAGCTGGAGTAGAGCACTGTCGCAAGCGCTTCCGGCGTACGGAACGGTGCCGCGACGATACAGAAGAAGATGAAGATGGCGATGGCGCCGACAAGTGAACCCATCTCCGGGCGGAGCAACAGACGCTGAATGCGCTTCTGCTCCTTCACCCGTTCATCGGTGACGACCTTGTGGGCGGCAAGGTCGAGATCTGCCTGAGTGGACATGATTTCCCTTCCGTGCTGGACAGGCGCACGGAGGGGTGGTGTCTCAGCCCTCCGTGCGCCCGGATCAGCGAGTTCCGTTCTTGGCGTACTCGGCGACCGAGTCGATGTTGGTGTTGTCGATGAACGCGGGTCCGGTCAGGGTCGGCAAGCCGCCACCGATCACGTTGCCGTTGTTGAGGTAAAGCCACAGCGAATCGATGGCGAGATAGCCCTGCAGGAAGGGTTGCTGGTCCACTGCCCACTGCACGTCACCGGATTTGATGGCGTCGACGAGCGCCGCGTTGGTGTCGAAGGTGACGACCTTCGCCTTGCTGCCCGCATTGCCGACCGACGTCACGGACGTCAAGGCAAACGGCGCACCGAGCGCGAGAACTCGATCGATTGCCGGGTCCTGTTGAAGTTTCGCGGTGATCGTCGACTCCACCGACGGCATGTCCTTGCCGTTGACGTTGAGAATCTCCGTCGTTCCCTTGAACGACTTCTTCACGCCGGCACAACGTGATTCGAGGCTCACGTTGCCCTGCTCCTGAATGACGCACAGCACCTTGGTGGCGCCTTCGGTGTTGAGTCGTTCGCCGGCAGCTTCACCGGCAATCGACTCGTCCTGACCGAAGTACTCCTTGACGCCCATGTCCTTCCAGGTTTCGAGGCCCGAATTGAGGGCGACCACCGGAATGCCTGCGGCAGTAGCACTTTGGACCGCAGCAACCATGGCGTCAGGCTTCGCGAGGGTGACGGCGATCCCGTCGACCTTGCTGTCGATCGCGCTCTGAACCAGGTTCGCCTGGTTCGGCGCCTCGGGATCGGCAGAGTACCGAAGTTCGATGTTGTCCTTCGCCGCTGCGGTTTCGGCGCCCTTGCGCACCAGATCCCAGAATGTGTCACCGGGAACTTCGTGGGTGATCATCGCGATGGTGGCGCGGGGCGTGTCCGCCGTACCCGCACCCATTCCGGATCCTGAGGAATCCGGCTTTCCACCGGTACTCGAACAGGCGGCCAGACCCAAGACCACGACTGAGGCTCCGGCCAGTACGGCAACGCTCTTGCGTCCCGTGAGAAACGACATGTGAACTCCCTCTCGACATCAACCAACGGCCCGCGAACGGATGGTGCTCGGTTGTATGTGAAAGATGTAATACCCGTCACAGTCGAATGTCAATAGTTTGTTCTGACATTAGGACTGCTTATCAAAGACCGGACAAACTGGTTGGAGCCGAAACAGCTGGTCAACGCCCCGCGGGTCCAGTTGAACCTCGAACCACAAGTTGCGGCTGCACGACAATGTCCTTTCCCAATGGCCCACTTCCACCGTCGAGACGTTCGGAGATCCGCTCGACCGCAGCGTCACCCAGAAACGCCGTGTCCTGCCCGACGCTGGTCAGATCGATGTGCGCCAAACCGGCCAATGCGCTGTTGTCGAATCCGATCACGGACACCTCGCCCGGCACCGAGATTCCGGCTCGCAGAAAGACGTCGAGAACTCCGAGTGCGCAGCGATCGTTGAAAGCGAAGACCGCCCCGGGCAGTCCCCCCTCGACCATCGACTGCGCGGCATCTGCGCCGAACTCCTCCGTGAGACCACCCGGAAGAATCCTCGACTCCAGACCTGCCGCCCGCATGGCCTTGCGATAGCCCTGACGCCTCTCCTGAGCGCCGGGACCGCGTCCACCGTCGACGTGGACGATCGAGCGGTGCCCGAGTTCGACGAGATGATTCACGGCCATCACTGCGCCCGCCTCGTCGTCCGTGCGGACAACGTCCACATGTGCTGAGGGCATCTTCCGGGCGAGCACGACGACGGGAACCTTGGCAGCCAGGTCGACGATCTCCGATTCCGGTGCCTGTGAACCCAACAGCAAGATCGCCTCGCATCGGTCGTCGAGAAGGGTACGCACGGCGCGCGAGCCAGGCCTGCGATCCGAGACGGCACTGAGGACGACGTCGTAGCGCAACCTTTCCGCCGCGTCGTAGATCTCGTCGAGCAACTCCGCGTGAAATGTCTGCGCTGCAACGTAGCTCACGCCGATCAAGCGACTGCGATGTTGACGCAACAGTCGCGCCGCGGTATCGGGTCGATAGCCGAGTTGATCAGCGGCCGCCTTGACCCGAACGCGCGTCGCATCGCTGGCACCCGGGACGTCACGAATGACGATGGACACCAGTGCGCGTGACACACCGGCCAGGTCTGCTACGTCTTGCAAGGTGGGACGTCGACTGTTCACCTCCACAGACTAGATCGTTCCAGCAAAAATGCACCGAAACGTTGACGCGAGGAGCAACCGGCGCTTTACTGACAGCACTAGAACGATCTAGTTCCTCACTCTCACTCCGAACGGAGCCCCAATGTCTGCCTCTGTTGCAGTCGGTCTCATCGGCGCCGGATGGATCGGCCGCTTCCACGGCGAATCCGTCGCACTGCGCATCCCTGGCACACGTCTGGTCGCCGTCGCCGACCCGGTGCCCGGCGCTGCAGCGTCATTGATCGAGCGCGTCAGTCCCGACGCTCGCGCGTACACCGATGCCCTCGCGTTGATTGCCGATCCGAACGTCGAGGCGGTGCTCATCAGTACGCCCGCCCCGACACATACCGATCTCGTGGTCGCGGCTGCGGAGGCCGGCAAACATGTCTTCTGCGAGAAGCCGATGGCTTTGACACTCGCGGACGCCGATCGAGCAATCGACGCTTGCGCCACGAACAACGTTGCGCTGCAAGTCGGTTTCAATCGCCGTTTCGCCGACGATTTCGCGGCGGCCCACGACGTGATCACTTCCGGCGGAATCGGGACCCCACAGCTACTGCGTTCCCTGACGCGCGATCCTGGCATCACTGCCGACGTCGCCGCCCGGGTCAAGCCGTGGACCATCTTCAACGAGACACTGATTCACGACTTCGACGCTCTGCTCTGGCTCAACCCGGGGGCTCGCGTCGTCGAGGTGTTCGCACAGGCCGATGCTCTCATCCACCCGCAGTACAAGGAACAGGGTTACCTCGATACGTCGATGGTTCAGTTGCGCTTCGACAACGGCGCCCTCGCGTCGGCCGAGGCCAACTTCCAGGCCACCTACGGTTACGACGTGCGCGGCGAGGTTTTCGGTTCCGGTGGAATGGTCAGCGCAGGCGAGGTCACGCGGACCGCGATGCGCCATTTCAGCTCACCGGGCGTTCTGGCCGACACACCTCGGGTGAACATCGAACTGTTCCATGACGCATATGTGGCCCAGTTGGCACATTTCGCCGACTGCATCCGCTCCGGTGCTGCGCCGTCAGTCGACGGTCTCGATGCCCGCAATGCGCTGGAAATCGCCCTGGCGGCAAAAGAATCCGTGGAGACCGGACTGCCCGTTTCGCTGCTGTCGGTGCGGCGATGAGCCCCTTCGACTTGGCAGTCTCCGCCGAGATGACGTTCACCGAACTCCCCTTCGTCGAGCGTGTCCAGCGGATCTCGGAGGCGGGATTTGCAGTCGAGATCTGGAGTTGGCAGGACAAGGACCTCGATGCTCTGGTCGCCACCGGGGCTCGGTTCTCCTCGATGACCGGCTACCTCCACGGCGATTTGTTCGACGAAGCGGGCAGCGCCGAACTGGTCCGCACGGCCCAGTTGTGTCTCGCTCCGGCAGCGAAACTCGGTGTTCCCCGGCTGAACTTCCATACCGGCGAGTTGGTCGACGGACAGGCTGCGCGCCCGCAATATCGAACTACGGGAGCGATGTGGCTGACGGCCCAACGCGCTCTGGAGAAGATCGCGCGACTGGGCGAAGACGCCGGAGTCGTCTTCTGTCTCGAAAACCTCAATACGATCGTCGATCACCCCGGAGTACCGATGGCCCGTGCCAAAGACACTCTGGCACTGGTGGAATCCGTCTCACATCCAAACCTCAAGATGATGCTCGACCTCTACCACGCTCAGATCGGCGAAGGAAATCTCATCGAACTCGTGCGGCGCTGTGGTGACAACATCGGCGAGATTCAAGTGGCAGACGTTCCGGGGCGCTGTGAACCCGGCACGGGCGAGATCAACTACCCCGCCATCGCACGCGTTCTCGGCGAGCAGGGATACACCGGCACAATCGGTTTGGAGGGGTGGGCATCGGGAGACAGTGACACCGCACTCGATGCTTTCCGGAAGGCCTTCACTCTCTAGCCCTCACCCGGGGACGTGATCCCGTCGCAGCGCGCGGATCTTCCGTCACCGGTCGAGTCCACGGGGCCGCTTGCTGAGGGCTTTTTGATGGATTTCAGGGGTAGTTTCGATGGCTTCACCTTGGCAGTCTTTGAGGACCAGCTCATCGTGAACACCGCAGGAAAGGTCCCGAATGACTCCCCCACTGACCGACCACACCGTGCCGTTCGCGGGTAGGTTGCACCGAAAAGATTGCAACATCGACGCCTTCGCAGCTCTGGTCACGCACGAGACAGACCTTGCCGATTACCCGTACGCCGATTCGGTGGCCGACGGCGTTCTTCTGTACCGCTCGGACGCACTGGTCGAGCAATCGGCGAATTCTGACATCCGTGCCGAGATCCAGGACGAGATCGCCCGGGCGTTACTCACAGGCCCCGGCATCACAGTCTTTCAAGGCGCGTTCGACGCGGAGATACTGGATCGCGCCAGCGCGGTTTTTCGTGAACTCATTGCGCGCCAACACGAATCCGGCGCAGCGTCCGGAGATCACTTCGCCAAGCCTGGCGCCAACGATAGGATCTGGGGTGCACAACTGAAGTTGGCGCTCGAAGATCCCCGGACCTACGTGGACTACTACGCGAACAGCATTGTCGATTTGGTTTCGGAAGCCTGGCTGGGCCCCATGTATCAGGTGACGTCGGACGTCAACGTCGTCAATCCCGGTGGCGCCGCGCAGAACCCACATCGCGACTACCACCTCGGTTTCATGTCGAGCGACGTAGCCGCGAAGTTTCGGGCGCATGTTCACCGCTTGACCCCTGCCCTCACCTTGCAAGGTGCCGTCGCCCATGTGGACATGCCGGCCGAGACGGGGCCGACGAAGTATCTGCCGTACTCTCAGCAATTCGAATCCGGATACCTCGCGTTCGAGCGTCCCGAGTTCAAGGAGTTCTTCGAAGCCAACTACGTCCAATTACCTTTGAAGAAGGGAGATGCCGTCTTCTTCAACCCTGCACTGTTCCACGCCGCCGGCCACAACAAATCCGCCGACGTCCTGCGTATGGCAAATCTTCTCCAGGTGTCGTCGGCCTTCGGTCGAGCCCTCGGAACCATCGACCGGGAAGCACTCGTCAACGCGATCTATCCGGCACTGCTCGCCCTCGGCGAGGCGGGGTCCGACGACGCAGTTCGGTGCGCCGTCGCCGCCTCTGCCGAGGGCTACGCCTTCCCGACCAATCTGGACCGAGACCAACCGATCGACGGCCTCGCGCCTCAGACGCAGGCCGAACTCGTGACGGAGGCGATTCGTGAGCGGATCTCACCTGATCGACTGGCCGATCTACTGAAGGCACAGTCCGAGAGACGAATGGCCTGAGGTACGGCAGCGCTGAAGAGACTTGGACCGCTTAATGCCGGTCGGTCGGTACGATCGTTGGCATGGGGTGGGACTTGTTAGTGCTGTTCGCCATGATCGGCCCGTTGGCCGTGTTCGGGTGGGCGGCTGTCCGGGCGAAGCGCCGCGGACTCGGGGGCTCGTTCGTCGGGCCGTTTCAGGAGATGTTCGATCCTGGTGCGGCGCGAGCCCAGACGGTCGTCGAACAGATCGCGGAATTACCGGATCCTGCGGACTCCGGCGACCCGGACAACGACGACGATGTGCCGTACACAGTCGCCTACGAGGGTGTTCGGCTCCACATCAACCCAGGTAGGGCTCGACAGCGTGGGGGCGACGGGACCGCCAGGCGAGCCGAGTGACAGTCGGGCCGGATACAACGCGAGGGAGAACTGGTTCGGTCAGGACCCGCGCAGTTGATAGGTGACACCGTTCTCCAACTCGTCCGAGCTGAAGGACTCCGGAGAGAAGTGCCCCAAGCTCACCTCGTAGTTTCTCTGGTTTGCGGGGACGGCATCAAAGTGTGCGGTGTAGGAGCAGGTGCTCGTTCCGTCGGGAAGTTGATCGATTGCCTCGACCTCGAGTGGCGACCTTGTAGATGCTGCGCCACTACCCCCGAAAATCTGAATCTGGTCGTTCGGAGCAACACGGATCATGTCGATCACGCACTCTCCGGAGCCCGCCTCGGCCTTCTCTGCCTGACCGGTCACCGTTATCGTGGCGGCAAAGGTTTTCGGCACATCGACATTGGTTGCGCAGCTTGTCAGCATCAGCGCTCCCACAGAGCCCGCCGCCGCAGCCGCAACCTGTGCTGACCTTCGCCTCATAGTCGTCAACGGTAGTGCGTCCGAGACGTCTCGGGGTCTCGGTTTTCGAAATCGAAGGGTCGCGCGCGGTCCCTCGCCGGCCGACCGAACCACGTGGACAGCTGAGTATCCAACTCCGCCTGCGTATCCCCCAGCCACACCACATGACCATCCGGTCGCAGCAGGACAGCCGGAACGTCCAGTTCAGCGCTGGTGTCGATGACGTGATCGACGCGGTCGTTCCAACCATCGACCGACAGTTTGCCGCCCTGGTCGAGCAGAAGTCCACGGCCGGAGCGCATCAGGTCGTACAGGTTGCCGCGCGTCAACGCGATGTCCCTCAGCCTCCGACCGAGTAGGTCGTCGCCTGCGCCGAAGTCGTAGCGAATCGAGATCGCAGTGATCTTCTCGGTCAGATAGCGCTTGACGTCTTCGAATTCCATCAACTCGGAGACCAAGCGACGGACTGCTTGCGGACCGGCCGCGGTGGAGATCAACTCTGCCTGCGCACGCGTGTTGTCCAGTACGTCGGCAGCGACCGGACGCCGTTCCGATTCGTACGTGTCGAGCAGACCATCCGGTGCCCAGCCGTTGATCTCGGCGGCAAGCTTCCAGCCGAGGTTGAAGGCATCCTGGACACCGAGATTGAGGCCTTGACCGCCCATAGGCGGGTGGATGTGGGCGGCATCGCCGGCGAGAAAGATCCGGTCACGCCGGTAGTGCTCAGCCAGACGGGTGGCGTCCCCGAAGCGCGAGAGCCACCGCGGCGAGTGCACACCGAAGTCGGTGCCCGCGATGGCCAGTAGCTGTTGCTTGATGTCGTCGAGGGTGGTGGGAACCGCGCGACCGTCGGCAACTTCGGCCGCGGGTACCACGACGCGAAAAGCACCGTTGCCGGCGGGACCGACTCCGAATCGTTTGTGCGTTTCGCGAATTTCGGCGACAACTGCTGCCAGTTCGTCAGCCGGCATGGTCACGTCCATTTCGCCGATCAGGGTGTCGGCGCTCGACGGCTCGCCGGGAAACCCGACGTCGATCAGCTTCCGAACGGTGCTACGCCCACCGTCGCAGCCTACGAGGTAACGCGCGTGAAGTGTTGTGCCGTCCGACAATTCCGCTGTGACGTTGTCACTGTCTTGACGGATCGCGACGACGCGCTTTCCGCGCTGAATGTCCGCGCCGACGTCAGTGGCGTGTTCGGCAAGAATCCTGTCGATCTCGGGCTGAGGTATGCCCAGGACGTATCCGTGGGCGGTATCGAGGTGAGCGGGTGCTGGTTTGCTGATCCCGGCAAAGAATCCACCGAGCGGGTACTTGCGGCCGTGCGCGAGGAACGTGTCCAGCAACCCGCGCTGTTCCATGATTTCGATGCTGCGCACATGGATACCGAGGGCACGGACGAACTGAGTCGGCTCCTCGTCCTTGTCCACGACAACGACATCGACGCCCTGTAGCCGGAGCTCACCTGCCAACATCAATCCAGTTGGTCCAGCACCGACAATGATGACGTCACTCATGCGATCCCCTCCTTCGGACAAGGCATTTGCTTGCTCGCAGCAGACGAGTGTGCACCATCACCCGGGCCTTGCCGCAAGCCCCGGGTCCCGCGTTATGATGGAAGTGGCGGGAAGCCCCTCTTCATCGGCGCGCCAACACCACAGCACCTGTATCGCGTGGGAGCCGCCAACTTTCGATCACCGTCGGCACCAGCAAGATTCCGAGGACACCCAGAGTCAGCGAAAACGGTGCTCCGCCGCCGAGATCGCCCGACTCCGCCAACGGTGTGCAGAGCGTGATCACCAACGCGGACAGCGCAATACCCAGACCGGACGCCAACTCTTGCAGAGTTGCATGCAGGGTGTTGGCATCGGTCAGTTCCCCCGAGTCGACTTCGGCGAACGCCACGCTGTTGTACGCGGTGAACCCGATGGATCGCAGCGCGCCACTGACAAACAGTGCGACGGCTATGACGACGTCCGGTGTCGTCGAAGAAATCAGAGCCAGCGCACCGAAGCACACCACCGACAGAACTCCGTTTCCCACCAGAACTCGTCTGATCCCGAACCTGCGCATGAGCGGCGTGGTGAGCGGTTTGATCGCGATATTGCCCGCAAACAGGGCCATCACCAACAGACCGGCCTTGAACGCCGACATTCCAAATCCCACTTGGAACAACAGTGGCAGCACAAACGGCACACCCGTGATCACGAGCCGGTACAGCGAGCCGCTCGACGCGACGATCCGAAACGATCGGAGCCGGAGGACCCCGAGCGCAATGAGCGGGTGATCCGACCGGAGGAGGTGAATGACGGCCAAGGTCAACAAGATCAGAGACACAACGATCCCGAGGCCCACTCGAATCCAATCGGTCCCGGAACTGTGCACGCTGTCGAGTGCCACAACGAGCACGGCGACGCCTGCTCCGATCACCACCAGGCCCAGCCAGTCGAGGCTTCGTTTTTGCACTTTCCGAAGATCGGGCACCATGCGCAATGCAAGGAGAAACCCGACGATCCCGATCGGGACGTTGAGCAGGAAGATCCAACGCCACGACGCGATCGACACGACGGCTCCGCCCACAGCGGGCGCGAGGACCGGCGCTGTGAGCGCCGGCCACGTCAGGTATGCGATAGCCCGTACGAGTTCCGCCTTCGATGTCACTCGCAATACCGCGAGCCGCCCTACCGGCACCATCATGGCGCCGCCTACCCCTTGAAGTGCGCGCATTCCCACCAGCATCGGCAGGGACGTGCTCAGTGCACATCCCACCGACGCCACCGTGAAAACGGCTATGGCAGAGATGAAAACACGTCGTGTTCCGAATCTGTCGGCCATCCATCCGCTCGCCGGGATCAGGACGGCCAACACCAGGAGATACGAAGAAACGGCGACATTGACGTCGACGGCGTCAACTCCGAAGGAGTGGGCTATCGACGGCAGCGCCGTTGTGAGAATCGTCGCGTCGAGCATCTCCATGAACAGTGCTGCTGCCACCAGCAACGCCAGTCCGCGGGGAAATGTCACTGCGCCAGAGCCTTTCGGGGAAATTCTCGATCAGCCGAGAGAAATCCAGCCACCGGAGGAGACCGAGGCGACCATCGCGTCCAGAGCCTGCGCGGACGCGACGGCATCAGCGACAGTCGCGCCCTGCGGCGCTCCGCCCACGATCGAGGAGACGAAATTGCGAGCCTCGATGACCTTCAGGTCGTCATAACCCATGGCGTTCGCCGCGCCGGGCTGGAAGCGGCCGAACTCTCCCGATTCGGGGCCGACCAACACCGTCGTGACGTATTGGTCCTGGTACTTCGAGCCGAGACTGGTGCCCAGTTCACCCATCCGGCGGTAATCCCAGAACACGGCCCCCTTCGTGCCGTGAATCTCGAATCCGTAGTTGTTCTGCTCTCCCACGGCGACGCGACACGCTTCGAGGGTGCAGCGGCCACCAGAACCGAGCCGCAGCAGTGCGCTGACGAAGTCTTCGTTCTCGACAGCTCCCATCTCCCCACCGCTGGCCCGGGCATGCCCACTGGTCGCGGCGGACGGACGCGCGCGCTCCGGAATGAAGATCGCAGTATCCGCAACGAGAGCGTCGATGTCGCCGAGGAGATGCCTGATCAGATCGATACCGTGTGAAGCCAAGTCGCCCAGGACGCCCGCGCCGCCGCGCTCACGCTCGTATCGCCAACTCAAAGCACCTTCGGGATGTGCCGCGTAGTCACTCAGGAAGCGAAAACGCGAATGCGTGATCGTGCCCAACTCCCCCGAGTCGATCAGGGTTTTTGCCAGGGCGACTGCCGGCGCATTTCGATAGTTGAAACCGACGGTCGACTGCACACCGGCCTTCGAGACAGCTGCTGCAACAGCTTTCGCATCATCCGTCGACAATCCGACGGGCTTTTCGATCCAGATGTGTTTGCCGGCCTCTGCCATTGCGATGCCGATGTCACGGTGCAAGAAGTTCGGGGCCGTGATGCTCACCGCGTCGATGGTCGGATCGGCCGCGATGTCACGCCAATCCTGAGTGAAAGCCTCGAAACCGAATTGGTCCGCCGCTTCCTGCCCTCGGCCTGGCACCTCGTCGGCGACGGCGGCCAGGCGGATCACGGGGAACTGGGGATAGTGCTGCCGCAGACGCAGATACGCCTGCGTGTGGACGCGGCCCATCCATCCGAATCCGGCAACTGCTACTGAAATGCCTGTCATGAGGCTCCGTTCGGGTCAAATGATCGAAGGATCGCAGAAATGTCGGGACCACAAATCACCCCCACTGACTCGGTCAGGCGGGTACTCGTGTCACCGGGATCGAGATCTAGCGGTCGACCACGGTGGTGTCGAAGTAGTAACGCGACGCTCGGTAGCAGTGGCTGCCGTACTCGACGGCACTACCTGAATCGTCAAATGCAGTGCGGCTCATGGTCAAGAGGGCAGCACCCACTTTCTCGTCGAGCAATCCTGCTTCTTCGCGAGTCGCCGCCCGAGCGCCGATTCGCTGCCGTGCCACACGGATGTGAACGCCGCGAGTTCGCAAGGTTTGGTAGAGCCCCTGCGTCTCCAACTCCTCGGGATCGGGTGCGATGTCCACCGGAATGTAATTGGTCATCACTGCAAGCGGTTCGCCGTTGGTGCTTCGCAGACGCCTGATGGTGGCCACTTCGGCGTCGGGTTCGAGGTTGAGTTCCGCGGCAACGTCCTCGGCGGGAACTCCCACCGTGAACTCGAGCAGCTTGGTCGTCGGCGCCTGGCCTGCCCTCGCGAGGTCGTCGAACAGGCTGGTGAGCTCGACCGGGCGGTGCACCGGACTCTGCACCACCTGAGTTCCGACTCCCCGCTTACGAACTAGTAGGCCCTTGTCCACCAGTTCCTGGATCGCGCGTCGCGTGGTCGGACGCGAGAGATTGAGCCGTTTGGCTAACGCCAGTTCGTTCTCGAAGCGATCACCTGGGGCAAGTTCGCCACCGAGAATAGCTCCCTCGATTGCCTGGGCCAGCTGAAAATACAGTGGCACCGGGCTCGAGCGGTCCAACTCGACGGCGAGTGCTGCGACCACGGTCAACTCCGATCTGTCTTGGGAAGGCGCCGTATCGACGCTACTTCTCTCGGCAGTGTATGCGAACACTAACATTCACTTGACCGCAAGTCATAATGTCCAGACAAACTATTGACAATCGCTGTGTCGCGGCGCACAGTTTCAGTCATACATCGGTGCCCTGCGTGGGCAGCCCACCACGAACTCTCGGGAGTCAGTCTTGACAAGCATCAACACTCACCAGAGCGGGTCACACATCCCTTACGCACCATTCGACGTGCTTGCCATCGGCCGATCGGGGGTGGACATCTACCCACTTCAGACCGGTGTCGGACTCGAAGACGTCGAGACGTTCGGCAAATTCCTCGGCGGCAGCGCCGCCAATGTGTCGGTAGCGGCCGCCCGCCTCGGACGACGAGCAGCGTTGATCTCCGGGGTAGGAAACGATCCCTTCGGAAAGTTCGTCACACGCGAGTTGGCACGTCTGGGTGTCGACAACAGGTTTGTCGTCACCAATTCCGAGTACCCGACACCCGTGACGTTCTGCGAGATCTTCCCCCCTGACGACTTCCCGCTGTACTTCTACCGCAAGCCGCATGCGCCCGATCTTCGGATCACCCCGCAAGACATCGACCTCGACGCCGTTCGAACAGCATCGCTCTACTGGTCGACGGTGACTGGGCTGTCCGAAGAACCGAGTCGCAGCGCACACTTCGCCGCCTGGGAAGCCCGTGAACGCCGCCCGCTGACGGTTCTCGATCTCGACTACCGCCCGATGTTCTGGTCGACGCCCCAGGAAGCGACCGCTCAGGTGCAGCGAGCCCTCGCACACGTGACGGTAGCCGTGGGAAACCGTGAAGAGTGCGAGATCGCGGTCGGTGAGACCAACCCCAACAAGGCCGCCGATGCGCTTCTCGACCTCGGAGTCGAACTCGCCATCGTGAAGCAGGGCCCCAAGGGTGTACTCGGCAAAACGCGAAAGCAGTCGATCACCGTGCCGCCCAACGCCGTCGACGTGGTCAACGGGCTGGGCGCGGGCGACAGCTTCGGCGGATCACTGTGCCACGGACTGTTGGCCGGATGGCCGCTGGAGAAGATACTGCGCTACGCCAACGCGGCCGGTGCGATAGTCGCATCTCGGCTCGAATGCTCCACGGCGATGCCGACCGCTGAAGAAGTCCACGATCTCGCCGAAGCCACAGCCACGGAGGCAGTCAATGTCTGACAAGCTCGCCGCCCGCCCCCTCGCCACCACCTACGCCGACGTGACGGAACTGCGTGCGAGCGATCCGCAGATCATCGAAAAGTCCTGGGCAGCACGAACTCCTCGCGCCACTGTTCGAGGCAACGGCCGGCTCATGATCGTCGCTGCCGATCATCCGGCGCGTGGGGCACTGTCTGTCGGCGGCAAGCCGACAGCGATGAACAGTCGGACCGATCTGCTCGACAGATTACGCACTGCGCTCGACAATCCCGGAGTCGACGGCGTTCTCGGTACCGCGGACATTCTCGACGATCTGCTCCTCCTCGGCGCCCTCGAGGACAAGGTCGTCTTCTCGTCGATGAATCGCGGCGGCCTGGCGGGCGCGAGCTTCGAACTCGACGACCGCATGACCGGATACACCGCGGCCGGCACCGCAAAATTCGGCATGAACGGCGGAAAGATGCTGCTGCGCATCGCCCTCGACGACGCAGGCACCCTGCCCACGATGACGGCATGTGCCGAAGCCGTGGACGAACTGGCCGCAGCCGGACTGATCGCGATGCTCGAGCCGTTCCTCTCCAGCCGCGTCAACGGCAAGGTCGTCAACGATCTCAGCCCCGACGCCGTCATCAAATCAATCCACATCTCCCAAGGTCTCGGCTCCACCTCGGCGTACACGTGGATGAAACTGCCGGTAGTCGACGAGATGGAACGGGTCATGGATGCGACCACCCTGCCGACGCTCCTCTTGGGCGGCGATCCGCAGATCGCGCCGGAAGAGACGTATGCGAAGTGGGACGCTGCCCTTCAGCTGCCGTCCGTGCGCGGATTGATAGTCGGGCGCGCGCTGCTCTACCCACCCGACGGCGACGTGACGGCTGCCGTCGACACCGCCGTCAAGCTCGTCCACTAGAACCGACCTGGCAGGAGCAAGATGTTCAGCAGGTACTACGTCCCCGCCGGCTCTTCCGCCGACGGTGATTTCACGACAGTGGTCACACCGGAGTCCGCCGGGTGGACCGAATCCAGCTTGTGGACACTCGAACTCGCCCCTGGCACTGACGTCCACCTGCAGTCCGGTGAGAACGAGATAATCGTCGTTCCACTGGCGGGTTCAGCCGTGGTTGTTGCCGAGGGGACGGAGATTCCCCTGACCGGCCGCGCATCGGTTTTCGACGGTCCCAGCGATTTCGCGTACGTCGGTCGCGACGCCGACTACTCGGTCAGCAGCACGGGCGGAGGCCGCTTCGCCCTGTGCGGAGCGCGCGCCGGCGCCAAGCTTCCCCATCGATACGGTCCCGCGTCCGGAGTCGCGGTCGAACTTCGCGGCGCCGGAAACTGCAGCCGACAGGTCCACAACTTCGCCACCGCAGACACTTTCGAGGCAGACTCCATCATCGCGTGTGAGGTCATCACCCCCGGCGGGAACTGGTCGTCCTATCCCAGCCACAAGCACGACGAGAACAGCGATGTCGAATCGGCTCTGGAAGAGATCTACTACTTCGAGATCGACCGAAGCCCCACCGGCACCGAAGGGTTCGGCTACCACCGCGTGTACGGAACCGCCGAGCGACCAATCGAGGTGCTCGAGGAAGTTCGCTCCGGCGACGTCGTCCTCGTACCGCACGGCTATCACGGCCCGTCCATCGCAGCGCCGGGCCACCACATGTACTACCTCAACGTCATGGCAGGTTCGGGCGAGATCCGGGCGTGGAACATCTGTGACGATCCGCAACACACCTGGCTGCGTGGAAGCTGGGATCACCAGGACATCGACCCTCGACTGCCGTTGCAGTCCCACAACTGACGGAAGTGAAAGCTGTGGCACCCACCGACAACGCAACCGGCAATCGTCCACCTCGCGACGAGCCGACCGTACACCTCACCGTTTCTCAAGCTGTCGTACGCTTCCTTGCCAACCAGTACACCGAACGCGACGGCCAGCGCACCAAACTGTTTGCCGGATGCTTCGGGATCTTCGGGCACGGCAACGTCGCCGGGTTGGGGCAGGCACTTCTGCAGGCCGAGATCCAAGATCTCGACGCCGGCCGTGAGCCGACACTCCCCTACGTTCTCGGCCGCAACGAACAGGCGATGGTGCACTCGGCCGTCGCCCACGCCCGCATGAAGGACCGCCTGCAGACGTGGGCGGTCTCGTCCAGCGTCGGCCCGGGCGCCACCAACATGATCACCGGCGCTGCCCTGGCCACCATCAATCGTCTCCCTGTATTACTTCTGCCCGCAGACACTTTCGCGACCCGAGCCAGTGCCCCGGTCTTGCAGGAACTCGAACTCCCGTCGAGCGGTGACGTCACAGTCAACGACGCTTTCAAACCGGTCTCACGATACTTCGATCGAGTATGGCGCCCGGAACAGTTGCCGAGCGCTCTACTGGCCGGCATGCGAGTTCTCACCGACCCCGTCGAAACCGGCGCAGTCACCATCGCCATCCCGCAGGACGTACAGGCCGAGGCTTTCGACTGGCCAGAGTCGTTCTTCGCCGAACGAGTCTGGCACGTGGCCCGCCCGCTCCCCGAGCGATCGGTGATCGAACGCGCCGCCGCGATCATCCGTTCGGCTCGCAAGCCGCTGATCGTCGCCGGCGGCGGCGTGATCTACAGCCAGGCCACGGACTCTCTGGCAGCGTTCTGCGCGCAGACCGGAATCCCCGTGGGGCAGAGCCAGGCCGGCAAGGGTTCGTTGGTCTACGACCATCCACAATCCGTCGGGGCGGTAGGGTCCACCGGCACCACGGCTGCAAACGCGTTGGCCACCGAGGCGGACGTCGTCATCGGAATCGGCACGCGGTACAGCGATTTCACGAGCGCGTCCCGCACCGCCTTCACCAATCCCGACGTTCGCTTCGTCAACATCAACGTTGCGTCTCTCGACTCGGTGAAGCAGGGCGGTGTCAGTGTTGTCGCCGACGCTCGTGAGGCACTCGACGCTCTGGCGATCGCACTGAACGACTACCGGGTGGAGGACGAGTACGCGGCCAGGATCGGTGAACTCGCCCGCAATTGGGATGCGATCGTCGAATCCGTCTACAACCCAGCCGAACCCGCGGCTGACGGCTCACTGAATCAGAATCAGGTCATCGGCCTGGTCAACACGTTGTCCGATGCACGTGACGTCGTGGTGTGCGCTGCCGGGTCCATGCCGGGTGACCTCCACAAGCTGTGGCGAACCCGTGATGCCAAGGGGTATCACGTCGAATACGGCTACTCCTGCATGGGATACGAAATTGCCGGTGGTCTGGGCGTCCGGATGGCGTGCCCCGATCGCGACGTATTCGTGATGGTCGGCGACGGTTCCTATCTGATGATGGCCACCGAATTGGTCACCGCCGTGCAGGAACGCCTCAAGGTCATCGTCGTCCTGGTGCAGAATCACGGATTCGCCTCCATCGGTTCACTGTCCGAGTCGCTCGGTTCCCAGCGCTTCGGCACGCAGTATCGCTACCGCTCGAATGACGGACGGCTCGACGGAGGGGTGCTCCCGGTCGATCTGGCCGCGAACGCCGCCAGCCTCGGCGTCGACGTCATCCGCGCCAACACCGCTTCCGAGTTCGCCGATGCGATCAAGGTCGCGAAAGCCAGTGAAACCAGCACTGTCATCCACGTCGAAACCGATCCGCTGATCGGCGCCCCCGACAGCGAATCCTGGTGGGATGTACCGGTATCGGCCACCTCCGAACTGGAATCGACCAAGAACGCCCGGACAACCTACGAGTCCTGGAAGAAGATCCAGCGACCGTACCTCCGTCCATCCGACTGAAAATTCCGCACACCACACACCGAAAAAGCCTGCCCGCGAAAGGAATCTAGACATGAGCGCGATTCGCGTCGGATCAGCCCCCGACTCCTGGGGAGTGTGGTTTCCGGACGACCCTCAGCAGACCCCGTACACGCGATTCCTCGACGAGGTCTCCGCGTCGGGATACGAATGGATCGAACTCGGCCCCTTCGGATACCTTCCGACCGATCCAGCCAAGCTGACTGACGAACTCGGAGCACGCGGCCTCAAGCTCTCGGCCGGTACCGTCTTCGAACACCTGCACCAGGACGATTCCTGGGATGCCGTCTGGAATCAGATCAAGGACGTCGCCAAATTGACCGCAGCCGTCGGCGGCAAGCACGTAGTGGTCATCCCCGAGATGTGGCGCGATCCTTCCACCGGAGCGGTACTCGAAGATCGAAATCTGACTCCCGAGCAGTGGCGCAAGAAGACCGACGGCATGAATGCTCTCGGCAAGGCAATGCTCGAGGAGTACGGCGTCATGGCGCAGTACCACCCTCATGCCGACAGCCATGTCGACATCGAGGACAACGTCTACAAGTTTCTCGAAGGTACCGACGAGCGTTTCGTGAACCTGTGCCTCGATACCGGCCACATCAGCTACTGCGGCGGCGACAACCTCGCCATCATCAACAAGCATCCGGAGCGCATCGGGTACCTGCACCTCAAGCAGGTGGATCCGGCGATTGTCGCCAAGGTGGAGGCGGAGGACCTGCCGTTCGGCGAAGCCGTCAAACTTGGCGCGATGATCGAACCACCGCGCGGAATCCCGGACATGCCGCCGCTTCTGGAGGCCATCGAGAAGCTCGGCATCGACGTGTTCGCGATCGTCGAGCAGGACATGTATCCCTGCCATCCCGACACACCGCTGCCCATCGCACAGCGCACTCAGAAGTACCTGTCCACCTGTGGCGTCCCCGCCGTCCGTTTCAGCTGAGCAACACAATCGAGGAGTACCACCGCATGTCTGACAACCAGGATCTCCGGATCGCAGTGCTCGGCGTCGGCATCATGGGGGCCGATCACGTCGACCGCATCACCAACAAGATCGGCGGTGCCAGAGTCACCGTCGTCAACGATTACTCGCTGGCACGCGCCGAGGAAATCGCAGCATTGACGCCGGGGTCACGCGTCGTCGTCGATCCGTTCGATGCCATCGCAGCCGAGGACGTCGACGCCGTTGTTCTCGCAACCCCGGGTCCAACTCATGAGAAACAGGTACTCGCCTGTCTCGAAGCGGGCAAGCCGGTGCTCTGCGAGAAGCCGCTGACCACCGGCGCGGACAGTTCGCTGGCGATCGTCAAAGCCGAAGCAGCGCTGGGAAAGAAACTGATCCAGGTCGGTTTCATGCGCCGGTTCGATCACGAATACACCCAGCTCAAGGATTTGATCGACAGCGGCGATCTCGGTCGCCCTCTCGTTGTGCACTGCGCGCACCGCAATCCTGCAGTTCCGAACGGCTTCGACAGCGCGATGATCGTCAAGGACTCACTCGTCCACGAGGTCGACGTGACGCGATTCCTGCTCGACGAAGAGATCACCTCGGTGCAGATCATTCGGCCGTCTGTGAATTCGCTTGCACCCGAGGGCATTCAAGACCCACAGATCGCGATCTTCGAGACTGAATCCGGTAGGCACGTCGACGCCGAGGTGTTTGTCACCACCGGAGTCGCCTACGAGGTGCGCACCGAAGTTGTCGGCGAACTCGGCAGCGCGATGATCGGACTCGACGTGGGCCTGATCCGAAAGACGAAGCCCGGCAACTGGGGTGGACAGATCACCCCCGGATTCCGCGAACGCTTCGGGCAGGCATACGACACCGAGTTCGCACGATGGATCAAAGCAGTGAAGATCGGTGCCGGCACCGGCAACTACGTCGACGGACCTGGCGCCTGGGACGGGTACGCCGCAGCCGCTGTCTGCGCCGCTGGTGTGAAGTCTCTGGAGACGGGTCAGCGCGTCGCCGTTGACATGGTTGCGCGCGACTCTGTGGCCGGAACTCAGCGATGAAGGTCGCACTCGATCCCACACCTTTCCATCACGATTACTCACTGCTGGAGCTTCCCCGAGTTGTTGCCGATCTCGGGTACGAGTACCTGCAACTCACACCGCACGTCGACATGATCCCGTTTTTCAATCACCCGAAGGCCGACGACGCGCTCGTCGCCGAGTTCCGGAAGGCTTGCGCGAGTGCGGGAGTCGGCATCGCGTCGGTGCTCCCGGTCCTACGGTGGTCCGGCCCGGACGAGGACGCTCGCGAAGCAGCAGTGCGTTACTGGAAGCGGGCCATCCAGATCACGGTCGACCTTGGCGTCAACGTCATGAACACCGAATTCTCCGGCCGTCCCGAGAAAGCCGAAGAGTCCGAGCGTGCGTTCTATCGTTCGATGGAGGAACTGCTTCCGATCATCGAACGCGAGGGGATCGACGTCCTGATCGACCCCCACCCGGACGATTTCGTCGAAGACGGACTAGCCGCGATCCGCACGATCCGTGGTGTGAACTCCAAGAACCTCGGCATGGTGATCGTGGCGTGCCACCAATTCCACATGGGTGGGGACCTTCCCGCCATCATGGAGGCCGCCGGCGACATGGTCCGACTCGTTCACGTGGCGGACACCATGGATCATCACCGTTCCCACGGACTGCGCTACATCACCAATCCGCCAGGCAATGCCGTTCGAGTGCATCAGCATCTCAAAATCGGTGACGGAGACGTCAACTGGGACGAATTCTTCGGCGGTCTCGGCAAACTCGGCTTCTACGATCGCGACAACACCGTGATGGTGTCGAGCGTCTTCGCCGAGAACGAAAACGCACACGAGGTTTCCCGGTACCAGCGCGAGACGATGAACGACTACGTCGCCAAGTACACCTCCCCGAACTCCTGAGCCACCAGACCACTAGGAAATACCATGACCAGCACTGATACTCGTGTCATCGCGCACTGGTTGGACGGCAAGTCGTTCGCCGGAACATCCGAGAACACCGCCCCCGTCACCAACCCCGCCACCGGACAGATCACCGGCCGACTCGCCCTGGCGAACCTCCAGGACGCCCGCGCTGTCATCGACGCTGCTGCGGCGGCCTTCCCCGCCTGGCGCGACACCTCCCTGGCTCGGCGCACACAGATACTGTTCAACTTCCGCGAACTCCTCAACGCTCGCAAAGGCGAACTCGCCGAGATCATCACAGCCGAGCACGGCAAGGTCCTCTCCGACGCTCTCGGCGAAATCAGCCGCGGGCAGGAGGTGGTCGAATTCGCCTGCGGAATACCGCATCTCCTCAAGGGCGGATACACCGAGAATGCATCGACCAAGGTCGACGTCTACTCCATCCGCCAACCCCTCGGCCCCGTCGGCATCATCTCCCCCTTCAACTTTCCCGCGATGGTCCCCATGTGGTTCTTCCCGGTCGCCATCGCCGCCGGGAACACCGTGGTTCTCAAGCCCTCGGAGAAGGACCCCACCGCGGCGATCTGGCTCGCCGAACTCTGGGCCGAAGCCGGTCTGCCTCCCGGCGTCTTCAACGTCCTCCAAGGTGACAAGCTCGCCGTCGACGAACTCCTGGAAAACAAAGCAGTCAAAGCGATTTCGTTTGTCGGATCCACCCCCATCGCCCAGTACGTCTATGCCACCGGCACCGCCAACGGCAAACGCGTGCAAGCACTCGGCGGCGCCAAGAATCACGCCATCGTTCTGCCGGACGCCGACCTCGACCTTGCCGCCGACGCAATGGTCAACGCCGGATTCGGCTCCGCGGGCGAACGGTGCATGGCGATCTCCGCCCTTGTCGCAGTCGGCGACATCGCCGACGAACTGGTCGCCAAGATCGTCGAGCGCACCACTCCCCTCGTCACCGGTGACGGCACCAGGAACTCCGACATGGGTCCGCTCGTCACCAAGGCCCACCGCGACAAGGTCGCCTCCTACGTCGATGCCGGCGAGAAGGACGGCGCCACCATCGTGGTCGACGGACGCACAGTCCAGGCCGATGGTGGACCGGACGGCTTCTGGCTGGGGCCCACCCTCATCGACAATGTCACTACCGACATGTCGATCTACACCGACGAAATCTTCGGACCTGTCCTCTCCGTCGTGCGCGTCGATACCTACGACCAAGCCCTCGAACTGATCAACGACAACCCGTACGGCAACGGCACCGCCATCTTCACCAACGACGGCGGCGCTGCCAGACGCTTCCAGAACGAGGTGGAGGTCGGCATGATCGGCATCAATGTCCCCATCCCGGTTCCCATGGCCTACTACAGCTTCGGCGGCTGGAAGAACAGCCTCTTCGGTGACACCCACGCTCACGGGACCGAAGGTGTTCATTTCTTCACGCGAGGTAAAGCCGTCACCAGTCGCTGGCTCGACCCCAGCCACGGCGGTATCAACCTCGGCTTCCCCGAGAACAGCTAACCGGCAAGACATCTGTGGCCGAGACTCTCGAAGAGGCTCGGCCACAGATGTTTTCGATGTGTCTACACGACCGTGGGGTGGTACGTCAGTACCTGAACTCCGGATTCGTACCGACGATCGTCCTTCAACTCGAGGACGATCTTGTCGGCCGATTCGGGGAACACTCTCCCGCCGGACCCGAGAATGACCGGAAAGACCATCAGTCGCAGCTCGTCGACCAGACCGGCCAGCAACAACGCGTGGACGAGCGTCCGACTTCCCGCGACCAGGATTTCGCCGTCGATCTGCTCCTTCAGCTTCGGAACGGATTCCTCGATGGGACCGTCGAGCGCCGTCGAGTTGTTCCACTCGAGTGGCTCCGTCGAACTCGTGACGACGTACTTGGGCATCTCGTTCATCTTGTCCGCGAAGCCTTGGTCGTCCTCGCGGTCAGGCCAGGCACCGGCAAAGCTCTCGTAGGTCCGCCGACCGAGTAGAAGCACGTCCGCGGCGAGGGTTTCGTCGAGTTTGAACTTCATCTGATCGCCCTCCTGGTACGGAAAGACCCATCCAGAATGCGCATAGCCCGGTTCACCACCGGGCGCTTCCATGACCATGTCCAAAGACACGAATTCCGTCACCACGATCTTGCCCATACCGATCCCCTGTCGTCAGTGTTCCTGCACCGTGCGAGTAGTCGACTACCCCACTGTTACAGACTCTGGTTGGTCGGGGAACTCATCGACGGCAATCGGCAGCGTCAGCACCCGAAGAGTCAGCACACAACCCAGGCGCCGTTCTCTTTGATCAACGTGATGTCCTCGCGCATCATCCGGGACGGATCCTCGGTGCTGTAGTGGCGAGTGTCAGCCGTCGCCGAATCCCCGTTCACCACGATGTTCTCCACACCGTCCAGCCTCAGACTGGCAAGTGTGTCGTCGAATGGCGACTCGTCGACCCGCGGACTCTCACTGCGCATCGAACTGCACTGAGTGCTGTCCACTGACTCCCAGTCCCTTGCCGCCATGAATTCGAAACTCTTACCGACGACTGCCGAAATTTGACTCTCGGCCGACGGCTCCGACTCGCCGGAGCACCCCACCGCAGCGGCCAACGCTCCGAGGAGTGTCATTGCCGCGAGCGTCCGGCGTCCGCGTATACCTGCGAGGTTCATCCGTCCACTATGCCCGATCTACAAACCGAATCGTCTGTTTTCGATCTCCGCGCTAGCGTGGCAATTCGGACGTTCCCTCCGGTTCGCATACCCTCGTATATCGATGATGTGGCGTCGAAAGTGTGCAGTGGCAGTTGCCGGAACAGTGCTCTCAGGAAGCATTGCGTTCACCGGTGTCGTAGGGACCTCGGGAATCGCCGGCGCCCAACCGGCCCCGCCGCCGCCCACCACCACCGAGGCTCCGTTCACCACACCCAACACCGACAGCTGCCCGTTCACCAGTCTCCCGGCGCCGGCGATCGATCTCTCCGAAGCACCCGCGCCCGGATCCACTGCCCCCACCGCTGTCCCGATTCCGGAAAGCCCCGTCGGTGGAGACAAACTCGGCGAGTGCGGCGTCGTACTTCCAGACGGCGCTCCCCCGCTCCCGGCCGATATCGCGGCATCCGGATGGGTACTCGCGGACGCCGAGACCGGTGAAGTCCTCGCCGCCAAAGATCCGCACGGTCGCTACCGACCGGCCAGCACCATCAAGATGCTGTTGGCTCTCGTCGCACTCGACGAACTCGATCTCGACACCGAAATCACTGCAACCGCCGAAGACGCGGACGCTGAAGGTAGCGCTGTCGGCATCGGCAAGGGCGGCAAGTACACCAACCGGCAACTGATGCAGGGTCTGGTCATGGCGTCGGGAAACGATGCCGCACATGCTCTTGCCCGCCAACTCGGCGGTGACGCCGCGGCCGTGTCGAAGATGAACGCCCTCGCCGCCGACCTCGGCGCCCTCGACACCCGCACGGCAACTCCATCCGGACTCGACGGCCCGGGCATGAGCAGCTCGCCGTACGACCTGGCCGTGATCTTCCATACCGCCCTGCAGAATCCGACGTTTGCCGGTCTGATCCATACCGAAACCGTCGAGTTTCCCGGCTTCCCCAAGGATCCGACGATTCCTGACGATCTGGACCGCCCTGGATTCACACTGGCGAACGACAACCAGTTGCTCTACAACTACGACGGCGCTTTGGGCGGCAAGACCGGCTTCACCGACGACGCCCGCCACACGTACGTGGGTGCTGCGGAGCGCAACGGCCGGAAACTACTGGTGACATTGATGGGCGGCGAAGCCAAGCCGATCCGTCCGTGGGAACAGGCTGCCCGTCTACTCGATTACGGATATGCGCTCCCCGCGAGCACAACCGTCGGCTCGTTGACGGACCGATCCACCGACGACGCCACGCCCGACGTCACTCGCACACCGTCTGCCGCTGCACCAGGATCGATCTCGGCAGCACCCACCGCCGACGCCGAGTCGGACACCACTGACCGCATCCTCGTCGGTGCTGTCGGCGCAGTAGTGGTGATCGCGTTGGTGGCGGGAGCAGTTGCTCTCAACCGTCGAAGGCGCTAGCGCGGCCGACGACGCATGAAGCCCGAAAGACCCAGACCTGCAACCGCACCCGTGGCGATCAATGCAGCCACGCGCGATGGTGAAGCCCCGTCACTGACAACGATTCGGGGCGAGATCACGGCCGGGTCCGGCGGTGGAACGAACGCCAGAGCCATGCTTTCCTTGGTCGTCGCCGCCCACGCCGTGCAGAACAGCAGCATCCTCGACGCCGTGAACACGAACACGAGCAAACCGATGATCGGGCCGAATGCGACGCCCGCCGGGCCGCTGGTGACGGCCGCGAGGTAGATCGCACCTACCTGCTTGAAGATCTCGAACACGACCGCGGCGATAAGCGCTGCCTGCGCGGCGCTCCGCAGCGTGACAGGCTCGCGCGGTAGCCGGGCAATCACCCACAGGAACACCGCCCACGTCGCCAGGAGTGAGAGCACCAGTGAAACGACTCTGAGCCCGACTCCGACACCGGTGATGTTCTCGAGGTTGAGCCATTTGACGATCTGAGTCGCGACCGGCCCGCTACTCAAGGCCGACATGCCCAGCGAGACGACCATGGCGAGAGCCAGACCGATCAGGGCACCAGCGTCACCGAGCTTGGTGCGCACGAAACCCTTCGGCTCGCGCTTGCTCTCCCACATCGCCGTCAGTGCGTCACGAACATTGGCCATCCAACCGAGACCCGCGTACGCGGCACCCAGGAGACCGAAGATTCCGACGCTCGCGCGCGAGTCGATGGCCGAATCGATCAGCGTGTTGATGGTGTCACCCAAGCTGCCCGGAATGCTCTTGGTGATCTGCTCCTGAATCGACTCCAAGTACTCGGGATGCCCGGCCAATACGAAGCCGGCCACGGCAAACGCGACCATCATGATCGGAATCAGTGCGAGAACACTGAAGTACGTGATTCCTGCAGCGTAGTAATCGCCTTTTTGCTCTTGGAACCGTCCAGCCGCGCGAACCAGATGATCGAGCCATGGTCGCGCTGCCCGTTGCTTCTCGAGAAAGCTCGGTGCGTCGTCGTCCGTGTCAGCCATTGCCGTCCCCCTCATGTTCGGTCAGGCGTCGTGAGTCCGAATTCGCGTCGGTCAGCCCTTCGGTGCCAGGAATCCGACCTTGTCATAGACAGCAGCGAGAGTGCGTGAAGACACCTCACGGGCGCGGTGCGCTCCGGCCGCGATGATGCGATCCAGCTCCGCCTCGTCGGCGAGGTAACCGTCGACCTTCGCCTTGAGCGGGGTGACGAACTCGGTCAGCACATCAGCGGTATCGGTCTTGAGGTCGCCGTACCCCTTGCCCTCGTAGCCGGCCACCAGAGTCTCGATCGGTACTCCCGAGAGAGCCGACTGAATGGTGAGCAGGTTGCTGACGCCCGGCTTGGCCTGCGGATCGAAGCGAATCTCGCGCTCGTTGTCGGTGACCGCCGACTTGATCTTCTTCGCCGACACCTTGGGATCGTCGAGCAGATTGATCAGTCCGGCTGCACTGGCAGCGGACTTGCTCATCTTCGCGGTCGGATCCTGCAGGTCGTAGATCTTTGCCGTGCCCTTGATGATCTGCGGTTCGGGAACAACGAACGCCTTGCCGTAGCGGGTATTGAACCGGCCGGCCAGATCGCGTGCGAGTTCGAGGTGCTGACGCTGATCCTCACCGACCGGAACTCGCTGCGGGCGGTACAGAAGAATGTCCGCGGCCATCAGAACCGGATACGTGAACAAACCGACACTGGCGTTGTCGCTGCCTTGTTTGGCGGACTTGTCCTTGAACTGCGTCATACGGCTGGCTTCACCGAAACCGGTGATGCAGTTCAGGACCCACGCCAACTGCGCATGCTCGGGAACCTGACTCTGCACGAACAGCGTCGCCCGATCGGGATCGATACCCACTGCAAGCAACTGAGCGACCGCCACCTTGGTGCGACGACGCAGTTCCTTCGGGTCCTGCGTCACCGTGATGGCGTGAAGATCCGGAATGAAGTAGAAAGCGTCGAAATCGTCCTGCAACGGAACCCACTGCTGCAGCGCGCCCAGGTAGTTGCCGAGGTGGAAAGAATCCGAGGTCGGCTGGATTCCGGAAAGCACGCGAGGCTTTGCGGTGGGCTTCTGTTCTGCAGGGGTCGACATGGTTCCGATCTTTTCACGAGTGGAAATCAGTGCAGTGGCGTGGTGCCCGGGTAGGTGAGTTCGACGAGGTCGTCACCGCGGGCGGTGAGGTCGTCCGCGCCGAATTGGTAGACGGTCCGGAAAACGACGGGTTCCCATTCTTCGGCGTAGAAGTCCATCGTTTCGCGGAACCACTCCAACTGATCCTGTTGCTCGGACAGTAGAGAACCCGCACCGCGGACCACAACTACATATCCGGCGCCGAGTCCGAGTACGTCGTCGAGATCGCGCATGACATCGTCGAAAGCGTCTTTGTTGCGCCCGAAGTGGGACGGAAACTGGAAGGCCGCCGCGAACTCGTCGAAGAGCTGCGCCGTTGTTCGCATGTTCTCTCCGCGAACCACCCGAACGACAAAATTCTCGCCACGGAGTTCCCGTGCAAGATCATCCGCAACGGCCGGGTCGCCCTGCAGCGCCACCGAAGCCACATCCGAAGACGGATCCAGCCACTGCACCACGCTGACCGTGGACGAGTCGGACATCAGCGAATCCTCACAAACGTGTCGTAGTGATCGAGGGTGTACCACGCCGAACCGTCGTTGCCGGTGACGATCCGCTCGGCATCGCGACCTTGGCCGTTCTTCTTCGCGTTGACGTCCCATTCCTGGTAGACGACACGTCCGCCACCGGCACCGACCGCGGGTAGACGCCCTTCGCTGTTGCGGAAGGTGATGCCGCCCTTCGTGCCCGGCGCATTGGCGGAATCCGGCCACCGCCCGGCGTCGATCTCCACCAGCGTGGCGAGAACCCGCGCCGGCGCATCAGTGCTTGCCTGCTGCGTTGTCTTTGCAGCGGAACTCGACGGCTCGGAACTCGACGGCGCAGCCTTGGTAGTTGCACCGGGTTTGGCTCGAGCACTCGAAGGCTGGACACTCGCGGACTTCGTAACCGACGACGATGACGCCGAAGATGCCGAACTGTCGGAGTCCCGCGAAGACAGGGTGACCGCCAGCACGAGTGCCACGACCGCCACGACAACCGTGATGATGGCGTTGCGCGTCTTTGCGCTCGGCATTTTCAGACCTTCAGGCATGCGTGTCCCTACCGGTACGAGACGGTGACAGGTGCGTGATCCGACCATCGGAGGTCGTAGGACTCAGCGCGTTCGACGACCGCGACCTTGGCCCGCTCGGCGTATCCGCGGGTGGCAACCTGGTAGTCGATACGCCAACCCGAATCGTTGTCGAAGGCCTTGCCGCGGTACGACCACCACGAGTACGGACCGTCGACACCCGGATGGAGGGTGCGGAAGACATCGACCCACGCGGAATCTTCGGCGAACAGCAGATCCATCCAGGCGCGCTCCTCGGGAAGGAATCCCGAAGACTTCTTGTTGGTCTTCCAGTTCTTGAGGTCGAGTTCGGTGTGCGCGATGTTCCAATCGCCACTGACCACCACGTGACGATCGGCAGCCTCGGCCGCCGCAGCGGTGGTAGCGAGGTGAACTGCGAAGGACGCCATGAACCGCTCCTTCTCCTCCTGCTTCGGCGTGAGCGCCTCACCGGACGGCAGGTACAGGCTCGCGACGGTCAGATCCGCGAAGTCGGCTTCGATGTATCGACCGGCGTCGAGAAACTCGTCGTCCCCGTGGCCGATCCGCACCGCGTCAGGCTCGGTACGTGAGAGCACCGCGACTCCGTTTCGTCCCTTCGCAGACGGCTCGGCGGAGACCAGGAACCATCCGTTGCCGAGCGCTGGTTCGAGAGTCTCGCGAAGCTGATCGTCCGACGCACGCGTTTCCTGAAGGCAGATGAAATCCGCCGACGTCTTCTCCAGCCAGTCGAGCATGCCCTTGCGGGCCGCTGCTCGAACGCCGTTGACGTTCACGGACGTGATGGTGTGGGGCGCAAGAATGTGGGAGTCAGCAGTTTGTGGCACGGCAAGCACCGTAGCCGATTCCACCGACGCGGATGGGCTCCCAGGTCAGCGCACGGCCCTACGCTGCAGAATCACCGCAACCGCCAGCACGACGAGACCTGCGACGGCCAGCAACGACCCAACTGCCGCCGGCGCGGTGTACCCGTAACCGGCCGCGATGACGACGCCGCCGATCCACGCTCCGAAGGCATTGGCGATGTTCAGCGCGGCGTGATTGAGAGACGCAGCCAAGGTCTGAGCGTCCTCGGCGACATCCATCAGCCGTGTCTGCAGGCCGGGAACCATCGAGGACCCGGCGAGCCCGATGAGGAAGACGAAGACAAGCGCAGTGTACGGATTGCGCACGGCGATTACGAAGACCGCGAGGATCACCACGAGGGATCCCATCGACAGGAACAAACCCTTCATCAGTGCGCGATCCGCGAGGTATCCGCCGACGAAGTTGCCGGCCACCATGCCCAGTCCGTACAGCATGAGTGCGAGGGGAATGAACGAAGCGCCGAGCCCGGACACGTCGGTGAGAGTCGTACTGATGTAGGTGTAAACGGCAAACATGCCGCCGAATCCGACCATGCCCACGATCAAGGTCATCCACACCTGAACGCGGCCCAGCGCTCCGAGTTCGGTGATCGGATTCGTCACCGGCATACCGTCCAAACGCGGTATCCAGACGAACAGCGAAGCAACCGTTGCCACCCCGATTACGGCGACCAAGGCGAAGGCGCTGCGCCAGCCGAGTGCCTGGCCGATCCAGGCCGCGACCGGCACCCCGATCACGTTGGCCACGGAAAGGCCCATCATCACCATGGCCACGGCCTTCGCGCGTTTTCCTGGTTCGGCCAGGTGAGCTGCGACCAGTGCGGCGACTCCGAAGTAGGCGCCGTGCGGCAATCCGGCGACGAAGCGAGCCATCATCAGCGTCGTGTAGGAGGGCGCGAAAACCGAAGCGGCATTGCCGACGGTGAAAGCGACCATGAGTGCGATCAACAGCGTGCGGCGCGGTACTCGTGCGGTGAGTGCGGCGATCAGCGGAGCGCCGACGACAACGCCGAGCGCGTATGCGGAGATCACGTGGCCCGCGACGGGTTCCGAGACGCCGAGCCCGGATGCCATTTCCGGGAGCAATCCCATGGCGACGAACTCGGTGGTGCCGATACCGAAACCGCCGAGGGCGAGAGCGAGCATCGCCGGACCTCTGGTGGAACGAACCCCGGGAGTCGAGGTGTCAGAACGGGAGAGGGTAGACGAAGTCACTGATCAATTGTGGTCTCACATCGGGTTGAACTTCCAAGTGAGAGCGGGTGAGTTCACTCACGTGAGACCACGAACACAAATGGGACGCCCGGTTTCCCGGACGTCCCATCTGAAAGGTGAAGCGGTGAATCTACTTCGCGGCCATGGCCTTCTGCAGGTTCACGTCGAGTGCGCCGAGGAACTCCTCGGTGGTCAGGTAGCCCTGATCGCCGCCGACCAGCATCGAGAGGTCCTTGGTCATCTGGCCGCTTTCGACGGTCTTGATGACAACGTCTTCGAGCGCCTGCGCGAAGCCGATGACCTCAGGGGTGCTGTCGAGCTTGCCACGATGCTCGAGCCCGCGGGTCCACGCGAAGATGGACGCGATCGGGTTGGTCGAGGTGGGCTTGCCCTGCTGGTGCTGACGGTAGTGACGCGTCACGGTGCCGTGAGCAGCCTCTGCCTCACAGGTCTTTCCGTCCGGTGTCAGCAGAACCGACGTCATGAGGCCGAGCGAGCCGAAGCCCTGGGCCACGGTGTCGGACTGGACGTCGCCGTCGTAGTTCTTGCATGCCCAGACGTAGCCGCCCTCCCACTTGAGTGCGGAAGCGACCATGTCGTCGATGAGGCGGTGCTCGTAGGTCAGACCTGCGGCATCGAACTCAGCCTTGAACTCGGTCTCGTAGACGTGCTGGAAGATGTCCTTGAAGGCACCGTCGTACGCCTTGAGAATGGTGTTCTTGGTGGACAGGTACACCGGGTAGTTCTGCTGCAGTCCGTAGGTGAGCGACGCGCGAGCGAAGTCACGGATGGACGTGGTGAAGTTGTACTGCCCCTGGACGACGCCGCCCTCTTCGGGGAAGTTGACCAGTTCGTGCTCGATCGGTGCGCTGCCGTCCTCAGGCGTGTAGGTGATCATCACCTTGCCGGGGCCGGGGACCTTGAAGTCTGTGGCGCGGTACTGGTCGCCGAATGCGTGACGGCCGATGATGATCGGCTTGGTCCAGCCCGGAACGAGTCGCGGAACGTTGGAGATGATGATCGGTGCGCGGAAGATCGTGCCGCCGAGAATGTTGCGGATCGTTCCGTTCGGGGAACGCCACATCTTCTTGAGACCGAATTCCTCGACACGTGCCTCGTCCGGCGTGATCGTGGCGCATTTGACGCCGACGCCGTGCTTCTGGATCGCGTGCGCTGCGTCGATGGTGACCTGGTCGTCGGTCTCGTCGCGGTACTCGATACCGAGGTCGTAGTACTCGAGGTTCACATCGAGATACGGATGGATCAACTTGTCTTTGATGAACTGCCAGATAATGCGCGTCATCTCATCGCCGTCGAGTTCGACGACGGTGCCCTCAACCTTGATTTTGGACATGGGTGCTTCGCGTCCTCCTAGGAAGTTTCCCTGGTTACACGGTTGCGGTCACACTTTGTGAGTGGGTCCGCGAACGGTTCGATTATCAAACCTAGACGGTGTGGACTGATCTCGGGAGATGAGTCCCAAACAAGACAAGCGTACTGCTAACCCGTGAGGCTGCAACCGGCAGGTCCACCCACCGGTCTCTACTCGCGAGTAACTTTTGCCTGCTAGTGGGCTGCGTCGCTCTGTCTCGCGTGCGGTCGCGGCTCACATTTCGCCCCGTGTCAGGACTGCGCTCACTTCCCGGTAGAATCCGACTTGGTCATGAGTGCCAGCGTCAAGCCCCGGCTCGCTGGACGGCAACCCTCCAACCGCGGTGGGGTGCCCCGGGTGATGACCAGGTTTCCCGACGTGGATCTGCTCACGCAGTTCCACCGCAATTCGGGTGACAAGCGCGGGTCCGACAGGGACGGACCCCAGACCGGGCCGAGCCCCACGGAGGTAACTCAGTATGTGTCGCACTTGTAGATAGACCCCAGCACGGGGCGGCGATCCTTCGCCCCCGTCCGACATCTATCCGTCAGACCACTGGAGTGAACAAATCATGACCGACAACACAGCCGACGCCGCAGCAACTTCTGATCCGACCGCCAACTGGTCGTTCGAGACAAAGCAGGTGCACGCCGGGCAAACAGCGGACACCGCCACCAATGCGCGCGCTCTGCCGATCTACCAGACCACCAGCTACGTCTTCGACAGCACCGATCACGCTGCGGCACTGTTCGGCCTCGCCGAGCCGGGCAACATCTACACGCGGATCATGAATCCCACACAGGACGCCGTCGAGCAGCGCATCGCCGCCCTCGAAGGCGGAGTCGCCGCACTCCTGCTGTCCTCGGGTCAGGCTGCCGAGACCATCGCGATCCTCAACATTGCCGAGGCCGGCGACCACATCGTCTCCAGCCCGTACCTGTACGGCGGCACGTACAACCTCCTGCATTACACGCTTCGCAAGCTGGGCATCGAAGTCACGTTCGTCGAGGATCCCGACGATCTCGAGCAGTGGCGCGACGCCATTCGCCCGAACACGAAGGCCTTCTACGGCGAGACGATCGCCAATCCCAAGAACCACATCCTCGATCTCCCAGGAATCTCGTCGTTGGCCCACGAGAACGGTCTCCCGTTGATCGTGGACAACACCGTTGCGACGCCGTACCTGCTCCGCCCACTCGAGCACGGCGCCGACATAGTCGTTCACTCCGCCACCAAATACCTTGGCGGACACGGCACAGCGATCGCCGGCGTCATCGTCGACGGTGGCACCTTCGACTGGACGCAGGGTCGCCACACGAACTTCACGACGCCTGATCCCAGCTACCACGGCGTCACCTTCGCAGACCTCGGCGCGCCGGCATTTGCACTCAAGGCGCGCGTCCAACTGCTGCGCGATCTCGGCTCCGCCGTGGCGCCCTTCAACGCGTTCCTCATCGCGCAGGGCATCGAAACCTTGAGCCTGCGCATCGAGCGTCACGTGTCCAATGCACAGAAGGTCGCCGAATTCCTCGACGGCCACGGCGAGGTGGCCTCCGTTTCCTACGCGGGACTCCCCTCCTCACCATGGTTCGAGCGCGGAAAGCAGCTGACGCCCAAGGGAACCGGCGCCATCGTCACCTTCGAACTGCCCGGCGGTATCGATGCGGGCAAGACGTTCGTCAACGCCCTGACGCTGCACAGCCACGTCGCCAACATCGGTGACGTTCGCTCACTCGTCATCCACCCCGCCTCGACGACGCATTCGCAGCTCACCCCCGAAGAGCAGCTAGCCTCCGGTGTCACACCCGGGCTCGTCCGCCTCGCGGTCGGCATCGAAGGAATCGACGACATCCTCGCCGATCTCACCGTCGGCCTGGCTGCGGTGGCAAACTCGTGACCGTGAACGAATTGGAGCCCAGGATCGACCTCCTCCCCCCGCCCGACGGCCAGGTGGGGTTCGTCGACATCGGTGCCTTGGAACTCGAGAGCGGCGCGGTACTCCCATCGGTTTCGCTCGCCGTTCAGCGGTGGGGTGAGCTGTCCCCGAACCGCGACAACGTCGTACTCGTCGAGCACGCACTGACCGGAGACTCACACGTCACCGGACCGATCTCCGCAAATCAGCCCTCCCCCGGCTGGTGGAACGGAATGGTCGGCGCCGGCGAACCGATCGACACGGGCGAATGGTGCGTCATCGCAACCAATGTCCTCGGTGGTTGTCGCGGCACGACCGGTCCCAGTTCGCTGGCCGACGACGGCAAGCCGTGGGGCAGCAGGTTCCCGGAGATCTCCATCCGGGATCAGATCGCAGCGGAGAAGAAGCTCGTCGATCTTCTCGGGATCGACCAGTTGGCCTCGGTAGTCGGCGGATCCATGGGCGGCATGCGCACGCTCGAATGGGCAGTAACCTACCCGGACAGCATTCGCTCCGCGTTGGTGCTCGCAACCGGTTCACGGGCCACTGCGGATCAGATCGGCACCCAGACGACGCAGATCGCTGCCATCGTGTCCGACCCGGACTGGCAGGGCGGTGACTACCACGGAACGGGGCGGGTACCTCGCGCCGGACTCGGCATCGCCCGTCGCATCGCACACCTGACGTACCGCACCGAGTCCGAACTGGACGCGCGCTTCGAGAACTCCGCTCAGAACGACGAAAACCCTTGGAACGGTGGACGATACGCCGTACAGAGTTACCTGGAACATCAGGCAGACAAGCTCGTCGACCGCTTCGACCCGAGCACGTACGTCCTCCTGACCGAGGCCATGAACCGGCACGACATCGGTCGTGGACGCGGCGGCGTTGCGGCGGCGTTGGCATCGATCACAGCGCCGGTCGTCGTGGGCGGCGTGGACTCGGATCGGCTGTATCCCCTTCGTTTGCAGGAGGAGATCGCCGACGGCATTTCCACGTGCTCCGGCCTCGAGATCCTCAAGTCCAAGGACGGCCACGACGGCTTCCTGACGGAGGCGGACGCTGTCGCCGGACTGCTGCGCCGAACGATGGAGTTCGCACGCACGGCCCGCTGATCCGGCACAGAGCCACATTTTCAGGATCCGTCAATGTCGGGAAAACCACAGCTGATCTGCAGGTTTTCCCGACATTTTCATTGGCGTACCCGAGCTGGCGCGGCTAGCATCGGCGAACGTGAATCAGCCATGCTCGACGCGCCTGCAGGCTACGTACATTCCCGAGCACATGTCGTTCGCGTTCTGGGGTGATGCAGACCCGGAAGCGCGACTGGCGGAGCTGGGGATGCCGACCGGGTCGCCGGGCATCTGCCGCCTCGCGATCCCGGTCGACGAGTCGATCGCAGCAACCGACGTCGAAGCGCAACTGCTCGACCTCGCCACCGCGATCGACGCCCTGCACACCCTCGATGCACGTCGCGACGACCTCGGACCGTCGTTGCTCGCATGGAAGCGCGTCGTCGACACCGGCGCACATGACATTCCGACCGCAGCGCATGCCGCGATCGACGGCGACGACACAAAAATCAGAAGCGCCCGGTCCACGGTGCAATTGTTCACGCAAGCGCGCGTGGCAATCGAGAGTCTTCGCCGAGCAAAGATTCAGGCGACATTGCGCCCGTATCAAGTGCACGGAGTTGCCTGGCTGACTGCACTGTCGGGTTCGGGCGGTGGAATCCTCGCCGACGAGATGGGTTTGGGCAAGACACTGCAAGCGATTTCGATGATCGCGATCCGCGCCGACGACGGTCCGCACCTGGTTGTGTGTCCCACCTCGGTGATAGGAAACTGGCGCCGCGAGATTGAGCGATTCGCTCCGCATCTGCCACTGCACGTTCATCACGGGACCGCTCGCGCACTTCCCACTCGTGTTCCTGCCGGCACCACGGTGCTGACCAGCTACAGCGTCTTGCGTTCCGACGCAGACCAATTGGCCCCGTTCCATTGGAGTTCAGTGGTCTTCGACGAGGCACAGCAGATCAAGAACCCCTCTTCCCTGGCAGCGAAGGCCGCAATGCAGTTGTCGGCCGACGTCAAGGTAGCAATGACCGGCACGCCGGTGGAGAACCGCCTCGAAGAATTGTGGTCGCTCTTTCGCGTCGCCAATCCCGAAGTCCTCGGAACTCGCGCACGTTTTCGCCAACGGTTTGCCGTACCGATCGAATCCGGTCGATCCGCCACCGCGGCGACCAGGCTTGCTGCGGTCATCGATCCTTTCATTCTGCGCAGAACCAAAGACACAGTGGCCAAGGATCTTCCGCCCAAGCAATTCTCCACCGTCTCGTGCACTCTGACGTCGGAACAAGCGCACATCTATCGGTCTGCTGTAGCAGATGCCTTCGACACCGGATTGGGTACGGGAATTGCCCGGCGCGGCAACATCCTTGCGCTTCTGACCACCCTCAAGCAGGTATGCAATCACCCGGCGCAGGTCACCGGCGATACTGACGATCTCTACGGAAGATCCGGAAAGCTCGACCGCGCAACGGAAATGATCGCCGAGATCGTCGATGACGGCGATCGCGCGCTGATATTCACGCAGTACCGGACGATGGGCGAGATGCTCTCGCGGCATCTGGGATCCGAGTTGGGAATCGGCGCAATCCCCTTCCTCCATGGCGGCCTGAACACCGACAAGCGAGACGGGATGGTCGACGCCTTCCAGAACGACGCGGATTCCCCGCCGGTTCTGATTCTGAGCCTGCGAGCCGCCGGCTTCGGCCTCAACCTCACGCGTGCGAGTCACGTCGTGCATTACGACCGGTGGTGGAATCCGGCCGTCGAAGATCAGGCAACCGACCGGGCACACCGCATCGGCCAGAAGCGCACCGTCAACGTCCACACCTTGGTGACCGGCGGAACCGTGGAGGACCACATCGCAGCGATGCACGAGTCCAAACGAGCTGTGGCCGATGCTGTTTCCGGGAACGCCGAGGCCGCGTTGGCCGATCTTCCCGACACCGAACTGCGTGAACTTCTCGAACTGGACGGCGCGGTGATCATCTGATGGCCAACGAATTCGGCGTCACCGCTTGGGGTCGAGCGTGGCTGCGGACGGTGGAGCGGACAGCGGCGTCCGGTCCGAACCCGTCCCTGCCGACAGCTCGTACCCTGGCACGCAACGGTTCCGTGGAGTTCACTGTCGTCTCGTCGGGGACCGTCGTAGCCGAGGTGAGCACCAAAGCAAAAACTTCGTCGGTGACGATCGGTGTCCCGCTCTGGACCAAATCCGAGATCGCTGCAGTGAAGAACCTTCTCCGCTCGGCTGGAAAGGCCAACAGATCCGTCTCGACCGGCGAGCTGCCGGACAGCATCGTCACCGACCTGCAGGCTCGAAATATCGCAGTCGCCGTTGATCTTTCGGAGTGCACAGCCAACTGCGACTGCTCAGGTCGACGCTCGCCGTGCGTTCACCATCTCGCCGCGATCTACGCCCTGGCCGGGCGAATCGACGAGGAACCTGCACTCGCGGTGACGCTGCGAAGTGCACCGGTCAAGGCTGGAAAGAAGTCGACATCCACACATCCGCCGGAGTGGATCCCTCTGAGTGATATCGACATTCGCTCGTTTTACGGGGACTGATCTTCTCAGTCGGTGCCGAGCGGATCGATGGTCAGGGCGAGCGTCGCGATCAACACACCCATGACGCCCATCGCCGCGGTGTCGAAGACCCTTCCACGCACCGCGAGCAGCCCCACACGATTCTCGGGAACGAACCACCGAGCAGCAGCACCGATGATGACGGCAACACCGAATACGAGGGCGCCGCGACGCCACCGGTCGGCCAGCACGAGAACAACGGCTGCCGCGATCACGGCGAGGACCGCGAGCATGGGCAGATTCTTCTTCGCGAGGCCGACCAGTGAGGACATCGGACTCAGGCTCCGGCCAGAACCCGCTCGGCGCGCTCGACCACGTTGGTGATCAGGAACGCGCGGGTCAGCGGTCCGACACCACCGGGGTTGGGTGAGACGAATCCGGCGACCTCGTTGACGTCGGCTGCGACGTCACCGCGCAGGCCGTCGTCGGTGCGGCTGACGCCGACGTCGAGGACCGCTGCTCCGGGCTTGACCATGTCCGCGGTGATGAGGCCGGGAACGCCGGCGGCGGCGACGATGATGTCGGCGCGGCGAACCTCGGCTGCGAGATCGCGGGTACCGGTGTGGCAGAGCGTGACCGTCGCGTTCTCGCTACGACGCGTCAGCAGCAATCCGATCGGACGACCGACCGTGACGCCGCGTCCGACAACCACCACGTGTGCACCGGCAATCGGGACCTCGTAGCGACGCAGAAGATGGAGGATTCCACGTGGGGTGCACGGCAGCGGGGCTTCCTTGCCCAACACCAGTCGACCGAGGTTGACCGGATGCAAGCCGTCGGCATCCTTGTCGGGGTCGATACGCTCGAGGGCCGCGTTCTCGTCGAGGTGCTTGGGGAGCGGCAACTGCACGATGTAGCCGGTGCACTCGGGATTGGCATTGAGTTCGTCGATCGTCGCGTTGAGCTGTTCCTGCGTGATGTCGGCAGGCAGGTCACGTCGCAAGGAATTGATACCGACCTTGGCGCAGTCGTTGTGCTTGCCGCGCACGTAAGCCGCGGATCCGGGGTCGTCGCCCACCAGGATGGTGCCCAAGCCGGGTGTGATGCCCTCTGCCTTCAGAGCGCTCACCCGCACCTTCAGGTCTTCGAAGATTTCGTCGCGGGTAGCTTTGCCGTCGAGGATCGTTGCAGTCACGGCGACCATTGTTCCAGGTTAGGGTCGATGAGTGACAACGGCTCCGGAACTACGCGGCCCGAGGGTGCTCCTCTCCCCCGTCGCGCCCGACCATCACGCTCGTCTGCGGGCAATTCACCTGCACCCGGACGTCGTGCAGTGGTGGCAGAATCCCGACGACGACTGGCCTGCGGCGCCGGAGGCCGGCACCACGCGCTACAGCATCTTCTACGACGACCACTTGATCGGCTTCATCCAGTGGTACGAAGCGGAAGACAACCCCGACTTCCGCCACGCTGGTCTCGACTTGTTCCTCGATCCCGACTTTCACAGCAAAGGGTTCGGCCGCGAATCGATACGGGTGCTGTGTGCCCATCTGATCGACGACCTCGCATTTCACCGTCTTGTCATCGACCCGGAAGTCGACAACTCCGTCGCCATCGCTTGCTACCGATCAGTGGGCTTCAAGGACGTCGGGGTGATGCGCGAGTACTCGCGAGATCGCCACGGTAAGTGGAAGGACGGCCTGCTGATGGATCTGCTCGCACGGGAATTCATCCGCTGATCGACAGGCCCCGGCCCGAGAGGACAGACATCATGTTGCTGGACAAGGAATTCACGGCCACCTTGCAGAAGAGTGACGCCAAGGGTGGGTGGACCTACGTCATCTGGCCGGAGTCCGCCGAGTTCTTCGGCACCCGCGGCCTGGTCAAGGTTCGCGGGACGATCGACGGACATCCGTTCCAGAGTTCGTTCATGGCCTTGGGAGACGGCAACCACAAGCTGCCGGTCAAAGCCGATCTCCGCAAAGCCATCGGCAAGGAGGCGGGCGAACTGGTGACCGTGCACCTCGAGGAGCGCGTGCAGAGCTAGGCGCTACTACTTCATGTCGACGACAAGACCGTGCGCCGACGCATAAGCCACGGCCTGCATCAACTCGATCTGCGCGTTTCCGACAGACGCGGACGTCCACAGACTCGGGTCGATCCGCGCACCGCGCAGGTCTGCACCTTCGAGTTTGAGTCCACCCGTGCGAGCACCGGACAGATCCGCCGACGCCAGAACCGCGCCCCGCATGTCGGCCCGAACCAGGTTCGCTTCACGGAAGCGGCACGAGGTGAAGTCGATCTTCCTCAAGTCCGCCCCGCCCAGTGAGGTCAACGAGAAGTCGACTTCGTCGAGCGTCAACGGCCGGATACGGCAACCGTCGAACGTCGAACCGAGCAGACTGCAGTTTCGGAACGTGCTGTGCCACAGGCTGGTCCGAGCAAAATTGCACGAGCGGAACGCTGTTCCCGTGTGCACGGACTCCCCCAGATCGGTACCGGTGAAATCACAGTCCGTGAACACCACCGACTCCGTCGTGAGTCCGGTGAGGTCGGCGTCTCGGAAATTGCAGTTGGTAAAAGTGCGCTGACGCCACTTCTGCCCGGCCAGCCGAGCGTCTGAATAGTCTTCGCCGACGACGTCGTCGGATTCTTCGGGGAGCATGACGTCCATACTGCCCCGCCGCGCCGACACCGGTTCGACCGCCTAGCGCTCGCAGGCCACGCCGTCATCGTCGCCATCGAGCTTGGATGAATAACCGGGATCGCCGCGGTAGATCGGGGCCGCACCGGCCGCTCGTACCGCTGCACAGTTGGCGTAATACACCCCTGCATCAGGCACCTTGGCCGGCGGAGGAACGTAGGCGGGTTCCGTTGTCTTCGGCGGCGTGTACGCCGGGGCGGGCGGAACGTACGGCGTAGTCGTGGTCTCCGGGACCTGCGGAACCAGCGGCACGATCGCCACGGTTGTCGTCGTCGGCGGCACGATCGTTGTCGTCGTCGGCACGAGGGACGAAGTCGTGGTCTTCGTCGTCGACGGGACAGTGCTCTTGGTTGTCGTCGCAGCAACTGTCGTCGAAGAGGTCGCGGCGGGTGTCGTCGATTCTTCCGACTTGCCCGCTCCCGTTGCCGCGGCGATGGCAACCAGCCCCACGACTGCTGCGCCGGCGATCCACGGCCACTTACGCCGCGTCTTGCCTTCCTCGGCGTTTGCGTCCGGCACTGCCGATCCGGGTGCACCGAAGACCTGCGTGGGAGTGCCGAAAGCCTGAGTGGGTGCGTCGACGCCCTTGGGCCGTGTCTGCGCGGTCCACTGCTGACCGTCCCAGTAACGGTCGATCGTGGGGTCGAAGGGGTCGGGGTTCCAACCGGCGGGAGGGTTCATCAAAATGTCCGTTCTGCGAAGAGTGCCGGAAATAGGTTCGCACGGACTGGCCGGTTTGTTACCAATTCGCCCACACTCTTCGACTGCCCTTCTTACGGACGCGGGCGCCGCTGGGCCGCCCGGTACAGTTCCTCGAGTGTTCCGAGTGATGTTCCACGAGCCCCGCATCCCACCCAACACCGGAAACGCGATCCGCATGGTCGCGGGCACCGGTTGCGAACTGCACCTGGTCGGCCCTCTCGGGTTCGACCTGTCGGAGCCGAAGCTCAAGCGCGCAGGCTTGGATTACCACGATCTGGCTACTGTCACGGTCCACGAGAACCTTGCTGCGGCGTGGGAAGCCGTCACCCCCGCTCGCGTGTTCGCCTTCACCGCGCACGCGACCACGTCGTATGCCGACATCGCCTACCAACCCGGCGACGTCCTGCTGTTCGGGCCCGAACCCACCGGACTGTCCGAAGAAGTACTGGCGGACGAACACGTCACCGAGCGCCTGCGTATCCCGATGCTTCCCGGACGCCGGTCCCTCAACCTCTCCAACGCTGCCGCCCTCGTGACGTACGAGGCGTGGCGTCAGCACGGGTTCAAGGGCGCAGTCTGACCGACGTCAGTAGACGTCCCGGACGTAGCGCTTCTCCGCCGAAAGCGCCTTCACGTACGCCTCGGCACTACGAGGTGCCAGTTTTCCGTGTTGAGCAACCACCCCGTTCAGGGCACTGTCGACGTCCTTGGCCATCCGGTTGGCATCGCCGCAGACGTAGAAGTGCGCTCCCTTCTGCAACCACTCCCACAGCAGCGCACCCCGCTCACGCATCCGGTCCTGGACGTAGACCTTGTCGGCTTGATCCCGGGAAAATGCGAGGTCGAGTTCGGTGAGGAATCCGTCTTTCCGCAATTCTTCGATTTCTTCGCGGTAGTAGAAGTCGGTAGCGGCGTGCTGTTCCCCGAAGAACAGCCAGTTCGGACCCGTGTGCCCCAATGCCCGCCGCTCATGCAGGAAGGCACGGAACGGCGCGATGCCGGTCCCCGGTCCGACCATGATCATCGGGGTCTCGGGATCCGAAGGTGGCCGGAAATGGGTCGACTTCTGCACGTAGATACCGATGTCGTCATCGTGGGCGTGGTCGGCGAGGTAAGTCGAGCACACCCCACGCCGTGGGACACCCGCAATGTTGTATCGCACCGCGGACACCGTCAACTGCACTTCGCGTGGGTTCTCCTTCGGACTGGAAGATATCGAATACAGCCGCGGCTGAAGCGGTTTGAGGAGGGAGAGCCATTCGTCCGTCGAGGCACGAACGGGCGACTGCGCGAGAATGTCGACGGACTGTCGTCCCCACGACCAGTCTTTGAGCGTGGAGACGTTCTCCGGCTTCAACAACTCGGCCAGGTCCGAATCGCGGGTTCGTTGATGCACGAACCGAATCATGTCGCTCGAGATGCGAGTGATCTCCAAGCGCTCGGTGAGCGCGGTACGCAAAGTCATGGAACCGTGCTGCCCCAAGTCGACGGTCTCCTCACCGTCGAGGCCGGTAAGGGTGAGCCACTCGTCGACAAACGGGGAACTGTTCCGCGGCCAGACTCCGAGAGCGTCTCCGGCTTCGTAACTGACAGTGTCGTCCGGAAGGTGAAAGCCCAACTGCCGCACGTCTTTGGAAGAGCCTGGCCGGTTGAGCACGATATTGCGCGTCAAGGCTGTGGCCAACGGCGCCTTCTTGTTGTATTGCAGCGGCGCCGACATCGCCGGTGAAATCGGCGCGGCCGCAACGGTTGTCCCAGAATTGTTCTTTGCAACGAGGACGTCGGTCGTCGCGCCAGCCTCCGAGCGCTGAAGTTCAGCCGTGACCGCGTCCAGCCATCCAGCAGCGGTGTCCTCGAAATCGGGCTCACAGTCCGCGCGATCGACGATACGACTGGCCCCCAGTTCGGCAAGGCGGGCGTCGAGCTTTCGTCCGTGTCCACAGAAGTCGGCATAGTTCGAGTCACCGAAAGCGATGACTGCATAACGTGTCTCGGCCATGCGGGGCACCGTGTCAGCAGACAACGCATCCCAGAAACCGCTGCCGTTGTCCGGGGATTCGCCGTCACCGGAGGTACTGGTGATCAGCAGGACCTCTCTGGTAACTGCCAGGTCGGCGGCCGGGAACTCGTCCATCGCGTGCATCACCACGGGCAAGCCGACTCCCTCGAGACGAGCAGCGCAGGCCGCGGCAAACTCCTCCGCGTTTCCGGTCTGCGATGCCCAGAGCACCGCGATCGGCGCGCGTTCCGGCGCAATGCCCGCACTCGATGGCAACGCAGGCCCATCCGTGTCAGGGAGTGCGGTCCGCGAGTACAGGCCGGCCAATACGCCGTCGACCCACATCCTCTTTTCGGTCTCGAACGGCGCAGTCGACGGCAAGGTCGGCACACCGGCCGTACGATCACCGTCCGCACGCAACGCCGCGAGAAGGCCGGCCAGGTAGCTCTGTTGCAGCGCATCGAATACCACTGCAGGTGTTCCTGTTTGACCGATGACCCCGGCCAGGACATCGGTTCGCGACAAAACCTGATCATCCGGCGCAGGAGCCTCCCGCGGCGACTCGGCGAGCACTATCTCGGGTGTGTTCACGGCGACCTTCGACATCGTGACGGCACAGGCTTTGAACTCCGGTTGTTGCGAGGCAGGGTCAATCGCGTCGTTGGTGACGGCGTTGATGGACAGGTACTCACCGAAGGCGTCGTTCCAGTGAAACGGTGCGAAGCAGTTTCCCGGACGCACTCGGTCGGTGACAATCGCCGGGAGCACAGCGCGGCCGCGGCGTGAGGCAACCTCGATCGCATCCTTGTCGACGACGCCGAGCCTGGCGGCATCGTGGGGATGGATCTCGACGAAGGGCCCCGGGTTGAGTTTGTTCAGCTTGGCCACCTTGCCGGTCTTGGTCATGGTGTGCCACTGGTGCGCGAGACGACCGGTGTTGAGCAGGAACGGGTAGTCGTCGTCGGGCATTTCGGCGGGAAGCATGTGCGGCCTTGCGAAGAACATCGCCCGGCCAGTGGAGGTAGGGAATGCGAGCCGCGGAGTGCTGCCGTCCTCGCGGATCAGGAGCCTTTGACTGACACCGTCATTGAGGTATCGGATGGGATGACGGTCCTGATCACTGTCGGGCGGGCATGGCCACTGAATTGACGTCTTGCGGAGGCGCTCGTAGCTGACGCCGCGCAAGTCGTAGCCGGTCTTCGGATTCCAGAACTGCTTGATCTCCTCGAACACCTCTTCGGCGCAGGTATAGGTGAACGCCTCGCCATACCCCATCTCGCAGGCGATGCGGGCGATGATCTGCCAATCAGGCAGCGCCTGCCCGACCGGATCCAGCGCCTGCTGAAAGAGCGTCAGGTTGCGTTCGGAATTGATCATCACTCCGTCCGACTCTGTCCACAGTGACGCGGGCAGCAGAACATCGGCGTATTCGTTGGTCTCGGTACCCAGGAACGCATCCTGGGTGATGACGAGGTCAGCCTTCTCCAAGCCGTCGATGACGGTCTTGCGGTTGGCTACTGTTGCAACAGGATTGGTGCAGATGATCCAGCACGCCTTGATCTCCCCCGCCGCCATGCGGGAGAACAGGTCGATGGTCCCGCCGCCGATGTCGGTGCGCAGAGAACCCGCCGGGATCCCCCAACGCTCCTCGACGAATTCGCGATCGGCGTCGACCGTCACGGCACGCTGGCCGGGCAAACCTGGCCCCATGTAGCCCATTTCACGCCCGCCCATCGCGTTCGGCTGCCCGGTCAGCGAGAACGGACCGCTGCCGGGCTTGCAGATTGCTCCAGTCGCAAGGTGAAGGTTGCAGATGGCATTGGTGTTCCACGTGCCGTGGGTGCTCTGGTTCAACCCCATGGTCCAACAGCTCATCCAGTTGGCAGCCTCACCGATCCACTGCGCTGCAGTGCGGATGTCGGCTTCGGGGATACCCGTGATCTCACTGACCTTCTCCGGGGTGTACTCCGCGAGGAAACCGGGCATCACCTCCCAGCCTTCGGTGAAGTCGGCGATGAAGTCGGGATCGGTGTGGCCGTTCACGACGAGCAGGTGGAGGAGCCCGTTGAGTAGCGCAAGATCTGTGCCGGGAGCGATCTGCAGGAACAAGTTCGCCTTGTCCGCGGTGGCGCTGCGTCGAGGATCGACGACGATCAACTTCGCGCCTGCCTTGATCCGCTCCTGCATCCGCAGAAAGAGGATCGGATGGCAGTCCGCCATGTTCGCGCCCGTCACGAAGAACACGTCGGCGTGTTCGAAGTCCTGATAGGAACCGGGCGGTCCGTCGGCCCCGAGAGACTGCTTGTAGCCGGTGCCTGCACTCGCCATGCACAACCGGGAATTCGATTCGATCTGATTGGTTCCGATAAAGCCCTTGGCCAGTTTGTTCGACAAGTACTGGGCTTCGAGAGACATCTGCCCGGACACGTACAACGCAAACGCGTCGGGGCCGTGCTCGTCGATGATCCCACGGAGGCGGTGGGCGGTTTCGGTGATGACGGCACCGATGTCGGCCGATTCGATCGCATCACCTCGGTGTGGACGGCGATATGCAGATTCCATACGCCCCGGACCTGCGAGCATGTCTGCTGTCGTGGTCCCTTTGGTGCACAGACGCCCGAAGTTGGTGGGATGTGTCTTCAGACCGGAAGACTTCGCAGCCTTCCGACGCCCCGTCTCCGGATCGGTGATGATGTCGAGGACGAGACCACAGCCGACCCCGCAGTACGCGCAGAGTGTGTCGACACTGGTGGTAGTGAGTTGAGCGCCCATCGATTCATGCATCCCTTCGACCGAGGATCAAGGTCGATTTCTATCTTCGGATGCAGTTGTTTCGGGAGTTCATGCCCGATGTTGCGTAACAATCACTCTTTCCTCACCGTCCCCTTCTGACCGATGTGCGGTCCCGGAACCAGCGGTCGTCGACGGGTGGCGACACGCGAATGCCCAGTTCTAGCCCCTGCCGCCGAATCGAGCGATGTAGTGCCAGACCTTCTTGACGCCCTCCGGATCGAAGGACGCACCCCGGGCGAACCCCAGGACGGCAGGCGTCAGTCGCCCGTCGATTGCGATCTCTCGCGCGAGGTCGACGACGGCCGCTCCCCGATATTCGGGATGTTCGGCGACCTCATCGACGTCGACCGCGTAACCGTCGTGCCACAGCACCGGGCATGGGAGCGAGTGGGCGATCTCTTCGATGCGTGAGCTCCGGTAGCTCGGGTCCAGGACGAGTGCCTCGACGTCGGTTCCGATGTCGACGGCGCCGTGGACGTGCGCCTCGATGTAGTGGTCGAGCGGATCGTCGAACTCGGCGGCTCTTGCGGCGTCGACCAGGCTCATCGCGTCCGCCGTTCCGAAGAGATCGGGTTCGAAGACACTGTCGGGAAAGCAGAAAGTGGTGCGGTCGAGTGTGTGCTCGGCAAGCCGGAAGTAGGACGAGCCGAACCGAGGAGATGCCCCGTACGGATCGGCGGAAAAGTTCAACGATCCGTACTTCGGCCGTTCCGACGGCTCTCGCTCGTCGTAAGCCCCGCCGAATATCCGACTCTCCCAACGCCAACGGTCGCCGCCGTGATGCGCCGTCAGTCCGCCGTTGCTGGTACGAGTCTCGAACTGGGTCACGTAGGTGCCTCGACGTGCGATCGAGGCCAGTGTCAGACCACGTTCAGACGGGAGGTCCGGATGAAAGTGCAACGTCACCCGGTGATTTCGATCCACCTGGTCGCCCTTCGAGAGACCGCGCACGTGCGCAATCGCGGCAGACGAGGGAGTGGAATCAACAGGCATTCGTCCATTATCCGGATACGGAAGCAGCGCCGGTGAAGAAGTCGACCAGTGAATACGGTGCGCCTTCACCGAGGCAGAGATCAAGGATCACGTGCGAGTCAGCGGCCTCGGATGCACTGCGCACGAACATCGCTTCCTCGTAGCCGCTCAGTGCCGCTTCGATGTCGTCCGGGTGCGCGGCGATCGCCCTTCCCAGTTCGGCGCCGTCGAACATGGCCAAGTTCGCACCCTCACCGGACGGAGCCATCAGATGTGCCGCGTCACCGAGGAGCGTGACCCCAGGCACGCGATCCCATCGGTGCTCGTCGGGAAGGGCATGGATCGCGCGCGGAATCGGAGCGGTTTCGCCGTCTGTGATCAGCGCAGTGAGTTCCGTTGCCCAACCGTCGAACTCGGCCGCGACCCGCGCTGTCGCAGCAGCGGCGTCGGTGAAATCGATACCGGCAAACCACTCCGCCGTACGGTTCAACTGGACGTAGGTGTGCACGATATCTCCCGCCTCTCGATGCGCGGCGATCGCTTTTCCTGGTGCGGGCGCGTACATCGCCCCGTCACCGACTGCCTCGGCTGCAGCCGAATGCTTCTCGTCGACGTCGTACAGATACGTCTCGACGAACGTCGTGCCGACGTATTCGGGCTTCGCATCGGAGAGCAACGGGCGGATCTTCGACCAGGCACCGTCGGCGCCGACGAGGAGGTCGGTAGTCACCGTCGAACCGTCGGCAAAGGTCAGTTCGTGTCGGCCGTCAGCGCGCTCGTCGGCGGTGTTCCGTGAGCCGAGCGAGCGGACACTGTCGACCTTGCGTCCCCATTCGATCATGCCGTCCGGAAGGGATTCGAGCAGGATCCGTCGGAGGTCTCCGCGCAGCACTTCAGGACGGACTCCCGTGCCGTCATCGGGTTCGTCGAGGAGTACAGCGGCGTGTTGATCGAGTACGCGCGACGCGGCACCGCCCTCGTGGATGATCGCGCGGAACTCGTCGATGAGGCCGGCAGCATCGAGCGCCGCCTGACCGTTGTGTTCATGGATGTCGAGTTGGCCGCCCTGCGTGCGAGCTTCTGCCGACGGTTCCGCCTCGTAGATCTTCGACGGAATTCCGTGAACGTGGAGGACGCGCGCGAGGGTCAGACCGCCGAGGCCCGCCCCGATGATCGTTATCGAGTTGCTCATGTTTGTTTCCTTTCAGCCTTCTATTGGAACGTCGTTCCAGTGACCATCTTGGAACGACGTTCCAGATATGTCAAGATGGTGCGCATGGCGACCAGGAATCAGCGGACCGAACGACGTACGGACGCGCTCTCGAAGGAGCGAATCGTCGAGGCTGCGATCGAGATCCTCGACGACGAGGGCGAAGCTGCGCTGACATTTCGCGCACTCTCCGCACGCCTGGCAACAGGTAGCGGGGCGATTTACTGGCACGTTGCCAACAAGAGCGAACTGCTCGCCGCGGCGACCGACGACGTCATCGCCCGCGTGACCACCGAAGGAACCGAAAGCGCAACCCCACGGGAGGCGATCCGGATCATCACTCTCGGTGTGTTCGACGCGATCGACGCGCACCCGTGGGTCGGCACCCAACTCTCTCGCGAGCCGTGGCAATCAGCAGTGATGAAGATCTTCGAAAGTCTCGGCACACAGCTCCAGACCCTGGGCGTGCCCGAATCGGCACAGTTCGACTGCGCGTCCGCACTCCTGAATTACGTACTCGGCCTCGCCGGACAGTATGCCGCGGGCGCCCGCCTCCTCCCCCGCGAGACAGATCGGTCCGCCTTCCTCGCCACCGTCGCGCAGCGGTGGGAAGAACTCGATTCCGCGAAGTACCCGTTCCTCAATCAGGTGACGGCGCAATTGCGCGACCACGACGACCGAGAACAGTTTCTGGCAGGCATCGATCTCATCCTCGCGGGGATCGACACCGTCCGATAGCAGCCGTTCCCGTCAGCCGCAGCCGTCAACGCGAGTGAACAGCGGTGTTGGAGCCGAGCGCTATGTCGAGGAAATCTCTTGCCGCACCGCGCAATCCGCGATCGGGATCCCAGACGGCTTGGAGTCGCCTCGGCATCCGCAAGCCGTCGACGTTGACCGCGACCAGTCGGCCGTCCGTCAGGTCGGCAGCAACGGCCAACGACGACAGAACGGCGGGCGCGTTGCCTGCCACCACCGCAGCCTTGACTGCGGTGCACGAGGTGAGCTCGAGCAAAGGCGGCACACAATCGGGAACAGCATTCTCGAGCGTCAGACGCGTCCCTGACCCTGACTCGCGCTGAATCAGCGGCGTGCGTGCGAGGTCTGCAACCGGAACAGGCACACCATTGGCCCAGTCGTGTCCCGGCGGCACAACCACGACGAGGTGATCACGTGCCACCTCGCACGACGCGAGCGCCGACGGCACATCCGGCCCTTCGACGAATCCGATGTCGGCCTGGCCTGCCTGCACTTGAGCAGAGACGTCCGAGGAATTGTGCAAGCTCACCGACGCCACGACGTTGGGGAACTTGTGCCGCATCGCGACCGTCCATCCGGGAACCAGATACTCGGCGATGGTCATGCTGGCCGCGACGGTGACGGCAGCGTCGCGTTCACCGCGAAGTGCCGCAACTCCCGATGCCATTTCCTCGGCACTGACGAGGATGTGACTTGCCCACTCGAGAATCAGACCGCCCTCGGCAGTGGGACGAACACCGGTCGCCGCTCGATCGAAAACCTTGATGCCGAGCTGACGTTCGACCGAACGCACACGGGCGCTGACTGCCTGCTGACTGAGTCCGTGCTCCCGGCCGGCAGCACCCATGCTGCCCAGACGCCCTACGGAAAGCAGGACGTCGAGGGCACTGAGCTCCGGCACCCGAGGGGACAACGACATAGACCAAGATTAGACCCACAAGGCGAGTTTGTGGGCATTCAAGGACAACCGGTCTACCGGTACGAACCGGATGAGACGACAGTGAAATACATGACCACCACCACGAGTCCCACCTTCGCCCACATCACCCCGAACTGGTTCGCGGCAGCGATGGGAACGGGAATCGTCTCGGTGGCCGCCGCTTCGCTCGAACCGGAGATCGAGGGCTTGAAACTGGTCTCCGAGATCTTCTGGGTTCTGGCGGTTCTCGTACTGTGCGCCTTGATCGGAGCATTTGCCACCCATTGGTCACAACATCGATGTCAGGCCCTCGCCTACCTGCACAGCCCCGCGATGTTCCCCTTCTACGGCGCCGTCGCAATGGCACTTCTGACCGTGGGATCCGCAACCGGCATCACCGGCCCGGACTTCCTCGGCCACGACGTGGCGATCACCGTGTCGCTGACACTGTGGACACTCGGCACGGCACTCGGCCTGGTCACCTACGTCGTGATGATGATTCGACTCGTTCGAGATGCCGGGATGGCGACGGCAATGCCGTTCTGGCTCATGCCCGTCGTACCCCCGATGGTCTCGGCCACCACCGGCGCAGCCGTCAGCACCCACATGCCCGAAGGCGCTCCGCGCGTCGCGGTACTGGTCTTCTGCTACATCCTGTTCGCTCTGGCGCTGACCGCCGCCATCGGCATTCTGGTAGCCGTCGCCAGGCAGTTCGCACGCAACCACTCGGCGGGCGTCGACGTGATCCCGTTCAATGCCATTCCCTCACTGTGGATTCCGTTGGGCGTGATCGGACAGTCGATCGCAGCATCCAACCTGTTGGCCGCCGCCTCACGGCATGCACTCGGTACCGAGCACGCCGACACCCTGCACGAATTCGGAATCGCATACGGAACCGTCGTCGGAATCATCGGCGTGATCGCGTTTGTCACCGTCACCGTCGTCACCATCCACGCACTGCGCCGCGGCTTGGACTTCTCACTCGGCTGGTGGAGCTTCACTTTTCCCATCGGAGCATGTGCCGTCGGCGCGAATGCATTCGGAGTCGCCACCGGTTCGACGCTGATTCTGGGAATCGCACTTGCCCTGCTGACCGTGCTGATCCCCATCTGGGCAACCGTCGCGGTACGGACCGTCCGCTCGATCCGCAGTGGCGCACTTCCCGCAGCCGCCTGAAATCGCACCGATGAGTTTCGGCTCGCCGTACGGTCTGTACTCACGTAGACCATTGTCGAGAGCGGGAGTACACGGTGAGTCAGTTGTTACGAGTGCAGAATTTCAACGTTTCCAGCGACGGAATAGCATGCGGTCCGGACCAGAGTTTCGAGAGCCCGTTCGGCCTCGACCACGGTGAAATGTTTGCGTGGGCGGGAGCTACGGCCAGCTGGCCCAACCGCACCGATCCCGGCGGCGGCCGCGGCCTCGACGACTATTTCACCCGAGACTTCTCCAACAACATCGGTGCCGAAATCATGGGCCGCAACAAATTCGCACCCTACCGCGGCCCTTGGGAGAATCTCGAGTGGCAGGGCTGGTGGGGCGACGAGCCACCGTTCCACACCCCGGTATTCGTCTTGACCCACCACGTGCGGCCGTCGTTCACACTCTCGGACACGACATTCCACTTCGTCGACGCCGACCCGGCGACGGCCCTCGAGCAGGCACGTGAGGCGGCGCAGGGCAAGGACGTTCGACTTGGCGGCGGAGTCAGCACTATCCGTGAATTCCTCGACGCCGATCTGGTCGACACGATGCACGTCGCTGTCTCCCCGATCGAATTCGGATCCGGTCTACGCCTGTGGGAGACACCCGACGAATTACGTGATCGCTTCAACCTCGAAATCGTGCCGAGCCCGAGCGGCGTGACGCATCACCTGTTCTGGCGAAAGTGACCTGTTGGGGCAGCGCCGAATGCGGGGCTGCCCCAACAGCTACGCCCTATTCCCCGGTCTCGACCTGACGACCCGACTGGTACCACGCCATCGTTCCACCGGCCACCGAAACGGCATTGATGCCGCGGGCCTGGAGATATTCAGCGGCTTGCAAGCTCCGTCCCCCGACGGCGCAGATGATGTACACCGTTTCTGCGTCCGGGATCTCGCCGACGCGAGCGACGAACTCGCTGAGCGGAATGAGCGACGCACCCGGAACGCGCACCTGAGCGAACTCGTCGGCCTCACGGACGTCGATCAACGGCTCACCCGCCGCCAGCGCCGCGTCCAGTGCATTCAAGTCGACTTCCAACATTTTTCTGCGTCCTGCCTTCGTGTTCGCTGCTGTCCGAATAGACGGTACCGCGTGTTTTCCTGCGGCTCCCTTTACGATCTGACAATGACCAATACCGTTCCCGAAAAGTCGGGTTTTTGGAGTCGCCCGTCCTTGTGGAAGTTGCTCTCGGTGATCGTCGCCTATTTAGCCTTCTACCTCGCCGTCGGGCAGGTTACCTCGCGGGTTTTTGCCGACCAGATCGACACGGACAACGTTGTCGCAAGCGCCTCCAGCATCATCTTCGGCGTCGCATTGCCTATCGCGATCGGCGCAATCGCACTGCTGATCTTCGCGACCAAGCTGGGCTGGCTGCGCGACATCTTCGGCCCACAACCCATACGCGGACGCGGGTGGATGTGGATCGGCCCGATTATCGTGGTCGCCGCCATCGCTGCACACCTGGTCGGAACGGATTGGAGCGAGTGGTCGACCGGGGAGATCGTTTCCCTGATCGCTCTCGGTGTGTGCGTAGGGCTCGCGGAAGAACTGCTCACCCGAGGTATCGCCGTGAAGATGCTCCGCGACGCCGGCCACCGCGAACGGTTCGTCGCGGTCGTATCGTCCTTGTTGTTCGCGCTCATGCACACCGTGAACTTCATTGCGGGGATGGAACTGGCAACCGTTCTCGGCACAGTCGTCTATACGTTCGGATTCGGCATGTGCATGTACCTGACCATGCGAGTGACGGGGACTATCTGGGCCGCAATCGTGTTGCACGGCCTCACCGATCCGACGACGATCCTCTCGAGCGGCGGGTTGGACACGTCCGTGACTACAGAGGTGAGTGGCGCCGCCGCGATCGCGTCCCTCCTGACGGTCCTGTTGATCGCTTTCGGTGTAGTCGCCATATTCCTCATTCGAGGCCGAGTCGGCGAAGACCAGCCCACACACGTCACGGCCTGACGGCTCGAGACGTTCGGACATACTTGTACCCATGCCTTCTCGGACCACACATTCGATCGCCGTCGTGACCGCATCTTTTGTTCTGGCACTATCGGGTGCCGTCACACACGCCAGTGCGGGGGTTCCGGCCGCTCCCGAAGCCGCGACTACCGAATCCATCGCATCGGAGTCGATCAGCGATCTGTACGCAGCCCAGGGTGCGCACGAGGTGGTTGCCGATTCCGTTCCCGGGTACCAACTGTTTTACCCAGCCGACTTGTCCGCTGACGGCAATCGGCTTCCCGTCGTCACCTTCGGCAACGGCAGTTACGCGACTTACGAGGAGTACGAAGCCCTCCTACGTCACCTCGCGTCGTGGGGTTTCGTCGTCGTGGTAGCCGACAGCAGCGTCACCGGAGACGGTACCGAGATCTTGGCTGCCGCCCAGTACATCGTGGATCAGGACACCAACGCGGAAAGCATCTTTCACCAGCGGATCGACACCGACAACATAGCCTCGGTGGGGCACTCGCAGGGTGCAGGCGGCGCGATCAACGCGGCAACTCGGTCGGCGAATCTGATCACCGCCACGGCGGTGCTCGATTTGCCGGACCCGTGGTGGGCCTCGCGACCCGTCGACGTGATCGACGTGGCGAAGTTGACCGGGCCGACGTTCTTCATGACCGGCGCCGACGACCCTGTCTCCACCGCCGATCCGCAAGCGGAGTATTTCGACGAAACCGCGGGGCCGGCCGTCCGCGGCAGACTGCTTGGCGTCGGCCACAATTGGGCCGTCGACGGCGAAGGATTCCGGGGTTACCTGACAGCGTGGCTGAGGTTCACCCTCAGCGGCGACCAGACTGCCGCACGTGCGTTTGTCGGCGACTCGGCGGAAATCCTCAACGATCCCCATTGGGACCGGCAAGCAGTCAAGGGTTTGTGATGACGATCTTGCCGTAGGCCCGCCCGGACTTCTGCTGCTCGAAAGCGTCAGCGAGGCGGTCGAGGCTGTAGGAGGAATCTATGACGGGACGAAGCGCGAGGCTTTCCAGACCTGCAACCATCTGCTCCTGATGTGTACGACTGCCCACCAGAACACCTTCGATGGTGACCTGTTTGGTCAGGAGCGAAGTCAGGTCGATCGACGACGAGGGGCCGTTCATGATGCCCAGCGCGCAGATCCGCCCGCCGGGTCGCACTGCCACGAGAGATTGACCGAGGGTGGACGGCCCGCCGACGTCGAGGACAAGATCGATTCCGCCGCTGAGCCGCATCGCCTCCGCTCCCCAGTCCGGGCGCTCGCGGTAGTTGACCACGTGATCGGCACCGAGCTCGGTCAGTCGAGCCATCTTGTCGGCGGCCGACGAGGTTGCGATCACCTCAGCGCCAACAGCTTTGGCCAGCTGCACGGCAAACAGCGCTACCGTGCTGGTCCCGGGGATCAACACCGTCGAACCTGGGATGATCGGAACGCCGGCAAACAGTGCGCGCCACGCTGACAATCCCGCGGTGGGCAAGGTAGCGGCTTCCTCGTAGGTGTAGTTTCGCGGCATCACTGTCACAGCAGATACCGGCACGGTGACGGTGTCGCGGGCGAACCCGTCGGCACCGTCACCCGGTGAATTTCCGAATCCGTCGAAATCCGGTGCGCCGCTCCGCCAATGCGGCAGATAGGTGCTCATCACGCGATCTCCGACGCTGAATTGCGTTACGCCGTCTCCGACCGCAACGACCTCCCCGGCAGCATCGGACAACAGGATCCGCGGACCGTCGGTGGCTATCTCGCCGGTCGCCACGAGGTAGTCGTGGTGGTTGAGCGAATTCGCGTGGATCGCGATCGTCACTTCGCCCGCGTCCGGCTCTGGCGTCTCGATGGTCCTCGATTCGAGGTTGTTCAATCCTCCGGGCGGAAGTACGTACACGGCGCGGTTGGTCATGGTGTGGATCCTCGCACGAATGATGATTTCGGGTGATGTTCGGAAAGGTGCTGCGGCTCAGAGAAGAGAAGCGGTGAACCCTCCGTCGAGAACCAGACTGCTGCCGTTGCACCACGACGACTGGTCACTGGCAAAGAACACGGCCGCGGCGGCAACTTCCTCGGTCCGGCCGTAGCGCGTCTGCTTCGTGACCATCAAATCGTCGAAGCCGCCGGACTCGAGGCCGAGGGCGTTCTCGAAATCCTGCTGGTGACTCTTGACCAGGTCGGTATCGATGAATCCGGGCAGCAAAGCGTTCGCGCGGATTCCGTGAAAGCGAAGTTCGGCCGAGAGAGTTTCGGTGAGATTGCGAACCGCAGCCTTGGCGGCGGCGTAGCTGCCGATCAACGGCGACCCTGTTGTCGACGAGATCGACGAGATGTTCACGATCGAACCGCCACCGGATGCGACGAGCGCGGGTAACGAATGACGGACGGTCAAGAACACTCCGTCGAGATTGACGGACATGACTTTTCGCCAGTCCTCGAACGAGGTCTCGATCAGTGGAGTTGTGGTGGCGATGCCGGCGTTGGGTACTACGACGTTCAGTCCGCCGAACTCGTCGACCGCTCTGGCGACGAGATCCTTGACCTGCTGTTCGTCGGTAACGTCGGAGGTGACAGCGATCGCCCCGTCGATCGAGTCCGCCACTTCCTGTGCTGCGTCACCGTTGATGTCGGAGACTACGACGCGGGCACCTTCCGCCCCGAATGCCCGGGCGATTGCCGCACCGATGCCTGCGCCTGCGCCGGTGACTATCGCAACTTTGTTCGCGAGAAGATCGGACATGTCAGCGTTCCCCTTCAGCTCTCGGCCGGGACGTAGAAGAGCAATTCGGGACCGGTCTCACCGGTGGTCGCGATGGCCTCGGACATGTCGAGAGTTCCGTCGCCCAAAGCACTTCCCAATGCCTGGGCGGTGCCTGCGAGATCTTCCGTGTCGAGTTGATAGATGCTCAGGTAGCGACGCGCGGGCAATGCCGCCTCGGGCAGCAACTGCACATCCGCGAGAGAGAATCGAGAGGCGGAGACAACCCCGGCCACTCGCTCGACGACCTGCGGAATATGTACGTCGTCGTACCAGCGGTTGAATGCTTCCTCCGAAGACGGATCCGCGGGGTGTACGTGTGCGACGAGAATCGCTGTGCTCATGAAGTTCCTCTTCGACTCGAAGTGCTTTGGATTCAGCATGTTTGGAAGGCGACGATATTCACCAGCGAGGCCACAGGCCGTAGCCGTGCCAGGTGATTCGATCGCCGCTCAAGCGACAACCCTAGGGAGCGATTGTGACCCGCGCCATATGCTCGGAGGTCAGAGTTGAGCTCCGCCTTTGTCCTCTCGGCACAAAACTGTGCCCTCGACACAAAACGGTGGGGCAGAATCGGACATCAGCGAAAGTCTCGCGACTTGGCTGTGACTCGCAGATCCATCAGCTGCATCCGGTCTGCCACGACGGTGACAGCGCCTTCTGCATTTTGCACTTTCCCTCGGATAAGCAACGCCGGCGCCGTATTTGCCAGTTTTCGGTACTTTGCCCACAACCCCACCGAACACACGACGTTGACCATGCCGGTTTCGTCTTCGAGGTTGATGAACGTGACGCCCGCAGCTGTTGCCGGACGCTGCCGGTGTGTGACTGCTCCCCCCACCAGCACACGGTCACCGTCCGGGATGTCGAGAAGTCTCGACGCCGGCACCACGCCAAGCGCGTCGAGCTGTGGGCGGAGAAACTGTGTCGGGTAGGTGTCGGGAGATACTCCGGTCGCCCAGACATCCGCTGCCGCCAATTCGACGTCGCTCATTCCGGGCAGGGTGGGAGCTGTGACCGATGCACCGATACCCGGCAAGCGGTCGGGGCGCTCCCCTGCCGCAGCGCCCGCTGCCCACAGCGCTTCTCTACGCGAGATGCCGAAGCTGGCGAGCGCACCGGCGGTCGCCAACGATTCAGCCTGTGCGGTAGTCAGTTCCACCCGGCCGGTCAGATCGAGAAACGACGTGAACGGTCCACCGAGGTCGCGCTGTTCGACGATCTTCTCGGCCAGTGCATCGCCGATGTTGCGCACCTCCCCCAATCCCAGCCGAACCTCGAATCCACCTGCCTCGACGGTGGCGTGCGCAAGGCTGACATTGATGTCTGCACCGTGTACCTGCACTCCGTGCCGGCGCGCGTCGGCAACCAACGACTGCGGCGAGTAGAAACCCATGGGCTGCGCGCGCAGAAGTCCGGCGCAGAACGCAGCGGGATGATGGAGTTTGAACCACGAGGAGTAGAAGACCAGCGCGGCAAAACTCTGTGAATGGCTTTCCGGGAAACCGAAATTGGCAAACGCATAAAGCTTTTCGTAGATCCGGTCGGCAACCTCGTCGCCGATGCCGTGTAGGTCTCGCATGCCCTGATAGAACCTCGCGCGCAGTTGTTCCATCTTCTCGGTGGAGCGTTTCGATCCCATTGCCCGACGCAATTGATCGGCCTCGGACGGCGTGAAGCCCGCAACGTCGACGGCCATCTGCATCAACTGTTCCTGGAACAGCGGAACCCCCAACGTGCGTTCGAGTGCCTTCTCGAGCGACGGATGGTCGTAGGACACAGGTTCGAGTTTGTTGCGCCGACGAATGTACGGATGCACTGATCCGCCTTGAATCGGCCCCGGACGGATGAGCGCGACCTCGACCACCAGGTCGTAGAAGTTTCGAGGCTTCAGACGCGGCAGTGTCGCCATCTGCGCACGTGATTCCACTTGGAACACCCCCACCGAATCTGCCCGCTGCAGCATCTCGTACACCGCCGTTTCCGACAGATCGAGTTGCGCCAGATCGACTGTGATGCCTTTGTGTTCGGCCACCAGATCCATCATGTAATGCAATGCAGAGAGCATGCCGAGGCCGAGCAGGTCGAACTTGACCAGCCCAGCGGCAGCACAGTCGTCCTTGTCCCACTGCAGGACACTACGATTGGCCATTCGCGCCCACTCCACCGGACAGACGTCGGCGATAGGACGATCGCAGATGACCATGCCGCCCGAGTGGATACCGAGGTGCCGCGGATAGCCTTCGATCTGCGCCGCCAGTTCGAGTACCGGACGCGGAATATCTGTATCCGCATTCTTGTCGATACCACCCCACCGGCCGACCTGCTTACTCCACGCATCTTGCTGGCCCTGCGAAAAGCCCAGTGCCCGAGCCATGTCCCGCACCGACGACTTTCCTCGATAAGTGATGACATTGGCGACCTGCGCGGCATACGTACGCCCGTACTTCGCGTACACGTGCTGGATCGCCTCTTCCCTACGGTCGGACTCGATGTCCACGTCGATGTCGGGCGGGCCGTCACGTTCGGGCGCAAGAAACCTCTCGAACAACAATTTGTTGCGAACCGGATCGACATTGGTGATGCCGATCGCGTAACACACCGCCGAGTTCGCAGCGGAACCTCTTCCCTGACAGAGGATGTCGTTGTTCTTGCAGAACGACACGATGTCATGCACCACCAGGAAGTATCCGGGAAAGTTCAATCCCTCGATGATGGCAAGTTCATGTTCGAGCTGTTTGTATGCCTTCGGTGCACCTTCCGGCGGTCCGTAGCGTTCCAGCGCCCCCACCATGGTGAGCTCACGCAACCACGACGCCTCGGTATGCCCGGCGGGCACGTCGAACGGTGGCAATTTGGGCGCGATGAGCTTGAGATCGAAAGCGCACTCACGACCAAGATCGGCGGCACCACTGACAGCCTCGGGATAGAGCGAGAACAGTGTCGCCATCTCCGCGCCGGACCGCAGGTGCGCTCCGCCGGTAGGGGCCAACCATCCTGCTGCCTCGTCCAAGCTTTGACGCGACCGCACAGCCGCCATTGCCATGGCGAGGCGTCGACGCGGAGGAGCGGCGAAGTGCGCGGCGGTGGTCGCCACCGTACGTAGTCCATGCTCTCTCGCCAATTCGGCCAGAACGGCATTGCGCTCGTCGTCCTCCGCCAACCCATGATGGGTGAGTTCCACCGACACTCGCTCCGCCCCGAATCGCTCGACCAGATCCAGCAAGGCATCCGCCGCTGCTTCGCGACCACCCGACGTCAAGGCTTGCCGCACATGACCTTTCCGGCACCCGGTCAGGATCTGCCAGTGGCCACCGGCCGCTTCGGTCAGCACGTCGTAGTCGTACTGCAGTTTGCCCTTCTCGCCGCCCGCCAGATGCGCGGCAGCGATCTCCCGCGAAAGCCGGCGATACCCTTCCTGCCCACGGGCAAGCACCAGGAGGTGTGTTCCACCGGGATCTGCCGTGCCGGTTCTGGGTACCGAGTCCAGAGAAAGCTCAGCTCCGAAGACTGTGCGCATTCCCCATTCACGTGCGGCTTCCGCAAACCTCACCACGCCGTAGAAGCCGTCGTGATCGGTGACGGCGATAGCTTCGAGCCCGAGACGCACTGCTTCCTCGACCAGCTCTTCCGGCGGCGATGCGCCGTCGAGGAAACTGAAGGCCGAGTGAGCGTGCAGTTCTGCGTAAGGAACTACACCGGCACCACGGGTGAGCTCGCCCGCGTGGTACTCGCCGCGCTTTCTTGACCAGGCGGGGCTGTCACTTCCATCGCCCGGAAACAAATCCTCATGTTCCACACGGCCGGGTCGTCCGGAAAGCACCCGTTCCATCTCGGACCACGTCGGCGGCCCATTTCCCCAACCCACACTGACCTCGCACCTGATCGAGTCGGCCGTCAGGGACGACCGACTGCTCGAGGATGCCGAAAGGGAAGACGCACCACATGCATCGAACTTATGTTCGATTCGGATTCAGTCTGCCAGGTCACTCACCCACAGTCAACAGAGCGAATCTCAACCCTCACCGTCTCGTCACATTCAGATGTACGCATGTCTGCACTCCGTTCACTTTGGCCCCAGATCATTAGCGGCGTTCATAATCTCCATCCATACTGTTTCCAGGAGTACTACTCGTATGTCGTTCTCGCGCAACACACGTAGGTTGACGGCCGTCGCCGGCGCCGTCGCCGTTCTGGCCGCTGCCGGCTGCAGCAGCAGCGCCGACGAGGCCACAGGCTCGAACGGCGCGACCGTCGATCGCGCCGCGACCGGCGAATTGTCCTCGAACGGTGGCGCTCGTCGCATCGACGGTGATCAGTCGGCCGCAGTGCGCGACGCCGTCAATGCCTCCGGCGCGAAGAACGTCATCCTCCTGATCGGGGACGGCATGGGCGACTCGGAGATCACAGCCGCACGCAACTACGCCGAAGGCGCTGCGGGCAGCTTCCCCGGCCTCGACGCCCTGCCGATCACCGGCCAGTACACGCACTACGCGTTGACCAAGGACGGCAAGCCCGACTACGTCACCGACTCCGCTGCCAGTGGATCGGCATGGTCCACCGGCACCAAGACCTACAACGGCGCGATTTCCGTCGACATCAAGGGTCAGGCCCAGTCGACCGTCCTCGAGATCGCCAAGGCGAACGGCAAGGCCACCGGCAACGTCTCCACTGCCGAGGTGCAGGACGCCACCCCCGCAGTGCAGGTCGCACACGTCAGTGGCCGCAAGTGCTACGGGCCGGAGGCAACGTCCAAGTCCTGCCCGGAGAACGCCATCGAGAACGGCGGCAAGGGGTCGATCAGCGAACAGCTCCTCGACACCCGAGCCGACGTCACCTTTGCCGGCGGCGCCAAGTCCTTCGCTGAGACCGCGAAAGCCGGTGACTGGCAGGGCAAGACACTCAACGAGCAAGCTGCCGCTCGTGGCTACCAGCTGGTGAAGAATGCCGCCGAGATGAACGAGGTCGGCAAGGCAGATCAGGATGCACCCGTGCTCGGCTTGTTCGCCGACGGCAACATGCCCGTCCGCTGGGAAGGCTCTGTCGCCACCCGTGACGGTTACCTGCAACCCGCCGAAACCTGCGTCGACAACCCCAAGCGAACCTCCGACGTACCCAAGCTCGCGGACATGACGCAGAAGGCGATCGACCTACTGAAGGTCAACGACAACGGATTCTTCCTCCAGGTCGAAGGTGCCTCGATCGACAAGCAGGATCATGCAGCCAACGCGTGCGGTCAGATCGGTGAAACCGTCGACCTCGACGAAGCTGTGCAGAAGGCACTCGAATTCGCGAAGACCGACGGAGAAACCCTGGTCATCGTTACCGCCGACCACGCTCACACCAGCCAGATCGTCACCAACGTCAGCGCGGACGACATCGCCACCATCGCCAAGGACCAGAACATTCCGGTCGAGCGCGCCCAGGAAATCGTCTACCCCGGACTGACCCGCAAGCTGACCACCAAGGACGGCTCGGAGATGACGATCAGCTACGGAACGTCCGAGGATCCGGCTGTCGAGTCCGAAGGACACACCGGAACTCAGTTGCGTGTAGCAGCTTTCGGCCCGCACGCCGCCAATGTCAGTGGCCTCACTGACCAGACCGATCTGTTCTTCACGATGACCGACGCGCTGGGTCTCGACCGTTCCAAGGTCGCAGCTCACTGATCCGACAACACCTGAATCCGCTCACCCACAGTCACACCAGAGCGGCCAAGGCGCGCACCCGATCTTCGGGTGCGCGCTTCGGGCAACTGGTGCACTTGCCTTCACCGGGCACCTCGTAGATCAGGCAGCACGACGCCCGCTGCGTGAATCTGCGTCGCCCTGATGCCACTGGTGTCAATGGATTGGAAACGCGCACAACACTTTCATTGCGGTCGACATCGACGAAACGCGGAACCGGAATGCCCGGGTTCTCGCCGCGGAGAACATCGATCAGACCGGCCGCAAATGCACTTCCACGCTCCCTCGCGCTACCGGCTGCGTCAAGGCTGCGATTGGCGATGGAATCCGTCGTGATCGCCCACAGCGCCTGCTGCCGAACGCCGGACACCTCGGCGAGTACTTCGATCACGGGGCTGAGTGAGCGGAACATCGCGTGACCCAACTCCGCCACACTCCGCGAGATCGGAATGATCGATCCGGCAGCAAACCCGCCCAGATAGCCGTTGTCACGCAAGAAGATCCGCCCACCGTCCAACGATGGATCGGCCGCGAACCCGGTGACCATCCCGGTTCCGATCGGAATGCCGGTCAGCGTCGAGCTGGCCGAGTACCACCACAACGTGCCGTTCACTCGGCTGTCCGAACTCCCCCACCGCTCGGCCGTATCGGCGACGCGAGCTGCCAACCACTGGGGGTCGGTCATCAACACCGCGGGCACCGTATCCGGATATGCGGTCAGGTCGTCGAAGAACGGCACAGCTACTGCCATACGGGCGTAGATCCCGGCTATCGATTCCGTCATGCCAGCCCCAATATCTCCATCCGCGGGCGTACGCCGCGTTCGACTCGCGCCTTGATGCCGAAAACCTCGGCCAACAGCGGCTCGTCCAACACCTCGACCGTAGACCCACACGCGCGGAGTTCACCTTCGGTGAGCACGGCAAGGTTGTCGCAGTACTCGACTGCCAACCGTAGATCGTGCATCGTGACCACAACTGCGAGCCCCGCCGACGCCAGTTCGGCGAGCAATTCCATCACGATCAACTGGTGACGAAGATCGAGATGATTGGTCGGCTCGTCCAACAACAGAACCTTGGGCTCCTGAGCCAATGCGCGCGCTATCGAGACACGTTGCCGCTCACCGCCCGACAGAGTCGACACGTCCCGTCCGGCAAGCTCGACCAAACCGACCTGCTCGATGCATCGATCCACGATGGTTGTGTCACGATCCGTGCTTCGGTCCAACCAGCTGCGGTGCGGAGTTCGTCCGAGTGCGATCGATTCACGGACCGAAAGTCCTGCCGAGACAGTAGGTTCCTGAACACTTGCCGAGATGGTTCGGGCGATGTCCTTACGCGAGAGCGTCGTCGAGTCGGCTTGATCGATCAGAACTGCGCCACCTGTCGGAGTCAAAGCGTTGTAGCAGCAGCGCAGTGCCGTCGTCTTGCCACTGCCGTTCGGTCCGACCAAGCCCAATATTTCACCGGACGTCACTGCGAAAGTGATGCCGCGCAAGACTTCGCGGTTGCCGAGCCTCGCCCGGGTCTCGACGAGTTCGAGCAGAGGCGCAGCTTCGGCGTCCTTCGGGAGTGTCCCTGTTCTGGCCGGTGTCACTGTTCGAGTCTGCGTCACTGTTCGAGCCTCCGATACTGCCGGTAGAGCATCCAGACGAAGATCGGCGCACCGACGAGGGCGGTGATCACCCCGACCGGAACCTCAGTGGATTGTGCCACCGATCGTGCAGCGGTATCCGCGGCTACCATCGCGACGGCGCCCAGCAGGGCTGCAGCAGGGAGCAGTCGAATTGCTCTGGTGCCAACGATGAAACCGGCCAGATGTGGGATCAGCAGACCGATGAATCCGATTCCACCGGCAACGCTGACTGCCGCGCCCGCCAGTACGGAGACCGCAAGCAAGGACAACACACGGAACCGTCGGACGTTCATACCGAGTGCAGCAGCCCCGTCGTCACCGGTCTGCAAGACGTCCATCCACCGCGAACTGAACAGAAGCGCTGTGCCGACGACGACCAGCGTGATCGTCGGGAAGATCAGCGTCGACCATCGCGCATCACCGAATCCGCCTGCAATCCAGTGCATCACCGACGTCACGTGCCGATCGTCGGCCAACACCAGGATGCAGAAGGTGATGAGCGCCGAGAATATCTGGGCGAGCGCGACACCCACCAAAATGATCGCGGTCGGCTGCGGATACCGGCCGCCGATCAGCAGTGCGAGAAACAACGGGATCATCGCCCCGACGAATGCTGCGACCGGAATCGTGAATACGCCGAGCATTCCGGTTCCGATCCCCAGAACCGTCACCAAGACCACCATGAATCCCGCACCCGACGAAACTCCGAGCAGATACGGGTCGGCAAGAGGATTCCGTGTGACAGCCTGAGCAACAGCACCCGACATCGCCAAGGACGCACCCACCACCGCAGCCGTGAGGGCACGCGGTAGGCGAGAATCGATCACGATCGACTCCCGCGCCGCGGTCCACCACGTCTCGAAAGTCCCTGGCGCCAAACGAGCTCCGACTATCGCCCACACGTCCCCGACGGGGATGCGAACCGATCCGAAGGAGACGGCCAGCCCCAGTACGACAGCCAGGGCGACCGACAAGCCGACAAGGAGGGCGCCGTACCCGTAGCGCGTGCGAGTCACTTCGCCGCGTCAGCGCCCGGATGGAATGCCGTCGCGATGGTCTGTGCCGAACGCACCAACCGTGAACTCTCGAACAGGTCCGCGAGAGGAACCACGACGAACCGGTTCTGCTGAACAGCAGGGGTGGTCGCCATCAACGGCTGAGCACGGAGGAAGTCGATCTTCTGCTCGGCTGTCTTGTCGCCGTAGTCGATGACCACGATCGCCTGGGGTGCACGCTCGGCAACAGCTTCCCACGATGCATCGATGTAGGGCTTCGTCCCTTCGGCGAAGATGTTCGAGACGCCGGAGTATTCCGCAACCAGTTGACCGACACCGACTCCGCCGATGGTTGTCGGAACCTGATCACCGCTGTCGTAGAAGAAGGTGGGTACCGGCGCTGCGTCGCCGACCGAAGCGCGGACGGAATCGAGACCATTGCTGATCTCCTCGGCTACCTCACGGGCCGAATCTTCGACGCCCAGGACTCGGCCGAGTTGCGTGTAGTCGTTTTCGAGCAGTCCGATATCGGGGAAACCGGTGCCACAGTATTCGGAGAAGAGGAAGGTGTTGATTCCACGCTCGCCGAAGGCGTCTCGGGAGCGCCCTTGCTTCTCGTTGAAGGCACTGGTCATTCCTCCGACCACGAAGTCCGGATCGACGTCGAGAACCTGCTCCATGCTGGGGAACGTATCGGAGAGGCTGGGAATCTTGTTGAATACATCGGCGGTCTCAGCAGTCGGCGGGTTGTCGCTGTACGCCCGACCGACGATCCGATCACCCGCACCGATTTCGATGAGCGCCTCGGTGACATGCCCGTTCAAGGACACGATGCGTTGCGGCGGCGAATCGAATGTCATCTCTCGATCGCAGTTGGTCACCGACACCGGTTGCGCGAAGGATTCCGCAGCCGACGCGGACTCCGATTCCTGACCTTTGGAACAACCTGCCGAAACCAAGGCGACCGCAATGAGAACAGCGGCGGTGCGGGACGGGGAGAACTGAAGTGACACGGGGACCTCGTAAGGGCTCTGAGCCACGAATGAGAATCCGACAGGCAACTCCGCCCGCACGCTGATCCTCGGCCAGAGCTCCTGCTGGACTTCCTTTTCGTAGACCACGACGAATGGATGTCGCACACCGCGCGGTGGGTAATCGGGCTTGCCGACGCTCGGTGACTACCGAGAATCGACCTACCGTTGCGGGTCAGCGCCGGATTCGGACCGGCTTCCCCCACACGCGTGGCTTGCAAGTGCTTCGAGCAGTATGCATGACGTTTCCGATTCAAGACCAAACGCCCACTACAGTCGATCTGGCCAGACACCCCCACACACCGGAGTTGATACATGACACGCTGGGCCCAAACCGTCGTCGCCCGGAAATGGTGGGTACTGAGCCTCGCGGTTCTGATTGTTCTCATCAGTGGGGTGTGGGGACTTGGAGTGTTCGGCAAGCTCAGCCAGGGCGGATTCATCGATCCGGGCAGCGACTCCGCGAAGGTCGCCGACATCATCGAAGACAATCTCGGCCCGCAGACCCCGGACATCATCGCGATCTACACGCCCACGGACGGTAAGTCTCTGGACGACATCGGCCCGGCAGTGACGGCCGCCGTCGACCAGTTCAAGACGGAAGTGCCGACGGCATCGGTGAAGTCGTATTGGGGAACGGACGCCGCGGCCAAGGCCAGTCTGCTCTCGAACGACGGATCCATGGCGGCCGTTGCGATCACGTTGGCACCGGACTCGGGCGTCACACCGGCTACTTTCGCCGATCTCTTGCCGAAGCTCGAAGTCGATGGTGCCGAGGCACAATTCGCGGGTAATACGGTTGTCGGCGTCGCGTTCAACACCAAGCTGGAGAAAGACCTGGTGGTCGCCGAAGCCATCGCCATTCCGATCACTCTGGTGCTGCTGGTCTTCATCTTCGGCGGCGTCGTCGCTGCTGCGGTTCCCGTGTTCGTGGGTGTTCTCAGTGTCCTGAGCGCGTTGGCGGTTCTGCGGATCCTCACGTTGATCACCGATGTGTCCTCGTTCTCGATCAACGTCGCTTCTCTTCTCGGGTTGGGACTGGCCATCGACTACGGACTGTTCGTTGTCGGCAGGTTCCGTGAAGAACTGAATTCGGGCTCGGACCCGGGAGCGGCCGCTCAGCGGACAGTTCTGACCGCGGGTCGCACCGTCATGTTCTCGGGTCTACTGCTGATCTGCGCGTTCAGCGGCATGCTTGTTTTCCCGCAGGCCGTCATCCGGTCGCTGGGTTTCGGTGCGATCGCTGCAGTACTGAGCGCGGCAGTCCTGTCGCTGACCGCTGTGCCTGCGCTGCTTGCCATTCTGGGGCATCGCATCAACGCCCTGACGTGGCGCAAGGATGCGGCGCAACGCGGCGAGGAACGCTCGCGCAGGTTCTGGGGCCGCGTCGTCACGTGGGTGATGAAGCGTCCGGTCGCGGTCTCGGTGACGATCGTGGCCGTGCTGCTCGTGATGGCCTCGCCCCTGCTCGGCGCCCGTTTGGGGGAACTCTCGTACACCGCACTGCCGGACAACGACCCCGCTCGCATCGCAATGGACACGTTGGTCAACGACTTCCCGCAGACCGGAAACGGCGCGACGATGATCCTTCAGGCCGAGGACGGGAACACTCTCACCCCGGCCGAAGGTGCAGCGATCGCCGAGTCCGCCGGTCAGGTCGAGGGCATCGGTCAGGCGACCGTCGTCGCGAGCACCAATCAACTGATCGCGGTTCAGGCTCTCTACAGCGAGGGCTCCACACCCCAATCACAGAGCGCCGCAGTGACAGATTTGCGCGAGATCTCCGCTCCCGACGGAACGGTGCTGCTTGTCGGCGGTGGACAAGCCATGGTCGACGACGGCAACAACGCCGTCCTGCACTGGTTGCCGGTGATGATCCTCATCATGGTCGGATCCACCTTGATCCTGTTGTTCCTCGCGTTCGGTTCGGTGGTGCTACCCATCAAGGCGGTGCTGATGGCCGCACTGAGCCTCGCGACCACCTTCGGTGTCCTCACCTTCGTCTTCCAGGACGGTCACGGCGTCGAACTCCTCGGGGTCAGTCAAACTCCGCTGGAAGCGACGTTCGTCGTGCTCATCCTGGCGGTGGTGTTCGGATTGTCCACGGACTACGAGGTTTTCCTGATGTCACGGATGGTCGAGGCCAAGAACGCGGGAGCGACGACGGAGGAAGCAGTCAAGTTCGGAACCGAACGCACCGGCCGCATCGTGACGGCCGCCGCCCTACTCCTGATCGTGGTGACGGGGGCCTTCGCGATGTCCGGGTTGTCGGTGATGAAGTTCCTGGGCGTCGGCATGATCGTCGCGCTGATAGTCGACGCGACCATCATCCGCATGTTGCTCGTGCCCTCACTCGTGAAGTTGATGGGCGAAGCGAATTGGTGGGCTCCCGCGTGGATGAAAAAGGTCCACGCGAAGGTCGGCATCGGCCACTGACCGTGACTGGGCCATGTCGCTGGAGAGTGCCTGGGATCCTGCGGAGAGTCGTGTTTGACTAGGGGTCGTGGATGACTTACCCGAGAGTGTTGTGGTCGGCTCAGCAGCGTTTTCGCGAGTCGACTCGGACGATTCGTTGGCGTGCTGGACATCGATCATCGATGTCCAGGGGGTCGGTGACTCCAGGCCGGTGAGTCTGGTTATCGAGCCGGCCACCGTGCCGGAGTCGGCGGTGCGTGAGCTCGCTGCGACCGTGATCGCCCGGTTCGGTGAATTTGCCGAAGTCGCCGCCGATTACCTGCGTCAACAGCTGCGTGAGCCACAGTTCGGCCTCCCCCACTCCGAACTTGTGGAGTTGGACGCCACGGAGTCACTGTTCGGCGAACCTGAGGCGGTGATCTGGGCTGACGGAACCTGGCTGCTGCGGTTCGCTGAGTCAAGGCTCGAGATGGCCGATCCTTTCGGGATCGGTGTTCTGTTCGCGGGAACGACCCCGTATGCGGTCGAGGACTTGTCGGGCGCTGAACCGGTCTAAGTTTGTCGGCCTGGCCACGCCATCGCCTCGACGATGGTGCGCCGGTCTACTGGCGGACGGCCCGTGGCCTTCACCCCCTCGGAATAACGGCCGCCGCATCTCATCCGAAATCACGTAACGCCATGCAAGGAGGGCGCACCCCACTGCGCCCGAAACTCTTCAGCAACAGGACATAGTGGATTTCCCTGATCGGGCAGTCGTCCTCGAGGATGACTGCCCGATCGCCTAAATCGCCCCGCAGGGCGATGTTCTCCGAAGCTGATTTCGTCAGACTTGGAGCATGACAATTTTCGAATGGATCCTTGCAATCCCCGCCCTTGCACTTGCCGTCGCGTTCTTGTTCTCCGGAATCATCACCGCGGGCATCGACTTCGACACCGAGGACGGTGTCATGACGCACTGATGGTCGTTTCCCTCTAGCCGTCGATCTTACTTTGGAGTAAGTTACCGACTATGGCCACTTACATCGTCACAGGCGGTACCGGATTCCTCGGACGAGCCGTACTGCCGCTCCTGCTCGAGCGTGATGAAACCGCCCAGATCCATGTGCTGGTCAGAGCCGGTTCCGTCGCCAAACTCGAAGAACAGGTGTCGGCGATTCCCGACGGCGATCGGGTGCATCCACTCATCGGAGATCTCACCGAGCCCGAGCTGGGGATCGACTCTCCCCCGCTTGCCGACCACGTCCTTCACCTCGGGGCGATCTACGACATCACAGCCGGAGACGAGCAGGCTTCGACAAATGTCGAGGGCACACGCTCCGTGGTCGAACTTGCCGCGAAACTGGGAGCCACACTTCATCACGTGTCATCGGTCGCAGTCGCGGGCGACTATCCGGGCACCTTCAGCGAGACCGATTTCGATTGCGGCCAAGGCTTTCCGACGCCATACCACCGAACCAAGTTCGAGGCCGAGAAGCTCGTTCGAGAACGAGAAGGCCTCACCTGGCGCGTCTATCGACCGTCTGCCGTTGTCGGCAACTCCGTCACCGGAGAGATGGACAAGATCGACGGTCCGTATTACTTGTTCCCCGGCCTGGCGCTACTCGCGAAACTACCTGCAGCACTACCCATCCCGATCCCCAACCTCGGCGCAACCAACGTGGTGCCGGTCGATTATGTGGCCACTGCCCTCGTCGAGTTGATGCATGTGCCCGGCCGTGACGGCGAAGCGTTCCATCTCGTCAATCCGAAACCTCAACCGGTACGCGAAATCTATGCCGGCCTCGCCAAGGCCGCAGGAGCGCCGCGACCCGCACTCAGCCTGCCGGGCGTGATCGCCAAACCCTTTGTCTCGCCATTGCCGATCGACTCGGCAGAATCGGCACGAAAGGTCTTCCTCGATCGCATCGGCATGCCTGCAGCATTGCTCGACAACATGACGATGGCGCCGACCTTCACCTCCGAGAGAACCGTTGCCGCCCTCGCCGGATCAGGCCTCACGGTCCCCGAGTTCGGGTCGTACTCGACCGTGCTGTGGAAGTACTGGCGCGCAAACCTCGATCCCAATCGCGCACGTCGCAACCATCCCGAAGGACCACTTGTCGGTCGGATGGTTTTGATCACCGGCGGCTCGTCCGGAATCGGCAAGGCCTCTGCCATCGCCGCCGCCCAGAAAGGCGCCACAGTTCTCCTCATCGCACGCCGCACCGACGAACTCGAGGCCGCGGTACAGGAGATTCGATCAACCGGAGGCAAGGCGTTCGGTTATCCCTGCGACATCACCGACGACGAGTCGGTCCAGCACACGATCAAAAGCATTCTGGCAGAACATGATCACGTGGACATGTTGGTCAACAACGCCGGCCGATCCATACGGCGCGGCATTTATCATTCCACGGATCGTTTCCACGACTACGAACGAACGATGGCCGTGAACTACTTCGGCGCTGTGCGATTGGTGCTCGCGTTGTTGCCCACCATGCGTTCTCGCCGCTTCGGCCACATCGTGAATATCAGCAGCGCGGGAGTCCAGGCGGCCACGCCTAGATTCTCTGCCTACGTGGCGAGCAAGGCCGCCCTCGACGGCTTCTCCGACGTAGCTGCCTCCGAAACCCTGGCAGACGGAATCACTTTCACGACCATCCACATGCCGCTGGTCGAAACGCCGATGATCGCTCCGACCGGTGAATACAACAACGGCCCGATTACCAGCCCGGAAAAGGCTGCGGCAATGGTGATCCGCGCGCTGATCGAACGCCCCAAGCGCATCGATGTGCCGTTGGGAACTCTGGGTGATCTGGGAACCCTGTTCGCACCGCACACCAAGGACCGGATTCTCAACCAGATGTACCAGGCCTTCCCCGATTCTCCGGCGGCAAAGGGTCAGGTAGACAAGGAAACCCCGTCAGACGTTCCGGCAACACCGTCGCGTCAGCGCCATTCACGCTCGCGCATCCGCAAACTCGGCCGTCGTGCCGCCCGACTCGTGCCCGGGACGCACTGGTGACCGGTGATGCGACTTCGCCTCGGAGCGCATTGGCCACCGCAAGGGATCTGCAGTGCTAGTCATCCGAATCTATCCTGACCATGGCCATCCCAGTTCGCTATGGCCGTCGAAGGAATTGATTGTCATCCCGCCGCAACGGTTCCCGCAGGCCTACGTTCTCCCGAGCCAAATGGGGATCGAAGACGAACTTGGAGAGAAGATACTGGCGTGGACTGATCGCTTCCAAAAGTTCTTTGTGACTGAGATCGACGGCTTCGCGATGCGACCGCAGTGGCGTCCAGGGATCAATGTTTTCGACTGGTACGACGAGGGTTATCGGATCGTGGGCGAACTTCGCGCACAGTTCCCGATGGTGCACGTCAAGCCTGAATTTGCCCAGTACGTCTTTTCGGTCAACGAGAGACGGGAAAGCATGGGGCTTGTGCCGGTCAGCCTTCCGAACGAACCAAAGGCCGGACATATAAGCATCACTGAACTCCTGCACCCCACGTGAGTGTCAGGGCCATGGCGATGACTGCGATCGATACTGCGGCAGTGATCGAGTTTTCCCATCCGAGGGCGAAATACTCTGCGACTGAATCGAAATCCACTGTCTTGCAGGAGGCTACGGGAAACGGGATCCAAGCCCACCCTGCTTCTTCGATAAATCCGCTTCCGTACGAACTTGATCTGCAAAGCTCCGATGCGGACGCCGGGAACCCCCAACGTGAGGTCACCCCGAAGCTCACGATCACCCCAATGACACCTACGACCAGCATGAGTGCGGAAACTTTGCGAGTGCGTGACTTTTCTCGGGGTGAAGTCATTGGCACACCGTACTTCGTCTTTCCGTCAGTTCCCTGCCACTGCACATTGTTCCGATCGTGTTATCGATTAGCTGACGACCCTGCGGATCTCGCTCTCAGAGGCATTGGCGCCCGTACAGACGACGGCAACGCGCTTGCCCGCGAAGGTGTTCGGATGTGCGTAGACGGCAGCAAGTGCGGCCGCACCGGCGCCTTCGCTCAAAGTGTGAGCGTCGTAGAGCAATGCCCGCTGCGCGAGGGTGATGTCATCGTCCGTGACGAGCAGGAATCCTCCTAGTCGTTCTCGCATGATGCCCTGAGTCAGTGCGAATCCGGCCCCGGTCGCGAGTCCTTCGACACGGGTGGTGTTCGGGCGCTCGACGCACGCGCCGGAACTCCACGAGTCATGTGCGGCTCGTGCGGCCTCAGACTGCACTGCGAACACCTCGAGGTGCGGTGCAAGCGCACTGGCGACGAGACACGCCGCCGCCGCACCGCTGCCGCCACCGACTGGGACCACCACCGCGTCCAGATCAGGTTGTTGTTCGAGGAGTTCGACGTAGGCCGTTGCAACACCGGCGAGGATTGCCGGCTCATTGGCGGCGCTCACGAGACGCAGGCCGTCACGTTCGCTGATGAAATCGGCGTGAGCACGTGCCTCGTCGAAGTTCACACCGTGCTCGATGAGCTCGGCTCCGAGCATGCGGACAGCGTGAGCCTTGACTGGATTCGCCCCAACCGGCATGACGATCACACACCGCACGCCCGCACCCGCTGCGGCATACGCCAAGGATTGAGCATGGTTTCCGGTCGAGTAGCCGATGATGCCCCGTGCCCGCGTGACCTCATCAAGTCCTGCCACCAAATTCAGTCCACCGCGCACCTTGAAGGCACCGGTGGGTTGCACGTTCTCGTGTTTGACGAACAATTGGCTGCACGAGCCCGCACCCAACGTCGGGTGCGATATCAGGGGCGTGACCGGTAGATGCCGTCGGACGACCTGACTGGCACGCTCGATGTCTGCCCCTACGGGTGGATGTAGCTGGTTTGATGCCGTGAAATCAGATGCCGGTGCCATGTGATTCACCCTGCCAAACACCGATTCATAGATCCAATACGTGTTTTCGTCCAAAGCATCGAAATCTTCTATGATTTTGGCATGCTCGATCTGATTCGGCTGAGGGTCCTGGTCGCTGTTGCACAGGAAGGATCGGTGACAGCCGCCGCCGATTCTCTCGGTTACGCGCAGCCCTCCATCAGTCACCACCTTCGACAGCTCGAGTCTGAGGTCGGCGTTCCATTGTTCCAACGAGCCGGCCGTGGTCTGCGACTGACGGACGCCGGCGCAGTCCTGGTTCAGCGAGCCACCGAGATCCTCGGCCACGTCGATGCCGCAGTAGCCGAAGTCCAGACGTACGCAGGACTGAGAGCCGGGCGGCTACGACTTGCCGCATTCCCGTCGGCCTTGGCAAGTGTGATTCCGCAGGCCATGGCAGCCTTCACATCTCGGCACCCCGAGGTGTCCATCAGCCTCGTCGAGGCAGAACCACCCAAAGCGCTTGCACTGCTTCGTAACAACGATGTCGACGTTGCAGTCGTCTTCGCGCACGAGGACACCGCCGATGTCGGGCTCAAGCATGTCACGCAGACGACGTTGCTGGAAGATCCGTTGTACCTGATCACCTCGGCCCGGAATATAGATGCTGCCCACGAGATCACGGACTACGCCGGTGAGACCTGGATTGCAGGCTGCCCGAGTTGCCGCGCCCACCTCCTGACCGCCTGCGGACGAGCTGGATTCGTACCGCGGATCGAGTTCGAGACCGACGACTACGTCGCGGTCCAAGCGCTGGTCGCCTCCGGAAGCGGAGTCAGCACCCTTCCCGCCCTCGCTCTCCTGGCACATCGGAATCCGGATATCCGCGCGCACCGTATTCCCGACGAGCGACGCACCATCTCCGTCGCGACATACGGGAGACCTCCACATGCTCCGGCGATCGACGCGTTCGTCCAAACTCTGACAGCAGTCTCGAAATCCATGCGTGAGCGCGTCGAACTGGATGGACATCCTTGGTCATGAGATCACGGCTACACGGCACTACCCAGTCGGTGATGGCCTGCCGACTACCGCGACGATCAGCGCGGCAAGTTCACCTTTAGCGTCCTCGGGTGAGAGCACTCCGATTACCGCTGAGTGCGAGAGGGCCTCTGCAGCACCGAATATCGCAGTCATCGATGATTGCGCAAGCCCGTCTGCACTGAAAGGGGTGAGTACCTCGCGACAACGCTCGGAGTAGGCGCGTTCCGACTCACGCTTGACCTGCTCCAACTCTGGCGAGCCCTCCAGCGCTGCAAGCACTCCCGTCAGTTCACGACCCTGCGCCAGCGAACATCCGACATAGGAGTCGGCGATGGCATTCGCCCGCCCACTCAGGGACTCGTCGGCGGCCTCGAGATACTCCGCGAGCATCACAGTCTGACGATCGTCGAATTCCTTGAAGAGGGCAGTCAATAGCACGGCACGCGAGGCAAAATGACTGTAGACGACCGGTTTTGCAACGCCGGCACGTTCAGCCAACCGGCCGAGAGTCAGTGCGTCTGCACCCTCCTCTCGCACCAAGGCCCACGCCACCTCCACGAGCTGTTCGTACCTGCCGGCCCGCGACAGTCTCGTACGTGCCATCGGACACCTCCTTGCGCTATATACGAATAGTAACCTACTCTTAGTACATAAGCGCACCATCTACTGAAGGAACGCTCATGACCACACTCGTCGTAGTTTCCCATTCCGATCCACACTCGCTGACCCAGCATGTCGCTCGAACTACCGCCGACGCGATCCGCAATATGGGCGGTGACGTCGACATCGCAGACCTCCACGCCGAAAATTTCGATCCCCGTTTCTCCAAAGACGATTTGAACCTGTTCCGCGGCAACGGGACTCCGCCGACTGATGTTGCAGCCGAACAGGACCGAATCGATCGTGCAGACGATCTGATTCTCGTGTTTCCGATGTACTGGTGGTCGATGCCCGCATTACTCAAAGGTTGGATCGATCGAGTCTTCGTCAGCGGATGGGCGTACGAATTCACCCCTGGAAGCGAATTCGTGAAGAAACTGGACCGACTCACCGTCCATCTGATTCCGGTCGCGGGTGACGATGCAGACAGTTTCGAACGCCACGGCGTGTACGAGGCCTTCCGAACACAGATCGAGCGCGGCATCATCGAATACTGCGGTGCCACACTGGGATCGACAACCTTCGTACACGAGTCGGATACGAAGAGCCGAGACCTCCTCGCAGCAGAAATCCGAGATCTCAGCGAAAGTATCGCGGCACGTGTCGCCTACCCTGCGACCGCGACTTCCCGTTGACATGCAGACATCGGTCAACTGACGCGCGACACACCCGTTTCCACCCAGTAGCGAAGCGTGTCTCCCGAATGGCCGAGGTTGCGCGACAACTGATCAGCTGGGCGCACGCTGTCGAGTAGACCACCACACCCTTCGATCGCCTTACGCGAACCCGCATTGGTTTCGTCGCAGGTAATCAGGACTCGACTGAGCCCTACCGGGTCACCGGCATACGCGAGCACTTCCCGCAGAGCCGCCGACGCCAGACCTTTCCGGCGCTCCGACGGCCTGACCCCATAGCCGATATGGCCACCTACATCGGCCAAGAACTCGTTCAGGCTGTGTCGCAACTGGATAGCGCCGAGATACCTGCCGTCTCGAACGATCCACCAGTTGGTTGCCGGGACAACGTCGGGCCCCGGCACTGCCTCAGGCTGCGCCAACAACTCCTGCACCCACTGCCCGAATCCGTCGCGGGATGCGAGATCGAGGTCTAGACGTTGCGCAACGCCCAACGCCGAACCGGGCTGATCCGCCTGCGGTCCGCCCCACTCGTCACGCGACTCCAACCAGGACGCCCACATGGCCTCGTCAGGCGCAACCAAATCGACAGTCATAGCAGCGATGCTACTTCGCAACCAGCAATGGTCGAGACTTAGCCTCATTCCACCGTAAAGGCACATAGTGTTCCTGTATGAGTGGACGTTTCATAGCTGGGGTCTTTGTCGCCGTCGTCAGTGTCGTTGCCGTTGCGTTGGTTTGGGCCGGCGTTCGAGACTACGAATCTTTCACTCCCCCGGTCGCGACAGCAGTCGATCGGGCAGACTGCCTGGCCCCCGATATTGCCGCCGCGCTCGTAGCCCCCGAGGCACGTGACAGCAGCATCGCCCTTCGCCCTGAGGGAAGTGGATACCCACCTCCTGATTTCAGCCCCGTCGCAGTTGTTCGATGCGAACGCGGAGAAGCGTCCGACGGCGGGTTGACCATCGACTCCATACGCCTCGAGGGAGACATCCACGCGGTAGAGGATGCGTTCCGCGAACAGTCTCGTCGATTTCCTGCCAACGTCCAGGCCGACTGTGCGTACCGTCTCGTCCCGCCGGCCGGATTGTGGTTGGTGGACGAAACAGGAGCCGCCATACGCCCTACCTGGCCGGCTGCGCCCTGCGGCCTGCAAGAGCAACCACACGCAGCACTGAACCGATTGCAGGAGGTCGGCCGCGAGCAAAGCCTGGTCGACGGCGAAGCTGCCGACGATGCTGGAATCTGCCCGGAGTCGATCGGACAACCGTTCACGACAAGCACTGAAGCTGACAAGAAACGCATGGAAGAACACGAAGACACTCACGCGCGCCCACTGACGGAAACAGCCTTGGCTACACCGATTTCCGACGTCGGCAGACTACGGGTGTGCCGCTATTCCACCGAACCACCGCTTCCAGAGTCCCGAATCCGCTTGTCACGCCAGCAGAGTGCGGATCTGATGGGGGCTGTATCCACCGCACCACTCGCTGGCCCATGTGATCGCAACGCCCAACACATCGCTTCGATCGAAGTACTTCGTCCTGACGGATCGGGCGGCACGCGGATGGCAGTCGAACTCGACGGATGCCAACGCGTAAATCTCCTCGGACAACGTCAACTAACGCCCGGGGTCATTGCGCTCCTGTTGGAGTAATGCTGACCCACGCGCGAGCTCATCGAGACCGATCGCGTGGAACCGACGAGGAAATCACAGGTCTCGAATCGACGTGACGACAACTGGTCTCACCGGCTTGGGAGCCGCACCGCAACTCGGTGGACGCGGCGCAAGTTCGGAGACCGCCGTCTCCACCACCCACCGCCGGCCGTCCGCATGTGCGACGACGCACGTCCCGTCACTCGCCTGCACTACGACAGCCAAGTCGTCGATTCCACAGCTGATTTGTTGTCGCACAGCAATTTCCGAAACCTGCCCCGCAGGAAGCCAGCAACTCCGTCCACGCAGGCCTGGCAGATGGACCTGATCTCGCGAAGCCACCTCCACGGCCGTGACACTCTCACCAGCGGACAGACGACCGTATGTATTGCCGCTCGGCAGCAAGATCATCGACGGCGCAAATCGGTGCCCTCCGGTATGAGAACACTCCCACACCTGGGGTCCGAAGGACGACATCAACGCTGCCGCAATCGGTCTGCCGAACACAGCGCAGCACTGGTCGCGCTTGCCGTGAGCGCAGACCAATACGACAGGCTCGGTCACCTGCTCGCCCAATCCTGGCGGCGGCCCATCCAGCAGGGAGAAATCGACGTCGAGTAGATCCATCGGTGAATCGATGCGCAACCTTTCGCACCATGAGTCGCTCGGATCGGAGCGCGCAAGCAGGACGGTGTGTCCATCAGTCAACGGATCGGTGCGGCCGGGTCGACGGATGAACATGATTCGTACATCGGCAGCGTCGGCTCGTCGACTGAGCTCGGCGGCAAGCTCCTCCCCCAAGGCTGTTCCGTCCAGCACGTCACGACCCCACGCTGCGTTGAATTCGAGGCACACCCAACCCCGCACGACGGCAGCACTGCCTGCCAGCGGTTCGTCTACAGCAGACAACGCGGAACAGGTCTCGGCTTCGATCACGAGCCCTATTGTGTCAGCCACGTTGAAAGTCGATCAGCCGTCCCAGCCATCTCAGTAGAACTTCTTGCCCTCGGCAAGCTGGTTCACGAACTTCTCGATCCGCCGGGTTCGCGTCTCCGGACGCTTTGCCTCCTGCAGTCGGTACGCGATGGTGAACCGGTTGGTGGAATTGAGCGTCGCGTAGAACTCGCGAGCCTTCGGGTTTTCTGCAAGAGCATCGAGAAAGTCCTTCGGCACCTCGGCCTTGGCTGCTCCCTCGTACGCGCGATCCCAGCGGCCGTCTGCCTTGGCCTTCTCGATCTCTGCGATGCCGGATGGCTCGAGTAATCCTGCAGCATCAAGACGGGCGATTATCTCGACGTTGCGTTTGGACCACGGACTCCGCGCAGTGCGGCGCGAAAACCTCTGCACGAAAAAGTCGTCGTCGATTCGCCGGGACAGGCTGTCGATCCAGCCGAAGCACAGCGCCACGTCCAATGCTTGGTCGTAGTCGATCGAACTGTGTGACGAGTTCTTCTTGGCCATCTTGAGCCAGAGCCCGGGGACTGCCTCATGGTTCTCGGACAGCCATCGACGGAACTCTTCTCCGTCAGAGAAGTATTCGGTACCGAGTTCGACTGCCATCAGTGCTCCTCATTTTCGCGATACCCATACTCTGACAAAACCCTGCGACAAATATCCGAGAGTTCCAAGTGCGAGCACCCATTTGCCAATACTGACCGTCGAGACGGCGCGAACCCTCGAGTCGGTGATGCTGTCGCGGTGATCGAGGAAATGGAGTCCGACCACGTTCTCGACGTAGTCGCCGGCCGCTGACAGCACGGGCGCTACGGCCAGCGCGCGCCGAGTTGAGGGCGACAGGGGCACCCGCTCGCCGAGCCGCGTGCCTGCTGACCGCAAAGCCATCGCGTAGATCGCGGGATGAACGAAGTCGGGGTAGTAGTGACTACGAAATCGCGACGTGGCCTCCGCATCCATGGAGTCCAAGATTTCGATGTACCGACGAGCGGAAAATGCTGTCTGCACGTCCAATACTTTAGGAGCCACCGGCCCGAGTAAACGCGCAATGTTTGCTTGTGAGACAACAAAAGCGGTGGTCCACAGTGCCATCGCCTTCGCAGAGTCGGTTGGTGCCATGCCGTCGATCATTTCACTATTGGATCAACGCCGACGACAAGTGCAACCAGTTTGTCGAGGTCGATACGAGGCTCGGTGTTCTGGGAAATCGCTGCCAGCCGGATCGGCGAAGCTAGTGCCGCGAGAACAGTATCTGGATCAGTACCGTCCGGGACCTCGCCGCGTTCGATTCCACGGTGAATCATGACGGCTGCCGCATCGAATCGGGCGCGCCAGAACTGTGCGCGCGCAGCCAAGATTTCCGCGTCGTCGGTAGGCATCACACCCGTACGGGCGAGTGCCAATCCGGTGTCTGTCGCGAGCCAATCTTGGAGACTCCGAGCAAAAGTCCGAAGATCGCCGAAGAGTGTCCCGGTGTCAGGTATCGCCAAACCTGCATCCGTGAACTCGCGGAGAGCATCCACGACCAGCAAGTCGACCGTCGCCCATCGGCGGTAGATCGACGTTGGATGAACGTCCGCTTCGACCGCTATCGCGGCGATCGTCACCGACTGCGGTCCTAGTTCAGCAACCTTTCGCACAGTCGCTTCGATCACGGCCGTTCGGACCGCTCGACCCCTTTGCTTCATGGCCTCATTGTGCCAACCGCGACACCCAGTCATATCGCAACAACTACTTGCGATATGTTCGATACTAGAGCGATTCCTTCAACCAGTGAGGCAGCGATTTACATGGTCATGTTCTTCGAAGTGCTATTTGTTCTCGCATCGGTCGCGATGGGATGGTTTGCCATATACGTCATTTACCGCCTGATCACGGACGAGTGACAATGACCTCTGTCGAGGATCTGGTCACTGGTGAATGAGTCCGCAAAAAGCGGGCATCCCGTATCGATCATCGGTCCGATAGCGGGGAGCGCGAATGTCGCCCAAGTCCAACCCGACTGTTCTGTTCATCCACGGACTCTGGATGCACCCGACCACGTGGGATCCCTGGGCGCAGGTTTTCAACGCGCAGGGGTACTCCACGATGGCACCCGGATGGCCAGGGGATGCGTCGACGGTGGGTGAGACGCGTGAACATCCGGAGGACATCGCGGGACACGGCATCGAGGACGTGACGGATCATTACGCAAAGGTGATCGCAGATCTCGACGAACCACCGATCGTGATCGGGCACTCGTTCGGAGGCTTGATCGCCCAGAAACTGCTGGGCCAGGAGTTGGCGACTGCGGCAATTGCCATCGACCCCGCTCAGCCCAAAGGTGTGTTGAAACTTCCTCTCGTTCAACTGGGCAGCGTGTTCCCTATCCTGTCCAACCCCGGCAACTACCGGAAGGCCTACTCACACAACAGAAAATCGTTCCACAAATCCTTCGCCAGCGCCGTGTCCAGGGACGAGTCCGACGCCTTGTTCGAACAGTATGCAATTCCCGCCCCCGGACGGCCGTTGTTCGAGGCAGCACTCGCCAACTTCGCGCCCCACAGCCCCGCTGCAGTGGATTTCAACGCCCGCCGCGGGCCACTGCTGATGATCGGCGGCGGTAAGGATCGCACGGTACCGAAAGCCAGTTCGGACAGCTCGTTCAAGAAGTACGCCAAGGCGCCGACGGTCAACGAATACAAGGTCTTCGGCGATCGGGGTCACTCACTGACCATCGACCACGGCTGGCGTGAGATCGCCGACTACAGCCTGGCCTGGCTCGACAAGCAGGGTATGAACCCACCACAGGGAAAGCACGAGAGCCAGTCCTAGCCGAATGCTTGAAAACGACGACGGTACACCTGCGGCGAGATTCCGAGATGCGTCGAAAATGCTCGACGCAAGGATTCCGAGCTGCCGAATCCCGCCAACTGCGCGGCATCGGTCACCGAGTGGCCGGCATCGAGAAGCGCCTTCGCGGAATCGAAACGGATCAACTCGACGTATTTGGCCGGCGTCGTATCGAGCTCCTCACGAAAGAGCCTCGTCAGGTGCCGCGGGCTCAGGTGCGCCAAGGCAGCCAGTTCGTCGACCGAGTACTCCCCCGCCGGATCCGCTGCCACCGCATCGACCACTGCGCGAAGAGCCGGCACTCGTGGCCGCGGCCCGCTCAGCGACGGTGAGAACTGTGACTGCCCACCTGGACGCTGGAGAAAAACCACCAGAAGCTGCGCGACGCGTCGAGCCATTTCTGCACCATGATCACGCTCGAGCAATGCGAGCGCGAGGTCGATCCCGGCGGTCACGCCCGCAGACGAGAACACCGTGCCGTCCTCGATGAAGATGGCGTCGGGAACCACCGTGATCTGCGGATAGGCACGCGCTAACGTCGCCGTGTGCTGCCAATGCGTGGTTGCGCGGCGTCCGTCGAGCAATCCACTCGCTGCAAGGATGAATGTTCCGGTACAAATCGAGGCAACCCGATCCGACCGCCCTGCCAGGTCACTCGCCGCCTCACGCAGTTCCGGACTCACCGGCGTGGACGGGAACACGTCACCACCCATGACCAGCAACGTGTCGAAGGAACCGGAATCTACGACGTCACAGTCGACCGGAATGCGCATCCCGGTCGACGAGTCGACATCGTGCCCACCTACCGAGCAGATCACCAACTCGTAGTTCGCCCCGCCGCGATTGGCCTCTGCGAACACCTCGCTCGGACCTGCGACGTCGAGCAGTTTGACGCCGTCGAACACCAGGACGGCAACTCGATGCCCTGCGGTCACGATGCGCTCTCCTTCGTCCTGATCTGTGGACAGTATGGCCGAGATCAGGGTGCGACCGCGTGCGTGCTCGACCGACACTGGGATGGACCGAGAATTCGCAGCAGCGACGAGCAGAGCAGGTACCGATGAACACGATCATTGCCGGTGTGAAAATCCCCGATTCGAAGATGGCTGCCGACGCCACCGACCTGGTACGAGATACGGCATCCGAGTTACTGTTTCACCACTCGCGACGCGTCTTCCTCTTCGGATCACTTCAAGGAACGCGTCTGGGTCTGCACGCCGACCCCGAGTTGCTCTACGTCGGTGCCATGTTCCACGACCTGGGTCTCACCGAGAAATTCCGGGGCAGTACGTCACGATTCGAATTGGACGGAGCAGACGAAGCGCGACAGTTCCTCACCGGCTACGGAGTCGACGAAACCGACATCCGCACAGTGTGGGAGAGCATCGCTCTGCACACGACGCCCGAGGTACCCTCGCGACTGGAGCCCGAAATCGCCTTGGTGACAGCGGGCGTGGAGACCGACGTACTCGGAATCGGGTACAACGAACTCGACCAGGCCGAGATCGACGCCGTCACCGCGGCCCACCCCCGTCCGGATTTCAAGAATCAGATTCTGAAAGCCTTCACCGACGGCTTCAAGCACCGCCCCGAGAGCACATTCGGAACGGTCAACGGTGACGTGCTCGAGCATTTCGTACCGGGATTTCGGCACATCGATTTCGTCGAGGTCATCCAGAACTCGGCTTGGCCCCAATAGAATTCGAGTTCAGCCGGCTGCCTCACTCATCGCAGCGGCATCTTCTTCCCCGAACTTTTCCTCGAGAGTCTCCGGGGAATAGTCGAGGTCGATCTCGGCGACGTCGCGCCCGCGCGCGGACTCGATCGCCGAAAGTCGGCGTTGCGCACGGTCTGCGGCGTACTCGAGGAACTCCTGGTTGTCCAAACCGAACGGCTGCACCTCGAATTGATCGTTGACCCAGTTGATCATTCCCAGTGCCATGGGCATGAGTTCGCCCATCCGCTGCTGGACGACGTCCCAGTTGTGATCGTCGGCGGCGACGTGCCTGCGGCAGGTGAACGTTCCCCACGCCATGTGCCGTCGTTCGTCGTCGCCGATCTTTCGCACCAATTGCTGCATCCCCGGCAGAATCCCGCGTGTCGCACAGACTTTCTGCCAGGCGTAGTAGCCCGTCAACGCCAGACTGCCCTCGATGACATGGTTGTACGTGACGCTGGCACGCACCTGGTTGACCGGGCTGGGGTCTGTCTCCAGAATGCGTAGCGACGACGGCAACTCCTCGTAGAACAGTTGCCGGTAGTACGGATTCTCGGCGACGTAGGAATGCAGGTCACTGGTCAGACCCACTTCGTCCATCCACAGCCGAAAGACCTGGGTGTGCTTGGCTTCCTCGAAACAGAACTGCGTCAAGTACATCTCGTCGCCGAATCGCCCCTCGGTCGACATCGCTTTCATGAACGGTTGAATGTCTTCGGTGACGGCTTCTTCACCGGCGATGAACTGCGCACACAGGAAGGTGGCGCTGCGCTGTTGTTCGCTGGTCAGCTCCTGCCAGTCACGGGCATCCTGCGAAAAATCGAGGTCGGTTGGGTTCCAGAATTTGGCATTTCCCTTGGTGAACAATCGGAGTGGGAACGAATCCCAGTTCAACCCTCCCGACCGAAGAGAACTGAAACCTTCTCGCCCCGGCGAGGTGACAGTCATGACATTCCTTCTTCCCGAACCGAAGACAGATGCCCCACCAGCATGCCCGCAGAACTGAAACGTGAATCAGTTTTGACGAAATTCGATCTATTCCTTCAGAGAAACGCCCTTCGTCTCCATCACTGCGAAGAGCTTGGCATTCATCTGCGCCGCCAGATCCGGCCGATACGAGCCGATGTTGAGCGGATTGGCGAGATTGTTCAGTTCCAAGGGGTCGGCTTGTAAGTCGTACAGTTCGTATTGCGGCGCAGCAACTCCCGCAGGATCGAAGTACATCGTGTACTTCCATCGGCTCTCCCGGATGCAGCGGATGTGATTGGGCTGCGTGACGATGTTCTGACCGTCGGGCGTCGCACAGTTCTGATCGTCGTAGGTGAACAGAATCGTGTCCTGAACCTGCGCGCTGGGACCTTGTGGGTAGGCGGCGGCGTCGACGATGACCGGTGTCAGATCGGTACCCAGGAAGTTCCACGATTCACGCGCCGGCACTTGGGCGAGCGTGGCGAGAGTGGGCATCACGTCGATCAACGATGCCAGGGCGTCGGTCCGAACAGGTTCGGGGAACAGCAGGGGATTGCTGATGACCAGTGGAACGCGCAGTGTTTCCTCGTAGGCGTTGAACACCTTCTGCCGCAAACCTCCGTGGCTCATCCCCATCTCCCCGTGGTCGGACATGCGAACGATCACCGTGTCGTCGAGCATCTGCGGAGTGGCTTCGATCGCGTCGAGCACGCTGCCGATGTGCTCGTCGACCACCTTGTGCATGTAGGCGTAGAAGTTGATGTAGTTGCGCGCCTGATCGGGCCCGAGCAGCGGTCCGAGTCCGGCTGCGAGCAGCAATTCCGACTGAACCTGCGCTGTCGGTTTGTGATTGAGTGCCAGGATCTCGTCGAAGGTGGGTGGTAAGTCGATACCTTGCTCGAAGGCGCCGGGCGCGTCCGATCCATAGTTGTCGCACGTTCCGTTCATCGCATTCCAAGTCTGGGGGTACGCGAGTACGTCGTGTGGATTCACGAACGAGACGATCAGCGCCCAAGGCTGCCCGGAGGTGACGGCAGGTCCGGAGAGGAAATCGACTGCCTCCTCGGCAACACGGCGATCATGGTCTGCGCAGCCGCCACCGAAGTGGTCCGGATTGGTGTCCTGACCCGCGTCGGGGGGAATCCACCCTTCGAAGCCGAATCCCGCTACATCGTTACTTGTCGGATCACCACCCTCGACGCCTTTGCTCAGATGCCACTTCCCCCGGTACTGAACGTTGTAGCCCGCCGACGCCAGCAGTTTTGCCATGTTCTGTTCGGAGACCTGCAACTGTGGCTCGGTGGGTGAGACAGTGCCGCCTTCGGTGAGGGTTCTGGTGACCCCGTGCTGCGCGGGATAGAGGCCGGTGAAGAACGTACTGCGACTGGGCGAGCACATCGCGGTATTGCACACTGCCTGGTCGAACGTCAGCCCGTGATCGGCAATCCTCTTGCGGTTGGGCAGATTCTGATCAGCCCAGCCTTGCGGCCAGTACATCGGCCGGCGCTCCTGATCGGTGATGATGACAACGATGTTGGGTTTCTGCGGAAACCGATCGGCGGGCGCTGCTTTCACCGGCGCCGCGCTCGCCGCGCAGGTTGCGACGTCTGCCACTCCGGCGAGGACAAGAGCACCGACGCCACCGAGGAACGTCCGGCGCGGCAATGAATGACAAAGCGGGGCTGGAACGTTCTCTGGGTTCACGGGCGTCGTCCTCTCGGAGCCGTTGTGGCCCCAGAGTTGACCGAATCAGTGTTCGCTACACATGCGCGAGCAAACTGTCTGGGCGCTGATCAGCTCGATAACCCGATCCGCACAGCGCAGCGGATCCGGAGTCCGGCCGATGCCGAGGGTGTCGACTATCGAAATCGTCCTTCGCACGTCGGACTCCTCGACGCCCCACGACCAACCGAAGTCGTGATTCCAGAGCAGAACTGCGGTCTTCCCCGGATGGTTTCTGGCATGAACGGGAAGGACGATCACCGCATCCATGCTCGGCGCCTGTGGCCATCGGACAGTCTCGCCGTGAACCGATCGTGCTACCGCGTCGACGTATTCGTGTGCGGACCAGTCGTTGCCGTTGGTATGCATGGAAGTACATTCGGTGCCACACACGTTTCGGATGGGTACGCGGCGGGACCGATCGGATATTGCGCTTTCAGGAAATGAACGGCAACACAACGGATTCGAATTGGCGATGACCGTCGCGGTGGACACTGTGTCCGGTACGGAACGAGACCAACTCGCAGCGTGCGACGGTGGCTGCAACAGCGTCGAGGCGAACGGGGTCCACCATCCCGCCCAGACCTCCACGCAGGAACAACATGTCAGCCTCGATGAGCGACAACCGATCCCACCACTGCGGATCCGGTCGGCGGAACTGCTCGAGCGCGGATCGCGTCATCGAGCGATCGAACGTCAGCGCCGCGCGCGGATGCCGCACCAAACTTGTTGTGGCGTGCCACAGTTCTGGCACACTCGGCAATTTCCTCGCGAACACCTGTTCCGGGTCACCTGCGCGTAGTGGCAACGGCGCTTCCTCGATGACCAACTTCCGCACCGCCGTGGGGCGTTTCTGAGCGATCAACGACGCCGCGTGCCCGCCGAGCGAATGACCGACCAGATCCACCTGGTCGAGTTCGAGATGATCACACACGTCCATGACGTCGTCGGCGAACTCGTCGAAGAGATACGACGACGCCCGAGCGCTCCGTCCGTGGCCGCGAAGATCGACCGAGACAACTCGTCGGTTGCGCGATCGCAAGGTCCGCGCGAACTTGTCCCAGGTACCGCTGTCGCCGCCCATCCCGTGCACGAGGATTACCGGAGGCAGATCGGCGACACCGGGATGCGAACCGGAATCGCGGTAGCTGATCTGGACTCCGCCGGCACTTCGTACGTTAGCGACACTCACGAGTTCCCAGGATAGACCTGTCCTCGCGAATTGCTGACGCGGTCAGCCGAGGTGGCAACTCCCCTGGCCGCGTGACCTCGTCGTAGCGACCGAGCCCTATCCTCGCGATGTTGCGCAGCGACTCGCTTGGGTCGGCGAAGTATCCGCAATGCCCTCGAATGGAACCGGTGCCGAAAACAAAGGCTCCGTGCTGCGCCCGTACTGGAGACGGACCGTGCCCGAGGCGACCGATCTTCACGCGCGGGAAATACCGGATCCAGTCCGAGGGCCCCAGAGCAGCCCAGAGATTTCCGGCAAAGCACAGGTCTTCGCGAGAACTGGTCCCCATGCCCGGACTCCCGAGCACCACACAATCGTCTACTCGCGCCGACGGGAGGGCGAGTCCGCACACCACGGCCCCGTAGCTGTGTCCGACGAGCGTCACATGCGCCGAACGCGGCAGGATGCGAGTCAATCGCGCCAGATCGATCGCACCACGTTCTGCGAGCGTCCGCGAGAACGACTCGAGAAATCCCCACGGCGTCCGATAACCGACCCACACGATCACCGCGACGTGGTCGTTCCGCCCGAGCGTTCGGAGCATCCTTCCCAGTGTCCATCCGCTCGCGCGTGGTCCGGTCGGACGGTTCTCGTCGAAGTAGTTTCCCAGTCCGTTGTCGTTACCCGGGACGAAGATGACGATGTGCTCGGCTGTGGCGACATCGCCGAACACCTCCACGATCCGGCCTTCGCCGGACTCGTCGTACGCCAGAAGTTGTGCGTCGTGCAGTTCCGTCAGCGCGTAGTGAAGTCGATCGGTTCCGGAAACGTCAGCTCGGCCCGCCGTTTTCATGACACTCCTCGTGAAGAGTTACAACGACGAGAATCATTGCAACAGTGAGTTTTCGAATGTCATCAACGCTAGGATCCGAACGTCGGCATGGCGATGGTGCCAACGCCCCAACTGTTCGTACAGCCGACTCGACCATGGCCGGTACAGCTGGCTATACCTGTGAGCTCATTCGTACACACCCTCCACCGACCATCCACCGCCTTCACAGATCATCAGCAACGCCCGCGATTCCTCCAGCAGAACCTGAGCCCGCGCCGCCGTGCGTGCCGAAGCTGCGTCCCACCATCGCTCGTCCACCGGCCAGGGCCCGGCCCATCCCTGCACTGCCCATTCCTTACTCCCCCACTTCAGCCTTCCCGGCTGCGAACTGAAGACACCGCGCTCGGTGACGTACACGGCGTTGCCGGCCGCATCCCCCAGCCACACCTTGGGATTGTCGACGAAGATCGACCCCGGAGACGGTTGCGGCAGACGACCCGGCCACGGGGCTGTCGGATCGTGAGCAGCTACCCGCTCGTCACCCAAGGGCAACAAGGTAATTCGCTCCGAGGGCCCTCGCCCACCGCTCAGGACACCGACCTGAACCGATTCGCCGCCCAGAAGACCTTGCACACGCACCAATGCTCGCCTGGCTCGTTCCTCCTCGTCGCCGACACCGCCCCACAGCCCCAACTGCAAGGCACCGGCACTGACCACCTCCACCGGTTCCAGACGCAACACAGCTATACCTGCGGTCGGCCGGGTCTCACTGCGCCCGGTGAGCCAGCCGTCCAGTTGCCATCGCACTCGATCGGCCGTTCCCTCCGGCGTCAGAGGTTCGGCGCAACGCCAAGTCCGAGAAAGATTTTCACCGTTACCCGTGCTGGCCGAAATCGACAGACGGGTGCACGCCACTGCGGCGGCGGACAGCTTGTCATGCAGCAGACTTGCCAACGCGCGCCCGGCAAACGCTGCGGCATCCACCCGCTCGATCGACGGATCGTAATGCTGCTCCACCTCCAGATCCGGCGGAAGCGTCCGCGCCGACGGTGGCCGCTCGGGTTCACCACGCGCCGCACGATGCGCGAGCACCGCATCAGCGCCGAAACGCGAAGCGACGTCCACTGCCGGTAAATCCGCGAAAGCACCGATGGTCCTGATCCCGAGCCTGCGCAGCAGATCCACCAACTCTCCGCGATGCGGTGCAGACAGGCTGGGCTCGGCCGCCAACTCCGGCATGGGTAGCGGCGCCAGAAACCGTGCTCCCTCCCCCGGCGGCACCAGCGCTGCCCGGCGCGCGGCAATGACCGCGGTGGACAGTTGATCCGCCACCCCCACCTGGCTCTCGACGCCCGCAGCAGATGCCTGATCCACCAATCGTTCCGCCGCGGCTTCCTCCGAACCGAAGTACCGACTGACACCTCGTGCGCTGAGCACCAACAAACCAGGACGGAGTACCTCGACGCCCGGTGCCACCGCATCGATGGCCGCGGCCACCGGCTCGAACAATCTGGCGTCGCGTTCCGGATCTGCCGTCGCCACATACAGTTCCGGGCAGCGGGCCTGCGACTCGCGTCGTCGTAGGCCTCGGCGAACACCCTCCGCACGAGCCGTCGCCGAACATGCGATCACACGGTTACCCGAGGTGACCGCGACGGGATGCGTTGCCGGAAGATCGGCAAGTGCTGCCGCTGCCACCGCCGGCCAATCCGGGCACCACAACGCCAGAACTCTGCTCACAGTGACACCACCTGCTCCGACACCACCTTCGACATCACACCCTCGACCGGCCGAGAAGGTACCCACTCGACCCGCCCGGCTGCACTGCAGATGTCCAGACGCGTGGTCCGGGGCTGGAACGAGCGCCCCCGAGCACGAACCGCGAGGCTCAGGGAATTGAGCCGACCACGCCCCAACTCCCGGCCCTGACCGAACCCACCGTAACCATGAACCCGAGCGTCCAAGCGAACCTCAGCACCGTCCCAGTGACCTTCGGTGACAACAAGAGTCGAGCCCTTGCTTCGAGCGCGTGCCACTACCGCCCGAGCACGCGACGGGGATACCGATGCACCCGCCAATCCCAGAATCACCAGATCCATACCGTCGAGCAGCACAGCGGCAATCTCGACCGGATCCGGACCAGGCGCCGGAACGAGTGCCAGACGTTCCAGTTGCGCACCCATCTCGTACGCCGCCAGCAATCCCAGTCGAGGCTGCCCGATGACTGCCACATGCCCTCCGGACGCCGTCACCGACGCGACCAATCCCAAAAGCAAGGATGCCGCGCCGTCGACGGACACCACGGTTCCGCGTACCAAACCACCCTGCGGCAACAATGCCCCGATACCTTCCGGCACCGGGAGAACACCAGCCTTGTGCGCGCGGTCCACGACCGGCCTGTCCCTGTCCGCAACACTCTCGGACGCTGCTGCACTTGTCTCGGAAACACCAGCGACGGACACACCAGCCACCGACACGCTCGGTCCAGAGAACGACGTATCGCCCCGAGAGGGAATGGACGCGATCTGTCGGCGGAGCTGCGCCAGCCGATCCTGACGGGACAATCCCGCCGCATCTGCCGACAGCTCCACCAACTCGGTCACCTCGGTCATCCCCATCCTCCGGAACACCGGAAAAACTCACTCGGCAGCAATCCATAACCAGCCGGCAAACCGCGGGGAAGTCGGGTCTGACATGCATTCAACGAACAGCAATTTCGAACATATTTTCGAACTGTTTTCAGTAAACCGTGTCACCCCCGACACGTCAAGCAGAGCAAAAATCCCAGTTCACAGGAGCCTCGAGCGTCACAGTGGCATCAATCCATTAACCTTGAGATGTGACAGCTCAGGAGCAGACCGGGAGGGGCATCGGGCCCGAATACCTGCTGGCGGGGCGGTACCGACTCCGCTCCAAGATCGGCGACGGAGGGATGGGCGCCGTCTGGCTGGCCCGCGACACCCTCCTCAGCCGTGACGTCGCGGTGAAACAAGTCACAAGCACGGAAGGCCTCGACACCGAAACGGCCGAAGAGGTCCGCGAACGTACATTGCGCGAGGGCAGGAACGCCGCAAAGCTCACCCATCCCCACTCCATCGCCATGTACGACGTCGCGATCGAGTCCGGCGAACCGTGGTTGGTCATGGAGTACTTCCCGGCCCGCAGCCTCGCCCAGGCCATGAACCTGGCCGACACGTTGCCACCGCTCGAGGTCGCGCAGATCGGCGCACAGATCGCTGCGGCACTCACCGAAGCGCACGCCGCCGGCATCGTCCACCGCGACATCAAGCCAGGCAACATCCTGATCGCAGATCGAGGCAAGTCCCTCGGCACCGTCAAGATCAGCGACTTCGGCATCGCCCGCGCAAAGAGCGACGTGTCCGACTCCCAGGACGAGGTCATCACCGGCACTCCCGCGTACTTCGCACCCGAAGTTGCCCGCGGCGATGATCCCACCGAGGCCAGTGACGTCTTCTCACTCGGGTCGACGCTCTACACCGTGATCGAGGGTCAACCGCCCTTCGGCATCGACTCCGACGCCATCGCCCTCCTGCACCGGGTCGCCAAGGCCGAGATCTACCGCCCCACCAAGTCCGGACCCCTCACCGACGTTCTTCTTCAACTCCTCGAACCCGACCCCACCCGCCGGCCGACGATGGTTCAGGCACGCGACGCACTCGCCGCTGCCGCGACAGGCGGCGGCACGATCGAGCAGTTGATCGACGCTCCCGTCTACTCGTCCGAGGGTGCCGTGCCGGCCTGGGCGCACCGGACCACACAACTCGCCGACCCACACCGTCGCAATCGCCTGACCGGCTCCACGATCACCGGACTTCCTGCAGTGCAACAGAACACGCCTTTGCGAAACGTTCCCAGTCCGATGGACATGTTCTCCTGGCCGCCGCGGATACCGACCGGCCCCGCCGATGCCAGCACCCGAGACAAGGTAGTGGCCTGGGCTCCCCTCGCCATGACCGGCATGGTTGCCGTCATCATCCTGGCCGCACTGATCGTCGTCATTCTGGTGTTCACTGTCTGACCGGTGTTCACGGTCTGAGCACAAGCTTCACGCAGGCAGGATGTTCGCGTTGAGGTGAAACACGTTGTCCGGGTCGTACTTCGCTTTTACCGCGGACAATCGCGCGTACTTCGCCGCGCCGTAGGAAGCTCGCACCCGGTTCTCGTCGACATCGGTCATGAAGTTGACGTACCCGCCTTGGTTGGAAGAGAACGGACGCAACGCTTCCCAGGTCTCACGCACCCACGATCGGTCCAATTCCAGCGTCCCGGCATCGGTTGCCGTCGCCGTCATATTGCACACGTAATGCGGTGTGCGAGAACCACCGAACGCAGTGTCGTCCTCGCCGACGGAAGTGAAAGCTCCCTGCAGCGGAAAGATCGGCATGAAGGACATCGGCGACGATTTCTTGCCCGCTTGTTCGGTCAGAACATCGATCACGTCGTCGGAGAAATCCACCAGATCCAAAGCCTTCTCATAGGCGTACGCACCCCACGGCTCCGATTCGTCGAGCATCGACTGCAACCCGATGTACGGGAGCGGGGTGACGAACTCGAAAAGCGTCGGCAAGCCCTCTCGAATCGGCGCAATCGCATTCGAGTGTTCCTCTTCCGATCCGAAACCGGCTACCAGCAAGGCGTAGCCGGGCAGTAGGTGAAATTGATCCGGGACAAACGGCGCCGGTGGCGCGGACAAACTGACGGCAACCATCGCACCGGCATTTCTCGGCAGGGCAGGCACCACCTCGCGACACAGACGAAGCGCTGCGGGTCCGTCCTCCATCCCCCAGAAGAACAGTCCCAGATGCACTTCCGGACCGATCTCGCTCAAACGGTACTCGAATTCGGTGACCACCCCGAAGTTTCCGCCACCGCCGCGCAGTGCCCAGAACAAGTCGCTGTGATCGTTCTCGGAGGCTCGCACGATCGAACCGTCGGCAAGTACCACCTCTGCCGACACCAGGTTGTCGATCGCCAGGCCGAGCGTGCGCGTCAACCACCCCATGCCACCGCCCAGAGTCAGGCCACCGACACCGGTATCGCTGATCACTCCGCCGGTCACTGCCAAGCCGTGTTCCTGCGTCGCCGTGTCGAGGTCGGCGATCGTTGCACCACCACCGACCCTGGCTCGCTTCGCGGTCGGGGCGACGCTGACTACGTTGATCGCACTGAGATCGATCATCACACCGCCTTCACACACCGACGTGCCTCGGTAGGAATGCCCGCCACCTCTGACCGAGACCTCCAACGAGTGGGCTCTGGCAAATGCAAGTGCCACAGACACATCCGACGCCGACCTGCACCTGGCGATCACCGCCGGCCGGTGATCGATCTGTCCGTTCCAGATCGATCTGGCGTCGTCGTACTCCGGATCTCGGGGACCGAACACAGAACCTGTGACCGCCGATTGCAGCGGCGCGAACTCGACCGTCGTCATCACACACCTCCTTTGTCGGGTGTCGCGGTGACCAGCAGGTACTCCCACTCCATCGCGAAGGGCTCGCTTCCGCTGCCGTACTTTTTCGCCAACTCGAGCAGATCTCGATCCAACGCCTGCGTCCGCGCCGGGTCGTCGGCGATGTTGCGGTACACCGCGATGGTCGGGCCGTAGTTCTTCTTGAAGAAGTCACGAAAATCTTCCGGCCCACTGAATCTGTCCACACGCAGGACGTTTTTCCTGATGACGACATCGCCGAGCAGATCACGAACATGGTTCTCGTCACCCCACAACGGCGCCGGTTGGGTTCCGGGAGGCGGCGGCGGCGCGTACGGCTTCATCGTCTTGAACATCTCGCCGATGAATCCCGTCGGAGTCCAACTCAGCACCCCGATCTTTCCGCCGGATCGACACACTCGCAGAAGCTCGTCCGCGGCGCGCTGGTGATGCGGTGCGAACATCACGCCGACACACGAGAGCACCACGTCGAACTCGTTGTCGCGGAGGGGAAGAGCCTCGGCATCTGCTTCCTGCCAATCGAGTTCGACGCCGGCGAGCGCAGCGGCCTCCTTTCCGGCCACGAACAATTCCGGAGCCAGGTCGGTGGCGATCACCTGCGCACCCAATGCGGCCGCCGGGATCGCCGCATTGCCCGACCCCGCCGCGACGTCCAGCACGCGATCACCTTCCTGCACGCCGCACTCGCCGACCAGTACCTGCCCGAGATCCGCAATGACCTGCGCCGCTACCGCCGGATAGTTACCCAGACCCCACATGGCCCGGTGCTTGGCCTTCAGCTCGCGATCCAGCCCGAGCGTTCCCGTTGATTCACTCATTACGGTTCTCCTTCAATCTTTTTCGTACTTCTAGCCGACAAACGTCGATGCCGTTACTTCGACGCTACGACGGCTGTTCGCCCCTCTCCAGTACGAAATCTGTACCGGAGCATCCCAGAGGCCTACGATCGAGAGATGGGGTCCTCGTACCACCAGTTCTGCCCCGTCGCCAAGGCGATGGAGCTACTCGACGAGCGGTGGACACTGCTTCTCCTGCGCGAACTGATGATGGGAAGCGAGCACTTCAACGATCTCCGACGCGGACTTCCGCGAATGTCACCGACATTGCTCTCCACGCGACTGCACCAACTTGCAGTTGCCGGCATCGTCGAGCGAGAAGAAACCGACTGCGTCGTCAGCTATCGTCTGACCGACGCCGGCCGCGAACTGCGGCCTGTGGTCGAAGCTCTCGGCATCTGGGGTACCCGGTGGATCGGCGAGCTGGGCGACGAAGACCTGGATCCGAAACTGCTGCTCTGGGACATGCATCGCCGCGTGGATCACTCCGTGGTGCCCGACGGCAAGACCGTGGTGCAGTTCGTTTTCTCCGGAGTACGTGGACATTCACGACACTGGTGGCTCGTCATCAATTCCGGCGAAGTAGACATGTGCGATATCGATCCGGGTTTCGACGTCGCAGTGTCGGTCGCCGCAGGCTTGCGACCGATGACCGAGATCTGGCGCGGTAACCTGACCTGGTCGGACGCCATACGGTCTGGCGACGTCACCATTTCGGGGCCCGCAGCATTGCGTCGCAGCTTGCCTTCGTGGTTCGAACTGTCGACTTTCGCATCGATTCCGCGCCCTGCTTAACACATCCTCACCAGCACCGTTCCGTCCTGTTACAGAGCTGTTGCAGACCGTGACACCGTCGACGAACGGTGACCACCTGTCGGTGACACTGACCGAGCAGTCTCTGTCGTATGCCCAGCCATCGCGGAATCATCCGCCTCGTCGCACTCGGTGCAGTCGCACTCGGTACGCTCACGCTCAGCGCGTGCTCGTACACGGAAGAAGCAAAGCCCAAGAGCGGTAACTACCTTGCCACTCAGCCTGATTCAGGGCCAGCAGGTGGCGAGATCGAGGGCGGCATCAGCTTGCAGGACACTCACGTGCCGGCTCTGGCCCGTCTCGATTCCGCCCTACTCGCGGCGTTGCAGTCGGCAGCGGCCGACGCACAGGCATCCGGGGTTGCCATGCACGTCAGTTCGGGTTGGCGATCCGCTGCGTATCAACAGCGGTTGTTCGACGAAGCCGTCGTCAAGTACGGCAGCGTGGACGAAGCGTCCAAGTGGGTGCACTCCCCGAGTCTGTCGAAGCATGTCAGCGGACAGGCCGTCGACATCGGACCGACCGATGCCGATGACTGGCTCATCCAGCACGGCAGCGATTACGGCCTCTGTCAGACCTACGCCAACGAGATGTGGCATTTCGAGTTGGCGACCACTCCCGGCGGGGAATGCCCGCCCCAATTGAGCAACCCTTCGGACGAGAGAGCGGAAGGCTGATCATGACACGAGTCAAACCATCGAGACTGATTGCCGCACTGGCACTTCTGATCCTCGGAGTCATCGAGTTCGAACTGGCAGTCAACACGACCGGTGGCCAGATCGTCGACCAACAACTCATGGTGGGCGCGGCCACCGCAGAAGGCCTCGGTGTTTTCTCCACCGAGTTCATCGGCCTCGTCACTCCGATACTGATAGTGGGAGGAGTGCTCGTGGCGCTCATGATCACATTGCGCAACAACCCGATTGCGCTGGCACTACGCGTCGTCGTCGTGACCCTCGGTCCCATCACGACGGCCTGGGTTCTCAAACAATCGTTGGATCGACCGGACCTGAACGGTCTGGTGATGCACAATTCCTTCCCCAGCGGCACTCTGACGGCCATCGCTGCTCTGGTCTGCGCGATCGTGCTCGTCACGCCCTCGAGGTGGCGGGCAGTCGTTGCAGTCAACGGCGCGCTGCTCACTATCGGAACGGCGATCTCGGTAGTCGTGTTGCAATGGCACCGGCCGAGTGACGTGATCGGTGCGCTACTGCTCGTCGGCTGCTACACCCTTGCTGTGTCGGCATTTCCGTTGAACACCAGCGTCGCACGGCACGCGGTGCTGGCGGACTCGGGCAACGAGCGACTTTCGAGAGTGTGACCCCTGTACCCTTGGCTGACCGAGATTCCTCCGACCGCAGAAGGCCCCTGATCATGGCGAGTCCAAGGTGAGCGCATGGTGAGCATTCTTTTCATAGAAGACGATCCAGCGGTGGCCGAGGCAATCACGTTGGGGCTGAACCGACTCGGGCACAACGTCAGCCATCGCCCCGACGGTAACTGCGATTTCGACGACGCCCTCGGTGCCACGGACCTCGTCCTACTCGACCTCGGGCTGCCAGGAGCCGACGGTTATGAGATCTGTCGACGCATCCGCACTCGCAGTTCCATCCCGATCATCATCCTGACCGCCAGATCCGACGACATCGACACTGTTGCCGGCCTCGAGGCCGGTGCCGACGACTACGTCGTCAAACCGGCCAGTCCGCGTGTCCTCGACGCTCGGATCAAAGCCGTCGTGCGGCGCTCGGCACCAGCAACGACGCGTCCGGATGCAGCGCCGGGTGCAGAGACGTTCGGCGACCTGGAATTGGATCGCTCGTCATTGCAGGTCCGCAAGGCCGGAACGCTGCTGACCCTGACTCCGACCGAACTCCGACTGATACTGGCACTGACCGAGAACCCAGGGCAGGTCCTCAGCCGCCGGCAGTTGTTGTCCGCAGCTTGGGACCAGGAATACCTGGGCGACTCCCGAATCGTCGATGCAGCGGTGCAACGACTGCGCGGAAAGATCGAGGACGACCCAGCCACACCGACCGTGATCGAAACGGTGCGCGGGTTCGGGTATCGCTTCAACACCAGCCCAGCCCGATGAGACCGACCTGGCTTCAGGTCGACGGTCTGCGGACCAGGCTCGTGCTCGTGTTCATCGCAATCGTCGTGATCATCGCCGGGGCAACCGCAGGCGTCGTCTCGTTCATGGCGCGGTCGTGGATCTATTCCAACGCTCAGGACGTGGCGACGGCACAATTTCGCGACGAACTGCAGTACAGCAACGGACCGCCGGTCGACGGGTTGACACCTGACACCCTCGACCAGATCTTCCAGTCCGACATGACTCTGATCGTCGACGGGGAAGTCATCCGTCAAGGATCAGTGGATGCGGCAACGATCCCACCCAGCTTCGAAGAGGGTTTGGACAGTCCCAAACTGATCCGCTTCGAGAGACTCGACTCCCAGCGCATCATGTTGGGAATGTCGGTCAATGTCGTGGACATGACTGCAGACGACGGCTACGACAACGAGACACTGGTCAAAGCCGTCACCATCCGGCCGCTGGTAGGAGTGCAGGACAAGTTCGACGACCTGCTTCGAGCTGTCGGTCTCACCCTCGCCGCCGGTGTGTTGGTAAGCGGTCTGCTCGGGCTGTGGATCGCGTCGACGCTTGTCCGCCCACTCAAACGCCTCGACGAGGCCGCCGCCCGCGCCGCCGACGGCGACCTGAGCGTCCGGCTCCCCGAAGACGGAGTAGCCGAACTTGCGCAGGTCACAACAACGTTCAACAACATGGTCGCTCGCAACGAAGCGGTCATCCGTGGGCTCGAAGAATCGGAAGAGCAGTCGAGAAGGTTTGTCGCCGACGTCTCCCACGAGCTTCGAACGCCGCTCGCCGCACTGGTGCCCGTCAGTGAGATCCTCCGCGAAGAGATCCCCAACCTTCCGCCGGACGCCGCCGCTGCCGCGCGCATCGTGAGCAGTGAGATCGGCAAACTCACTCGACTCGTCGAAGATCTGATCGAAATGTCGCGCCACGACTCACAACAGGCGCGCCTCGTCCTCGACGACGTCGACCTCGTCGAATTGACCGAGCGCACACTCGAGAGCCGCGGCTGGATCGAAACCGTCGAACTCCGCGCACTTGAAAACGTCAGTGCCAGAGTGGATTCGCGCCGAATCGACATCGTCGTCGCCAACCTCGTCGGTAACGCACTGCGCCACGGCGCGCCGCCGGTTCGCGTCGAGTTGAGTGTCGAACCCGGTTTCTCCGTCATCACCGTCGTCGACCACGGCCCCGGCATCTCACCCGAAGATCGGCAGGCAATCTTTCGGCGGTTCTACAAGGTCGACACCGCGCGCGGACGCAGCGAGGGCAGCGGACTCGGACTCTCCCTCGCCGTCGAGAACGTGCATTTGCACGGCGGCACCATCGGCGTCGACCAGGTGGACGGGCGCACGGTCTTCACGGTTCGCCTGCCCCGTCGCTGACCCCTTCCCGAGCGAACGTACCTTTCAGCGCACCCAAGGCGATCGTCGTACCGTTCGCTCGAAAAGGGGTGGGCACCTCGCACCCCAGACCGCCCACATCCGACCAAATAGTGGGATTCTGGTTTCAACATGTGAAACTACGCGAGTAGCGTCAGTATCGTCGAACAGCGTAGAAATCGGAGGGCACCATGACGCAGGCGTCGCGGTTGGACAAGACGGCCGTCTCCCCCAAGGCGTGGACGATGCTCGGAATCGGCGTCGCCGCCCAGGCAGCAGGCACCGTCTTCGTCAGCACCCCCGCCTTCTTGATCCCACTACTGCATTCCGAGCACGGCCTCTCGTTGACGCAGGCCGGAACCCTGGCCGCTGCACCCACTTTCGGCATGGTTCTCACGCTGGTGGCCTGGGGCGCGATGGCCGACAGATTCGGTGAGAAATGGGTCATCTCCATCGGACTTGCGTTGACGGCGATCGCTGCGCTGGCGGCGACAACCACCGACGATTACGCCCTCCTCGGGATCGCGTTCTTGCTGGGCGGCATGGCCGCGGCGAGCACCAACGCTGCCAGTGGACGTGTTGTGGTCGGCTGGTTCCCCAAGGATCGGCGCGGCCTCGCCATGGGTATCCGGCAGATGTCACAGCCCTTGGGCGTGACCATTGCGTCGCTGACCATCCCGACCCTCGCCGCCAACGTCGGCATCGGTTGGGCCGTCGGACTGTCGGTAGCACTTAACGGCGTTCTCGCCCTGATCTGCGCTGCCGCATTGGTCAATCCCCCGCGACCGGCGGCGCAGCCCACCGATATCCCGGTCGAGACGGTCAACCCCTATCGCTCGAACTGGTTCCTCTGGCGCATCCACGTCGTCTCGGCACTGCTGGTGTTTCCGCAGTTCACCCTCTCGACGTTCGGTCTGGTCTGGCTGATCAGCGAACAAGGATGGGATGCTGCGCCCGCGGGACTCCTGATCGGGATCTCCCAGTTCGTGGGCGCGCTCGGACGCATCGTCGTCGGTATCTGGAGTGACCGTGCCGGAAGCAGAGTAGGCCCCCTGCGGTTGGTTGCCGTCTCTGCATCTGCGGTCATGTTGGCAATGGCGGCGGCCGACGCAGCGCCTTGGGGCGTTCCGGCCCTGATTCTGCTGCTGGCAACCACCGTCAGTGTCGCCGACAACGGTTTGGCGTTCACATCCGTCGCCGAGGCAGCCGGGCCGAAATGGCAAGGAAAAGCGTTGGGCGCACAGAACACCGGGCAGTTCATTGCCGCGTCAGCAGTGGGCCCGGTGGTCGGTGCGCTGATCGGCGCGGTCGGCTACCCGCTCGCCTTCGCGATAGTCGCGGCATTTCCGGCCGCAGCAATCCCCTTGGTGCCCAGCCGAGACCGCGACATCAGCGTCTAGTCCGCGATCGGATTCGGTTGCACTGCAGGACCCGTCAGATCGCAATGCGGCTTGCAGGCAACCGAATCCGCTTCCTGAACCGGCTCCGCAATCGGAGCACGGATCAGCGCCGCGGCGATCACGGCACCAACCAACAGCAGCGCCACACAGATGTACATCGCGTATCGGAATCCGTCGGAGAAACTCGTCGGATCGACCAGGCTCTCGGCGTCGATCCCCACTAAGGCCGGCAGGGCGGCAACGGCAAGAAGTTGACTCGTCCGGGCAACGGCATTGTTCACACCGGACGCGATTCCCGACTGCTCCACCGGCACCGAGCCGAGCACCGCGGCGGTCAACGGCGCCACCATCACCGCCAGGCCGAGCCCGAACACCAGAACTCCCGGCAGCACGACGGTCAGGTACGACGCATCCGGGCCGATCCGCGTCATCAACACCAACCCCACCGCGGCAACGGCGGGCCCGACCGTCATCGGCAATCGCGGTCCGTGAGTCTGCGCGTAACTGCCCGCGCGCGAAGACAACAGCAGCAATGCCAAGGTGATCGGCACCGTTGCGACGCCGGCAGCCACCGGCGAGTACCCCGCAACCAATTGCAATTGCAGCACGAGCAGGAAGAACACACCGCCCAGCGCCGCATAGACCGCAAGGGTCACCAGATTGGCCGCAACGAACATCCGCGAACGAAACAGGGACGGCGGCACCAACGCACTCGGTGACCGACGTTCCACCACAACGAACAGGCACAGCGCGAGCACCCCGACCAGCCCGACTATCGGGTTGACTTCGATCAGCCCGTACGTCAGCGCGCCGAGACCGACTACTGCGCAGGCAGATCCGACCACGTCCAGGTGCTCGGGCGGATGCGGGTCGCGGCTCTCCGGTACGTGGCGCACCGCTGCCCACACCACCACGATCGCCAACGGAATATTGAGCAGGAACACGGATCGCCATCCCGCCACTTCCACCAGCCAACCACCGAAAAGCGGACCGACAGCGCCGGCGACGCCACCCAAGCCCGACCACAAGCCGATGGCCGCGCCGCGGTCCTCCTCGCGAAGTGACGCGGAAATGATGGCAAGGCTGCCAGGCGTCAAGAGCGCAGCCCCCACTCCCTGCAGGATCCGTGCAATCACCAGAAACGTGATGTCTGGTGCTATTCCGCACAGCAACGACGCGACCGCGAACCAGACCGTCCCCCACACGAATACCCGTCGCCGACCCCACCGATCGCCGAGAGCGCCACCGAGGAGTATCAGCGATGCCAACGCCAAGGTGTAGCCGCTGAGCGTCCATTGCAGTCCGGCGACACCGGAATCCAAGTCTTCACCGATGTGCGGCAGAGCAATGTTGACGACGGTTCCGTCGAGGAGAGCCATGCTGGAGCCGAGAACGGTGGCGGCGACAACCCAACGCCCACGTCTCGACGCGAGCGCCAGTGGTTCCGTCATCGCTCCATGGTGCGCCCTCACGCGCAATCGCGAAAGAGCGCGCGGAAATTCAGTCGATCTGGCGGCGATGTGCCCAACGCGTCAGCGCATTGCGATTGGACTGCTGAGTCTTTCGCAGAACATTCGATGCGTGAGTCTCGACGGTCTTCACGGAAATCACCAAGTCCTCGGCGATTTCACGGTAGGTGTACCCACGTGCCAGCAATCTGAGCACTTCGAGTTCTCGTGGAGTGAGCGAGTCGAGTTCCGGATCGAGTTGCGGCTCCGGTGCATTGGAGCGTCCGGTGAAGGAGTCCAACACGAAGCCTGCCAGGCGCGGCCCGAACACCGCGTCACCACCGGCAACGCGTCGCACGCCCTCGGCAAGTTCGGATCCCGAGATCGTCTTGGTCACGTATCCGCGCGCACCGCCGCGGATTACCGCGATCACGTCTTCGGCGGCATCGGAAACGCTGAGCGCCAAGCACACCGGGCCGGAATCGATTCCGCGCAGAACTGCCACTCCGCCACCGTCGGGCATGTGGACATCGAGCAGTACGACATGCGGCTTCGTCGAGTTGATACCCGCGATCGCCTCCGCGACGCCACCTGCTTCACCGACGACGTCCATGTCTGCCTCGCGCGAGAGTTCGGCCCTCACCCCGGAGCGGAACACTGCATGATCGTCGACAAGAAATACGCGGTACGGGGGCGGCGCAAGCGAAGTCACTGGGGCTGTTCCTCGGGGTTGTCGACACGGTCAGCAGTCTGGTCCCACTTTAGAGCAGAGTCACCCAGCGGCATGTGCACGCGGATCTCGGTGCCCTTTCCGATGTCGGATCGAACTACGACGCGGCCACCGCGCCGCTCGATGCGGCCACGAATCGACTTGGCCAGCCCCTGGCGATCCTCCGGCACCGCGTCGACGTCGAATCCGACGCCGCGATCACGAACGAACACACTGACCTGGTCGCCCTCGACCTCGGCGAACAGATTGATTTCCATCTCCCCCGAGTGCTTTGCCGAGTTCACGAGAGCTTCACGCGTCGCACCGAGGAGCGCGGTGAACGCCTCCTTCGGCAGGCCGTTCTCCACGCCTTCACCTTCGAGTTGTACGTCGCCGACCGTGACGGGACGGACCGTGACACCGTGCTGGTCTTCCACTTCACCGGCGATGATCTTCAGGCCTTCCGTCAGGCTCGTGTGGTCGATGTCGCCGCCGCTGAACAACCATTTACGCAGTTCGCGTTCCTGACCGCGGGCCAGGCGCGCCACCTCTTGCGGGTTGTCGGACTGCTTCTGAATCAGAGCCAAAGTCTGAAGTACGGAGTCGTGCAGATGCGACGCGATCTCTTCACGTTCGTCGTTGCGAATGCGAGCCGCACGCTCGGCGCCGAGAGCCCTCCACATCCGCAGCCACAGCGGCACCGTCAACAAACCGACACCGATCAGCGTCACGACCACGGCCAACAGGGACGAGCGGAGTGCTTCGAGGTCGACCTGTGCAAGGACGACAACGCCAAGACCCAAGATGATCAAGGTGGCTCCCCCGACCACCCGCGCCCACGTGAGAACGGTAGGCCGCTGCGGCAATCCGATGACGGTACGGGGACCGTCGGAATCGAACTCGCGCCACACCAAGGCAGCACCGATCGCGACGACGAAGAACGGCGCGAGCACCGAACCAGCCGTGCCACTGAACAACCAGGACAACGCAGCAGCGCCACCCAAGCCGAGGGCGATCAATCCGTACGCCCTCTGCCGCTCGGCTGCGGACGGTTTCTGCGTGTCCGTGCCTGCGGAGGTGAAGATCCAGAGAGCGCCGTAAATCACGATGCCGGACCCGGCCATCGCCGCCAGAATCGCGAAAGCCACTCGCACTTTCAGGACGTCGATACCGAGATGATCGGCAATACCGCCCGCGACACCGGCGACGATTCGACCGCCAGCGCGTCGCTCCAACTTTCGCAGCGGAACGCCGCCCGGGATGGGCACACCCTTCTTCATGGGTACGGCAGACGCCGGTACCCCGTTGACGGGTGGGCCTCCCGGAAACCCGGGAGCGGGACCGCTCACGAACGGTGGAGCTGACAGATATTGCACATAGTCGATACTGGCACGAACCACGCAGACACACATCAGGGTCCAACCCTGAATCAGGGCGCCACCCTCACCCGCGAGCGCCACAAAGATCAGGGTTGGCCCTGATGCGCGGAGGCCGCCCCGGAAGCCAGGATTGATTCATGAACAATCCGACTTTCCAAGAACAGATCCAGGATCTGTGGCGGACCCGCCCCGTGCGTCTGCCGGCACAAGGTCACGTGGCCGGGGTATGCGCCGGAATCGGATACCGGTACGGCATCGACCCCATTCTGGTACGCGTGGCCTTTGTCGCCTCCACCATTTTCGGCGGCTCAGGCATCCTTCTCTACCTCGCGGGCTGGTTGGTGCTCGCCCGCGCCGGTGACGGATCGTCTCCCGCTCAGTCGTTGATGGGCCGCGGACACAGTTCCGATTCCAGTACCAAGACCATCGTCTTGTTGGTGGCTCTCGCCATCGCGGCCACGACCGTCGGGCCCGTCGGCGTCGGTCTGGGTGGCTCCGGACTGATCGGGCTGATCCTGATGGTCGGCGGCCTGTGGCTGCTCTACCAGCGAGCGCCCGTCCCGCCTGCGCTGCCGCAGAACACGTCGCCGTACGTCGGCGCGGGTACCGCGTATCCAGGAACCGGATTCACGCCTGGTCCGTTCACTCCCGGATACTTCGCACCCAATCAGCCGCCCGTGTACACGCCGTACACCAAACTCCCCGACAGCTACGTGCCCGAGGAACGGCCGGCCGAACAGTCGCAGCAGTCACCGCAATCCCAGGCCGGTCATCCGACGATCGACCTGTCGAAGGACCCCAGCGCTTCGGCCGCCACCAATCCGACCGAGGTGATCGGCGAGGCCGCCATCACACCGCCCTCCTGGGATCCGCTCGGTGTTGCTCCGTTCGCCTGGGATCTCCCGGACCCGGCAGTCAAGGCCACGCCGCTGCTGCCGTTGCCACCGCGTAAGCGTCGCTCGCGTTGGACGCTGACAGTGCTCGGACTCGCGATCATCGTCGCCGCCGTCACCGGGGCTGCGGGCGCGGCAACCGGCAACGACTGGTTCACTCCTGGCCGAGTCGGCGCGGTCGGGTTGGCCGTCATCGCCATCGGTCTGATTCTCGGAGCATTCTTCCGAAAGGGATACGGCCTGCTGGTCGTCACCGGACCGCTCGTGGGCTTCGTACTGCTTGCCTCGTTGGTCTACCCCATTGAGTTCGACGCCTCGGGTGAGCAAAGGTGGACTCCGGCAACAGCTTCCGAGTTGGATCCGTCGTACTCGGGAGCCTTCGGCAGCTTCACTCTCGACCTCAACGGGGTCACGTTCACCGAGGACACGACCATCGACGTCGCGGCGTCGTTCGGCGAGTTCACCGTCATGGTGCCGCCAACCGTCAACGTCAAGAACAGCTGCACCGTCGTCATGGGTGACGGATCCGGTTGCCTCGACGGTGGGGTACACCCGGGTCGTGAAGTGACACCGGATTCGCCCACACTGACCATCAACGCCAAAGCCACGTTCGGCAGTCTGAAGGTGACGCAATCATGAGCGAGTACGACGAGACGACAGACCCTGACGAGACCCGAGAGTCCAAGCGCCCCTCGGCACTTCTGCTGATCGCAGGACTGGCCGCACTGTTGGTCAGCGTGTGGGCGTTGGTCGGGCCGTTCTCCCTGGCGCCGGCAGCGAACATTCAATTCCGTTGGCTGTTCGTCGGTGCCGCCGTCGTGGCAGGACTACTGCTGGTGATTCTGCCGAATCGGCGCAACCGAAAGTAACTGCTGTGCGCCTTTATTAACCGCGGGGGGTTAATAAAGGCGCACAGTAGTTTTTACTCCCACTCGATAGTTCCCGGCGGCTTGCTCGTCACATCGAGGACTACGCGGTTCACGTCCGCAACCTCGTTGGTGATTCGAGTCGAGATGCGCTCGAGGGTTTCGTACGGCAGACGGGTCCAGTCCGCGGTCATCGCGTCTTCACTCGAGACCGGACGCAGCACGATCGGATGACCGTACGTCCGTCCGTCGCCCTGCACGCCCACGCTGCGGACGTCGGCGAGGAGAACCACCGGGCACTGCCAGATCGTTCCGTCCAAGCCTGCAGACGTAAGCTCCTCGCGCGCAATGGAATCTGCCTGACGCAGAATCTCGAGGCGATCGCGGGTGACCTCACCGATGATGCGGATACCGAGTCCGGGACCGGGGAACGGCTGGCGTCCGACGATCTCTTCCGGCAGGCCGAGTTCGCGGCCCACTGCACGGACCTCGTCCTTGAACAGCAGACGCAGCGGTTCGACCAATTTGAACTGCAGGTCTTCCGGCAGTCCGCCGACGTTGTGATGGCTCTTGATGTTTGCGGTTCCCGTGCCGCCGCCGGACTCCACGACGTCAGGGTAGAGCGTGCCCTGGACCAGGAAGTCGACGGTCGCACCGTGAGATGCGTTCTCGCCCAGAACATCACTGACTGCGCCTTCGAAGCTGCGGATGAACTCGCGGCCGATGATCTTGCGCTTGGTCTCGGGATCGGTGACCCCTGCCAGCTCACCGATGAAGGTGTCAGCGGCATCCACGGTGATCAGGCGCGCACCGGTTGCCGCGACGAAGTCCTGCTCGACCTGCGTGCGCTCGCCAGCTCGCATCAAACCGTGATCGACGAAGACACATGTCAACCGGTCGCCGATTGCACGCTGAACCAAAGCCGCAGCGACAGCGGAGTCGACACCACCGGACAGACCGCAGATGGCGTGTCCGTCGCCGACCTGCTCGCGAACCTGCTCGATCAGCGCATCGGCGATGTTCGACGCCGTCCACGCTGCCGGGATACCGGCGATCTCGTGCAGGAAGCGACTCAGGACCTGCTGACCGTGCGGCGAATGCAGAACCTCGGGGTGGTACTGCACACCGGCGAGCTTGCGGGCGCGATCCTCGAACGCCGCGACGGGAGCGCCATCGCTGGTCGCGGTCACCTCGAAGCCGGAAGGCGCTTCGGTGACAGCGTCGCCGTGACTCATCCACACCGGCTGCGTCGCGGGAAGTCCGTCGTGCAGCAACCCACCGGATACCGCGATGTCGGTACGGCCGTATTCACGGGTGCCGGTCTCGGCAACGGTGCCGCCGAGGGCGCCTGCCATGGCCTGGAATCCGTAGCAGATTCCGAAAACCGGGATGTCGTGATCGAAAAGTGCGGGATCGAGCTTGGGCGCACCGTCTGCGTAGACACTCGAGGGCCCACCCGAGAGCACAACAGCCAAGGGGTTCTTGGCCACGATCTCCTCGACGGTCGTGGTGTGCGGAATCACCTCCGAGTAGACCTTGGCTTCGCGAACTCGCCGTGCGATCAACTGCGCGTACTGCGCTCCGAAGTCGACGACAAGAACTGGTCTCTGCTGCTCGATATCTGCCACAGGTGCAGTCTAATCGCCGCGGCCAGCGCTTCTGCGCATGCATGGACTCGGCCCGCTCCCCGACCGAGTGAGCGCGAGGTACGTCACTACACAGGCCGACTCTCATAACTGCGAGGCGACCTCGCGCTGATCTAGACCACCGTCCAGGTCAACGACGCCCCAATCACCCGCACCTTAGCTTCGGCAATCAAATCGGCGACATCATCGCAGGCCAGGGCCCGAAATGGACGAAGGGTGAATTTTCTGGACGTTTGACCGATTCGCCTGAACCAAACGTCCAGTAAAGGTAATCTCGCCCGTCAAGTGATCAGGATCACGATCGCAAACGGCCGGCGCCGCCGAACGGCGCTCACCTCGAGGAGGACCTGTGCGTCGATTCATACGACGACTCGCCATACCTGTCGCGGCTGTGACGGCTGCCGCCGGACTTCTAGTCCTCGGCACGCCGGCCGCTGCTGACGAAGCCCCGCCCACCAGCTTCACCGGCACGACCGACAACCTGATCTTCACGAAGAGTGTCATCGGGAACGCGGCAGTTCACCCGGGCGACACCGTCACGTACAAGACCGAGATCAAGCACAACGAAAGCGGCATCGAACGGTCGATCGCAAAGATCCGTGACATCCCGCCCGCTGGATTCGTCCTCGTGCCGGGCAGTGCCAAGGCCACCTACCTGGGTGTGACCACCCGGGCCACCATCAGCAACGAATCGGATGGCGGAGTCTCCGCGAAGTGCTCGAGCGGATGCACCTTCCTGGTCGGTGGATTCGTCGTCAAGAAGAACCAATCCGTGACACTGGAAGCGACCTACACGGTCCCCGTCGCAACGGCCTTCGGTACGTACGACAGCGGCATGCTCTTCGACGTCAACGCCTTCAGCACGCAGCAGGGCCTCAACCCGATCAACGTCAATGTCCAGGTCGTCGACCCGTCTGTCGCCACCGGGACCACGCTGGTTGCACCGGCAACGGCGAAGGTCGGCACTCCGGTCGACCTGACCGCGACAGTTGCGCCGTCCGACGCGACGGGCACCGTCCAGTTCAAGGACGGCGGAAACGACATCGGCTCACCCGTCCCGGTTGCCGCCGGTAGCGCCACCCTTTCCCACACCTTCGACAGCGTCGGCGCCCACGACATCACCGCCGCGTACAACGCCGGTCCGGGATTCCACAGCTCGACCACCGGAGTCCAGACCGTCGACGTCTCCGCGGACACCACCACCACGATCTCGGCTCCGAACGCCGCATTGGTCGGTGACAGCATCACCGTGAGCGCCGTCGTCACACCGGCGACCGCCGTGGGCACGGTGCAGTTCAAGGACGGCGACACCAACCTCGGCGCACCGGTGGTCGTGGTCGACGGAACGGCTTCCCTGACCCGCAGCTACGACGCTTCCGGCACGCACAGCTTCACCGCAGTGTTCACCGGCGAGGCCGGCTACGGCGATTCAGTGTCCACCGCAACTCAACTCGACGTCAGCGATCCCGACTGGGGAACCACGACCACAGTTGTCGAACCGCTCACAGCAGTCGTCGGTGAACCGACCAACCTCTCGGCCACCGTCTCCCCCATCCCGAGCAGCGGAACCGTGACGTTCAAGGTCGACGGCGCCGAGGTCGGTAGCGCACCGGTCGGCACAGGCGACGGCGTCGCGATCCTCCCGCACACCTTCGCGTCAGCCGGCGCCGCAACCGTGGTTGCCGAGTTCTCCGGCGGAACCGGATTCGTCGGCTCCACGTCCACGTCGTTCACGGTGAACGTGACCGATCCCGAGCCCGCCCGCGCGGACACCACGACGGTCCTGACTGTCAGCGGCGCCGCTCAGGTCGGAAAGGCATTGCAGCTCAAGGCCACCGTTGCACCCGGAACAGCAAACGGAATGATCCAGTTCAAGTCCGGCACGACGCCCATCGGTGCACCCGTTGCCGTCGTCAACGGCGTCGCGACACTCACGCACACCTTCGACGACGAGGGAACGTTCGGCCTCACTGCCAACTTCGTCGGCGACGCCGGTTGGAAGAACTCCGTCTCCGGCCCGACGGTCATGCAGGTCGGCACCGCACCGACCGACGGCGGCGGCACCGGAAGCCTGGACACCGGTTCACTGAGCGGCCTGATCCCGCTCTTCGGAAGCTAGTCCCCCGCATCAGCTTTGGACACCACTCCCGTACCAAGCTCAGGAGAATCCATGTTCGTGTATTCCAGACGCCGCATCGCGGCGCCGATCGCCGCCACGGCACTCGCCAGTGGCGTCATACTCGCGGGAATCCCCGCATCAGCAGCACCGGTGACGACAACTTTCGGAACGAGTTGCCTCGCAACCCCGTCCGCTGTCGCCGGTCCGACCACGCAGTCCCAGTCCGGTTCGGTCATCGTCGACGCACCGGAGAGCGTCGGAGCCGGTGAGACCTTCGAGGTCACCATCCAACCCGGCCCCATCGCCTTCCCTGGATCCGCTTCGGGGGCCACCGTCCAGAACGTCTCCCGTATCAAGGTCGACGTCGATGTTCCCGCGAACGCCACCCTGGTGGAAGCCACCATCGTCCCCGGTACTTCGGCTGGGCTCAGCGGTGTCGCGCCGAACATCCTGCGCGTCAACGAGAACGGCAACGTCGATCCCAACGGAACGATTCTGCGCCTCTCCGGAAACAACCAGGTCATCGGAAACAGCCCGAGCTCGAGCATCAACTCCGAGGGCGGCATCGTCGTCAAGGCGACCGGTAAGAACGTCGACGGCTCCAATAACGCCGACGGCTACACGCAGTTCCAACTCCCCCAGGTCAAGGCAATTCTCAAGGCCGGTGATTCAGGGGACGTCGCGATGAAGGTACGCACCGGCGGCAGCGCAGGAGCGTGGAACAACGATCGCAACTTCCTCACGTTCCTCCCCAAGGCCACCTTGGTCATCACCGCCTGGGCACCCACGCGATGCACCCCGCGTGACGCCGAGAACGGTCCGCTCAACAGCGGCGCAGGCCCCCTCGCCACGACGCGGATCATCGAGGCGGACAAGGCAACCACCACCACGGTGGTCGGGCCGGCCAATGCCAAGAACGGAACCCCCGTCACTCTGTCGGCCAACGTGAGCGGCGGCGCGACTGGTGGAACCGTCCAGTTCTTCGACGGCGACAACCCCCTCGGAGACGCGGCGCCGGTAACGGCTGGATCGGCCAGCATCTCCCCGACCTTCACCGAGGACGGACCGCACTCCATCACCGCGAGCTACAGCGGCGCCCCCGGGTTCCTGGCGTCGACGTCGGCGTCGGCCAAGATCGTGACCGTCACGACCGATGCACCGCCGGACGCCGTGACCACGACGGCCACGGTGTCACCGTCGACCGCAAAGGTCGGACAGGACGTCAATCTGACTGCCAAGGTCGATCCGCAGGGTACCGGCGGCACGGTCGACTTCATCGTCGACGGCACCGAAACGGTCAGAGCCACGGTCGGAACCGACGGAGTTGCCATCGCTCCGTACACCTTCACCTCGACCGGAACGCACAAGGTTGTCGCGAAGTTCACGGGCTCACCAGGATTCGCGCCGTCCGCTGCCCCGGCATTCCCGGTCAGTGTGACGACTCCGGCTCCGGCCGACGTCGAGACGACCACGGTCCTCGACGCCGTCGGAACTGTTCAGAAGAACACCCCGGTGACGCTCAAAGCAACGGTCGATCCGGCCGGAGCCTCGGGCAAGGTCCAGTTCAAGGTCGGTGACACCCTCATCGGTGGACCGGTCGATGTGGTCAACGGTGTCGCAACGGTACCGGCGACGTTCTACAACTCCGGGACCTACAGTGTCACTGCAGAATTCGTGGGCGCTGCGGGCTACACGTCCTCGGCATCCGCGCCGCAGACCCTGACTGTCCCCGGTGATACCGACGGCGGACCCGGCGGCGGAACCGGCAGCCTCGACCTCGGCACCCTCTTCGGATCGCTGGGTGGCTGACAAGGTGAGGCCGACGATCTGAAACTGCAAAAGGGGCGTGCCGTCGAATCCTCGACGACACGCCCCTTTTCGGTTCTCGGTGAACTATCCGGCTGCAGGCTCCACCGGAACAGCAGTCGCCGTCTTGCCGCCGGTGATCTTCACGATCGGCAGAACCAGCGCGGCCGGAGCCGACGCCGGCACGACGGGCGACTTGGGTGCAATCGGAGCCAAACGCTCGTAGCCGCTGCCCTGGGCGGGACGCAGGTCGGTCTCCCCCTTGTTGGGCCACAGCGAGGCCGAGCGCTCTGCCTGAGCGGCAATGGTCAGCGACGGATTCACGCCGAGATTGGCCGAGACCGCTGCGCCGTCGACGACGCTGAGCGTCGGGTAGCCGTACACGCGGTGGTACGGATCGATGACGCCGTGATCGGAATCCGACGCGATAGCGCAACCGCCGAGGAAGTGCGCCGTCAGCGGAACGTTGAAGATCTCGCCCCACGTGCCGCCCGCGACGCCGTCGATCTTCTCGGCAACTCGACGCGTCGCCTCGTTACCCTCCGGAATCCACGTCGGGTTCGGCTGACCGTGGCCCTGCTTGCTGGTGACCTTGCGTCGACCGAACAGGCCCTTCTTCGTGTACGTGGTGATGGAGTTGTCGAGGTTCTGCATGACGAGCGCGATGATCGTGCGCTCACTCCAGTCCTTGACCGTCAACATGCGCAACATCTGGTACGGGTTCTTCGCGACCACACCGAGGAACTTGATCCACCGGGGTGTCTTGCCGCCGCCATCGGTCATCAAGGTCTGCAACAGGCCCATCGCGTTCGATCCCTTGCCGTAGCGGACCGGCTCGATGTGGGTGTCGCTGCTCGGGTGGAACGACGACGTGATCGCCACTCCGCGGGTCAGGTCGAGAGCAGGATCGACCTTGTACTTGCCTGCGCCGACGATGGATTCGGAGTTCGTTCGAGTCAGCTCGCCGAGCTTGTCGGAGAGCTTGGGCAGCGCTCCGGTGTCCTTCATGTCGAAGAGCAGATGCTGAGTGCCCCACGTTCCGGCCGCGAGAATGACGTTCGCAGCCGTGTAGGTGCGGCGGTTCTTTCGTCCGAATGCGCCGGTTCGCTCGGTGAACACGTCCCACGAACCGTCGCGAGCCTCGCGTAGTCCGGACACGGTGGTCATCGGAATGATCTCGGCGCCGGCTGTCTCGGCAAGGCCCAGATAGTTTTTGAGCAGAGTGTTCTTCGCTCCGTGACGGCAGCCCGTCATGCACTCGCCGCACTCGATGCAACCGGTGCGCTCGGGTCCGACGCCGCCGAAGTACGGGTCCTTCGCCTTCTTGCCCGGCTCACCGAAGTAGACGCCGACGGGCGTCTGGATGAACGTGTCGCCGACGCCCATGTCGTCGGCGACCGACTTCATGATCTCGTCAGCGGGCGTCATGTGCGGATTCTGAACGACGCCGAGCATCTTCTGAGCCTGCTCGTAATACGGCGTGAGTTCACTGCGCCAGTCGGTGATGTGAGCCCACTGCTTATCCTGGAAGAACGGCTCCGGCGGCTGGTAAAGCGTGTTGGCGTAGTTCAACGACCCACCGCCGACACCCGCGCCCGCGAGAATGAGGCAGTCGCGCAGCAGGTGTACGCGCTGAATGCCGAAACAACCCAGTTTCGGAGCCCAGAGGAACTTCTTGAGATCCCAACTGGTCTTCGCGAAATCTTCGTCGGCATACCGTCGGCCGGCTTCGATGACGCCGACCTTGTAGCCCTTCTCCACGAGACGAAGCGCGCTCACGCTTCCGCCGAACCCGGATCCGACGATCAGTACGTCGTAGTCCGTTGCCCGTTGCTTGCCCATCAGGACACCTCCACCGTGAACCGTAGTTACCCGCCAGTATGCACCTATCCCTTGTGACTACCACCACAAGGGGCCTCATAAGCGTAACCACAAGTATCAGGAACGGGAGAAAGTCCTGCACAACGAACTGTGGCCCCGGTTCACGAAGAACCGGGGCCACAGAACGGTACAAACTACGCGCGGACGGTCAATCCGACCTTCTGGAACTCCTTGAGATCGGAGTATCCGGCCTTGGCCATCGACCGACGGAGACCACCGACGAAGTTCAGCGAACCGTACGGATCATCCGAAGGACCGCTCAGAACCTGATCCAGGCTCGGACGCTCACCGTAGGAAACCGGAAGAAGCGCTCCACGCGGAACCGAAGGATGAGCCGCAGCGGACGGCCAGTACCAGCCGCCACCCGGCGCCTCGGCGGACACCGCCAGCGGCGTGCCCAGAACAGCAGCGTCGGCACCGCAGGCGATTGCCTTCGCCAGATCACCCGACGTTGCGATGTCACCGTCGGCGATGACGTGGACGTAGCGTCCACCCGTCTCGTCGAGGTAGTCGCGCCTGGCTGCTGCAGCATCGGCGATGGCCGTGGCCATCGGAACCCCGATACCCAGGACCTCACCGGTGGTGGTTGCACCCTCGGTGGAGCCGTATCCGACGATGACACCGGCAGCGCCGGTACGCATCAGGTGCAGCGCAGTGCGGTGGTCACTGACCCCACCCGCGACAACCGGAACGTCCAGTTCGGAGATGAACGTCTTGAGGTTGAGCGGTTCCTGCTCGGTGTGCACGACGTGCTCCGCCGAGATGATCGTGCCGTGGACGACCAGCAGGTCGATTCCGGCCTTGATCAGCTCGGGTGTCAGCGCGCGCGCATTCTGCGGGCTGACGCGAACGGCAGTGGTGACCCCGGAATCACGGACCTGCGCGACCGCAGCGGCCAGAAGACCGGACTGCAGCGGCGCCGCGTGCAACTCCTGCAGGTAACGGATGGCCGCGTCGACGCCACCGTCCTTCTCGGCGATCTCGACGAGACGCCGGAGCTTCTCCTCGACATCGGGGTGACGGCCCCACAGGCCTTCACCGTTGATGACACCGAGTCCGCCGCGCTTACCCAGCTCGATCGCGAAGGTCGGCGAGACCAACGCGTCGGTGGGATGTGCGAGGACGGGAATGTCGAACCTGTAAGCGTCGAGCTGCCAAGCAGTCGACACCTCCTTCGACGAACGGGTTCGCCGGGAGGGAACGATGTTCACATCGTCCAACTCGTAGGTACGTCGGGCCGTTCGACCCATGCCGATCTCAACGAGGTCGCGCACGCGCGCCCCTTTCTCGTGTACTGGTTGCTAACGAGCGGTGTAGTTGGGTGCTTCGACAGTCATCGTGATGTCGTGCGGATGGCTTTCCTTCAAGCCGGCCGCCGTGATCTGGACGAACTGAGCGTTCTGCAGGTGCTCGATCGTCGCCGACCCCGTGTAACCCATGGCAGCGCGCAGACCACCGGTGAGCTGATGCGTCACCTGGGAGAGCGGGCCACGGAACGGAACGCGTCCTTCGATGCCTTCCGGAACCAACTTGTCCTCGGAAAGTACGTCGTCCTGGAAGTACCGGTCCTTGGAGTACGACTTGGCCTCGCCACGCGACTGCATCGCGCCGAGCGAACCCATGCCGCGGTAGCTCTTGAACTGCTTGCCGCCGACCAGAATCAGTTCGCCGGGCGATTCAGCGGTACCGGCCAGGAGCGAACCCAGCATGGCCGTCGACGCACCCGCGGCGAGGGCCTTCGCGATGTCACCGGAGAACTGGAGTCCACCGTCGGCGATGACGGGCACACCGAGCGGCTTGCACGCGGCAACCGCTTCCAGGATGGCCGTGACCTGAGGGGCGCCGACACCGGCGATGACGCGAGTGGTGCAGATGGAACCAGGGCCGACTCCGACCTTCACGGCATCGACGCCGGCCTCGACCAGTGCCAGGGCACCAGCGCGCGTAGCGACATTGCCACCGATGATCTGAACCCGCTCGCCCAGTTCACGCTTGAGCTTGGCGATCATGTCGAGAACGTTGGACGAATGCCCGTGTGCACTGTCCACCACCAGTACGTCGACACCGGCATCGGTGAGCGCCATCGCACGCTGGAAGGCGTCGTCACCGGCACCCACCGCAGCACCGACGAGCAGCCGACCGTCACGGTCCTTGGTGGCGTCCGGATGCTGCTCGGTCTTGACGAAGTCCTTGACCGTGATCAGGCCGGTGAGCTTGCCGTTGCCGTCGACGATAGGCAGCTTCTCGATCTTGTGCCGACGGAGAAGGCCCAGTGCTACGTCCGCGGTGACGCCTTCCTGAGCGGTGATCAACGGCATCTTGGTCATGATCTCGACGACCGGACGATTCTGGTCGACCTCGAAACGCATGTCACGGTTCGTGACGATGCCGACCAGCTGGCCGGCGTCGTCGGTGACCGGGAGACCCGAGATGCGGAAGCGAGCACACTTCGCGTCGACCTCACCCATCGTGTCGGTCGGCTTACACGTGACGGGGTCGGTCACCATGCCGGCCTCGGAGCGCTTGACGGTCTCGACCTGTCCTGCCTGAACCTCGACGGACGAGTTGCGGTGCAGAACTCCCATACCGCCGGCGCGCGCCATCGCAATGGCCATGCGCGACTCGGTGACAGTGTCCATCGCAGAGCTGACCAACGGAATCCGCAGACGGATGTCGCGGGTCAGTTGACTGGACGTGTCGACCTGGCTCGGGATGACGTCGGACGCGGCAGGCAACAGCAGCACGTCGTCGTATGTCAGTCCCAGCATCGCGACCTTGTTGGGGTCGTCTCCTCCGGTGTGTACATGTCCTGCAGAACTACTCATGCGGTCAGGACCCTCCATGGACCTAGATTCGCCCAGGGCGACCGCTGTAGCAGCCGCCTCGAAACGGATTACGAAAAGCTGGATATCGGATAGAAGGCGCCTACACGGAAAGAAATTCCTGGCACCTTTTCCCGGCGTTGCACACCATGGTATCGGCTCACTCAAAGGTCCGAACCATCCCACCCACGCTGCGGGTACGCGTAACAAGTGGCGCTGACCCCCCTGACCTGCGTACCGTGGTGCTGTGCGTGATCAACTGCCCCCCGGTCTGCCGCCAGATCCCTTCGCCGGCGACCCAGCTGACCCCTCCGCGGCTCTCGATGCCATCGAGCCGGGTCAACCACTCGACTCCCATGAACGCCAAGCGGTCGAGGAGGATCTCGCTGACCTCGCCGTTTACGAGGCACTCCTCGCTCACCGCGGCATCCGCGGTCTCGTAGTGTGCTGCGAGGACTGCCAACAAGATCATTACCACGACTGGGACATGCTGCGCGCAAACCTGCTGCAGCTTCTCGTGGACGGAACCGTCCGCCCCCACGAGCCCGCCTACGACCCGATGCCTGAGGCATATGTCACGTGGGACTACTGCCGCGGATACGCCGACGCCTCGATGAACGAGGCGATGCACGGCGACGGTTTCGACAGCTGAGCGAAACCCCACCAAGTTCATACGAAAGTGGCCGACAAGCAATTGCTTGTCGGCCACTTTCGTTTGACTCGGATCGGAACGATGCGATCAGGGCGGGGGTGAAGAAGAATCACCCGACGGCGACGAGGCCGGGGCCAGTGACGTCGTCGTCGTGGTTGTGGTCGTCGTTGTCGTGGTAGTTGCCGTGGGCGACGATGACGGTGTGGACGACGCCGCACTTGGCCCAGGCGCTTGCATGATTCCAGGGTCGGGCGTTGTCGTCGTGGTTGCGCCGCCAGGCTGCTGAGGGTTGGCCGGGTTGACAGAAGTCCCCGGAATCGCCGTGGGCGAGGTGGCAAGCGAGGACTGCTGATCGGTCGTCAGCGGCGGCGCCAAGGGTGACGTGGTCTCCTGGACCTGCGTCATCAACTTGCCCCAACGCTCGACGAGGTCGGTCTTGTCCTGCGAGTCCTTGACCGCATCGGCACGGTGAGCTGCGTTGTCCAGCACCATCTTTGCCGCGGGAATGTCCCCGGCAGCCAACAGACGCTCGGCCTTCTCCAGCTCGGATGTCGTGTCGATCTTCGCAACCGTCGAGTTGGCCTCGTCGGCGAAGACGACCTGCTTGACGCCCCAGAGGGCATCGCCGGGCTGGGCGTCGTACGCCATCGCCGTGGCTCCACCGAAGACCACTGCTGCGACAGCTGCTGCGGCGGCGATCGGGCGGACCACGCGCAGTCGGGAACGGGAACGTGAACGCTGACGATCGGAGAAGCCGGACGGCGTCGCTGTGATTGCAGCGATGACATCGTCCAACAACGGACCCTCGGGCATCGGAGTCGCAACGACATCGTCACGCCATTGCGAGAGAATCAACGCAAGTTCGTACTGTTCGGTGCTATCGGTTGCTACCGGTCCACCACTCGAAATGGATTCGATCAGCGCATCGTCACGCCGAACCGCAGCCAAGTCCACTGGCGTACCGTCGTCGGCGAGATCACCGAGATTCGAAGCGTCACGCCCCTCGTCTCTAGCCAAAGCTCTCACCTGCTTTCGTCACTTCTTTTTTCAGTTTCGCGATCGCCCTGTGCTGAGCGACTCGTACAGCTCCGGCGGTACTACCGACGGCGACGGCCGTTTCCTCGGCCGACATCCCGACCACCAGGCGAAGTATCAAGATTTCTCGATGCTTCTCCGGAAGTGTGCCGAGCAGTTCGTGCATCTGTCTGCTGGACTCCGAATCAAGTGCTCGTTGTTCGGGACCATCATCCAGTGCTATTACATCCGGTACTTCGGAAACGGGCTCCGACTTGTTACGGGCGGAGCTTCGATGTGCGTCCGCAACCTTGTGTGCCGCAATTCCGTACACAAAGGCCATGAACGGGCGTCCCTGGTCCTGATAACGCGGCAGCGCGGTCATCACGGCCAGACACACTTCCTGTGCGACGTCGTCAGCGGACAGGTGTCCCCGCTCGGCCGCACCCACTCGACCGCGGCAGTAGCGCACCACCATCGGTCGGATGTTCTCCAGAACCAAAGCTAGAGCTGTACGGTCGCCCTGCGCAGCAGCGGCGACCGCGGTGTCCAACTCATCGCTCGTATTTGTCATCGTCAGCGAAAATCCTGGCGTTACAGTGGCACCTCCCGAGCGGGTGTGCTCCCGCTCTCAGCGGAACCCTCTAAGAGTAACCATCCGGACCGGCTGGTCTCCGCATGCCCGCCCAGCAGTCGCGATAACGAAACAGCCCTGCGGGAATCGTTCGCAGGCGACTTCGGCGGAGCAATTACGACAAAGGTAGGAGTAATCCACCGCGCATCGCGATCAGATCGCCGATCTCATGAGCGCTCGGCGAGGTCCTCCCACCACTCACGCCCTCGATCAACAACGACGACGCCCAGGCCAGGGGCAGCAGACCGTATCGCTGACACCGCGCAAGCACATCCGTCGCCAACTCCACGGCCGCGCTTGGGTCTGTTCCGGTCAAAGTGGCACTGAGCAGTAGATCCGACTTCACGCGGTGCCGGACAGACTCCGATTCCCCCGACAATTCGACGGCGCGTTCTGCGTGTCTGCCTGCGCGCGCGAAGTCACCTCCCGCCAGTGCGAGTTCCGCCGAGACCCATTCGATCCGAATTTCCTGCCGCCACAGCCCGGCCTCGTCACCCAGACGCGCCCGACACTGCGCCAGCAGGCGCCAGCCGAGCGGGAGCCGGCCACAGCCGAGCGCATCCGCAGCCAGACCGGTCAGAGCGTCACAGGCGGCCTCTGGATCGTCTTGCAGGCCGCCGACGATCGCCAGCGCGCGCCCGTCCCACGTCGACGCCAGTGCATGGCGTCCGCTCTGGCGAAGAAACGACGCCCTCGTACTGGCAGACAGAGAGGCAAGGACGCGATCCGAATGCACCGAGAACCCCGAAGTGCGCCGATCCAGGACATCCAATGCCGCCCGCGCTCGGGCGTAATGCCCCTGCCCACCCAGAACCACTGCTGTTGTCCACCACTCCCGGGTGGTGCTCGGCACCGGGAGGCGGTCGAGGTCCGGATCCGCGCCGAACGCGGCGGACTCGAGAGCGCTTGGACGTGCAGTTGCTTGAGTGGGCCCAGATGATCCGGTGGGCGCAGATGGTCCAGGAGGCGCAGGTGTCGACACAGGTAGATCATGGCAGCAGCACCGCCAGACAAGCGCTCGACCGATGCCGAAAATCGCACCGAAACACGAAATGGCAAGTTTGTCGGAGTTAATCAGATATTCAACTGAGATTTGCCGAATGTACTCGTAATGATATTTAACGGGCATATATCCGTGACGTTAACTGCGCATTACTTATTGGACAGATGTCCTAGTTGAAACTCGGGCACTAAGTCCCGAAATGGAGTACTACCCTGCCTGCGCAATATCGGACAAATGACGCAAACCGAGCCGAATGACTGAGTGATTTCGCCGGGCGATCAGCAGCAAACATATCCCTGATCTGTGGGTTTCGCATCTCGAGCAGCCAGGCTCGCCGCCCACCACCTCGATCGACCCGATATCAACATCGGCACAGCACAACGCATGAGGGGCCCGAAATGTAAATATATACTTCGTTAACTCTCGTATTTCGATATATGCCGATCGCCACTGAACGAGCCTATTGACGCGATTTACTCAGCACCCTTACGGTTAGCAAGCGTGAACGATTCAGAAGGCCCGGATAACCTCCGGGCAACTTGGTCCGCTCGTTGATCAACGCGAGCTTGCAGTAAGGAGTCAACATGCCTGCACCGAATCACCTTCCAGGCCCCAACGCAGACATCTGGGACTGGCAGATGCACGGTCTGTGCCGCGGAGTCGACTCCTCCATGTTCTTCCATCCCGATGGCGAACGCGGTAGAGCACGTGCCCAGCGCGAAACCCGCGCAAAAGAGATGTGCCGTCAGTGCCCGGTACTGATGCAGTGCCGCAGCCACGCGCTGACCGTCGCCGAGCCGTACGGCATCTGGGGAGGAATGTCGGAAACCGAACGTGAACTACATGCGCGCCACCGTCGCACCACCCGCATAGCTTCCTGATACGCGCAGGTCGAGTGCACAAGGCCCCCGAGAGTTTTCGGGGGCCTTTGCTTGTCTACGTCAGCTCCTGAAAAGAATTTCCGACTCCGACCCATCCTGTCGACGACCGACTCCGAATGCCTTCTGACAGTGCACCTCAGCACATCCCTTCAGGAAGGCAGACCCATGAACACCTCTACTCGAGTTCTGGCAGTCACCGCAGCAGCTTCGTTCGCCGTCTTCGGCGTCGTCGGTTGCTCCTCCGACGACAACGATTCGTCGACCGACACCTCGAGCGCCGCCATGACGTCTTCTGCAATGGGATCGAGCATGTCTCCCAGCAGCGCGATGGCAGAGCCCGCTTCTGATCTGGTCGGTGCCGGTTGTGCCGACTATGCAGCCGCAGTGCCGAGCGGCGCCGGATCGGTCAGCGGAATGGCCCAGGATCCGGTTGCCACAGCGGCATCCAACAATCCGTTGCTCACCACCTTGACCGCGGCAGTCTCCGGCCAGCTCAACCCGGACGTCAACCTGGTCGACACCCTCAACGGCGGCGAGTTCACCGTCTTCGCACCGATCGACTCGGCATTCGCCAAGATCGACCCCGCCACGATCGACAGCCTCAAGACGGACAGCGCCACGCTGACCAAGATCCTCACCTACCACGTGGTTCCCGGCCAGATCGCCCCTGACGCGATCGACGGAACGCACCCCACCGCCGAGGGCGGAACGGTCACCGTCACCGGATCCGGTGACAACATCAAGGTCAACGACGCAACTGTCGTCTGCGGTGGAGTCAAGACTGCAAACGCCACCGTCTACCTCATCGATTCGGTGCTGATGCCGCAGTAGTCCCCACCTGCTGTGCGCCTTTATTAACCCCCCGCGGTTAATAAAGGCGCACAGCGGCCAACGGCGGGCCAAGAGAAAAGAACCGGACATGCACGCTACGGTTGTACGCGATGAAGCGAGACAACTCTTCGTGAGCGAGCCAGACCATGCGTCGGATGCGGCCGACGCATGCCCGACGGACAACTCTGCGGCCCGCACCGCTCGAATCGCGGAATCACGCGAGCTGGCAGTGATCCTCGCGAGCGTCGCCGGTGGCGACCAGAACGCCTTTGCCGAGTTCTACGACCGAACCAGCTCCCGCGTCTACGGCATGGTTCTTCGTGTACTCCGCGATCCAGGCTTCTCCGAGGAAGCGGTCCAAGAGGTCTACCTCCAAGCCTGGAAATCGGCCGACAGTTTCGACCCCGCCAAGGGGTCCGCACTCTCCTGGCTTCTGACTCTTGCCCACCGACGCGCGGTGGATCGCGTGCGCTCCGAACAGTCGAGTTCGGATCGACAGGCTCTCTACGACACCACCAATGCCACTCCCGAGTTCGACGTCGTCAGCGACGAAGTGACGCGAAGAGACGAGCATCGTGCTGTCACGGACTGTCTCGAAACGCTGACGGACACTCAGCGCCAATCGGTGACTCTCGCCTATTACGGCGGCCGAACGTACCGCGAAGTGGCCGAAGATCTCGGCGTGGCGATTCCCACGATCAAGTCGCGAATTCGCGACGGACTACTGCGCCTACGTGGATGTTTGGGGGTGATGTGAGATGGACGAAGAGCTGATCGACTACGCGTACGCCTACGCGATCGATGCGTTGGACCTCGACGAGCGCCGTGAGGTCGACAGACGCCTCGCCGCTTCGGACTCCGCGACCCGCGCCGAATTCGACGCGCAGGTCCGACTCACCGCCGAAACCATGGCCGCGATGACCGTCGTCGACGCCGTCGAGCCCCCGCCGTCACTGCGTAGTAGCGTCCTCGCCTCGATCTCGGCACAGACGACTGCTGCCGACGCCCCCGTCTCGCTGGCCGAGCGCCGTAATCGTCGACGTCCGTGGACCGTTGCACTTGCCGCGGCAGCCGCAGTCGCAATCCTGGTCGGCGGCATCGGAATCGGACGCACGCTGTCCGACAACACTCCGCCGCAGAACGCAGCGTCCGAAATCATGGCAGCACCCGACGTTCATGCCACGACGCGTGAAATCCCGGGCGGCGGTAGTGCCACGACGCTGTTCTCGCCCTCCGAGGACGCCGCAGTCCTCGTGATGAACGATGTGACTCCCCCGAGTCCGGATACCGTCTACCAGATGTGGCTGGTGCCGGGCGACACCGACGACACTACGATGATCCCGATGGGGACGATGGCTCCGGGCGACGTCAAACCCACTACCCAGGTGGTGCTCGACGGCATCGGCCCGAACACGAAGTTGGCATTCACGGTTGAACCGCCCGGCGGATCGCAGCAGCCCACCAGCGAGCCGTTCGCGACGATCCCGCTCATCTGATCGCCAGACGAGAGAAGAGATCCCCCACCGGNNCCGGTGGGGGATCTCTTCTTTGTCGAAACTACGAGCAGCGAATCAGTGGCTGTGACCGTGTCCGGTGTCGGCAACTTCCTCGGTCGGCTTCTCGACGACGGCGCTCTCGGTGGTGAGGATCATGCGCGCGACGGAAGCGGCGTTGACCACTGCCGAGCGAGTGACCTTGACCGGGTCGACGACGCCGTCGGCAAGCAGGTTTCCGTAGGTGAGGGTGGCGGCGTTGAAGCCTTCGCCCTTGGTCATCTCGGCGACCTTGCTGACGACGACGGAACCGTCGATGCCTGCGTTGCTGGAGATCCAGAACAACGGAGCGTTGAGGGCTTCACGGACCACGGCAACGCCGGTGGCCTCGTCACCCGTCAAGCCGAGATTCCCGATCAGTGCCGTACCGGCCTGGACGAGAGCCGATCCGCCACCGGGGACGATGCCCTCGGAAACTGCTGCCTTGGCTGCGTTGACCGCATCCTCGACGCGGAACTTACGTTCCTTCAGATCGGTTTCGGTGGCTGCGCCGACCTTGATGACGGCCACGCCGCCGGACAGCTTCGCCAGACGCTCTTCGAGCTTCTCGCGATCCCAATCCGAATCGGTGTTCTCGATCTCGCGACGCAGCTGTGCGACGCGGGCCGCGATGTCGTCAGCGGTGCCTGCACCGTCGACGATGACCGTCTCGTCCTTGGTGACGACAACGCGGCGAGCGCTGCCGAGCAGTTCGAGGCCGGCTTCCTTGAGGGAAAGGCCGACGTCGGTGTTGATGACGGTGCCGGCGGTGACGACTGCGAGGTCGTCGAGGAATGCCTTGCGACGATCACCGAAGAACGGCGCCTTGACGGCGACGGCCTTGATGGTCTTGCGGATGGAGTTGACCACCAGGGTGGAGAGAACTTCACCCTCGACGTCCTCGGCGATGATCAAGAGCGGCTTGCCGGATTCGGCAACCTTCTCGAGCAGCGGGAGGAAGTCGGGAAGCGAGCTGATCTTCTCGCGGAAGAGCAGGATCAGCGCGTCTTCGTAGACGGCCTTCTGCGCATCGATGTCGGTGACGAAGTAGGGCGAGAGGTAGCCCTTGTCGAACTGCACACCTTCGGTGACAACGAGTTCGGTTGCGACGGTGGAGGATTCCTCGACCGTCACGACGCCGTCGGTTCCGACACGGGTGAGTGCCTCGCCGACGAGCTTGCCGATCTCCTCGTCACGCGAGGAAACGGTGGCGACCTGAGCGATCGACTTCTCGCCCTCGACGGGGGTGGCTGCGGCGAGCAGTTCCTCGACGACCTTGTCGGCTGCGGCGTTGATGCCGACGCCGAGAGCCATCGGGTTCGCGCCCGCTGCGATGTTCTTGAGTCCGCCGCGGACGATGGCCTGGGCCAGAACGGTCGCGGTGGTGGTGCCGTCGCCGGCAACATCGTTGGTCTTGGTGGCGACACTCTTGACGAGCTGTGCGCCGAGGTTCTCGAAGGGATCTTCGAGTTCGATCTCACGGGCGATGCTCACACCGTCGTTGGTGACGGTGGGGCCGCCGAATGCCTTGGCGAGCACGACGTGGCGTCCACGCGGGCCCAAGGTCACCTTGACGGCGTCGGCAAGCTTGTCGACTCCGGCTTCGAGAGCGCGGCGTGCGGTCTCGTTGAACGCAATTTGCTTGGACATCTGTTCTGTCAGCTCCTGAATCTTCGGGGCGTGAACGCATTCCGCCCCGGGATCCTGTGTGGACTCCGGGGCGGATCACGTGTGTCTTACTTGGAGACGACAGCCAGCACGTCGCGTGCCGACAGGATCAGGTATTCCTGGCCGGCGTACTTGATCTCGGTTCCGCCGTACTTGGAGTAGATGACCGTGTCACCCTCCTTGACGTCGACCGGGATGCGGTTGCCCTGCTCGTTGACGCGGCCTTCGCCGACTGCAACGACGGTGCCCTCCTGGGGCTTTTCCTTGGCTGTGTCAGGAATGACCAGGCCGGAAGCCGTCGTCGTTTCAGCCTCGTTGGCCTGGACGAGGATCTTGTCCTCGAGCGGCTTGATGTTGACGCTCGCCACGATGAGCCCTCCACTTTGGGGTATGTGCGTCCGAGGCGATCCTCGGACAGCTGTTTGGGTATGCCGTTTACGGCGCGTCACTGCAGTCCCGTCGTCGCGGGTGCCGGAACTCGATCAGCGCCAATTGGCACTCTATACGTGAGAGTGCCAACCCTCAAGGACTGGGCGCATTTTTCTCTTCGTCCAGAGCGAAACAGGACAGCCGTCCACCACGTTCACCTATTGTTCACTTCGTGACGAACATCAATCGCCGTAGTTTTCTGACCTTCGCCGGACTCGGCGCCGTCGGCGCGGTCAGCCTTGGCAAGCCGTGGGGCCTGCAATACGCAGGCGCGTCGACCATTCCGACGTCCGGCCCCGGCACCACTCTCGAGTCCGTGTCCACCCCCGTCAGCAGCAGCGGCTACACCAAGCTCACCGCCGGGCCCGGTTGGGCGAACATCGTGCGCAGCGAGTTGGCCGAGCCGAAGTCGGGACGCGAGGACCGACGCACCGCGCTCGCCTCACTCGTGCAGTTGACCGACGTCCACATCGTCGACGCCCAGTCCCCCATGCGCTTCGAATACGTCCATCAGATCACCGGCTCGGCGTTCCGCCCCCAGGAGACCTTGACGGCGCACGGGTTGATTTCGCTTGTCCGACGCGTCAATTCGATCGGCAGTGGCCCGCACACCTCTCGCCCCTTCGATGCCGTCGTCACCACCGGCGACAACACCGACAACAAGGAATTCGCCGAACTCGACTGGTTCCTCACCTCACTCAACGGCGGAACCGTCGTCGCCAACACCGGTGCCAAGGACCGCTACGAGGGCGTGCAGAACTCGGGTGCCGATCTCTACTGGAACCCCGAGTCACCGATGCTCGACATGTACAAGAAGGCCGGTTTCCCGGAGATCCCGGACTTCTTCGGTGCCGCTTTCACTCCCGTGTCGAGCCCCGGCCTGAACACCCCTTGGTACTGCGTGTTCGGCAACCACGACGATTCGGTGTCCGGCACGGTGCCCAGCGGCATCCCGCCGCTCGAAGCGATGTACACGGGATCTCTCAAATTCGAGGTGCCCGGTTCACCGGAGCAGGCCAAGCAGATCGACGTCGCCACCAAGTTCGATCCCAGTGCGATTCCCGGAATCCTGTCCGCCTTCACGACGCCGCCGCGCCAGGTCACCCCCGACCCGTCGCGCGCGCCGTTCACACCCCGGCAGTTCATCGCCGCGCATCTCGACCCCGCGCACACCGGGCCCGGTCCCGTCGGGCACGGTTTCGCTCCCGACGCCGGAGAAACCGGTATCGGTTACTACTCGTTCCAGATCGCACCGGGCGTCGTCGGTATCAGCATGGACTCCACCAACCGCGCAGGCCTTGTCGACGGTTCGCTGGGCGCCGCTCAGTTCCAGTGGATCGAGAACACCCTGCGCGCCGGCAGCAGCACCTACTACGACGCCGCGGGCTCTCGTGTCACGGAGTCGCGCAGCGACACGTATTTCGTGCTGTTCAGTCACCACACGAGCGACACGATGGACAATCTCGTTCCCGACCCCGAGAACGTCCTCGAGCCACGCCTGCGCGGATCACAGCTTCTCGACTTGCTGCATCGTTTCCCGAACGTGCTTGCCTGGGTCAACGGACACACCCACGAGAACAAGATCACCCCGTGGCCCGGCGCGACCCCCGAGCAGGGCTTCTGGGAGATCAACACCGCCTCTCACATCGACTACCCGCAGCTCGGGCGCATCATCGAGATCGCGGACAACCACGACGGAACGGTGTCGTTGCTTGCGACGCTCTTCGAAGCGGAAAGCCCCAATTCCGTCGACTACAGCGACAAGTCGGCGGCCGGACTCGCCTCGCTGTACCGCGAACTGTCGTTCAACGACATCCACCGCGACCCGAAGCTGACGGGTGCCGGCGTCGACCAGAACGTCGAATTGTTGGTCCACACCGGACGATGACTCCGTTTGCCGCAGTGTCCTGGGTGACTTCAGTGTCCTCGGTAACTTCAGTGCCCTAGATGGCTTCTGGTCCGCTCGAAGGCGAGCGGTGCGCTTTCGCCCACGACACTGCGGCAACGACGAATCGAACTCCGAATCCGATCAACACCAGATTGCAGACGATCTGAAGGCTCACGAGTCCCCTGGCAAGGTCCGTCTGTGCAGCGATGTCACCGAAGCCGACGGTCGAGAACACCGACAGCGAAAAGTACAGGGCCGCCATACGCGACAGCGGTTCGGTGAAACTGCCGACGCTCGCATGCTCGACCGAAAAATAGGTGATGGACACCAAGAGTAAGTAGGTCGGCATCACGACCGCCACTGCTTCAACCGCCTGCAGAGAGGGCACATCGGAACGCAGAATTCGACGCACCTGCCAGGTCGTCACGGCAAGCACCGCCGCTCCTCCACCGATCAAGAGGAAAATCGCACCCACGGTGTGGACATCGATCCACGGCAGGAAGAAGTACGCACATCCGAAGGCGATCATCGTCAGCGTGGGTCGAAGCAGTGCACCCCGGATCAGGGTGCGTCGTCGATCCCGGTCGATGTGGGGAGAATCGCCTTTTTTCCGCATGAATCAATGATCGACAATTTCGCAGGTAAAACCACCCTTTCGGTCCGAAAAGGACGTCACGGAGACGAAAAGCACTGAGCAATCCTCACGAACCTTCTGTAACGTTCATATAACGGCGGTCGATTGAACATTGACCGGTATTGACTGTGAGGAGGTGTGCGATGAGTTGTTCACTGGGAATTTCCACTGGATCTTCCGGTGTCTATTCAGCACTCGTCGACACCGATACCAGCACAAACGCGCCAGGCGCCGTGCCTGCCGAGACTCGCTTCGTCTCGGCGGATCAGGCCAATTCCAACGTCGGTGACCTCGTCAGAGCATCCATCAAGCTGATGACGACGCAGGTAACGGACGGATCTGAAGCGCCGCGCTCGATCGGTGTCAGCTATCGCACCGACGACCAGCTCGCGAGCATCAAGTCATCTCTCTCGCGCTCGCCGAAGCAGGTCCGTGCCATCCCTGAACCTGCCGCAGTACACGCGTATCTCGCCGAGACCGGGAAAACCGAGCGGTACGACACGACAGCTCAGGTCGACGTCGGCGATCAGGGTCTGACGGTGTCCGTCGTCGACCACACCGGTGAAGTTCTGCATTCCGACCGCATCGACGCCCTCGCGGGGGCCGGAATCGACCGGGCACTGGTCGACTTCGTGACCGAGAAGGCGCCAGGGCACCTGCGCCGGTACACCGACGCGGAACTTCTTTCCGCCCGGTGCCACGTCGCGAAGGAGCAACTGTCCACTGCCACCAAGGTGACCATCGACCTTCCCGTCGACGCCATGGCAATCACGCGCGACGAGTTCGAAGCCATCATCGCCCCGGATATCGGGCGCGCCGTCACCTTCATCCGTGAAGTCGTGAACGGCTCACCGCGGCCCGTCGGAGCCGTTGTGCTCATCGGCGGTGGCGCACACATTCCGGCCGTGCGGTCCGCCGTCGCCGCTGCCGTCGATCTCCCACTGGTCGAGATCGTCGAGCCCGAGACTGCGGCAACCAAAGGTGCTGCACTCCTGGCAGATTCGATCACCGCAATTCGTTTCCCCCTGCTGGGCTCCGGAAGTGACCAGCGCTCCGGATCCACCGCCAAGGTCTCGGGCGCTTTGATCGGTGCGCTCGTGGTCGGCGGACTGGTACTCGGCTACGGTGCAAAGGAATTGGTGCCGACCGACGACACCGCGGTCTCGCCTGTCGGAACCGGTTCGACCACGACGACGGTGAGCCCCGAAGCGACGACGAGCACCGGATCGACGATCATCCCCTCGCATGATCCTCTGCCTTCGGTAGCAGGCAGCACGTTCCCGCAGTACGGCTATCCCACAACGCCGTTCGACTCACAGCCGTACGACACGCACTCGTACACAACACATCAGTACACACTTCCGCCTGCGCCGATCCCGGACACCGAGACGACAACTACGCCGCCGACGACCACACCAACCTCACCGGGTTGGCCGACCATCCCGGGGGTCACACTGCCCGATCCACCGGCGTGGTGGCCGACGCTCCCGGACACCGAGGCGACGCCTCCGGTCGATCCGACCGAGGCGAACCCCGGCGGCGGCATCGGCCCGGGCGAAAGCGGCGGAGAAAACCCGACGACGCCGGAAAACCCTGGAAGCGGTTCCACCGAAACCGAAATCACGACCCCCGGCGGTGGTGATCCGACGACTAAGCCCGGTGAACCGAATACCTCGATGCCCGAAACCGGTCCCGCGACCACACCGGATCGGGAACCGGTCCCAGTCGGTTGATTCTCGGTCGGTCGATTCTCAGCGCATCAACTGGCTGATCGAGACCGACAGCCCCGGGTCCGTGGCGACACTCAATTCCGAAGGGCCTGCGCCGTTTCCGATCAGGTGGGCGGCCAGCGAAGCGATCATCACGCCGTTGTCCGTGCAGAGTCGAGGTTTCGGAATGCGCAACGTGATGTCGGCTTCGGCGCAGCGCTGCTCGGCGAGTGAGCGAATACGTGAATTGGCCGTGGCGCCGCCGCCGAGGACCAAGGTGTCGACCCCGACGTCCTTGGCTGCACGCACTGCCTTCATCGTCAGGACGTCGGCAACGGCTTCCTGGAACGAGGCGGCGATGTCCGGGATCGAAAAGGTCTCGCCTGCGCGCTCTTTCGATTCGACATAGCGGGCGACGGACGTCTTGAGTCCCGAGAACGAGAAGTCGTGCCGCGAATCGCGCAGCCCCGTCATGCCGCGAGGGAAGGCGATTGCGTTCCGATCTCCCTCTTGCGCTGCAGCATCGAGTGCCGGTCCGCCGGGAAAGCCGAGTCCGAGCAGTCTGGCCACCTTGTCGAAGGCCTCGCCGGCGGCGTCGTCGACAGTCGTTCCCAGCTCGACGATGGGCTTGCCCAGATCTTCGACGTGAAGCAGGTGCGTGTGACCACCGGAGACCAGCAATGCGACGCACGAGGGCAACGGACCGTGTTCGAGAGTGTCCACCGAGACGTGGCCACCGAGATGATTGACCGCATAGAACGGGATGTTCCATGCTGCCGCATAGGCTTTCGCTGCGGCGACACCGACCAGCAGCGCGCCGGCCAGGCCGGGTCCGATGGTGACGGCGAGTGCGTCGGGCTTCTCGACACCGGCGGCCGCAAGAGCGCGGCGCATCGTCGGTACTATCGCCTCGAGGTGAGCCCGTGAGGCCACTTCGGGAACCACTCCCCCGTATCTGGCGTGCTGATCCACGCTCGATGCCACCTCGTCGGCCAACAGGTCGCAGGTTCCGTCACCGTTCCAGCGAACGATGCCGACACCTGTTTCGTCGCAAGAGCTTTCGACACCCATGACGATCATGCTTGCTGCTCCTCAATTTCGCGGACACCGAGCACGGCAGGCCGTCTCATCGTGTACGCATCTGCCCCACTGGGCTGGTAGTACTTCTTTCGCGTTCCGACGATCTCGAATCCTTCGCGTCGGTACAGCGCGATGGCAGGCTCGTTGTCGGTGCGCACTTCCAGGAACACCGGGCACTGCCGTGAATCCGCCAGGGCCAGAAGCGCATCGAGCAACGCGCCGCCGATTCCCAGTCGCTGAGTCGAGGGATCCGTACCGATGGTGTGAACCTCGGCCTCCATGTTCGGCGACGCCCCCAACAAGGCAACTCCGGCGTATCCGAGGACGTGACCGTCTGGTTCTCTGGCAACGAAGTAATGATTATGTGCGCCGGCAAGTTCCGAAACGAATGCTTGCGCGCTCCAGGGACCGTCGCCCGCGAACAACGCGCGTTCCAACTCCGCGCACCGTTCGGCGTCATCGACGTTCATCGGCTCGATGCTGTACTTCATCTGCTCTGTCTCACTTGCCACGTTCTGCGAGGGTCTTCGCGTCCGGGCGTCGGAGGTACAGCGGCTCCAGCGGGGCCGGAACCGAGCCGGCCAGAATCTCGCGAGCAGCGACTGTCACCAACCCGGCCGGTGACGGTGTTTCCGCCGGGTCGACGGGCAGATCGAAGAAGTCCACGTGCGAAGCGGATCCGGCAATCAGCGTCGAAGGCGAAGGATCAACGTCGCCGGCGGAATTCACAGCCGGTCCTTCGACGCGCACCCCTCCGGCATAGCGCGCCCAGTAGATCTCGCGACGCCTCGCGTCAGTCACGACGAGCAGGCTCTGTGTGGTCGGTACCGCAGCCGCGATGGCGTCGAGACTGCACACGCCGTACACGGGAACACCGAGTGCATCACCGAAGGCAGCGCCTGTCGCCATGCCGACGCGCAGCCCGGTGTACGGCCCCGGCCCGACACCCACGACAACGGCGTTCAACTCTGCCGGAGTGATCCCTGCCTCGGCGAGGCATTCGAGGACGTGAGGGGTCAACACCTCGGCGTGCGCACGAGGATTGACCGTGACACGCACGGCAAGCGTCTCCACTGCGTCCGGAGACTCTGTGTTCGGAGACGGAGCCGACAGGGAGACGACTCCGGCAGTGACTGCCGGAGTGGAGGTGTCAATTGCGAGAACAAGCACGATTTCTCAGGGTACCCGCACGTGAAGAACTACTTCCGGCCCGGGAGGGTCACGACGTCTGGAACATCAAACGCCGTTTCACGACGTCCAGATCCAGCTGGCCGTCCGCACATCCGATTCAGGTTCCCGATGAAGCTGCACTCGCAAGTGTCGTTCGACGAGCCTTTCCACGACGTCACCACCCCATTCCACCACCACCACTGCATCGGTGAGGTCGGTGTCGAGGTCGAGGGCATCGAGTTCATCGAGCGCGTGCGGTCCGCTGTCACCCAGCCGGTATGCGTCGACGTGAATCATGCCGACAGGAACTCCGCCGCCGGGGCGGGTACCTGGACGATGCTCGCGAGCGATGACAAACGTCGGGGACGTCACCCGGCCCTGCACCCCGAGACCGGCTCCGATTCCGCGAGTCAACGCGGTCTTGCCTGCCCCGAGTGGCCCGTCCAGCACCACCAGGTCGCCGGCAACAAGTCCCGCCGCCAAGCGTCGGCCGAAAGCCTCGGTATCTTCGGCCGTTTCCAACGTGATCTGTCCGGACACGGGAAGTCCAGTGGAGTTCTCAGCCGACATCGGACCGCTCTTCTACCTGCGCTCGCTGCACGAGCTTGTCGATTGCGTCCGTCACGATCGCCGGGAACTCGAGCTGCACCAGATGGCCTGCCCCGTGAACTCTCACGAGTTCGGATTCGGGGAGATCGGCAGCGAGACGCTTCGAGCTGATGAACGGAATCATCATGTCTTGATCGCCGCAGATCACGACTGCCGGTGTGTTCGCGAGGACCTCGAGGGAAGCGGACTCGTCGTGCAGTTCCAACGTCCGCAAGAAATTGACGATGGTCACGACCGAGGTCCGGTCGAGCATGCCGTCCGACAGTTCATGCAGCCGCGGGCTGACATCGGTGCCGTACGAGGCCGCACGCAGGATCGGCGTGATCAGTACTCGCGCAGCGCCGCGCGCATGCTGAACCACTCCTGGCGAGGTGCGCACTGCCAACCGGAACCCGTCGATGATCGGATTCTGCAGATTACGGGTCAGACCGGTCTCGGCCAGCCCGGCCGCCGTCGTCGCGACCAGCCCGACGCCGATGACTCGTCCCTCGAACCATTCGGGTCGCTGACCGGCGAGCGCGAGCACCGTCATGCCGCCCATCGAGTGACCGACCAGAACTATCGGTCCATTGGGCACTTTGGCCTCGACGACAGTCGCGAGGTCGCGGCCCAGCTGCGAGACCGTACAACTCTTCGAACGCGGCATGCCCGAATCTCCGTGTCCGCGCTGGTCGTAGAACACCATTCGAACCGTGTTGCCCCATCGCTCTTCGAGCTGGCGGCGCTGGAAATGCCAGGACAGCGCACTCAGGCAGTACCCGTGCACGAAAACGACTGTCAGCGGAGCGTCATCCGGCCCCACTTCGCGAACTGCGAGCTCGACACCGTCCTCGGTGCGCACAGTGCTCTTGCGGTCGCGCGTCATCAGGTCGAAGTCCTCGTCCGCGTAGATTTCCCGGCCCGGACGCGTCGCGGTCTTGAATGCATTCACGCCGGCCATCGAGCCGAGCGCCACAGCGCTGAGCAGGCCACCGAGAATGCTCATCTTTCCTGCAGTCTTCATGACGTCTCTCCCCCGATGTACGTACGCACAGTGCGTCCACGTATTCCGGTCACGACCTCGTAGTGAATCGTGTCGAGTACGTCGGCCCAGGCCTGCGCGTTGGGTTCGCCGTGATCGCCGTTGCCGAAGAAGATCGCGGTGTCACCTTCGCGAACTCCGTCGCCGTCCGGCCCCAGGTCCACCAATACCTGGTCCATGCAGATCCGCCCGACGGCCTGGCGACGCTTACCGCCCAACTGCACTTCGAACTTGCCGCTGAGTGAACGAGACAGACCGTCGGCGTAGCCGACGGGAAGGAGCGCAAGAGTGGTGTCGTGCGGTGCGACCCACTGATGCCCGTAGGAGACGCCCTCTCCGGCGGCCACCTTCTTCACCAGAATCACCTTCGCTCGCAGCGTCATCGCCGGTCGTAAACCGAAATCTCCGAGTTCGGGCACCGGAGACAATCCATATATCGCAATTCCGGGCCGAACCATGTCAAATTGCAGGTCAGGCCGGGTGACTGTCGCGGCGGAGTTGGAAAGATGAACCACTTCGGGTTCGAATCCGCGAGCGCGGACGTCGGCAACCGCGTCGATCAAACGCTGCTTCTGCATGTCGATGACGTCGTGATGCGGTTCGTCCGAGTGCGCAAGATGGGAGAACACTCCGCGCAGCCTGATCGTGCCCTCGTCCCGGGCAGTTGCGAGGTCGTCGAGCATCGTCGGCCACTCAGTTCTCGATACGCCGTTGCGATTGAGACCGGTGTCCACCTTGAGCGTCACCGTCGCTGGTTGTCCCAGAACCCGTGCCGCGTCGACGACAGCAGCCAGGTGTCGCGGCGAGGACACGCCGATCTCGACATCGGATCGGATCGCCGAGGAGAAATCGGCGTCGACGCCATGCAGCCAGGCCAGGACGGGAGCGGTGATGCCTGCCTCGCGAAGAACCAATGCCTCCGCGATGGTGGTGACGCCGAGTTCCCGGGCTCCGGCCGAGAGCGCCGTCCGCGCCACCGCAACTGCGCCGTGGTTGTATCCGTCCGCCTTGATGACCGCCATCAACGCGGCGTCCCCGGCAAATTCACGCAGAACACGCACGTTGTGCGCGATCGCGTCCAGATCGACGACTGCCTCCGTCTGCGGCCCTACTGCGTCTTCGAGTCGGCTCGCCTTCCCCTCGGCAGGCTCCTTCGGTGCTCTTCCCTGGGCAAGCGTCATGGCGACAATCCTGCCACCCACGCAGAATCGGACACGTGTTCGGGTTTGAACACCCTCAATCAAGGGCAAAAGAGCGAAGCACACGCACCGACTCGCGCAGACCTCCCAGCAGGGGCGAAGCCGAAATCGGTGCTCCGGCGACATCGCTCTGATCGCCGGCAGCGGCGATATTCGCAGCCAATGCGTGAGCCCGCGCCCCGACGGCCCCGGCTTCGAGAGGGCTCAGTCCCGCCGCCAGCAACGCGCCGATCACACCGGAGAGGATGTCGCCCGAGCCTGCGGTCGACGCCCAGGAGCCGCCGGCGTCGTTGACCAGGACCTCACCGCCGGGATCCGAAATCACCGTCGTACGGCCCTTCAGCAGAACGGTGACTCCGAGGCGCTCGGCGAGAGCACGTGTGGACGCGATTCTGTCGTCGCCCAGGGGTGTGAATCGTGCGAACTCGCCGGCGTGGGGCGTCAACAATGTCGGCGCGGTGCGGGCTGCGACAAGTTCGGGACGCTGAGCGAGGAGGGTGAGTCCGTCCGCATCGACAACAACGGGTACATCAGTAGCCAGCACCGACGCCAGAAGCCGCGCGGCGTCGTCGTCGGTACCCATGCCGGGGCCGACCACCCAGGCCTGAACCCGCCCCGCGGCGTGGAACGTCTCACTGGCAATCACTTCCGGGAACCGGGCGAGCACCTCGGCGGAGCCGTGCCCGGCGTAGCGGACCAGGCCGGAAGTGGCGGTCACCGCGGCGCCGGTACAGAGCACACCCGCGCCGGGATACTGCTCACTTCCCGCAACGATGCCCACCACACCCTGCGAATACTTGTCGTCCCCCGGGCCGGGCACCGGCCACAGCGCACCGACCTCCGCCGGATCGAGTGAACCGAACTCGGGTTCGCCGACGTTCAATCCGATGTCCACGAGTTCGACACGACCACACAACGGAGCCGCGAGTACGTGTACGGGCTTGAGCGCGCCGAATGTGACCGTCACGTCAGCGGTCACCGACGGGCCGTCCACCGAGCCGGTGTTCGCGTCGACGCCGCTCGGAAGATCGACCGCCACGATCGGTGCATCCAGTTGGCCGACGAGTTCAGCCGCGTCAGGCCGCAGACCGCCGTGCCCGGAAATCCCGACGATGCCGTCGATCACCAGATCCGGCGACCCGACGTCGGCAGCGACTCGGCCACCGGCCTTCAAGAGAGCGTCGAGGCCCGCCCGATGAGCGCGCGCCGGATCGAGCAACACGGCCCGCACGCTCACACCTCGTTTGCGGAGCAACGCACCCGCCCACAGGGCATCACCGCCGTTGTCGCCGGTACCGACCAGAAGCGTCACCGACCGATGCGCGACCGATCCTGTACGGGAACGTAATTCGACCGCGACGACTCGCGCAAGGCCGAAGGCCGCTCGACGCATCAGCACCCCGTCGGGCAGCTTGTCGAGCAGCGGCGCCTCCGCTGCTCGCACCTGATCGGCTGTGTAGTACCCACGCATGTCGGAACCCTTCAGTTGCCGTCGCTACCCTCGGAACCATGAAATCACGTCTTCGCCCGGCAATCGCGGGACTCGTCCTCGCCCTCGGTCTGGTCGGGTGCAGTTCCAGCACAGACACCACACCATCTGCGGCCGAAACGACGGCGAGCGGACCCGTGGTGACCATCTCCGGGATGGCGTACTCCCCCACTTCCCTCACCGTGAACGTCGGCGACACCGTCACCTGGGTATTCGACGACAACGGAATGGCCCACGACGTCAACGGCCTCGGCGACGCGAAGGGCAAACTCCGCAGTCCGCTCAAGAAATCGGGAACCTACACCTACACGTTCACCGAACCCGGAACTTACGACTACACCTGCACACCGCATCCCGAGATGCGCGGAACCGTCGTCGTTCAAGCGCCGTAACGCACTCGGGCCCCACAGTCTTTCGACTGCGGGGCCCGAGTTGTCTTGCGAAAGCTATTCG